>NZ_RYYV01000030.1 GCF_003977665.1 Dyella choica | reverse complement strand
ACGCGGTTCATCGGCATGGCGGCACCTCCGCTTGAGGGATGCCGCCATGCTCGCCCTACCTCTGCTCACCTACTGAGACTCGACGCTAATCAAGCCCACGGGAGAGGGTTACACCAAGGAGGAGGCATCCGTCCTCCACTCATGGAACAGTCTTCAGCGTTCCAGCAGTTTCTCCATCACCTTCCCTACCGCCGCAAACGCGAACGCGCCGGTAACATGCGTGGCGGCGCCAAGGCCGCCCCCGCAGGCCAGGTTCAATGAATCGCCACCAGGCGGGCGCGTGCCGCACACCGTTCCATCCGGTTGCGGGTACTGCACGTTCTGCAGGGAATACACCGCCGACACGCCGAAGTAGCGATCCGGGTTGCGCGGAAACCCGAAATCCTGGCGAAGCTTCTTGCGGATCAGGCTGAACATCGCATCATGCTCGGTACGCGAAAGGTCGCGCACACGGATCTGCGTGGGATCGGTGCGGCCGCCGGCCGAGCCAACCGTTACCATCGACAGCTTGCGGCGGCGGCACCAGGCGATGGCTTCCAGTTTGACGCGGAATGCGTCGCAGGCATCCAGCACGACGTCATAACCGCGGTCCAGCAATTCATCCAGCGTGGCGGGCGTGAGAAAGCGTTCGATCGCTTCGAGGCGGATCGCCGGATTGATTGCATGCGCACGAGCCGCGATCACGCCCACCTTGGGCTTGCCATACTCGCCATCCAGCGCATGCAACTGCCGGTTGGTGTTGGAAACGCAAACTTCATCCGCATCGATCAACGTCAGTCTTCCCACTCCCGTGCGTGCCAGCGCCTCAGCCGCCCAGGAGCCAACCCCGCCAATGCCAATCACACAGACGTGCTTGTGCGCCAGCTTCCCTAGGCTGCCGGCACCGTACAGCCGCTCGACGCCATCGAAGCGCTCGGAGGGATGCGCATGGCTCATGGACAGCCACCGGCTGCCGTCAATGGACTGCTAGGACTCACGTTGACACCTGGTTGGAGAAGACCTACTCATTTTACCGGCCAAAGGGGCCACCGACAGGCTGTTGAGAAAGAGCCTGTTGGTGCGGGCCATCGACGGCCCGCCGCGAATCAAGTGCTACAAACACTTGCTTGGGCGTAGCCAAGTACCGACCCGTGCCGGACTTGGCGCGTTGAGAAAGGGCAGGAAAGCCGTCTCCCAACATTTGGCTAAGCAACTTGCGCTAGGCTCGGCGTCCACCATCGAGAGGTAAGGCAATGCGTGCAGCGCTCCTGGTCGTGCTGGGTCTGGCCATCGGCATCATCGGCACGGTGTTCACCATGCGTGCCCTGAGCGAACGCAACCCGTTCCCTGAGGCACTGATGGTGACGATAGGCTTTCACCGACATCAGTTGCAGCAGGCCGTAAAAGGGCAACGCTGCGAGGCCAGCGCGAATCTTGACCAGTTGCAGCGCATGCAGATGATCGCCACGGACATCCCGGCCGTCTTTGCGGATGCGCCGCAGCCCTTCAAGGATCTGACCGTCCAATTGCATACCGCCTTGCAGAAGGCCGCTCAGTCGGCACCCGCGGATTGCCCGGCGCTGGCCGCGGCGCTCAAGCCGGTGGACCAGGTCTGCCAGCAATGCCACCAGCAATACCGCTAACTCGCAGGCCTGGATGACGATTTCAACATCGCGCGGCGCGCAGGCATGGCAATGCTGGGCTTTGCAACGTAAGCCTACGATTGCCCCCAAACCCGCGAGCGCTTAGTTCGGCTCCGCTTCCTCGTCGGGCGCAGGAAACATCAGGATGGTGATCTCTTTGCCCTGGGGGATCTCCACCGCAGGCGTACCCAGCGCGGCGATGCGGTTTTTGAAATCCGTGAGTTCTTCGCGTTGGCCCAACGCCGAGCGCCCGTTCACTGCCCAAACGCGACTGCCCTGCCGCCAGCGCAGCAAGGCTTCATCGAGCTGCGAGGTCACCAGCGCGGTGGCGTCGAGCGGCAGCTCGCCTTTGGGCTTGAGCACCGAGAGCATGGTGGGAGCATTCGGATCGGCGGTGAACACGGTATCGCCCGGCCGCACGTTGGCTGCCAGCGTCGCCGCGGCCATGTCCCAGCGCGGCTTGGTCTCCATCCGATAGACCGGCCCCAGGTTCACCACGCCCAGCAGGAACAACAGCGTGGCCGCTATCGCCAGCACGCGCCGCGGCAACAGGTCGGCGCCCAGGCCCACCAGCACGAAGAACGGCGCCGCACTCCACAGCACGTAACGCGGCAACAACACGGACTTGAACAGGGAAATGCCCAGGATCAGCAGCGGCAGTACCAGTACGCTCAGCAGCAGCACGCGCCCTTGGAGCCTTCTATGCATACGGACCACTCCAGCGCACCCGGCCAGCGCCACCATCAAGCCCAGCAAGGGTACGGCGGTGTGCATCAGGTCGAACTTGACTACCGCCAGCATGCGCATCAGATAGACGCTGCCGGCCACCACCCACATGTGCTGCCAGCTCAGCTCGGGAATCCAGTCGAACTTCTGCAACATATGGCCGTCGCTGGCGGCGAAAATCGCAACGTAGAACGGCACCGTGCAGCCGACGATCGCCACAATGCTGCATAGCCAGTTGCGGCGGAACGCAATGCGCGTTTGCGATAAGGGGGCAAGGCTGCGCCAGATCAGCCACAAGGAAAGGTTCGACGCGATCAGCCATGGCATCGCATCGCCAAGCACATCCAGCGCGGCGATGGTGCCCGCTGCGTACGCACCCCATCCCATCCGCTCTGCTTCGGCGCTACGCACGTCGATAGCCGCGCGTAACGGATGTCGTGCAAGCCGCAACAAGCCCCACAAGGCGACCATGATCAACCAGGTGACCAGTGAGTAGGAGCGCGCTTCTTGACCGTACTGCACTTGCAGCGGCGACAGCGCCATCAGCAGCCCCGCGACAATACCCGCGTTGCGAGTGCCGATACGGGACGCAATCACGTACGCCATGCCAGCCGACATCGCTCCGAACAGTGCAGACGGGACACGTAGCCACACATCGCCCGAACCAAAGAAAGCGGACGACAGCCGCAACAACAGGAAATAGGTGGGCATGTGCCGATTGCTGAAGCTGTCGGCGAGCAGTCCGCCCAGGTCCAGGTGAATGCGCTGGAGCGTCAAGGCCTCGTCAAGCCACAGTGGCTGATGGTCGATGCGAAACAGCCGCGCCGCCAGTCCAAGCATCACGATGACCAATAGCCAGATCATGTTCGCGTACGCCGCCGATGACGCACGGCCCGTCAAGGCATGACGGCGATACAGTACGTCCGTGCGTATCGCTGTAGTGATGGTGTCGTTCATGCACTGGCAATCCGCGGCCGCGCCTGGCAGAGGGCAAGCAATGTAACGCGCGTCTCATGCATCTGTTGTCTGGCGTATATGACAGGTTAGTGCACATTCAGCCGAAAAAGCTTGCGAACGTGACTTGCGGCATAGGCCGGATGTGAAGTCACGCAGCACGCGGCAGGTTTGCTGGGACCGGGTGACATCGCATCCCTATGCGTGCTTAACAACGCCTTCAACGATTCATAAGGCTTGCGCGAATTCAGGGGGTCCCTAGATCTTCACCTTGCCCCGCCATATCTCCCAATACATCACCCAATCGCCCATCAGGCTGTATAGCGGATGGCGAAACGTCGCCGGCCGGTTTTTCTCATACGCGAAGTGGCCGATCCAGGCAAACCCGTAACCAACCACCGGCACCAGCCACAGCCATACCAGTTGCTCAGTGCCAAGCGCGAACACCGCGATCAGCAGGACCAGCGAACTGCCGATGAAATGCAGGCGGCGGCAACGCCGATCCCGATGCTCGTTGAGGTAGTAGGGATAGAAATCACGGAAGCTGGCGAAAGCGGACATGACAGGTCTCCACAGCGCTATATGGCTGCCAGCGTATCCCCGCTCTCAGCGATTGCATGCCGCAGGGCTTACGCGGGCAACGGAATGAACTCTTCCTCGTCGCCAAACACCTTGCCAAAACGCTGGGCCGCCCAGTCCGCTTTGGCCTGCTCGATGCGCTCGCGCGAACTGGACACGAAGTTCCACCACAGGTGTCGTTCGCCATCCAGCGGCGCGCCGCCAAACAGCATCAGGCGGCAGGTCCCGTTCGCCCGCACCAGCGGAGCCGGCGCATCGGCCTGCACGGCCATCTGCGCAGCCCCAAGAACAAGGTCGCCCCAGCTGACTTCACCTTCGATCACATGCACCCCTCGCTCGGCATGTTCCTCCGGCAGCGCTATTTCCGCCCCGGCCTCCAACTGGGCCTGGATGAAGAACATCGGTGCGAACACTTTTACCGGCGAAGCACTGCCATAAGCGCTGCCTGCGATCAGCACCAGCTCCGCACCCGGCTGGCGAATGCATGGCAGGCTTTCCGCATCGTGATGATGGAATTCCGGCTCCATTTCTTCATGCGCACGCGGCAGCGCCACCCATACCTGGATACCGTGCATGCGTTGGCCGCTGCGGCGTGCTTCAGGTGGCGTGCGCTCCGAATGGGCAATACCGCGACCGGCTGTCATCCAGTTCACTGCGCCGGGCGTGATGTCGGCCACGCTGCCAAGGCTGTCGCGGTGGCGGATACTGCCCTCGAACAGCCAGGTGACCGTGGCCAGGCCGATATGCGGATGCGGGCGCACGTCCAGGCCCTTGCCAGGCGCGAATTCCGCCGGCCCCATATGGTCGTAGAACACGAATGGTCCAACGTGACGCGCAGTGAGCACCGGCAGCATACGGCGCACGACGAAGCCGTCACCGAGATCGTGCAGACGGCCTTTATCGATCAGGGTCGGCTGGGGAAACACTTGCGAACTCCTTTACCATGCACGTTGATATTGCACTGGCGGCGTGATCGTTGCACCCAGTTCCTGCGCGGCACGACGCGGAAAGTACGGATCGCGCAGGCTGGCGCGGGCAATCAGCACCAGATCCGCCGCGCCGCCGGCGATGATGCCGTCCGCCTGCGCAGGCTCGGTAATCAGCCCTACCGCCCCGGTCGCGATAGCGGCCTCCTGCCGAATACGGGCAGCAAACGGCACCTGGTAGCCCGGACCGAGCGGAATCTTCACATGCGGCACCAGGCCGCCGCTGGAGACGTCAACGAGGTCCACACCCAGTCTGGGCAGCTGGTTCGCCAGGCGTACGCTGTCGTCGATGTTCCAGCCATGATCGCTCCAGTCGGTTGCCGAAATGCGTAGCCACAGCGGCAAGCTGTCAGGCCATACTTCGCGCACGGCGGCGATGACTTCGCGCAGCAGGCGCGTACGATTTTCGAAGCTGCCGCCATATTCATCGGTGCGGCGATTGCTCAGCGGCGACATGAACTGGTGCAGCAGATAACCGTGCGCGCCATGCAGTTCAATCAGCTTGAAGCCAGCCGCTCTGGCGCGCACTGCAGCGGCCCGGAAGTCCGCGATCAGCTTGCGGATGCCGTCGATATCCAGCGCCTGCGGTACCTGCCAATCCTGGTCGAACGCAATTGCCGAAGGCGCCACCGTTTGCCATGCGCCCTGGTCTAAGGGCAACGATCCGCCGCCTTCCCAAGGGCGCCGGGCGCTCGCCTTGCGGCCAGCATGGGCCAGTTGCACGCCTGGAACCGCACCGTGCTCGGCCAGGAAGGCGGCAATGGGACGCCAGGCTTCGAGCTGTACGTCGTTCCAGATGCCGGTGTCATGGCCGGAAATGCGCCCTTGCGGCGAGATGGCGGTGGCTTCCGCGATGACCGCACCGGCACCACCCACGGCACGGCTGCCCAGGTGCACCATGTGCCATGCATTCGGCACGCCATCCTGCGCGGAGTACTGGCACATGGGCGATACCACGATGCGGTTGCGCAGGGTTTGGCTGCGTTGGGTATAGGGCTCGAACAGCTTCATTGCGGCACCGCTATGGCAAACAAGCTCGAAACATGGCGGCGATCGAAGCATGATCAAGTATGCGTGTCGGCGTTCATCCAGACAGCCCACTGCGCAACCAGGCTTGCCGGCGTTTTCATCCAGCCGAAGTGGTCCGCCTTCGGCCCGGCGAGCTGGTCGGGCCTGATGATGGCGGTGCGTTTCGCCGTTTGAGGCATCTTGTCCAATAGCCATGCCAGCGAACGCGATGGCGCAAGCCAGTCATCGCGCAACTGCAAGGCGAATACCGGCGCACGCAGTGCCGCCAGTTGCTGTTCGAAATCCACGCCCATACCGCTTGCGGCGTAACGCCCGCTTCGACCGCTGCGCGACCAGTCCGAAATCACGCCGCGCGCTTCATTGCCGCCGAAACCGATCCGACGTCCTGGCAGATAACCCAGCAGCTTCGACAGCGGCCCCACCACAACAAGTGCAGCGAAAATCAGCGGCGCATACGCAAAGCTGCGCCAATAGGGAGCGCCACTCGCCGCCAACAAAATGCCCGCGATGTCGCTCCGGTGCAGGCTGGCATAGAGGCAGGCCAGCTGCCCGCCGAGACTGTGCCCCCCCATCCAGGGCTTCGCCTGGGGCCAGCACAGGCCTGCTTGGCGCACTCCCGCAGCCAGATCCATCTCCAGCAATTGGCGATAGCCCCAGTCACTGCTTCGGCTTGCACGGCGGTCACTGGAACCCATGCCGCGCCATTCATGCAGGGCGACGGCGAAGCCACGCTCGGCAAAAGTTTCAGCCAAAGGCAGGTAGTGCTTCGCCGCCACACCCAGCGCGGGTAGCCAATAGATCCACTGCTGCACCGGCTCGGCCGGCTGTACGCAGATCAGTTCACTACGTGCACCGTCGGCCGAAGTAACCAGCACCGTAAAGGTGGTCACGGACTGGGCGGAAGCGGGTTCAAGAGACGCTGACATCCCCACAGCTTACCTGGCGGACAAACAAAAAGGCCGGCACCTAGGCCGGCCTTCATTGATGGCGTCAACCACTCACGCCCTGCTTACTTTGTCTGCCTGCAATCCCTTCTGCCCCTGCACCACCTCGAAGACGACCTTTTCGCCTTCCTTCAAACTCCTGAAGCCATCCCCCTGGATAGCACGGAAATGCACGAACACGTCCGGGCCATTGGTGCGGCTGATGAAGCCGAAACCTTTGGCGTCATTGAACCATTTCACTGTGCCACTCTCACGTTCCGACATAAATCACTCCATTTGCGAGCAACCGACTTGATTCAAAGACCAGCCGGCCCACCCGAGCCGGCGGCTTACTGGAATGCTTTAGGCCGGTGGAAGCATGCGGATCAAACGTCGCACTGCGAACGCCTTGCCAAGCAGAACAGTAAACACAGCTTAATCATTTCCGTGAATTAATATGTGATGGAAAATTCACGCGAAAATCGCGAAAAAAACGAAAAAGCCAGGCAATAGGCCTGGCTTTTTCACCCCAGATTAATCCTTGGGATTCAGACCGCTTCGACTTCTTCCGCCTGCAAGCCCTTGGGTCCCTGTTTCACCTGGAATTTGACCTTCTGGCCTTCCTTGAGCGAGCGGAAACCATTGCCCTTGATGGACTTGAAGTGCACAAACAGGTCACCGCCCTTGTCGCTGCTGATGAACCCGTATCCCTTGGCATCGTTAAACCATTTGACTGTGCCAGTTGCTTCCTGATCCGACATGACTTACCCCGTCCTTATCTAGCGCTAACTTTGGAAAACCGCCGCCCACCCGAGCCTGCGGCTACTGGGCATGCCGATAACCCATCGTGCGCCCGGTGCAAAACCATTTGCGAGCACGCATTAGCCGGCCAGCCAGCAGGCAAAGCATAGTGATTTTCGTGAATCAAAATGTGATGGAAAATTCACGCGCGGTATCACATTCGATAATCGCTGCTTTTGCTTTATCCCTAAACACAAAAAAGCCGGACATTGCGCCCGGCTTTTTGAATCGATCTTATCGATTGATTACTGCGGAATCACTTCATCGGCCTGCAGGCCCTTCTGGCCCTGCACCACCTTGAAGCTGACCTTCTGGCCTTCCTGCAGGCTCTTGAAGCCATTGCCCTGGATCGCGCGGAAGTGCACGAATACATCCGGGCCATTGTCGCGGCTGATGAAGCCGAAACCCTTGGCATCGTTGAACCATTTGACGGTACCGATCTGACGATCAGACATGTTGCTCACTCCAAAACTCAAGTTTTCAAACAAAGACTCGACCACCAAGAACGGCGGTCTGCTTACTGGTGTGCAAAGGAAAACCCAAGGGGTGAGCGATGAGGCAGATCGTGATCGGCTGCATCGGGTCACGTGACTCTGGTGACCTAAGGCAAACTCAGTACGCCCATCATACCTGCAATAGCCGCCACTTGCGAATACACGTTCAGCAAGCATGCGCCCAGGCGGTATGCTTAAAGGCATCCGGATTTGTGATGACTTTGTGACGAAACGCCATGAAACAGCGTAATACGGTGATTTATCGCGGCTTTACTGACCTCGGCGTGGTAGCTGCGGCGGCGTTCGGATTGCTTTTGGGCGGTTGCGGCCAAGCGGTCAAAAGGCCGCAAGCGGCTGGTCCTACACCAAAAAACGAGGTGGTTACCGGCATTCCGGCCTGCGATAGCTACCTGGCCAGCTACCTCGCCTGTCACCGCGCCGCCGGCACCTTTCCCCAGGAAGCCCTGCAAACGCATTACCAGGCGATGCGCGATACCTTGCTGCAGGAAGCCAATGACCCTGGCGTGCGCCCGTACCTCGCCAATCGCTGCGTGGGGCTTGCCCAGCAATTGCGCGACACCCTACAGGGCCACGCGTGTACATCGCCGGACGCTACGTCACGCTGACACCTTGCGTCTCCAATAGGCGCGCAGCGCCGGCGCCAAAGTTGCTGGCCGGCATCGCCCGAGCCGAATATCGGGCGTGCCGTGCCAGGCCGCGGTGGAAACAACCGCCTGGGCCACTTCTGCCAGCATGCGTTCACTCGGTGTGATCCCATCTTCGAAATACAGCGCCTTGATCTCGAACAAGCCTTCGGCGCGGTGCGCCTTGGCGTCGAGGCGGCCAATCAATCGTCCGCGATGCAGGATCGGCAGCACGTAATATCCGTAGCGGCGCTTGGCGGCCGGCACGTAGCACTCGATGGTGTAGTCGAAGTCGAACATGGCGCGCACGCGCGCCCGATCCCATACCAGCGGATCGAATGGCGAAAGCAGCGCCGTATGAGTTGCCCTGAGTCGTCCCGCGCAAGCTTTATCAAGCCAGGCAGCATGGTCGCGGTGCACATAGCCGGCGCTGTCCCAGCCGGCTACCTGCAAGCTCAGCAATTCCCCGCTAGCCAGCAGGGGAGCAAGCTCCAACTCGTCCACGGCGGGCTTGAGGCGGAAATAATCGGCGATCCAGCGCGCCTGCGTGATGCCAAGCGCGCGCACGCTGTCGAGAATGAATTGCCGCCGTAACTCGACAGGGGATCGCGCCAACAACGAGCTGTCGAACGGCGGATCGAGCTTGGCAAGCACCCGCTCGGCCAGATCATAGACGCGCTGGAAGCGCTCGCGCCGCGTCACCATCAACTCGCCCGAGGCAAACCATGCTTCAAGCCAGCGCTTTTCCGGCTTCCATTCCCACCAGCCCGAAGCTGCGCGCTCTGCGCGCTCGAAATCGGAAGCGCGCACCGCCCCCGATGTGCGTACGCGTTCGAGCAAGGCATGCATTTCCTTGAGATTGGCGTCGCGCGCACGCGCCGCGTGCTTGTCCGCCCAATGATTGCTTTGCGCCTGGGCGCGCCATGCGCGATGAAAACCGAGGTCGGTTGCGCTGACGAAACAGGCCTCATGCGCCCAGCATTCGGCGATGCGCCCGGCTTCCAACGCTTCCTCCAGCCAGACCTGAGGATAGTCGCCGACGCGCGCATGCAACACCAGGTAAGGACTGCGCGCAACGACATGAATGCTGTCGATTTGCAGCAGACGCATGCGCTGGATCGCGCCGATCACATCGTCACGCTTTGCTCGACGTTTAGGGGCTTGCAGCAACCCTTGTGCTGCCAACTGCAAAGCACGAGCTTGAGAGAGAGTTAGAACGCTCTTCGACACTGAAAGTTCACTCAATGAAGTCCGCCTTCACGCAATGGGTACAGCGCCATTCTGCTGGTATTTACGACCACCTTGCTAAGGTGGATTCCAAGCTTGGCGGGCTGATGTGCACCACGCATCGTGGCCGCTTACACCGGTTCGCACAAGCGTTGCATGGAGCTCCCTGATGAAAACTCTTCGCACTTGTATTTTCGGCACGGGCCTGCTCGTTACGGGTATCGCATCGGCACAAACACAAAGCCAACCGCTACAGCAAGCAACGCCGCCCGCACATAGCGTGATGACAACCTCCCCGAGCCAAAGCACCTACTCCGCAAGCAACAGCGGTGCAAACAGTGCCACGTACAACACGGCACAAGGCCAGGTCACGGTCAAATCCACCATGGGTTCAACGCCGTCCACGGCGTCGCCGCCGTCGTTCGAGCAATTGGCCAACGGCAAGCAATACATCAGCAAGGAAGACGCCAACGCCTATCCGCCGCTCGCCAACGATTTCCTGTACGTGGCGCAAAACGGAAACCGTGTCAGCAAAGCTCAATACGAGCGCTGGGTGAAAAACCTCAACTGAGCGAGTCCCCCGCATCCTGTTCGAACTGTGCCGGCCGTCCTCGGACGGCCGGCCTTTTTGCTGCGCACGCGGATGGCTAGACTTGCCGGGGGTAGCGCATAAGGCCCCTGGAGGAACAAGCATGAAAACTTGGTCCGGCGTTTTGCTGGCCGGCGTGAGCGCCAGCCTTGCGGTATTGCCTTTGCACGCGCAAAACGTCGATCCTGCCGACGTCAAGGCATGCACCGGCATCAGGAACGACGCACAGCGGCTGGCCTGCTATGACCGCGCGTCCGGGCGCAACCGGCTGCCGGTTGCGCCAAAGCAAGCC
Source organism: Dyella choica (assembly GCF_003977665.1). Classification (GTDB taxonomy): domain Bacteria; phylum Pseudomonadota; class Gammaproteobacteria; order Xanthomonadales; family Rhodanobacteraceae; genus Dyella_B; species Dyella_B choica. The sequence goes on along the minus strand of NZ_RYYV01000030.1, from coordinate 27,598 downwards.
ACGCCGCCTGAGTCCGTCGGATTCCAGCATGAGCCTGCAACGGCTGGTTCCGAAAATGTGCCCCCGTCGCTTTCGCTGCTGGACCGCCGCTGGGAGCTTTCCCCCGATAGCAAGCTTGGCACTTTCAACTTGCGCGGCTACAAGCCGATCTACGTACTGCCGTTGTTTGCCACCACGCACCAAAACAATCTTCCCTATAGCCCGAATGCCAACAATGCAGTGCATACGCCCTTGGGCATGCAGGACGTCGAGGGCAAGTTCCAACTGAGCATGAAAACCAAGGTATGGCAGGGCGTGTTCGGCGATACCGGAGACCTTTGGTTCGGTTACACGCAGGATTCCTACTGGCAGGTTTACAACGCCAAGCACTCGCGTCCGTTCCGCGAGACCGACTACGAACCCGAGGCGATGCTGGTGTTCAACACCGATTACCCCTTGTTCGGCTGGCATGGCCGGCTGCTTGGTATCGGCCTCGATCATGAGTCCAACGGACAATCCGACCCTGAGTCACGCAGTTGGAACCGGGTGATGGCACAGGTCGGATTCGAGCGCGGCAACTGGACGATCATGCTCCGCCCATGGTGGCGCATTCCCGAACCAGCCAAGGATGACAACAACCCGGATATCAGCAACTACGTGGGCCGCGCCGACATGCTGATTATCCACCAATGGCATGGCCAGGAATTCAGCCTGCTGCTGCGCGACTCCCTGCGCGGTGGCAGCCGGCAGCACGGCGCAGGGCACCTTACCTGGAGTTTTCCACTGGCAGGCGGCCTGCGCGGCTATATGGAACTGTTCAAGGGTTACGGCGAAAACATTCTTGATTACAACCACAACGCCACGTATCTGGGCGCGGGCGTCTCGTTGCTGGACTGGTATTGAGGCGGGAGCGCATGGCGCTTCAGCGCCACTACCCAGCTTCCGTCATGGCCGAGAACCCTCAGCTTCACTTAGTGTCGAACCGCGGCAGCAATTTGCCTGGAATGCCAACAATCCATGCGGGATCGAGAAGTTTCTTCGAATACGGGCACGCCGCGTCGGAGAACTCGACTGAAACGGCCTTGCAACGCCGTTTCATTCACCTTTCCGGCTTAAGCCGGCACTGATCAGGCAAATTTTTACATATGATTACATCATCCTATAAATACGTGCTTTCAAATATATCATTTGAAAAAGACAAGGATTTCCCCATGCAACCCGAATCAACCAACACTTTATCGATCAGAAGATTCTTCAAGGCGCCATGGGTCGCATTTGCGATCACCCTGGTCGCACCCTGGCCAGCCGTAATGGCCGCGACCAACCAGACCAACGAGCGTATTTGCCACACTGGCAGCAGGCCAGATAGCAACCCCCAATTATTGGAGAAAACCGTTGAATTACCCTCCCCCAATGGAGGAACTCAACAAGTAGGCTACTATGTCCTGGGGCAAGGGAGCCCGATCTTGCTGATCAATGGCTATCGATCGACGATGTCGGAATGGAACGCCTATTTTTTGGGATCCCTAGCCCAAAAGCACACGGTGATCATTTTTGACAACCCCGGTATAGGTGAGTCACTAGACCCCGCCCTACCCACCACGATTGCCAACATGGCACATAGGGTGGGAAATTTTGTCGACGCACTAAAAAAGCAGTTGAAATTTGACCGTATCGCGGTCATTGGCTGGTCGATGGGTGGAATGGTCGCTCAACGCTATGCGCTGAATGATCCCAACTCCGTCAGCCGGCTGATCTTATTGAGCACAGCACCGTCAGGCGACGAAGCGGAACCCACATCGGCGCATGTACAAGCCATACTCGACGGCAAAGTGCCTCCAGTTTTCGAAAACATCATGAAGGTGCTTTTCCCTCCCGAATGGGCGGAAGTTGAAATCGATGGATGTTTCACGCGAGAGATGTTTCAACCGGCAGGTTATAGCGCAACCGTGTCGGATGCCGTAGGGGCCACCCAGGGACAGGCGTTACAGGCCTGGTGGCAAGACGACATCACCTCGGGAAAGCTCAAGCATTTAACAGTGCCCACCCTTGTCATGGATGGAACACGCGATGAAGTATTAACACTGCACAATTCTGAGACGCTAAAGGAATTGATCCCCAGCGCTCAATTATGGCCCATTCCCGATGGGGGACATGCAGCAATGTATCAATTCCCCGATTTGCTAGCCCGCAAAATGGCTGCATTCATTGATAGTACTGGCTTGGAGCCAAAACCATCACCCTTACAGATTCGGGACGAGCATCACTGAAGGCACGGTTCGATCTCACACGGAGGATTGGAACGCCGCTGGCAAAGGAGTCCCTTGCTGCAGCAAACAAGGCCCGCGCGATGGCACTTCGTCGGCATATTGGACCGCTATTGATGCAGGATGGTGGCGCTTCAGCGCCACCATCCTGCTTTCGTGCCAGTAAGGATCTTCAACATCTGACCGCGCGCCAGCGGCAAACGGCCTAGCGGTCCGAATCCAAGATCGCGCAAGACAGCCAGAGCCCTGCGCTCCGATTGAAACAAGGGCGTCAACCATCGGCTCAGGCGCTGGTAAACCGCCAAATGCGCACGCCGCTTGTGAACGTATGCTTGCAGTGCTTCGTCCACGCTGGAGCTGTCTGCAAGCGTCTGCGCCAGGGCCTCGGCGTCCAGCAATGCCATGTTCACGCCCTGTCCCAGTTGGGGACTCATCGCGTGCGCGGCGTCGCCCAGAAACACCATGCGGCCATGGACCGGCGCACGCATCACGACATCGCGATAGCGAGCTCGATTGAGCTGCCGCGACGAGTCGATGTCCTTCAACTCTACCGATGCCTCGGGCCAAATCGCCGCGGCGCGTTGGCGCACGCGGTCGAATCCGTGCTCGTCGAACGCATCCACCTGATCGCCCGGCAAGCTGAAGTAGAAGGTAAGCCAGCGGCCGGGATGGTCCACGCGTCGCCCCACCGGCAGCATCCCGATCATCTCGCGCGTACCGGCATAGCGCTGCCGCAATTCATGGGGATACGGCCAATCGTCCGCACGAAGCAGACACCACAGCGCGCCCCAGGGATACAAGGTTTCACGCTGCACCAGGCCCGGCACGGAGCGGCGCAGGCGCGAGTGCGCGCCATCGGCAGACACGATCAGATCGAACGGACCATGACGCTCGCCTTGGCTGTCAAGCAGCCAACGCCCGTCGTCAATGAGCTGCTCGATACACACTCCTAAAAGGACGCGATGCGCCTCGGGATAGGCATCGCGCAACAGCGTGAAGAGGCCGCCCCGCGTCATGCCCACGCCGAAGCAGTCCGCGGCGTGCTCGGCATAGCGCATGTCCATCACCATGCGGCCGCGATGATTGCAGCCGTGCAGGCGATCGATGATTTGCCCCTGCTCGAGCGCCGCCTCGTGCAGCCCAAGCCGAACGAGCACACCAAAACCGGTGGGCTGCAGCAGGAAGCCGGCGCCGATTGGCCTGAGCACCGGCGCCTGCTCGAACACGCTTACTTCGTGACCCTGCGCATGCAGCATGAGAGCAGCAGCCTGACCGGCCGTGCCGTAACCGACAATGGCGATGCGCAAGCGTCCTTGCATGTGACGTTCTCCGGCGCCGGCATTAAGCAGCCCTTGACCTATTACCTATTCCAAAGGCTCCTTAACCGCAGGCATGTACCGTTTAGTGGTGATGGCCACCCGGGCCATGCACGTGCCCGTGCGCAAGTTCTTCTTCGCTGGCGGCACGCACGTCGGTCACCTGGATGTCGAAATGCAGGGTCTGGCCGGCAAGTGGATGGTTGCCGTCAATGTGCACGGTATCGCCATCGACCCGGGTAACGGTGACGTGCACCGCGCCCTGCGGACCATGCGCCTGAAACTGCATGCCGGGCTGGATTTCCTCCACCCCCTGAAACGCCTCGCGCGGCACCGCCTGCACTAGTTCCGCCTGATGCACGCCATAACCTTCGGCGGGCGCCACGTCGACCTTGAACTGATCACCTGCCACGCGGCCGGCCATCGCCTTTTCCAGGCCCGGTACGATCTGGCCGCTGCCGTGCAGGTAGGTAAGCGGCTCGCGGCCCTCGGAGCTGTCGATGACCTGGCCCTGGTCGTCGGTAAGGGTGTAATGGAAGGAGGCTACGGAGTTGTCGGCGATCTGCATGGTGGTCTCGCGTAAAAGGATGAGCGCCGACCTTCGCCGACGATGGTAAAGCTGCAAGGGTACCATCTCGCACTGGCTGACTGCCCGAAACAGCGCCAGAATGCCGGTCCGCCGCCCGCGAATCCCCCATGACGACGCTATTGGAAGCCTGGCGCCATCGCCCGACGCACCGACAGGTGTGGGCGCTGGCTACGCCGATGATTCTTTCCAACCTCACCGTTCCGCTGGTCTCCCTGGTGGACAACACGGTGGCCGGCCACCTGCCGCATACGCAGGATCTGGCCGCAGTGACCGTGGGTAGCGCGGTCTACCAACTGCCGGTGTGGAGCTTGGGCTTTCTGCGCATGGGCACCACCGGCTTCACCGCCCAGGCCATGGGCGCGGGCGATGATTCGGCGCTGCGCACGGTGCAGGTGCAAGCATTGCTATTGGCCGCCCTGCTCGGCGTGCTGGCCGCCGCAGGAATGGTGCCGGCCCTGCCCTGGTTGCTCGGCCAGATGCACGCCACCCCCATGATGACCGGCCGTGCCCTCGATTACCTGCATCTGCGCCTGCTCGGACTGCCCGCAGCCTTGCTCAACTACGCTCTGGCGGGGTGGTTCATCGGCACCCAGCGTACGCGCACCACCCTGAGCCTGCTGCTGGTCACCAATCTGGTGAACATCATCTTCAACCTGCTGTTCGTGCTGGGCTTCGGCTGGGGCGTGCCAGGCATAGCATTGGCCTCCGTCGGTGGCGAATGGTGCGGTGCCATCTACGGCCTTTGGCGTGCAAGTCAAGTTGCGGGCCGCCTGGGTGGACAAATTGACTGGACTGCCCTGCGCGGCTGGGAGCACTGGCGGCCGCTGCTGACAGCCAACCGCGATATTTTCCTGCGCACTCTGGCGCTGGAAGCCGTGTTCTTCAGTCAGTCGCTGCTGGGCGCAAGGCTGGGCGATGCCACCGTCGCTGCCAATGCCCTCTTGCTCAATGGCCTGATGCTCGCCGCCTTCTGTCTTGACGGATTCGCCAATGCCGTAGAGGCCCTGTGCGGCCACGCCATCGGCGCCGGGAACGAGCAGGCGCTGCGCCGCGCGCTGGTGGTTTCCGGCGGCTGGGCGCTACTCAGCAGCGCGGTCTATGCCATGTTCTTCACCGTGGCTGGACGCTTCTTCATCGACGTGCAAACCAATCTGCCCGACGTACGCCAAGTGGCCTATACCTTTCTGCCATGGCTGGCGGCATTGCCGCTAGTCGGAGTTTGGAGCTATCTGCTGGATGGCTTGTTCTTCGGCGCCACCCGAGGACGCGAATTGCGCAACAGCATGCTCCTATCTGTCGCCTGCTATGCGCTGCTGATCCGGCTCACGCACGCCCAGAACAACCAGGCGCTATGGCTGGCCTTCATGTCCTTCATGGCCATCCGCGGAGCCAGCTTGACTTGGCTGGGTTTGCGCATACACCGACAGCGTGGCTGGGTGATGCCAGCTACCGTGCCTGGCACCGCTCAGCAATACTAGAGTGATGAAGTACTTCCTCTTGAAATATCTGTTATGGCTTGCCACGGCATGCATGCTGTGGAGCGCACTGGCCGGAGCGCAGAATGCACCCGCTTCTGCGCCAACACCCAGCACGCCGAAGCAGCTTGCCGCGGCTATTGATGCGCAGATCGAACAGCCGCGCTTCGCCTCGGCGAGCTGGGGTATCGCCGTAGTATCTCTCGACACTGGCCGCACGCTGTACTCACACGACGCGGAACGCCTGCTGCAGCCGGCATCCACCGCCAAGCTCTACACGGCGGCATTGGTGCTGGACACGATCGGCACCGACTACCGCATTCCCACGCAATTGCTCGCCACGCGTCAGCTGGTGCAGGGCCGGCTGGAAGGGCCGCTGATCTTGCGCGGCATGGGCGATCCCACCCTCGGCACGCCCGACACCAACATGGACTGGACCGATCAGCTGGCCAGCCAGCTCGCCGCCAGCGGCGTGCATGAGGTACAAGGCGACCTGATCGCCGACGACAGCTATTTCCAGGGGCCGCAGGACGGTTCCGGCTGGGAGGCGCGTGACCTGCAAAGCTGGTTCGCCGTGCCGTCCTCAGCACTCAGCGTGCAGGAAAACATGGTCCACGTCACCGTGACCCCGGCGACGGCACCCGGTCATCCCGCGGCCCTGACGTTCGATCTGGCGGGCGCGATCCCGCACGTAGTGAATACGCTCACCACCAGCACGCAAGACACGCGCAACGACGTCAATCTTTATCGCGCCCCCGGCGACGCTACCTTGTACGCGTTCGGCCATATCGCGGCGCATGCAGAACCGCAGACGTTCAAGCTCGCCATCGCCGATCCGGCCTGGTACGCCGGCACGCAGCTACGCGAAGCGCTTGAGCGCCATGGAGTGCATGTCCATGGCGCCTTGCGCGTGCGGCACTGGCCGGAACAGGACAGTACGGATCCGGGCAAGGCCGTGGTGCTGGCGCAGGTGCTGTCACCGCCAGTCATGGAGATTCTCAATCGCGGCCTGAAGCGTTCGCAGAATCTCTATCTGCAGAACCTGCTGCAAATCGCCGGTGTGAAAGCGCTGGCCAATGCCGGGCAATCCGGCGATCCGCCGGCCGGCTTCCTGAGCAGCGAAGCCTGGGGTACTCGTGCACTGAAAGACCTGCTGGAGCGCATCGGCATTGCGCCCGGCATGGCCCAGATCGAAGAAGGCGCAGGACTGTCACGCAAGAATCTATCCACACCCAACGCGTTTGTGCGTCTGCTGACCTACCTCGCCAGCCAGTCCTATGCCGCCCAGTTACGCGATGCACTGCCGGCTGCGGGCGTGGATGGCACGCTCGAAGGGCGCATGCGCAATACAGCTGCGGCAGACAACGTCCGGGCCAAATCCGGCAGCATGAGCAACGTGCGCTGCCTGGTGGGATATGTCACGACGGCAGCCGGCGAACGGCTGGCGTTTGCGATCATGCTCAACAATTTCGCGCGCGCAGACGATGAGCCCAGTCCGAGCCGGAATCTGGATTCGATTGTGGAGTTGCTGGCGGCGTTCAGCGGCAAGAGCTGATTGACGCCGGCCATGAGGAGCCAATCCAAGGCGGCACGGATTCAGCGCTTCGCCAGATCCTTCTCCAGCTTCTCCGGCGCATCGTTCGGCGCATAGCGCTTCACCACGTTGCCCTGCTCATCCACCAGGAACTTGGTGAAGTTCCACTTGACCGACTCGCTGCCCAGCAAGCCCTTCGCCTGCTTCTTCAGCCATTGGTAAAGCGGATGCGTGTTCTCGCCATTCACCTCGATCTTGGCGAACATCGGGAAGGTCACGTCATAGGTGGTGGAGCAGAATTGCTTGATCTGGGCCTCGTCGCCGGGCTCCTGGTGGCCGAACTGGTCGCAGGGAAAGCCGAGCACGGCCAGGCCCTGGTCGCGGTGCTTGCGCCACAGCTCCTCCAGCCCCTTGTATTGGGGTGTAAAACCGCACTTGGAAGCCACGTTGACGATCAACAGCCGCTTGCCGCGCCATTCGGTCAGGGACCGCTCGTTGCCGTCGATGTCGCGCGCATTGAAGTCGTATACGGTGGTCATGGCATCGCTCCGGTCATATCGATATGGCAGTCTACTGCAGCGCCGCCGATGCCGGGTGGCATAAAATGGCCGTTTCGACCACCCGCCAGGGCCCAACGTGATCCGTTTCATCGATGTCCACAAATCCTACCGTGTCGAAGGCAAGGACATTCCGGCCCTGGAACCTTTCAGCCTGGACATCAAAGATGGCGAGGTGTTCGGCATCATCGGCCATTCCGGCGCCGGCAAGTCCACGCTGATCCGCCTGATCAACCTGCTTGAACGGCCTAGCGGCGGAAAAATCCTGATCGGCGACACCGAGATCACCACCTTGTCCGATGAGGCATTGCGCGTAGCCCGACAGCGCATTGGCATGATCTTCCAGCATTTCAACTTGCTGTCATCGCAAACGGTAGCGGAAAACATCGCCTTTCCCATACGCCTGGCCGGCAACCAGGAGGCAGGGACGATTCGCGCACGCGTGGATGAGCTGTTGCAACGCGTTGGCCTGACCGCACATGCGAGCAAATACCCCTCTCAGCTATCCGGCGGACAGAAGCAGCGCGTGGGCATCGCTCGTGCGCTGGCCAACCATCCGTCGATTCTGCTGTGCGACGAGGCAACCAGCGCCCTCGATCCGCAGACCACCGCATCCGTGCTCGACCTGCTGGCTGAAATCAACCGGGAGCTGAAGCTCACCATCGTGCTGATCACGCACGAAATGGACGTCGTGCGCCGCGTATGCGATCGCGTAGCCGTGCTGGATGCCGGCCGCATCGTGGAGCATGGCGCCGTGGCCGATGTATTCCTGCATCCGCGACACGCCACCACGCGCCGCTTCGTCAGCGAAGCACTGCCGGAGGAAAACTCCGGCGAGCAGACGATCTATAAGCATGTGCCCGGGCGCATCATGCGCCTTTCGTTCCGTGGCGAAGCGACCTGGTCGCCCACTTTGGGACGCGTCACGCGCGAAACCGGCGTGGATTTCAACATCCTCGCCGGACGCATCGATCGCATCAAGGATCTGCCCTACGGCCAATTGACCCTGGCCATGCAGGGCGAAAACGTGGATACCGCCCTGCGCGCATTGCGCGAAGCAGGCATCGAAGTTGAGGAACTTGCCCGATGATCGCCACCCAGCTTCCCTTGCTGCACAGCCTGTTCCCGAACATCGACGATTGGAGCGAGATGGGCCAGGCCTGCATCGATACCTTGCTGATGCTCGGGGGCTCCCTGCTGCTCACGGTGGCGATCGGCCTGCCGTTGGGCGTGCTGTTGTTCCTTACCGGCAAAGGACAGTTGCACGCCATGCCCAAGCTCTATGGCGCGTTGTCGCTGGTGGTGAACGTGTTGCGCTCGATCCCCTTCATCATTCTGATGATCGTATTGATGCCACTCACGTACGTGCTGGTCGGCACCAAGCTAGGTATCCGCGGCGCGATTCCGCCGCTGGTGATCGGCGCGGCGCCCTTCTTCGCGCGCCTGGTGGAAACGGCATTGCGCGAAGTAGAACACGGCGTGATCGAAGCATCGCAGGCGATGGGTGCCTCCACCTGGCAAATCGTCCGCCACGTGCTGCTGCCCGAGGCGCGCCCCAGCTTATGGGCCGGGGTGACGGTCACCGCCATCGCGCTGGTCGGCTATACCGCCATGGGTGGCGCGATCGGCGCGGGAGGCCTGGGCGACCTGGCCTATCGCTATGGCTATCTCAGCTACAAGTCCGATTACATGGTAGTGACGGTGCTGCTGTTGATCGTGCTGGTGCAACTGCTGCAGATGCTGGGCGACCGTATCGTGGCGCATTACGGCCGCCACTAGCGCAAGAATTTTGCACCCAGCCGTATGGAAGGCTATTCTGACGCATCGCACAAGGATAGCCCTCCATGAAGAAACTCCTTTTCCTGGCCGCCAGCCTGCTCCTGGCCGGTTGCTCCTCTTCCGCCCCCGGCGGCTCGAACGGCCAGACGCTGACCGTGGCCGCCACCGCCGTGCCCCATGCGGAAATTCTCAAGGAAGTGAAGCCCATCCTGGCCAAGCAAGGGGTGCAGCTGGAGATCAAGGTGTTCGCCGACTACGTGCAGCCCAACGCGCAGGTCGCGGAAAAAAGCATCGACCTGAACTACTTTCAGACCAAACCCTATCTGGATACGTTCAATCGCGAGCACAACACTCAGTTGGTGATCGTTACCGGCGTGCACATCGAGCCGTTTGGCGCCTACTCGCACAAGTACAAGTCGACCGATCAGCTTCCGAGCGGCGCCACGGTCACCCTGCCGAATGATCCCAGTAATGAGGGCCGCGCTCTGCTGCTGCTCGCCCGCAATGGGCTGATCACGCTGAAAGATCCGAACAACGAACTGGCTACGCCCAAGGACGTGGTCGCCAATCCGAAAAACCTGGTGTTCAAGCCGCTGGAAGCGGCGATGCTGCCGCGCACCCTGGATGAAGTGGACCTGGCGCTGATCAATACCAACTATGCGCTGGCGGCCGGATTGAATCCGGGCAAGGATGCGCTGCTGATCGAGAACAAGGATTCACCCTACGTGAATTACCTGGTCGGACGTCCCGACAACAAGGATGACCCGCGCGTGCAGAAGCTGGCACAGGCCCTGACCAGTCCGGAAGTCAAGGCATTCATCGAACAGAAGTATCACGGCGCGGTGTTGCCGGCGTTCTGATGCGAACATAGGCTGGGATGCGAACCCCTGCATCCGGATGACCATGCATGGCAGCGCTGGGATTTGCATCCCAGCCTACGTCGCTACCCGATCGGCTCCGCTTCCGGCAGCACAGGAATATCGAACACCTGCCGCAGATAGGCGATATACGCGTCGTCCTCGCACATGTTCTTGCCCGGCGAATCGCTGAGCTTTGCCACCGGCTGCCCATTGCAGCGAACCATCTTGATCACGATATTGAGCGGCCTGGGGCCCACGTCGTTGGTGAGATTGGTACCCACCCCGAACGCGAGCTGGCAACGTCCATGGAAATGCTTGTACAGCTGCATCACCTTGGGGATGTCCAGGCTGTCGCTGAAGACCAGGATCTTGCTGCGCGGATCGACACGGTTGGCCTGGTAATGAGCCAGCACGCGCTCGCCCCAGGCGAACGGGTCGCCCGAGTCGTGGCGGGTACCGTCGAACAGCTTGCAGAAGTACATGTCGAAATCACGCAGGAAGGCGGTAAGCCCGTAGACGTCCGATAACGCGATGCCAAGGTCGCCACGGTACTCCTTGGCCCAGGCTTCCAGTGCGGCCACTTGCGAATCGCGCAAGCGCGGCCCCAGCGCCTGGTGCGCCTGCAGATATTCATGCGCCAGCGTGCCGAGCGGACGCAGGCCAAGCTGCCAGGCCAGCCACACATTGCTGGTGCCGGCCAGTTGCGTCGCCAGTCCTTCGTGCAGCGTTCCGGCCACTTCCCGATGCCACTCTCGCGAGTAACGTCTACGCGTGCCGTAGTCGGCGATGCGGCAGTCGTGGTAACCGGGAGTGTCGCGCAGCAACGCGATCTTTTCCTTCAGGCGGCGGCGGCCTTCGGTCAAGTCCAGGCCAGGCTGCGTGTTGCGGAAATACACTTCATTGACGATCGCCAGCAAAGGCACTTCGTAAAGAATCGTGTGCAGCCACGGGCCGCAAATGCGGATCTCGATTTCACCGTTGTTCAGCGGCGACGGCGTGATCTGAACATACTTGGCGTTGAGCTGAAACAAACCTAGAAAGTCGACGAAATCGCTCTTGATGAAGCGCCAGCTGCGCAGGTAATCAAGTTCCGCCTGGGTGAAATGCAGGCTGCACAGCGCGTGCAGCTCCTCGCGGATCTCATCGATATACGGCACCAGGTTGATGCCTGGATTGCGGCACTTGAAGCGGTACTCCACTTGCGCGGCCGGGTACTGATGCAGCACCACCTGCATCATGGAGAATTTGTAAAGATCGGTGTCGAGCAGGGAGCTGACGATCATGGAGCAGCCACGTCGGGGGAAGAAATGCGCCGCGCACTGGGGGCAGCACTCGCCAATTATCCGGCTGAAGCCCTTGCCGTGAACAGCCTGTGCTTTTGGCAGAAAAGATAAAACCCCGGCAGCCAGGGGAATAACTGCCGGGGTTTGTTAGGTCGCGTTCCGGGGGGAGGGTAAACTTAGGAACCGACCCCTGGGTGCCACGATGACTTGTGGCACCCTCTTGTCGCCTCACGGCGATTCGAAGACTTAGTGTGTGCGGTAGGGATGAAGTTCAAGGCCTGGTTGAATCGGTTCAGCTTCCCGATAAGTAACCGACAGGACCCTCGATGGTTTCATCTGTACCGTTCCCCCAATACTTGTCCGTAAAAGGCCAGAGCATGAGCACCCTGCTTCGTTGTCTTGCCCTGTTGGCGCTGGGCTGCACCCTGCCGCTGTATGCGGCCGATCTGCGCATTGATGTGGGTCCCCAAGCCCGGGTCTGGACTACACAACAATTATTGAATCTTCCCGATGCAAGGAGCGTGATGATTCAAGCCGACGTCGCCTTCCACCGCACGATGAGCTATCGCGCCGTACCGTTGCGCGCGCTGCTTCCCGGGCTGACGCGTGGCATTCGTTTGAAATTTGTTGCAAACGACGGTTTCTCGGTTGACCTGGCAGCGGACACCATCCTCAACCAGGCCGGCGCTCAGGCATGGCTTGCGATTGAAGATCCACAGCAGCCGTGGCCCACGTTGCCCGGCAACAAGGGCGACGCAGGTCCGTTCTATGTCGTCTGGACAAACCCTTCCGCCGCCCAGGTCAGCAGCGAGCAGTGGCCGTATCAGCTGGCGCGCATCGAGCGCGTGCAAGATGTGACTACGCGCTTTCCCGCCACCGCGCCAGCCGCCTCCGTACCGGCTGACAGCCTTGTCAGTCATGGCTATGTCGTGTTCCAGCACACCTGTTTCGCCTGCCATACACTCAACGGCGAAGGCGATGCGCGGATGGGGCCGGATCTCAACCTCCCGCATAACCCCACCGAATACCTGAGTACGGACATGCTGCGCGCCTTCATCCGCGATCCACAGTCGTTGCGGCGCTGGCCCGAAGGCAGGATGACCGGCTTTCCGACGCAAGCGTCGCTGTCCGATGCGGACCTGGATGCGGTGCTCGCGTACCTCAAGTACATGGCCCAGCATAAAGTGGACAAGTGATCAGCGGAGTATCCGGAGCATGGCAGTGTTCGACGAGCTTTCCTCGCCGGTGAACGGCATTCGCGTGGGCGTTGGTGGCTGGACCTTCGCACCTTGGCGCAACCATTTCTACCCCAAAGGCCTCGTGCAGCGGCGCGAACTGGAATATGCCAGCCGCAAGCTCAGCGCAATCGAAATAAATAGCACGTACTACGGTACGCAGAAGCCCGCCACCTATGCAAAATGGGCAGCGGAAACACCGGAAGGCTTCATGTTCTCGGTCAAGGCGCCGATGCGCATCATGCAGTCGCGCAGACTGGAAAAAACCGGGCCTCAGATCGAGGACTTCCTGGGCGGCATCTTCTCGCTTGGGTGCCGGCTCGGCCCGATCGTCTGGCAGTTCGACGCCAACCAGCGTTTGCAGCGCGATAGTTTCGCCGAATTCCTCGACTTGCTGCCGAAGCAGATTGAGGGGTGCACGCTCCGTCACGTGCTGGACGTGCGCGATCGGGAATTCGTCAATGCCGATTACCTCGGGCTGCTGCGCAAGCACGACATGGCGACGGTGTTCACCGATTCGCCTGACTATCCGTCCTTCGCCGATGTGACCTCGAATTTCGTCTACGCGCGACTTATGCGTTCACGCAACAATGTGGCGACAGGCTACGGCGGCGAGGAACTCGATGACTGGGCGAAATGCGTGCACGCATGGGCGAATGGGGAACAGCCGGCGAACCTTCCTTATCTCGACACGGGACGCACACCGCAACTCAAGCGGGATGTCTTCGTTTTCTTCATCAGCGCTGCGAAGGAGCACAACCCGGCCGCGGCGATGGCATTGATCGAACGGCTCTAGGGATGCTCCGAACTCGCCGCAGCGAGTAGGCTGGGGTGCAAACCCCGGCATTGCCATGCATGCAACCCGCGCGATGTTGGGATTGCCATCCCAGCCTACTCGTTTCCGAGCAATGCGCGCAGGGAATCTTCGCGTTCTGATTTGGGTTCCTTTGCCAGCGTACGCACACGGTCGTAAAACCGTGGCCATTGCTCGTGGACCTGCTTGAACAGCGCAGCGAACGCCGGCGTCCATTGATCGTACAGGCCAAATGGCAGCAGGGTGGCGTTGTTGATCGGCTGCGCCATCCAGGGGTCATAGCGGTGATCGTTCGGCCAGTTCTGGTCGCGCCATGCGGCATAGCGCGCGCGGAAGTCTTCGATTTCGCGCTGCTTGCCCTTTGCCATGGCCTCTTCGTCCACGCCGCTGGCGTAGAGTTTCTTCAGGCGTTCGCGCAGGTCGAGCACCAGTTTGGTGAACCCATCATCCATCGCCTGGGCATGATCGTCGCCGATGGACTCGCCGCGCGCACGATGCCACTCGCGCAGCCCTTGCTGTTCCACGAACATGGCGTAGCTTTCGTTGAAAGCCGTATCGCCTTTGGCGTAGATATTCTGGTGTGCCAACTCATGGAAGATCGTGCCGGCCAGCTCGTCGTCGTCCCAGCGCAGCATGCTGCTGAGAATGGGATCGGAAAACCAGCCCAGCGTCGAATAGGCCGGTACGCCGCCGCGATAGACATCATAGCCTTGTCTGCGCAGTTGCTCGGCACCTGCCTTTGCCTTGCGCTCGTCGAACCAGCCTCGATAGGCCACGCAGCCGGCGATTGGGAAACATTGCGGCACCGCCTCCACCGAAAAACGCGGCGTGGCGTAAACATTCCATACCACGTATGGACGATTGAGTTGCACGTAATAGGTATAGCTTCGGTTGCGCGGCAGATCGAGCTGGTCCGAAGCAAACCGTCGCGCCTGCTGGGAGAGCTGCAGCCGCGACGCCAGCTTGGGATCGGTGGAAGGGTCGGCAATCACCTTGCTCACGGATCGCCGCTGCAGCAGCAAGCTACCTTCGCCATGCGTCACATGGGCGTAGTAGCGCAGATTTGCGCAGGCACTCAGCACCGCGATCACCATGATGCCTAAACCTAAGCGACGGGCGGACAGAAAAATGCGGGGACGAATCATCCCCGCATTCTGACAAAAGATTTCATCCCTGCATCAATGCTGGTGTCCGCTCCAGCCGCCGTGACCTCCGGACCAGTGGCCGCCACCGCCACCGCTACCGTGACCATGCCAGCCCCCGCCGCCGCCATGGTGCCAATCGTGGCCACCGTGCCAATAGCCCCGGCCGTACCAGCCGCCATAGCAGCAACCGTAGTAGCCCCACGCGCCGCCGTAATAGCCGTAGGGGTAACCGTACGGATAGTCATAGACCACCGCCGGGCCGCTTCCGTAGTAGGCATCCCCCGCATATCCGTTGCTTTGCACATAGCTGTAACCCGGTGCCACATAGCAGCCGGAAAGCAGACTGATCAGACCAGCCACAGTTAGGCAGGCAAGCACGCGTTTGACAGATTTGTTCATGGCGGGGACTCCATGCGGCCTACGCTTGGAGCCTAGTCCCACGCCGATAAATGCCTCCTGAGCGGAAGGGAACCGGAGCATTACAAAATAGAAAACAAGCTTAGCCAGCCCGCGCCCCGGCAAAGGCCAGAGCGACGGCAAGGCCAGCTCAGGTTTTGTTGCCCTTGCCCTGATCGCCTCGCGCATGCGCGAGATGACGCTGAGGCCCCTGGCTTTCATTGCTTCCCCCCTGCTGCGCATGGCCGTCGGCAGCATTCGGATTCGCCTTGGCGCCGGGCCAGCCCGGCCCGCGATTTACGCGCTCCTGCTTTGACCGCAGCAGTGCCTGGATATGCGCAACCGCCTCTTCCGGGCTGATATGGGGAGGTTCCGCCAAAGCCGGCGAAGCGCTGGGCGCCTTGGCCTTCGCCATCGATGCCAGAGCCGCCGCCGGCTTTTGCCTGGCAGGCGCCAACGATGCCTTGCCCTGATCTACCGCCTTACTGGCAGCCGTTTTTTTCACCGCTGTCTTTGCCACCGCCTTGGGCGTCCCCTTCTTCACCGCCTGCTTGGCCGTGGCAGCCTTTTTCATGGCCGGCAGCGGTTTCCCGGCGGGCTTCCTGCTCACCGAGCCGTTTTCTTGGGATGCCTTGCGGGCCGCGGACTTCTTCGCGGCAGACTTGCGCGTCGTTGCCATGCGTACGTACTCCAACGGTGGACGGTACGGACATCATCGCGAAGTGCGTATGCTCGGCAAGTGCCAGCCGCCCTATCAGGGTGTTGAGAAAGTGCGGTCCTGCACTTTCTCAACACACTCGAGTCCGGCACATGTCCGAACTCGGTGCCGCCCAATCAAGCACTTGCCGTGCTTGATTCGCGGCAGGCCAGCCGTGGACTGCTATAACCTCGGCCGCGACAGCGCTTCCAGGAAACTCGACAGCACGGCCGGATTCGCCACTGCCGTGAACGCCACCCCATAGGCCGCCCCCCAAAGATGCGCGCTATGGTTCACGTTGTCCTGCCCACGCCGATCCATGTAAATGGAATAGGCCACGTACAGGACGGCATAGATGATCGCCGGCACCCCCACGGCGAAGAACACATAGATCTTGGCCCAGGGCTGATAGAGGATGAAGCCGAACAGCACCGCGGACACAGCTCCGGAAGCCCCCAGGCTGCGGTAGTTCGTGTTGTGGCGGTTGTTGAAGTAGGTCGGCAGGATCGAGACGATCAGTCCGCCCAGGTAGAACAGCGCGAAGCCGAACGTGCCCAAGCTGGCGTTGTAGACGAACTCCATCTGCCGTCCGAAAAAGTACAGCGTCAGCATGTTGAACAGCAGATGCATGGGGTCGGCATGCAGCAGGCCGTAGGTGACCAGGCGGTAGTACTCGCGCTTGCGCTCGATCGCTGGTGGCCAGAGGATCAGATCATCCACCAGGCGCCGGTTGCTGAACGCCATGAAGGAAACGATGCAGGTGCCAGCGAGGATGATGAGCAGCGTAATCGGCATATGACGAATCGGACAGTGTTGCGGAATTGGCCATCTTGACGTTCACGCGCGCAGTTGTCGACGGCTAGAATGCACGATTGTTCCTGCTTCGCGCCCTTCCCAGCCGTATGAAACCCATCCGCTACATGCACCTGGATGTCTTCGCCGCCAGTCCGGGCGGCGGCAATCACCTTGGGGTGGTCACCGATGCCCGCGGATGGAGCGATGCCGACATGCAGCGCTATGCCCGCTGGACCGACCTGGTGGAAACCACTTTCCTGCTGCCGCCCGGCGATCCCAAGGCCAGCTATCGTGTGCGCATTTTTACGCCGGAAAAGGAAATTGCCTTCGCCGGCCATCCCAGCGTCGGCAGTGCGCATGCCGTGCTCGAATGCGGCCTGGCCGACCCGCGGAACGGCGTGCTATGGCAAGAATGTGGTGCGGGGGTGCTGCCGATCCGCGTGGAAGGCAATGGCACGCGGCGCGTGTTGATGTTGCAATCGCCCGCGGCACACGTAGTCAAAACCGGCCTGCGCGCGCACCCGCTGCTGGCTGCCACGCTCGACAGCATCGGCCTGGGCAAGCTGCCGCCTGCGCTGGTCGACGGCGGCCGCCGCTGGTGGCTGGCCGAATGCGTGGACGAAGCCAGCCTGCGTGCGTGGACACCCGACCATAGCGCCATCGGCGCACTCGCCGTTGCCAGCGGCAGCATGGGCTTATGCGCGTTTGCACGCAGCAACCATCCCGACTACCAACTGGTCGTGCGCGCTTTTCCATCCGGGGTGGGCATCGTCGAAGACCCCGCCTCCGGCGCGGCCAATGGCTTGATTGCGGCCTATATCGCGCATGCGGAGCCTGACGGCCCGCTATCGCGCGGTTATGCCGTCAGCCAGGGACGTGAAATGGGCCACGATGCCATGCTGATTGCGCATATCATGGATGGCACGATCTGGATCGGCGGGCGTACGAATACCGTCATCGATGGAACTCTGCATTGGGACGCACGCGAATAAGTCGACCGTAGGCTGGGATGGCAATCCCAGCTTCAGGAGGCGTCATGGAAAGCTGGGATTATCATCCCAGCCTACAAGCTTCCGGGGTTATGCACGCCGGTCGAGATTCGCCCTACGCGCAGACACTAGTGCGAGGGCGGCCAGGTCCATCCCCTCCGCTCCGTCGGCCAGCGCTTCGAGCAAGCTTTCGCGCAACACCCCCGCCAGAGGCATCGGCACACGTTCCGCCCGCGCGGCGTCCTGCGCCAGCATCACGTCCTTCAGGCCCAGGGAGAGTTCGAAGCCCGGCGGGGTGAACCGCTGTTCCGCTATCGCCTTGCCATAGATCTGATACACCGGCGCGGCGAACAACGTGCCGGTCATCATCTCGATGAAATCGGCAGCTTCCACGCCGTGGGCGCGCGCAAGCACGGAAGCTTCGGCCAGACTCTCGATCGCCGACACGATCATGAAATTGCCGGCCAGCTTGACCACATTGGCGCGCTCTGGGCTTGCGCCCATCGGCCACAGCCTGGCCGCCATGGCTTCGAGCAAGGGTCTGGCCTTTTCGATCAAGCTCGCCGAGCCAGCCACCAGCATATGCAGCTTGCCCGCCGCGGCGACATCCGGGCGGCCGAACACCGGCGCGGCCACATAGCCCAAGCCGCGCCTGGCGTGCTCTTCGGCAAGCTGCCTGGCGAGCGCGACGGAAATGGTGGCGTGGTTGACGTGCGTGGTGCCCGGATCCATCGCATCCAGCACACCGCCGTCGAGAAATACTTCGCGCACCGCCTGGTCGTTCGCCAGCATGCTGTGCAGCACTTCTCCCTGCGCGGCGCGATCGGGCGTTCGCGCCGCCTTGGCGCCCAGTGACTCCAGTTTTTGCACCGCCGCTTCCGAGCGATTCCACACCGTCACATGATGACCGGCCGCAACCAGATTGCTGGCCATGGCGCTACCCATCACGCCGAGTCCGATAAAACCGACTTTCATGGAGAATCTCCTGTTGCGGGGGCTTAGTGGAACATGGCCGGCGTTCAGTGGAAGCGAAGCTTCAAGCAACCTCGCCGGCGGCATGGCCGGATGCCCAGGCCCACTGAAAGTTGTAGCCACCCAGCCAGCCGGTGACATCGACCACTTCACCGATGAAATACAGGCCAGGCACGCGTTTGGATTGCATGGTGGCGGAGGAAAGCTCATCCGTGTCCACACCGCCCAGTGTAACTTCCGCCGTGCGGTAACCTTCCGTGCCGCTGGCAACAATCGGCCAATCGTGCAAGCGTGCGCCTGTATCGTGCAGCTCCGCATCGCGGTACTGGCGCATCGGCTTGCTGCCCAGCCATAGCTCGCACAAGCGCTGCGCCAGCCGGCGTGGCAGCAAATCACCCAACACGTTGCGCAGCTCCGCCGCCGGTCGTGCCGCGCGCTGGGCGACCAGCCAATCGCCGATGTCCTGCTCCGGCGACAGATCCACGCGTAGGTCACCGCCCGGCTGCCAATACGACGAAATCTGCAGAATGGAAGGCCCGCTGATGCCGCGATGCGTGAACAGCAAGCCTGCGCGAAAGTGCCGCTTGTCCACGCGCGTTTCCGCCACCGGCAAAGCCACGCCGGCAAGATCCTGGTAATGCTCCAGATGCTTGCCGCTCAAGGTGAGAGGCACCAGACCCGCACGCGTCGGCAGCACGTTATGCCCGAATTGCCGCGCCAGCTCGTAGCCGAAACCGGTCGCGCCCATGCTGGGAATCGACAGGCCGCCGCTGGCGATCACCAGCGAATCGGCATGTACCTCGCCCTTTGCGGTGAGTACGGCAAAGCCCTCTTCCGTCTTTCGCACCTTCTCTACGGCACAGCTGGTTTCGACTCGAACGCCCGCGGCCGCGCATTCATCCAGCAGCATGCGCACGACCAGCTTGGAGGATTCATCGCAGAACAGCTGCCCCAGCTCCTTCTCGTGGTAGGCGATGCGGTGCTTTTCCACCAGCGTGATGAAATCCCATTGGGTATAGCGCGCCAGCGCCGACTTGCAGAAATGCGGATTGGCCGAAAGGTATTGGGCCGGCGTCACGCCCAGGTTGGTGAAGTTGCAGCGCCCGCCACCCGACATCAGGATCTTCTTGCCGGGCTTGTTGGCATGATCGAGCACCAGCACGTGCCGCCCGCGCTGTCCCGCCGTAATCGCGCACATCAATCCCGCGGCACCGGCGCCGATCACCAGGACATCCACTTTCACGGAATCACCGCCATTCGCGCCGCCGTCCCATACATCCGCCCATTATCCAATAAACTTGCCGCCTGCCCTTATCAGGACCCCATGCCATGCCCTCTTTCGACGTGATCTCCGAAGTCGACAAGCACGAACTGACCAATGCGGTCGACCAGGCCAACCGCGAGCTGTCCAACCGCTTCGATTTCAAGGGCAGCGACGCGAAGTTCGAACTGGACAAGTCCGTGATCACGCAAAGCGCGCCCAGCGAATTCCAGTTGCAGCAGATGCTGGACATCCTGCGCGGACGCCTGGCGGCGCGGAAGATCGACCTGCGCGCGCTCGACATAGCCGACCCGGAAGTCAACCTGGGCGGTGCAAGGCAGAAGATCACCGTGAAACAGGGCATCGAGCAACCGATCGCCAAGAAGCTGATCGCCACGCTGAAGGAATCCAAGCTGAAAGTGGAAGCGCAGATCAACGGCGAGAAACTGCGCGTGACGGGCAAGAAGCGCGATGACCTGCAACTGGCGATGGCAGTATTGCGGAAGGCGGAGGTGGAACTGCCGTTGCAGTTCGATAATTTCCGCGACTAAGAGTCGCGGGTGTACCCCAACTTCCCCCCTGATCGCACGGCTGCCGCATGTCGTAACTGGTTGCATTGCCTGCTACGAAATGCATAACCGTGCGGGATAAAAAGGGGGCTGTTGGGGAGACACGCCAACCTACGCGAGCCCCGCCGCGATGTTCACACTGATCGCAATAATGAACACGTTGAAAAAAAACGCCACCACACTGTGCTGCAGGGCTGTGCGTCGCAAGCTGTGGCTGGTGATCTGCACGTCCGAGACCTGAAAGCACATGCCGATCACGAAGGCGAAGTAAACGAAATCCCAGTAGTCCGGTTGCTTCGTGCCGGGAAATTCCAGCCCAGCGTGCTGCCGGCCGAAATCACCGTAATAGCCGTGCGCATAATGCAGCGCATACATGGTGTTCATGAACAGCCATGACAGCACGATGCTCAACGCCGCCATGCCCATGGCCGCGGCGCCGCCATTCTTGGCGGCGTGCAGCTCGGTGGACAAGGCCACCAATACCACCACCGACAACGTGACCGCGACCCACAGTGTGGTGCGCCGCCCGGCGTCCTGGCGTTGCGCGTGCCTTGCCATGTGCTCTGCGGTTGCGCGATGGAACATGCGTGCCACCATGCTCAGGTAAAGCAGGGCGCCGGCATCGAAGCCGAGCAGCAAGGCGGAGGCAGGCTTTACCCCGCTGGCCGACAGCACCACGCAAACGACCACCAGCAGCATGGCGGATATCGCCAGCCACGGACGCGCACGCACGAAACGCAGCGGTGCCCAGCGGCGAAGCACTCGGCGCCTTTCCGGTGGCGCCGTACTCATGCCCGCAGGTCGCTGAATACCGGATGGCGCTCCATCCACAGCTTCGCGTAGCTGCATGCCGGCACCACTCGCCAGCCTTCGCGCCGCGCGGTTTCCAGTGCGGTACGCACCAATTCGCCGGCGATGCCGCGGCCGCCCACCTGCTCGGGCACGCCGGTGTGCGTAATGGTCATCACCGGGCCACGCAGGCTGTACTCAAGCTCGCAGACAACGCCTTCCACTGTGGTTTCAAAGCGGTGGCCTGCAGCGAGATGCCGGATCTCCGGGGTCATGGGGAGCGTTCCGCAGATGAAAGAGGGTGCAAAGCATAGAACGCGCCGCCTTGTACGGCGAGCAGCGCCACGGCTATGCCGCCACCTGCTCGGCTCCCCGCTCGCGGCGAATCCGCACCGCCTTTGCCAGGCGATCGAGCACCTCCATCGTGGTATCCCAGCCGATGCAGCCGTCGGTGATGCTTTGCCCATAGGTCAGCTCGCACCCTGGCAGCAGATCCTGGCGGCCTGCCACCAGATGGCTTTCCACCATCACGCCGTGAATACGCGTCTCGCCGGCCTCGAGTTGGGTGGCGATATCCGCCACTACGCGGGGCTGATTCTCCGGCTGCTTGGCGCTGTTGGCGTGGCTAGCGTCGATCATCAGGCGTTCGGCAAGGCCCGCCTTGGCTAGCACGCTGCAGACGCTGGCCACGCTCTCGGCATCGTAATTGGGCAATTTGCCACCGCGCAGGATCACATGGCAGTCCTCATTGCCTGCCGTCGCCGCAATGGCCGTGCGCCCATGCTTGGTCACCGCCATGAAATGATGCGGGCGGGTGGCGGCAAGCACGGCATCCACCGCGATCTTCACGTTGCCGTCGGTGCCGTTCTTGAAGCCCACCGGGCAGGACAAGCCAGAGGCGAGTTCGCGATGCGACTGGCTCTCGGTGGTGCGGGCACCGATCGCGCCCCAGGCCACCAGATCGGCGATGTATTGCGGCGTGATCAGGTCGAGAAACTCGGTGCCGGCAGGCAGGCCCAGCGCATTGATATCGCACAGCAGCCGGCGCGCAAGATGCAGGCCCTTGTCGATGTGGTAGCTCTCGTCCAGATCCGGGTCGTTGATCAGCCCTTTCCAGCCCACGGTGGTGCGCGGTTTTTCGAAATACACGCGCATCACGATCTCCATCGTGTCGGCATGCCGCGCGCGTTCGACAGCCAGGCGCCTGGCATATTCCATCGCGGCAGCCGGATCATGGATCGAACAGGGGCCGATCACCACGGCAAGTCGGTCGTCTTCGCCATGCAGGATTCGGTGCAGGGCGCGGCGTGAGCCGGCAACGGTGGCGAGGGCCTCGTCGCCGGGTTGACAGCTCCGCATGACATCGGCGGGGGTGGGGACTTCCTTGATTTCGCGGATGCGAAGATCGTCGGTACGCTGGGTCACGGCAATGCACTCCTCGTTGGGTGCCCGGCGACCTGATGAAAAAGCCGCCAGGGTGGCTGGCGGCTTGTTCGAAGGTGGGTGATCTTTACTCGTTACGATCGCGCACCATGCTCCGCCGCCGGCTTCGGATAGGCATACCAAAAGTAATAGCGGCTGGAGGTGATGATGACCATGGCTCCAGTAGTACCACATCATCCCTGCGTTGCAAACTGGCGGAAAGGACTATAGCCGTCCAAAAAGGACTATGTGCATCCGAAGGATGCCTCTGATCCATTCCTACGTGCCGGCTTGACGTCCGGAAGTCCTGCAGGGTGTATCACGCGGCACAGGACAGACTGGCCCTGCCGGGTACAGCCGGAAGCGCATACACTGGCGTAACGGGTACGGAGGAATAGATCAGAGGCTCCTTGATGAGCTACTGTCGCCGTCCAGTCGTTTGTTGGAGGTTTTCCATGCCGCGCCCGTTCGCCTTTCTTGCCACTGTCCTGCTCGCCCTGGGCGCCCTCGGCTCGCAACCGGCCCTTGCCGAAGACGTGACGTCCCTTGCGATCAAGGACACGGTGGTGGGCACCGGCAACACGGCGCGCGACGACTCGGAGGTGCGCATCCAGTACACCGGCTGGCTGTACGACTCCAAGGCGTTGGATCACCACGGCGCCAAGGTCGACAGCTCCTATGACAGCGGCCGCCCGCTCAGCTTCACCATGGGTGCGAACGAAGTGGTGGAAGGTATGGAAAGCGGCGTGCGCGGCATGAAAGTGGGCGGCAAGCGCACCATCATCGTTCCCTCACGCATGGGCTACGGCAGGCGCGGAGCGGCGCCGGAAGTGCCACCGAACAGCGCCCTGGTGTTCGACATCGAACTGCTGGAAGTGCGCTAGGACGGTCTCCGCCTCTGGCAGAGCGTAGGCTGGGATGGCAATCCCAGCACTGGGATGCCGGATGCAATGCTGGGATTGCCATCCCAAACAACGTGCTCAAAATCCCGGCAACGGTGGGAGGACGTCACGAGCTGCAAGAGAGCATCGAGCAGCCCGCGCGATGCTTCGCCCACTCCGGCCGCTTCTGCATGAAGTGCTCGCGGCCGGGTTGTTCTTCATACGGGTGACGCAGCACGTCGAGCAAAGTTTGGATGCCGGCGTAATCGCCTTGCGTCGCGCGATCGATCGCTTCCTGGGCAAGATAGTTGCGCAATACGTAACAAGGGTTGGCAGCGTTCATGCCCTGCAGCCGCTGCTCTAGTGTCCGGGCATCCTCGCGCACGCGCGCCGCGTAGTCATCCAGCCAGCGCAGGAAATCCGCTTGCGCGGCTGCGTATTTGGCTTCGTCGTAAAACGCATGCCGCAGCGGCTCCAACTGCGGTGCATGCGGATCGACACGGCTCAGTGCGCGGAAGAACAAGGTCATGTCCACTTCCGCCTGCTGCATCAGCTGCTGCAGTGTTTCCATGCGCGCCACGTCTTCATCGCGGCACTGAGCCAACCCGAGTTTGGCAGCGACATCGCGGCGCGCCTGCAAGCTGTATTCGGTGACGTAGCGATCCAACCCCGCCTGCAATGGCGCAACATCACCCACAAGCGGCGCGATGGCGGCGGCGAGGCGACTGAGGTTCCACCACGCCACGTTCGGCTGCTGGCCGAAGCGGTAGCGGCGGCGCATGGCATCAGTGGTGTTGGGTGTCCAATCCGGATCGAAATCATCGACCCAGCCATACGGACCGTAGTCGATGGTCAGCCCGAGTATCGACATGTTGTCGGTGTTCATCACGCCGTGTACGAAACCTACGCGCATCCAGTGCGCGATCATGCTGGCGGTGCGCGCGCAGACTTCCCCAAACCAGTCGGCGTACAGCGTTGCTCCATGGCCGCGCAAGTGCGGAAAATCGCGGCGGATGGTGAAGTCGACCAGTTGCTGCAACAGTTCGATTTCGCCGCGCGAAGCCGGCAGTTCGAAATGTCCAAAACGGATGAACGAGGGCGCCACGCGGCAGACGATCGCGCCGGGCTCGTCCTGCGGATGCCCGTCGTAGAACATGTCGCGTTCGACCAGGTCGCCAGTTACCACCAGGCTGAGCGCACGCGTGGTCGGCACGCCGAGATGGTGCATGGCCTCGCTGCAAAGGAATTCACGGATCGACGAACGCAGTACCGCTCGTCCGTCTGCTCCGCGCGAGTACGGTGTGGCGCCCGCGCCTTTCAGCTGCAGCTCCCACCGCTTGCCCTGCGCAGTCACCAGCTCGCCGAGTGAAATGGCGCGTCCGTCACCTAGCTGTCCGGCCCACACGCCGAACTGGTGCCCGCCATAATTCGACGCCCAAGGCTGCATGCCCTCAAGCACGCCGTTGCCGGCAAAGACCTGCGCGAAGTACGGGCTGGCAATGTCGGCTTCGGCCAGACCCAGCTCCTGCGCCATCTCAAGCGACCAGGCGACAACGCGCGGTGCCGACACGGGGCTTGGGTCTATACGTGAATACAGCGCGCCCACGACCTGCCTGGCGCCCTGGCCATGATCCGGATCGCCCGGTAGGTCGCGGATGAAACTGTTATCGAAGTTGAGCAGAGGGAAATTCATACCTGGGATATTCGGACGAAATCAACCTGGTGCAAGGCAGCAAAAATGCGAGCGACAGCACATTCTTCACCTCATCTATACATTGACAGTTAAAGCTTGGTACAGTTTGGCTGCGGCTACGCAGGGGTAGCCGGCGGAGTGAATGAACATGCATATGCTTCTTGCTCGTTCCGCCTTCATGCGCGGAATGCAGCTGGTAGCAGGGATGCTTTCCAACCATACGCGGGACAGTCATACCCAGACCGTCTATGACACGCTTGCGGAGTTCAAGCTGGTCTCCTGGGCATCCAACGCACGATCGCGGCGCGAAGACGAATTGGCTCGAAGCCGTGACATGCAAGCGAAACCTTGATCGCGCGACACGGGCGGCTCACGCTGCCGGCGGCTCGAAGATTCGAGCGATCTCATCGGTTCCCAACTGACGCCAGTCACCAGGCTGCAAGCCTGCCAGCTGCAGTTGCCCGATGGCCGCGCGCTGCAGAGTTTGCACATGATTTCCGGTAGCGGCAAACATCCTGCGCACCTGGTGATAGCGCCCTTCGGTAATCGACAAGCGCACGTGGCGGGAGCCAAGCACTTCCAGTTTCGCCGGCAGCAACGGCGTGGTTTCCGATTCCAGCATCAGCGTACCGCTGGCGAACAGCGTCTGCTCGTCACCGCGCAGATCCTGGGCGAGCGTGGCTTCGTACGCCTTGGTGATATTTGCGCGAGGCGAGATGATCCTATGCAGCAGCGCACCGTCGTCGGTGATGAGCAGCAGGCCGGACGTATCGCGATCCAACCGGCCCACGGTGGACAACGGGGGACTGCGCAGGCGATAGCGCGGCGGCAGCAAGTCATACACCACTCGGCCCGGGTCCTTGCGCGAACAAGTCACCCCCAACGGCTTGTGCATCATCAACAGCATGCCACCCGGTGGATCGAGCGGCTCGCCGTCGATGTGGATCCGCGCATGCTCGACCTTGTCATCCGCATACAGCACCTCCCCCTCAGGATCGGTGATCCGCCCTTCGCGGAACATCCATGCGACTTCCCTGCGGCTGCCATAGCCGAGATTGGCGATCAGCTTGACCAGCCTCATCCGCGTACACCTCTTGCCTCGATTACCTTGAAACCATCCCGCATCGTCACATTGCGCACCTGTTCGAAGTGCGCGGCGAGCGTGGCTTCGTAAGGCAGATGGCGATTGGCCACCAGCCACAAACATCCGTGCGGCAGTAGCGCATGGGCCGCCTGCACAATGAAGGCGCGCCCCAGGTCCGGCAGGTCCGCCCGGCCCTGGTGGAAGGGCGGATTGCAAACCACGGCGTCGTAGCGCCGTTCGACGCCCTGCGTGACATCGTGCCAATGCAGCTCGAACGCAAGCCGGCGCGCGTGCTCATGCATTGCGCGTTCGATGTTGAGCCGCGCCGGCTCAAGGGCGCGAGCCTCGGCTTCATAGAGTTCCAGTGCGGTGAGCCCCGGACAATGCGCGATCATCTGCGTGGAGAGATATCCATAGCCTGCGCCGAAGTCGGCAACGCGTCCGCCTAGATCGCCGGGCAAATGCGCGGCGAGCAAGGCGGACGCCGCATCCACGCGATCCCAGGCAAACAAGCCGGGGCGGCTGATGTAGCCGGCAGCGTTGAGCTGGGGGCGGTCCAGCGCCAGCCAGGCATCGAGCAGCGCCTGATCGCACGATGCATCCGACACACCCCAGAACACGCGGCACTTGTGCTTGGAAAGATGATTCACCGATCCCAGCAGGGCGGCAAGATCGGCTTGCGCGGATTTCGCGCCCTCCGCGTTTGGCGCGCACACGACCACCACACCGCCGCCTTCGGCATGACGTGCCGCCTTGGCGAACCAGGCCCGCGCCTCGTCGCGTTGCCTCGGCGGCAATAACAGCACCAGCTTGAAACGCACCTCGGCGTCGACGTCGCCCACCTGGTATCCGCTGCGCGCCAGCGCATTGGCAAATGGCTTGAAGCTTTGCTCGCATAACCAACCTCTTTGCGCTACTTCGCGCAAGCGGTAGCCGTCACGTGCGCGCAGAAACAGCACGCTGCCGTGGTCAGGTAGAGGCAAATAGCCGTCCGAGAAAGGTAGGAAGAGCGCATCCAGCACCGCTTCGGGCGCGGCTGCGTGGAAGCCGACGGTGGTCAAGCTAAAGCATCCAACGGAGAGGGAAGGCTCATTGTACGCGCGGATCGCCTCCCTCCCCTGCTACACGTACTTGATTAGCGTCGAGTCTCAGTAGGTGAGCAGAGGTAGGGCGAGCATGGCGGCATCCCTCAAGCGGAGGTGCCGCCATGCCGATGA
>NZ_RYYV01000003.1:345884-401292 GCF_003977665.1 Dyella choica | reverse complement strand
GCGATGCTCGCAGACCTGGCTGCCGGCTTACTCCGATCCCGCCCCTTGCCGGAGCGGGATCTTCGAAACCCTACTGAGACTCGACGCTAATCAAGTACTACACGTAGGGGAGGGAGTCGTTTTGGGCGAGCGTGAAACTCAAGAGGTCACGCGCGACCAGAACTGCTTCACTCCATCCATCCAGCCCTTGGCGCGCGGCGAATGCTCGTCGTCATCGGCAAACGTCGATTCCAGCTTCTCCAGCAATTCGCGCTGCTCGCGGGTGAGGCGCACCGGCGTCTCCACCACGACACGGCAGACCAGGTCGCCGGTGCGACCGCCGCGGACCGACTTCACGCCACGACCGCGCAACACGAATTGCTGACCCGTCTGCGTTTCCGGCGGAATGGTCATGGCGACTTCGCCATCCAGGGTGGGCACCTGCAACTGGGAGCCCAAGGCCGCCTGCGAGATGCGGATCGGCACCTCGCAAAAAAGGTTGCTGCCTTCGCGCTGGAAGATCGCGTGTTCGCGCACGCGCACTTCCACGTACAGATCGCCGGCTTCGGAACCGGCCGGACCGGCTTCGCCCTGCCCGGTCAGGCGAATGCGATCGCCGTTGTCGACGCCGGCCGGGATACGCACCGACAAGGTGCGCGTTTCTTCCAGACGCCCTTCGCCATGGCACTGCTTGCACGGCTTTTCGATCGCGCGGCCGCTGCCGGCGCAATGCGGGCAGGTCTGCTGGATCGAGAAAATGCCGTTCTGCATGCGCACGCGGCCATGGCCGTGGCAGGTGCGGCAGGTCACCGTCTTGCCGTCTTCCGAGCCGGAACCGTTGCAGTGATGGCAATTGACCTGGGTGGGGATGTCGAACTTCTTCTCGACACCGAACACGGCCTCTTCCAGGTCCAGCTCCATCATGTAGCGCAGGTCGGCACCGCGCCGCGCGCGCGACGAGCGGCCGCCGCCGAAGATGTCCCCGAAGATATCCCCGAAGATGTCGCCCATGTCGCCGAAACCACTGGCGCCACCGCGGCCGCCCATGCCGCCCTCGAAGGCGGCGTGGCCGTACTGGTCGTACATGGAGCGCTTCTGTGCGTCGGCCAGGACTTCGTAGGCCTCCTTGGCCTCCTTGAATTTTTCCTGCGCATGCGGATCGTCCGGGGAACGGTCCGGATGGTATTTCATCGCCAGGCGGCGGAACGCCTTTTTTAGGTCCGCCTCGTCCACCGTGCGGTCGACACCCAGGATTTCATAGTAGTCACGCTTGCTCATTTCATGATCCGCGATTCGATGCGCCGATCGGGAATGAACCAGATCGCTGCCACCGTGGCGTAAAGAACACACGACACCCACGGCGCCACGAACGCCAACAGGATGCCGCACAAATACATGGCGACGGCGACCCGGCCTTTCCAGTCACCGCCCACCGCCTGCGCCAGCAGCGAGGAATCGCCGCCGTTGGCCTTGATCAGGCAGCGCTGGAACGGCTGCCAGACGATCGCGCACATCAGCAGCACAAAACCATAGACCGCCACGGGCAACTGAGCGAAGTGATTCTCGCCCATCCACCCGGTGGTCACCGGCATCAGCGACAGCCAGAACAGCAGATGCAGGTTGGCCCAGAGCACCCTGCCGTTGATCTTCTCGGCAGCATGCAGGAAGTGATGGTGGTTGTTCCAGTAGATGCCTACGTAGATGAAGCTCAACACGTAGCTCACGAACACCGGCCACTGCGGCAGCAATACCTGCCAGCTGTCGCCGTGCGGCACTTTCAGTTCCAGCACCATGATGGTGAGGATGATGGCGAGCACGCCATCGCTGAAGGCTTCGAGCCGTCCCTTATCCATCGACTCCCCTTCCCAGAGCCTGGTCTGACAGGCTCCAAAAAAACGAGCGCCAGGGCCTGGCGCTCGTCTTCCTGGTGTTACTTTACGACGACTTGCGGTCGTTCTTCACCTCGGTGAACTCGGCGTCGACCACGTCGTCCGGCTGGGCCGAACCACCGGGGCCCGGACCATGCTGCGCGCCGGCACCCGCACCCGCGCCAGGATCGGCATGACCGCCCTGCGCCGCGGCGTACAGCGACTGCGCCACCTGCTCCAGCTTCTGGATCTTGGCTTCGATGGCGGCTTTGTCCTCACCGTCCTTCACCTTCTCCAGATCCGACAGCGCACCTTCGATTTCGCTGAGCTGGGCGCCCGGCACCTTGCCGCCGTGCTCCTTCAGCGCGCTGCGCGTGGCGTGCACCAGCTGGTCGGCCTTATTGCGCGTGCTCACCAGCTCCTGGAACTTCTTGTCCTCTTCGCGGTGCGTTTCAGCATCGGCCACCATGCGCTGGATTTCCTCATCGGACAGGCCGGAACCGGCCTTGATCTCGATGCGCTGTTCCTTGCCGGTCTTCTTGTCCTTGGCCGAGACGTGCAGGATGCCGTTGGCGTCGATGTCGAAGGTCACCTCGATCTGCGGCATGCCGCGCGGCGCCGAGTCGATGCCGGCCAGGTCGAACTTGCCCAGCGACTTGTTCGCACTGGCGCGGTCGCGTTCGCCCTGCAGCACGTGCACGGTCACCGCGGTCTGGTTGTCCTCGGCGGTGGAGAACACCTGCGAGGCCTTGGTCGGTACCGTGGTGTTCTTCTCGATCAGCTTGGTCATTACGCCGCCCATGGTTTCGATACCCAGCGACAGCGGGGTGACGTCCAGCAGCAGCACGTCCTTCACGGAACCGCCCAGCACGCCGCCCTGGATGGCCGCGCCCACGGCGACGGCTTCGTCCGGATTGACGTCCTTGCGCGGTTCCTTGCCGAAGAAATCCTTCACCGCTTCCTGCACCTTCGGCATGCGGGTCTGGCCGCCGACCAGGATCACTTCGCTGACGTCGGAGACGCGCAGGCCGGCGTCGTTGAGCGCGGTGCGGCACGGCTCGATGGTGCGCTTGACCAGGTCTTCCACCAGCGCTTCGAGCTTGGCGCGGGTGAGCTTGATGTTCAGATGCTTCGGACCGGACGCATCCGCCGTCACGTAGGGCAGGTTCACTTCGGTCTGGTGCGAGGACGACAGCTCGATCTTCGCGCGCTCGGCCGCATCCTTCAGGCGCTGCAGTGCCAGCGGATCCTTGCTCAGGTCGATGCCCTGGTCCTTCTTGAATTCCTCGATCAGGTAATCGATGACGCGCTTGTCGAAGTCTTCACCGCCCAGGAACGTGTCGCCGTTGGTGGCCAGCACTTCGAACTGCTTTTCGCCATCGACTTCGGCGATCTCGATGATCGACACGTCGAAGGTGCCGCCGCCGAGGTCATACACCGCGATCTTGCGGTCGGCGCCCTTCTTGTCCAGGCCATAGGCCAGCGCCGCGGCGGTCGGCTCGTTGATGATGCGCTTCACGTCCAGGCCCGCGATGCGGCCGGCGTCCTTGGTCGCCTGGCGCTGGCTGTCGTTGAAGTAGGCCGGCACCGTGATCACCGCTTCGGTGACCGGTTCACCGAGGTAGTCCTCGGCGGTCTTCTTCATCTTCATCAGCACCTTCGCGGAAACTTCCGGCGGCGCCATCTTCTTGCCGTCGGAAGTCTGCACCCAGGCGTCGCCGTTTTCGTGCGCGACAATGCCGTACGGCACGATGTGGATGTCCTTCTGCACTTCTGCGTCGGTGAACTTGCGGCCGATCAGGCGCTTCACCGCGTAGAAGGTGTTCTTGGGATTGGTGACGCCCTGGCGCTTGGCGGGGGCACCGACCAGGACCTCGCTGTCCTTGGTGAATGCGACGATGGACGGCGTGGTGCGATCGCCCTCCGAGTTCTCGATCACCCGGGTGCTGCTGCCATCCATGATGGCGACGCAGGAGTTGGTCGTGCCCAGGTCAATGCCGATGATCTTGCCCATGATGTGTGTGCTCCGGAAAACTTGAATGCGGCCCCTCAGCCGCGAATGGTTGTCAGATGGGGTTCTGGCGAATCACGTTCAATACCAAGTGAACCCCGCAGTTCTGGAATTACGGCTGCCGTTTAGTCGTCCTTGGCCACCGATACCAGGGCCGGGCGCAACAATCGATCATTCAGCACGTAGCCTTTCTGCAATACCGCCACGACGGTGCCGGGCGCCTTGCCGGGCGCTTCGACCATGCTTACCGCGTGATGGCGCTCCGGATCCAGCGGCTGGTCGAGCGGGTCGACCTGCACCAGGCCGTTATTGCCGGCAATGCGCAACAGCTCTTTCAGGGTGAGGTTCAACCCCTCGCGAATCGCGGCAACGTCGCCACCTTCCACGGCCAGGCCACGTTCCAGGCTGTCGTAGACCGGCAGCAGGTCGTTGAGCAGCTTTTCGTTGGCGAAACGGCGCGCCTGCTCCAGGTCGCGATGCAGCCGGCGGCGCTGGTTTTCCAGCTCGGCCTTTTCGCGCAATACGGTTTCGCGCAAATCCTTGTTGCCGGCTTCCAGCTCGGCCAGTTTGGCCTTGAGCGCTTCGAGCTCATCGCTCGGCGCGGCGTTCTGCGCGCCCGTTTCAGGCGCCTCGTTGGGCGATTGCGAATCGCTATTGTGCATGAATGACTCCAAACATCGTCCTGGGCCGGCAAGACTGCCGACCATCAAAATACGCGGGTGGACCCGCCTCCCAACCTGCCGTTATAAGGTCGTAGCGGCGCGATTCAAGGCGTCGCTGAGCAGCCGGGCGGTGGCCTGCACCACCGGGATCACGCGATCGTAAGCCATGCGCGTCGGTCCGATCACGCCCACCGCGCCCAGCAGCCTGCCTTGCGCCCCGTAGCTGGCAGTGACCACGCTGCAGCCGTCCAGCGGGGCGAAACCCGATTCCTCGCCGATGAACAGGCGCACGCCGGGCGCCTTGGCGCAGGTTTCCATCAGCTGCAGCAGCTCGTTCTTTTTCTGGAACGCCTCGAACAACTCGCGCAGGCGCTCCACGTTGCCCAGTTCCGAATAGGCCATCAGGTTGGTCTGCCCGCTGACCAGCACATCCTCGTCCTGCGGCGCGAACGAGGCCGCCGCCAGATCTACCGTCTGAGCCAGCAACTGATGCAATTCGCTGCTGGCCTCGCGCAATTCGCGCAGCAGGTGCGCGCGGATGTCGTCCACGCGCAAGCCGGCAAAATGCTCGTTGATGTAATTGGCCGCCTGCTCCAGCACCCGCCCCTCCAAGGGCTTGGTCAGCTGGATCACGCGGTTCTGCACCTGGTTGTCGGAAAACACCAGGATCACCAGCACGCGTGCCTCGGGCAGCGCCACGAAATCGATATGGCGCAGCGGGAAGTCGGTCTGGCGCGGCACCATCACCACGCCCGCGAAATGGGTCATGGCCGACAGCAGGGCCGAGGCATTGCCGGCCAGATCGCGCACCGTGGCTGGACCCGGCGGCAACTCGCGCTGCAACCGCACCATCTCGTCACGCGCCAGCGGCTGCAGTTCGATCAGGCTATCGACGAACAGGCGCAGCCCGCGCGGGGTAGGAATCCGCCCGGCCGAGGTATGCGGCGAGGCGACCAGGCCGGCCTCTTCCAGGTCGGCCATGACGTTGCGAATGGTGGCCGGGCTCACGTCCAGCCCCGAAGAACGCGACAGCGAGCGCGAGCCCACCGGCTCGCCGTCGATCAGGTACTGCGCGATCAACGTGCGCAGCAAACGCCGAGCGCGGGCATCGAGTTCTTGGCCAGGGTGACGAGACATGCGCTGTGGCAATCCGTGAGACGGCTAAGAAATAAGGTTTGGCGGGGAAGAAAGCAAGGAAGCCTGCAAGGTGGGAAACGGGGCCACGGACCGGGGAACGTCGAGTTCGCGGCGCACCTGGCCTTCCCCATTCCCTGTAACCCGTTCCCACTTACAATTCGCCCGACCACTGCCATCCTCACTCCATGCTCACTTCCCTTTACGTCCGCCATCTCGCCGTCGTCGAAGAAGCCGATATCGCGTTCGGTCCCGGCCTGACCGTCGTCAGCGGCGAAACCGGCGCAGGCAAGTCGCTGCTGGTCGATGCCCTGATGCTGCTGGCCGGCGCCCGTGCCGACAGCGGCATCGTGCGTGCAGGCAGCGATCGCGCGGAACTCGCCGCGGAATTCGACCTGGCCAAGCTGCCCGAAGCGCGCGACTGGCTGCAGCGCGAAGAACTGGACGAAGACGGCGCCTGCCAGCTGCGCCGCGTGATCCGCACCGAGGGCAGCTCACGCGCCTGGATCAACGGCCGCCCCGCCACCCTCAGCCAGATCGGTGAACTGGCCGCCTTGCTGGTGGAAATCCATGGCCAGCACGAACACCA
The DNA here is from genome assembly GCF_003977665.1 of Dyella choica. GTDB lineage: Bacteria > Pseudomonadota > Gammaproteobacteria > Xanthomonadales > Rhodanobacteraceae > Dyella_B > Dyella_B choica. Next base: position 395,049 of record NZ_RYYV01000003.1, on the reverse strand, counting down.
GGCGCTGCTGGATCGCGCACATCAGCTGAACCTGCTGGACGCCTACGCCGAAAACGAAACGCGTGTGGCACAGGTGCGTGAGTTGGCCCAGCAGTGGCGCGAACTCGGCGTACGCATCCGCAAACTGGCCGGCGGCGACGACCGCGAGCATCGCCTGGGCTTGCTGCGGCACGAGCTTTCCGAACTGGAAAAGTGGGCGTTGCCCGCCGCCGAGCTGGCCGAACTGGAAAGCAGCCACAAGCGGCTGGCCAATGCCAGCAAGCTCACCGAAGGCGTCACCGGCGTCGTCGACCTGCTCGATGGCGAGGGTGAATTCGCCCTGCGTTCGTCGTTGGGCCGCGCACATGCCGAACTCAGCCGCCTCGCCGCGCTGGACGATCGCCTCGCACCGATGCTCGACCTGCTCGACAGCGCACAGATCCAGCTCAATGAAGCGGTCGACAGCCTGGGCCGCTACGCGCAGGACGTAGACCTCGATCCCGAACGCTACGCCGAAGTGGATACCCATCTCATGCGGCTGCATGAACTCTCGCGCAAACATCGCCTGCCGGTCGCCGAACTCGATCCCCGGCGCATCGCCCTGCAGGCCGAACTGAGCGAACTGGAAAACGCCGGCGAAGCGCTGGAACGGCTGGAAACACAGCGTGCCCAGCTGCAACGCGACTACGACAAGGCCGCCGAAGCCCTGGGCAAGGCGCGGCAAACCGCCGCCAAGCGCTTGGGCAAGGAAGTCAGCAGCCTGATGGCCGAGCTGGGCATGGCCGGCGGTGTGCTGCAGGTGGCCCTGGAAACTGCCGAAAACAGCGATCCCGACCCGCAAGGCCGCGAGCGCTGCGAACTGTTGGTGAGCGCCAATCCCGGCCAGCCACCGCGTCCGCTGCGCAAGGTCGCCTCGGGCGGCGAACTCGCCCGCATCAGCCTGGGTATCGAGGTGGCAACCCTGGGCAAGGACACCATTGGCTGCATGGTTTTCGACGAAGTCGACACCGGCATCGGTGGCGCGGTGGCCGAAGTGGTCGGCCAGAAACTGCGTGCACTGGGCTCGCGCTGCCAGGTGTTGTGCGTGACGCATTTGCCGCAGGTGGCCGCGCAAGGCCACGCGCATTTGCGCGTAAGCAAACATGCCGCAGGCAATTCCACGCAGACACGCATCGAGGCATTGAATGCCGAGGGCCGGCGCGATGAACTGGCGCGCATGCTGGGCGGCGTGGAAATCACGCGCGAAACACGGGCGCATGCAAAGAAGATGCTGGAGCAGGCACAGGCTTAGGAAGCGTAGGCTGGGATGACAATCCCAGCATTGCCATGCATGCGACACCAGCGATGCCGGGATTGTTATCCCAGCCTACGTGCTACGTGCGGATAGGCAGCAGCCCCCGCTCGCTGGCGATGCGATAAAGATCCAGTTCCGACCCCGCCCCCAGCTTGCCCATCAGGCTGGCGCGGTGGATGTACACCGTCTTCTGCCCGATCCCCAGCTCCGCCGCCACCTGCTTTGGGGCACGTCCCGCCGCCAGCAACAGGAACACCTCGTGTTCGCGCGCGGTAAGCCGATCGATCGGATCAAGCGTGTCGTTCGGCCGGTCCTTGCGCCGCTGCCGCAAATCGGAACTGAGGAATTGCTCGCCACGCATCACCGCCCGCAGGCCGGCCACCAGTTCCTCCGGAGCGACGCCCTTGGTGACGTAGCCGCTGGCTCCGCGCCGCAACGCTTCCGATACGTAGGGTTCGCCATCGTGCATGCTCAGCACCACGATGCGCGTATGCGTGGCGACGCTGCGCAGGTGTTCGATCAAAGGCAGCCCGCTGCCGTCCGGCAAGGACAGATCCAGGGCCACCAGGTCCGGGCGGAACTGGCCGATCGCCTCCACCGCGTCGTCGGCGTTGCGGCACTCGGCCACCACCTCGAGGTCCGGCTCCATTTCAATGAGCCGTTTGAACCCCTCGCGGACTATGGCGTGATCATCGACCAGGACAATGCTGTGCATGGGAGGCACTGTAGCAAATCTGTCAGCCTACATCGGGCTCGCGTCACGAAACGGCCACCGCCCGCTAACATCCGCACATGCGTCTAAAACTCTCCCTGCTTACCTCCGGCCCCGTCGTCGGCCTCGGCTACGGCCTGCTTTGGGCCCTGCTCTGGCCTACCACGCAACCGGACTGGACCCTGCAATTCGGCCTGCGCTTCGGCGTATTGCTGCTGTCGCCGCTGCGCTACTGGAGCTGGTTGATCAGTGCCGAGCTGGCGGTCGCCGCATCGATCGAGTACTGGTACGGCTCCGACTGGCACAGCTTCGTCTTTTGGGATCTGCCGCAGCCGCTGACGGTGGCCTTGTGCCTGGGGCTGCTGCGTCGCGCGAACCTGCGGCCGAGCATGCGCGATCCGGAAGAAGTCTCGCGCCTGCTGCTGGCCGGTGGCTTCATCGGAGCGGTGGCCACGGCTACCGACGCCCTGATGATGGCCTTGCTCAACGAGCTGCCCTCGAACGGTTTGCTGGAAGGCTTCGGCAATGAGGTGCTCGGCAATTACGTCGGCCTGCTGCTGATCGTGCCGCCGCTGATCATGCTGTGGCGCATACGTCCGTCGAAACAGGAGATCTCCGAACTGCTGATGGATGGCTTGCTGGTGATGCTGCCGGCCCTGGTGATCCTGCTGATCCTCACCGAACAGGCGGCCCCGCAACGCGAATTCGCACGCATCCTGTCGCTGGCGCCGGTGCTGTTCTTCGCTTTCCGGCATGGCTGGCGCGGGGCCAGCCTGTCCATGCTGGTGTCGAGCCTCGGCATGGCCGTGGTCGACCGCGTATTCACCCACGTCATACCGACTGCCTCCTCGCACATGTTCCTCGCCGTGGCCGGTACCGGCGCACTGATGCTGGGCTCGGCCACCGATGCGCTACGCCGCAGCAGCGCACGCATGGCAGAGCAGAACGTGTACCTCGCCGCGGTGAACCGGCGCCTGGATCACCTGGCACGCCAGCTGCGCGACGCCGCGCGCGGCAATATGCAGGCAGAAGAAAACCAGCGCCGCCACATGGCCGCCGAACTGCACGACGAACTGGGCCAGAACCTCACCGCCATCCAGACCCACGTGAAGCTGGCCCAGACCCGCCTGAAACAGGCCGGCATGGGCGACATCGGCACTTCGATCAACGACATCCTGGCCCACATGCGCCGTGCCCTGCACCGCGTTATGGACGACCTGCGCCCGGCAGTGCTCGACGAATTCGGCCTGATGCGCGCGCTGGACGAGGGCCCGATCCGCGACCTGCTGGCCACCGCCGGCATGATCTACCACACCGAGTTGCACGGCGACCCTCGCCTGCTGGAGGACGACATCCGCACCGCGATCTACCGGCTGGCCCAGGAAAGCGCCACCAACGCCGTAAAACATTCCCAGGCTTCGGTATTCCGCTTGCGCCTGCGCATTGGCGAGCGGGCGGGCGCGGCCCTGGCCTTGCTGGACATCCGGGACAATGGCGTCGGCCTGCCGCACCGCGTGCCGCGCGGCGGGCGGGGCCTGCAGGGCATGCGCGACCGTGTCACTTCATTGGGCGGGCTGTTCCGCCTCAGGCCTGACGGCCAGGGCGTTCACATGCGGGTTTTGCTGCGAAGCAGCATATCCCGCCCTGAAACCAGTGACTTGTGACACTACAACTAGGAAATTTTCCAATACCGGCTGCGTAAAGGCTTCGTTAGGATCACTCCATCGATGTGGGGGAGCCGCCGTCGCGAGACGGTGAGCGCGAGTCAGCCGTGGGGACGGCGGACTCGAAGAGTGGCAGGATGCCACTCCGCCGGAGTCTGGACATATGCACGTATCGCGAGCAATTCCGATACATCGCAGTCAAGAGACAACGGTAAGCCGCAGGGTGGACAGGAGTCCTCCCGCGGCTTTTTTTCTGCCCGTCGCTTTTTCAAAGCGAAATCAATGACTCAAGCGAATACGGCTCTACGTCGGGAAGGGAGCTGATCCGGCGAGCTTCTGACCTGGCTCCCTACTTCTTCCTGTTCATCGGCTTCACATACAGCACCAGGCTATGGTCCTGGATCTCATAGCCGTGCTTGGCCGCTATCTCGCGCTGCAGGCGTTCGATCTCTTCGCTGACGAACTCGATCACCTTTCCGCTGTCAACGTCGATCATGTGGTCGTGGTGCTGGCCGCGATCCAGTTCGTACACCGCCTGCCCGCCCTCGAAATTGTGCTTGCTGAGGATGCCGGCGGCCTCGAACTGGGTCAGCACCCGGTACACCGTGGCCAGGCCGATGTCTTCCTGGTGCCCAAGCAGCTTCTTGTAGACGTCCTCGGCCGTCAGATGCCGGACGCCGTCTTCCTCGAAGATCTGGAGTATGCGCATCCGGGGGTGGGTAACCTTCAGCCCGGCCTTACGGAGTTCTTGAGTTTCCTGCTCCATGGCAAGCTCCCGATACACGGTGGAATCAAGCCATTAGTGTATCATCGACACCTTCACGATCCGGACGCACTACGAATGCAAAAGCTGATTCGCACACTGGGCTATGCCACGCTGGCGCTTTCGCTCGCCGGTTGCCATCTCGTGTACACCCCCGACGTCGCCCAGGGCAATCTGTTCGATAAAACCATCGACAAGAACCTTTCCGACCAGCTCAAGCCGGGTCTGACCAAGCGCCAAGTGCTGGTGCTGCTGGGCACCCCTTCCGTCTCCACGCCGTTCAACCAGAATCGCTGGGATTACGTGTCCACCTATTCGCACCGTGGCGAGAAGATGAAGGTCAACAACATGAGCCTTTACTTCAACAACGACGTGCTGGTGCGCACCGACGGCAACCTGTATTTCCAGGATGCGCAGAAGCTGGTGCAGCAGAGCAACAAGTACAAGACCAAGTACGACGTCAACGACACTTCCGGCGACAAGAGCCCCAATGCGGGCGGCGAGAAGAGCGGGGACGACAGCAGCGGCGATCCGAACTGATCGCAAGCAGCCAGCTCTACCTGGCGCGGCGGCGCCGCGCATCTTTCGGATCGAGCGTAAGCGGCCGGTAGATTTCCACCCGGTCGCCATCCTGTAAGGTCTCGTCGGCCGCCACACGGCGGGAAAAAAGCCCCAAGCGCTCAGGATCGAACACCCGCTCGCGCAGCTCATCCAGGATCCCCGATTGCTGCACCGCCTGCAGCACGGAACTCCCGGCCGGCAGACTCACCCGGCGCAGCAGTTGGCGTTCCGGCATGGCGCAAACCACCTCCACCGTGATGCGCTCAGCCATAGACCTTGTCCGCCTCGCGGCAGAAATCGTCCACCATGCGGTTGGCCAGGCCCTGGAAACCCAGCTTCAGGGCGGTGCCGCCCAGTCGGCCGGCGTAGTCGAAATCCAGCTCCAGCGCGACCTTGCAGCCGTCCGTGCCAAGCGGGATGAAGTCCCAGAAGCCCTCCAGGCTGCGGAACGGCCCGTTGACCAGGCTAACCTGCAGGCGCCGCGGGCGGTCGATGATGTTGCGGGTGGTGAAGCTGTGATGGAAACCGGCGAACTTGAGATCCAGCCGAGCCACCAGCATGTTGTCCCCGCGCTCGATCACCTCGGCGTTGCCACACCAGGCGAAGCGCTTTGGGTATGCTTCGACCTCGTTGACCAGGTCGAACATCTGCGTCGGCGAATATTTCACCAAGGCATTGCGGCGGATTTGGATCACATCGGCCCCATCAGAAGAATTACAGCCCCAGGCAGACAGTCTGCCCGCGGCGACAGGCCCAAAGTTTAACGGACATGGCAAAAGCAAAGGACAAGGAAAAGAAAGAAACCGGGGGCACCATCGCGCTCAACAAGCGCGCCCGGCACGAATACCACATCGACCAGCGCTTCGAGGCGGGCATCGCCCTGCAAGGCTGGGAGCTGAAGGCCCTGCGTGCCGGCCGCATCAACTTCGGCGACGGCTATGCGGTGGTGCTCAAGAACGAGATCTTCCTGGTGGGCACTTCCATCCCGCCCCTGATCAGCGCCTCCACCCACGTGGTGCCGGTGGACCGCCGCACGCGCAAGCTGCTGCTGCATCGCCAGGAGATCGACCAGCTGATCGGCGCGGTGGAACGCAAGGGCTACACCCTGGTGCCCATCGCCATGTACTGGAAAGGCAACAAGGTCAAGGTGGAAATCGGCCTGGCGCGCGGCAAGCAGGAGCACGACAAGCGCAACAGCGACAAGGAGCGCGACTGGCAACGTGAAAAACAGCGCACCATGCGTTCGCACAATCGCACGGCCTAATCCACCCCTGCCCACTGCCTTGCGTGGGGTATGTAGTTTATGGCGTATGTCGCGTTGCACCTCATGGTCTCGTTGCGCCTCACGGTTCGTGGCGTCATCCCACCTCATGGCCGCCGTTGCACCTCAAGGCCGTCATTCCCGCGAAAGCGGGAATCCATTTTGCTCTGAGGCCAAGAAGAACGTGGATGCCCGCCTTTCTCGCGAGCCCCCCTTTCCCCTTCGGCGAACTTGATACCGCACACCACCGTCACCATATATACTTCAATCGCTAACGCGATCTTTTTCCCCGGGGGTGTTCTGGCTTCGACGGGGGTAGTGAGATAGCTTGGTGCATGCCGAGGGGGCAGCTTTCCTCGTTAATCCAGCCGCAAACTTATAGTTGCCAACGACGACAACTACGCTCTGGCCGCTTAAGGCCTAGCCCCGAACCCACCTGTGCCTGTGCTCGTGGATGTAGGGTCATTATCACGGGATCGCCCAAAGCTGCCGCCGGCCGGCCAGGGTTAAATCAAGCGGGCTGGTCCTTCGATGCGCTTCGCACTCTGTGCTGTCGCGGGACGAGATCCAACAGTGAGCTAAGCATGTAGTACCGGGCGTCAAGCGCCTTCGGACGCGGGTTCGACTCCCGCCACCTCCACCATCAAAGCAAAACGCCCGGCGAGCAATCGCCGGGCGCTTTTGTTACTGAGGTCGATGAGTAACACACGCCACGCGAGCCCGCGAAAAACGGGACGCAGGTAGTTAAAAAAGAACCGCGGTCTAACTATCTCTGTCCACGGGTGGCTTTCGGCAGCCATAGCAATAAAACGTCCCTGCCATGGCACGGAAGGAATGTCGATTTTCCATAACCTGCTACAAGTGTAAGAATGGAAAAGATAAATATCGGCCGTCCATCGCCTATGAAAGAACTGCCGGATGAACTCGCAGCAAAAATCGTCAATGCCGTCCTTGAGGAGCGATGCGCATCCGAAGAAGGCATGCGTCGATACCGGCCGCTGCTTGAGGAACGAGCGCACAGGATCATCGCACGCCTCGTCGTTGACTCAGGTGAAGACAGCGGATCCAACAATGATCTTCCCGTGCAGATCCATGCCCTGCTAAACCTTGCCGACACCACCGTCAAGGACGAACTGAACAGCCATCGTTATCCCAAGCCGGCATGCCCGGACAATGGCGGATGCGCCATGTGTTGTACGCATATGCGTATTGTTCTTAGCGTGCAGGAAGCTGCCGTTATTGCGAGAGAACTGCTCGGACTGACGGAGCCTGAAAAAGCACAGATCGCCCACCGACTTCCTTCACTCGGAAAATCGGGACCTGGTTCGCGATGTGGTCTGTTGGACGAACAGGGCCTGTGCACCCTCTACGCAGCGCGCCCCATCAACTGCCGCACGTATCGCTCATGCTCGATAACTGCCTGCGAGGATCGTGTCCGGCTGGGCCGGAATGCCGGCGAGGAAGTGGTGTTCACATATCCGTTCGACGATCTGGTCCGCAAATCGTTCCATCACATGGTGCAGCCGGGTGGAACGCCGCACTTTCTTGAAATGAACACGTTCCTTGCGAGCGTTCTGCATGACGATGAGGGGCTTGCAGCATGGGCATCTGGCGAGATTCCAGCCGAAGACGACGCATAGAGACCCACTAACAATCCGTAGTCTGAGACGTCTTATAGCCTCAGACTATGAGATCAGCTCGTGCTTTAGTGAGAAACCAAGGAAACACTGCGATCCAGATGCAACAACCACTCCACCAAGGATCTGCAGACTCACGGATACGCATAGTCATCGCGAGAGGCCGCCAGAGAATGCGTAACACCGCCAAGCTAAACACTACATGGACCTAACCGTGGCCAGTTCTCATGTTGATCCAAAACTTGTCTTCGCATGGCAAGCAGCGCATTCGATGGCACGCAACTCCCCTCCCCCTGTTCAAGACCGCGGGGGCTTCAGGGTGGACACCCATTCGGAGAAGGAAGTGAAGCGCTGGGTCTTTCCTGAGCTGTGTGCAGGTTTGCACGACATCGCAGGTGAGATTACGGCGCCACGACATTATCTGAAGCTGTGCGGCACCAACGATGAACTGCAAAGCGCACTACCCGCCTGCTGGGAAATTCAGGCGGCGAATTACTTCATGAGGGCTACTGCGACCACCGGCGATACAAGGCCTTTGCCCGAGGGATACAGGCTGGAGCTTCATCAAATCGGGCCGGTTACCCGAGTTCACGTTATCGCGCCAAACGGAGACCTGGCTGCCAACGGTTGTGCGGCGGAGACTGCCGATGCCTTCATTTACGACCGCATCGAAACCGCATCGGACCACCGGCGAAAGGGACTGGGCATCGCCGTGATGAGTGCCCTTGGCTCCGCGAGAAAATCCTTCACCGGCCCGCAGCTCCTGGTTGCAACGGAAGACGGCCGCAGTCTGTATTCGAACCTAGGCTGGACGGTGATCGCACCCTTCGCCACGGCGACCATTCCGGACATGGGTTTTTGAAGCTTGGCTGGCATCTCGCGAATGGGTACGGTGGCGCAGAAGCATTCGTTACACCGAGAGCCCGGCTTCGGCGGAACCCTCTTTTAGAAGAACGACTGGGGCGTCAAGCGCCTTCGGCCGCGGGTTCGACTCCCGCCATCTACATCGAAAAAAAGACCCGGCGAGTGATCGCCGGGCTTTTTGTTTGCCGCAGGGTCACCCTTTCAAATTAGTAGGGTACGCATTCGAATACGAGATGACCATTTACGTTCACCAGCACCGCATGTTCTCCCGGCGGACACATGGGTATGAGGGCACTCGTGTGTATCGGCTTTTTTGCACTAGGAGTGCCGCTGGCACTTACAGTCAGCGCCAGGCCGACCAAAGCCAAACTGACGAACAAGCTCTTCATAACGTTCTCTCTCCATAGAAAGGGCGCTGCTTGATAGAGGTGCACTGACGACCAGAGGAGCGCCCGTGGCTCTGGCCTTAACGGCAACCGATCATCCAACAATCACTTGTCATGGGCTTCCAACAGATCGCGCATCAGTTGTTGGAAATCACGCATGACGGCTGACTGAAGTCATTCAAAGCCACTTCCACGCGCATGGTCGCGATAAGCTATCTTCCTGATTTGCTGAAGGTTATGGACTAAAAACCGCGGAGAAGCCTCAGACTCTTCACCAACTTTCCTGTCCATGCCCCGCCCTCATATTTTCGGCATAGACTCCATCAACTTCGCGAAAGCGTCATCGTCGTCATCGTCGTCGTCGTCCTGCTCTTCCAGGGGCGTGGGTCTGCTCAGCTGTTCTACCTCAAGAGTCAGTAGCTCAATTTTACCATTCAGTGTCTCTATCGTTTGGGGGATTTCTGCAAACTGTTCTTCGGTCATTTTCGAAAGGGTGGGCCGCAAATGCACGGGAATAAGCATCGCCTCCTCCAGCACCCTAAGCTCCGTCCGCAGTCCAGCAAGCTTTGATTGAACGTCGCTCAACTCTCCCTCTCTTACCGACTCCGCTTCGGCCCATACGACGTTCCAGGGGCGATCCTCATAAGAATGGGACCAGGAATTGACGGGCCGTGGATTTCTCAAGGGAAAATCCAGCCCGTAGTCGTGGTGTCGATACCTTTCGACGATGTTCCACACACCAAGGCGCTCGTGCAGGTTGACGTGCATCCGCCCTTCCTTGCCAGGCTCCTGTTGATAATTTTCAGGATAGCCTTCCAGCTCTTCGACCGAGGGAAATTGTTGCAATGCTTGCGTCATGATGGCCTCGATCATTTGGCAGCCGGCATTCGCCATGATGGCCCAGTTTTCCTTAGCATAGAAATTGGCCGTATTGATCAGCAGCATGGGGCGATCCTTGAACTTCGCCTTGCCCGACTGGACCTGTATTTTCACGTCCATATAAACGCCACCCTCGTAATAGAGAATGATCATCCGCATGATGTCGCTCATGGCGATATACGACTTCTTGGCAAGCAGGATTTTCAGAATGGGCAACCAGCCCTCAACCCACTCCGGCATCAGGCCACTGTCTTGCCACTTCTGCATTTCCTGCACAAAGCCTCGCTTCAATACCGGCGCAAACGTCTCCGTGTGAACCTCCATTTTTTTCGTCTGGAGTTCGGAGCTGAAGCCACCTTCCTCCATGCCGGAGTTGTACAGCCACACCATATTCACCCATCCGTACATATCGGCACCCTGCCGGGTCTCGAGCCCTTGCACGGCCTCCGGGTTTGACTCATAGTCCCCTTGAATCCAGATACTGTGCATGGACTTGGGAATGTCTTCCCATCCGTCGACAAGCATTTCTTCGCGCACGTAGCGCTCGCCATCCAATTGCTGGTGGTTGAGCTCAAGCACACTGAGCCAAAGATGCTTTTGCTCTCCGGTCCGATCCTGTTCCCAATTGTCCTCCTGATGCATGCCCCGGCGTGAATACCATGCATCGTCCAGGTCGACCATCAGCAAATCCCCGGAACTGACTTCCTCCCGTTCGTTCCTGCGCCAATCGACATCATCGTAGATGCTGCCTTCTTCGGTCATTTCCACCAGGTGCGTCAGCCCGCCGATTCCTTTGTGCTCAAGACGTAACAGCTGCGCCACTTCCATTCGCTGGGCCGTGACACTCGCAATGGATGGCATAGAGCGCGCATGTTCATCCGCTTCGCCAGATCGCATCGGTTGGGCCACATCAATGCCACGCTGTGCATGCGCTCCCATGGCATCGGCTTCACGCTCCAGTCCCACATTGTCGTTGATCGCATATCCTGCAAGCTGCGCAGTGGCCGCTACGCGTCCTTGCCTCTGTTGCACTACATGCCATGCCTCATGCGGCAGATGCTGTTCTTGCCCAGGTCCGAGGTGAATATCATTGCCTTGGGCATAGGCCAGCGCGTTGAGTTGAGCCGGCTGGCCTGAATTACGGTGCACGCGCACATCGTCGAGCGCGATGCCCGACATGGCTTCCATGTTCATGCGTAACCGGTCCGGCAATCCGCCTGTGCCACCCGTTTTCTTTGCAGAAGGCCCCGCCGAAGCCCGCTGCAGGGTATCAAGGCGCTGCCGCTGAATGGCCTGACGAGAGCCCGCCTGAAGGCGATCCCGGGCCTGCCTCTGCACCATCAAGCGGGGGCTGCCTCCGAAGGCTGCCCCGTTCTTCCGCTGCAGCGACAAGCCGCCGCTGGAAGTCGCTGGGGTCCTCTGCTGTTGCCGCAGGGTTTCGTGGGCCGATTGCCGGGAGAGGACGTGCTCCTTCATGCAGGACCCCGTAGGTTAGTCATCAATCCGAAAGCCACATTAAGAGCTTTCCCCCTTGAAAACCATCAGCAAAATGCTGAAAGGTAAAGCCATCCGCCCGCCGGGCAGCGAAGGTACCCAGCTACTTTAGTGGCGTGACCGATCCGTCAGTCCGAGCGTCTTTACGCCAGATGTACCAAGCCCACCTCACAGAGGAACTGACGCGGTTTGAGCAGGACCTGGCGAGGCAAGACAAAAATTCAATGGTCCGCTTTGCGCAACGCGCGAAGGACGCCGCATTCTCACTGAAGGCGCCGGTGGCGTTGGCGCTGGCGGATCGACTGGAACAGGCGGCAAGAGACGTCGAGCCGCTGGAGCCCGATGCAATGCAGGACACCCTGGCTACTTTGAAAGCATTGGCCGTAGGATGCGCGCCGCACGTGTAGAGTCATATCTACCGAACATACGTGCCCTTGTTGTGTGAGTTTGTCCCATCACCTGGCGGGCAGGCTGGGACGACCATCCCAGCTTTCCATGTGGCCTGCCGATGCTAGGATTGTCATCCCAGCCTACGCAGCGCGTAAGACAATTATCTTTTACCGGTCACTCCGCCATGACCGGCTGGCCAAAACGATCGCGCAGCGCAGCGCGGTAGCGCCGGCTGCATGGGACGGTAGTGCCGTCGCGCAGCCGCAGGCGCGCGTCGCCGGTCTCCAACGGCTCGATTTCGACGAGGTAGTCGAGGTTGATGAAGTAGCCGCGATGGACCCGCAGGAAGCGCGCCGGGTCCAGCCTCGCCTCGATGCCAGCCATCGTGCTGCGCAGCGGGTAGTCACGTCCGCGCACATGCAGATTCACGTAGTTGCCGGCCGCCTGCAGCCACTCGATCTCGCTGGCGTTGATCAGGAACTCCTTGCCCAGCTTGCGCACCAGGAAGCGCTCGGGTCGCTCCACCGGCTCCACCGGCGGCCCCTCTTCCGGTTCCACCAGCAGCTTGGCCTCGCCCTGCCGGCGCAGCCACCAAAAGCGGTAAAGCATCAGCACGCTGACTATCAAGAAGTAGCTGCGCACGTCCTTGAGGTATTCGTAGCCGAAATTGATCCACCACGCCCCGAACCGGTAGGGCCAGCCGGCGATGGCGGCATAGGCCAGCCGGCGCAAGGCGACCATGCCCCCGACGTGGATCAGGCTGAACGGCACGCTGATCAGGATGTGCAACGGCAGGTTGCGCGGCCAGGTGTCGAAACGGATCTGCCAGCGCCGCTCGGCGACGATCACCGCCGGCAGCAGCGCCAGCATCACCAGCGCACTGCTCGTCTCCCACACCCAGGGTTCCCAGGGGGCGATCCGGCCGGCGTGGTCGATGCGAGTGTCGATGCTATTGAAGATTACGTTCAAGGCTAGAAGCGCGATCCAGAACCCGACCTCGATCGGACGTCGCCAGCGCAGGAAGGTGTCGAACCCAAGGGGTGTCTGCATGGGCGGATTCTACGCAAAACGCCACCCACCTCCGTCCCTGCCATCCACCGCTCATCACAACAGCCCTGCAAACAATCACTTGAGGCACGACACCCCGCGCCGACAGGCCGAAGCTGGCTCCACTTCCCAGCCACGGACACGGAGCCTCACCATGAACCGCCGCTACGACATCGACGCCCTGCGCGTCCTCGCCTTCGGCCTGCTGATCCTCTACCACGCCGCCATGCTGTACGTGGACGGCTGGGACTTCCATCTTAAAAGCAGTCACATCGCCGCCTGGCTGCAAGACCCGATGCTGTTCCTCAACCGCTGGCGGATGGAACTGCTGTTCCTGATCTCGGGACTGGCGGTGAATTTCATGCGCCGTCGGGGCAGCCTGGGCGGCATGGCGTGGAAGCGCACCGTGCGCCTGCTGCTGCCGCTGGCGTTCGGCATGCTGGTGGTCATTCCGATCCAGCCCTATGTGCAAGGCCTGTCCAACCACCTGGTGCAACCCGGCTTCGGCCACTTCCTGTTGCGCTACTGGAGCGGCGGTCCGTGGCCGGCCGGCGCCTTCACCGGCTGGCAGTTCGGCTTCACCTGGAACCACTTGTGGTACCTGCCTTACCTGTGGGTCTATACGATGCTGCTGATGGGCCTGATGCCGCTGCTGGAATCGTCAGCCGGCCAGCGCCTGCGTGCCACCTTCCTGCAGCTGCGTGGCCCGGCACTACTGCTGCTGCCGGTCGTCCCGCTGTTCGTTTGGGATCGCTTGCTGGCCGACCGTTACCCGATCACCGGCACGCTGTGGGGCGACTGGTACGCCCATGCGCTCTACTTCAGCATGTTCCTGTACGGCTACCTGCTCGGCACCGACGCCGGCATCTGGTCGGAACTGGCACGGTTGCGCCGCATCACCCTGCCGTCGGCGTTGGCCTGCTTCGCGCTTTACCTCGCCGGCATTCGCCTGCTGCCCGACTCGGTTCCGGCAGTGGCCTGGTGGATTGTGCACGCGCTGCGCTATGCCTACCTGTGGACGGCGATCTGTGCGGTGCTTGGCTGGGGTCATGCGTATCTCAACCGCCCGTTCCGTTGGCTACCCTACGCCCGTGATGCGGTGTATCCGTGGTACGTGCTGCACCAGAGCCTGCTGCTGTTGTTCGCCTGGCAGCTGATGCCGCTGGGGCTGGGGCCGGTGGCCGAGCCTGTATTGATCATTGCCTGCACGGTCGGCGGCTGCGCGTTGCTGCACGAGTGCCTGATTCGCCGTGTGGGCTGGCTGCGGCCGCTGTTCGGAATGGAGGCGATGCCACGTGCGACGGCTGTCAAGTCAGTACCGATGATGCCGCGCATGGCTGACGATATTGCCTGAAGCTTGTGGTGCCACCCGAATCGCGCCATGAGCAGTGGCGCGATTCCTGTTTTACGCCAGCAGCGCGTAGGCTGGGATGGCAATCCCAGCACCGAAATGCCCACGTGGGAAGCTGGGATTGTCATCCCAGCCTACGCGCTCAGTCACACTCAGTAATCATCGAGGAAGCATCCAGCTTGGGCGTTTCACGCCTGCGCATTCTCCATGCAATCGCCAGGCCCAGCACGATCAGCAGCACTACGCATAGAAGGCTGCCCTCCGGTCCCGCAGCACCACCCGATAGCCATGCCGGCCCGCTGGGAGTGAGCTGCATCACCGATCCCTCGGTGGGAACACCGCTATCGGCCGCGCCCCAAAAACACGTCAGAGTCCAATCCCAGCCGGCGTGGAAACCTATGGCCCAAAGCAAGGAGCCGGTGCGCACAATCACCAAGCCATACACCAAACCCACCACGACCGCCGTGGCAATGCCCAGCGGGTTTTCGCCCGCATTGCCCAAGTGGGCAGCCCCGAACAATAGCGAGCTGACTAGCACCGCAGGCAACGGCCCCCAAGTTCGCAACATGCGAAACAGCGGATAGCCTCGCAGGATGGATTCCTCGTTGAAGGCGACCAGGGAAAAAAAGACCAGCCATATGCACGCCGATCCCAGCATGGGCCAACTCCACGCCATGGCGTGGACTTGGGCGAGTCCGCAAGCAGCCAGCAGACCGACTAGCAGGGATACATAGACTGCGCCGACCACAAAAGTCATCAGCAGGGTGCGTAGTGGACGCACTCCACCCCAACCATAGGCTCGCAAGGGGCGGCGCTCGATCCGCTGCATAACAAGGGTCGCCAGCAGAACAGCGCAGACTAGTTTCACCTCCCCCAGCAGCAACCACGAGCGATTGAGGCCTGGCGTCAGGTAAGTACTGATGTGAGCGACGCGCAGCAGCCAGCCGATGGCGAAATTACCAGCCAGCAGCAACCCGACATACAGCAGCAGCGAAAGGATCACGCCGAGGCCGGCGCGCAAGGAAGAGGAGAGTCGATTCATGCCGGCATACTCTGCATTGCCATGCAGGGAGAGTAGTGCCGGACGTCATGACGGAGGGAATCATACTCATGCTGATTCAAGGCGATCGCGTAGGCCGGGATGGCAATCCCAGCATCGAAATGCCATGTGGGAAGCTGGGATTGTCATCCCAGCCTACGCGCTGATGTTGATCGAGAGTGTGTGTGGTCGCAGATCTTCCATGATCGACGGCAGGCAGCCACCCGCCGGTATTCGACAACGTTGCACGAATCGCCGAAAATCGATTGCCTGACATTTCCCCCTCCCTTCCCCATGCCAATAAAGGCCGTGTTTTTCGACGTCGGCGAAACTTTGGTCGATGAAAGTCGTGATTGGAACGAGTGGGCCGATCATCTCGGCGTTTCCCGGTTCTCGTTCCATGCCTCTCTCGGAGCTGTCATCGCGCACGGCCAGCACCACCAACGAGTGTTCGAGACTGTGCGGCCAGGCGTAGATTTTGCCGCTTTGCGCCGCGAGCGTGAGCTGGCGGGAACCATCTATTCGGTTACCGCGCACGACCTTTATCCAGATGCCGTACCTTGCCTGCGACTATTGCGCGAAGCCGGCTTGATAGTCGGCATAGCGGGCAATCAACCGATGGAGGCCGAGCAAGCGCTCCGGTCACTGGGTGTTCCGGCTGATATCATCGCTTCTTCTGCATCATGGGGCATCGAAAAACCGGACATCGGCTTTTTTGAGCGTCTCATTGCCGAGACCCATGGGCTTGATGCTTCCGAGATTGCCTACGTAGGCGACAGACTCGATAACGATGTCGAACCTGCACAACAGGCTGGCTTGATTTCCGTATTTTTACGCCGGGGTCCGTGGGCACTTATACAGTCCAGCGCTGCACGCCATACGACGCCCCGATACGTGATAGAAAACCTTTCGTCGCTTCCGGACCTTTTGCGCGGTCTGTAGCTGGCAAGTGACGCCCGCCTTGCAGGCCGAGGGCGGGCATTCACCCCATCACTTTTTCTGTGTCGTCGTCATCGCCGTCTTCTTCGCACAGCATCTTATCCATGTCACCCGACGCTAGGTTGGCAGGCTCGTCCTTTGAAATTCCCCTATATTTTTGCAGACGCTGCCTGGCCCGCTCCTTGATCTCCTTCGACGTAAGGGCCGCCTTGTCGCGCTTCTTGCGACGAGCATCATTTATATTTGAAACATATTTAGTCATTAATCCATCATCCCAATCAAAAAACCACCTTTTACGACCTATTTGTAGTCGAATCTTTCATAAGAGGTTTTCACGACATCCTCGATAGATAGGGGTGGCCTTTCACCAAGGCCGGCCGGAGCAGCTTCCATAAAGTCCAAACACTGCCATTACTTTCCTGCGTGCCGCACTCAAGCCGCTCCAGAATAGACGATCTTCCGTTGCGCCAACCTACGGGTGGAGGCGTCCCGGGCAGGATCTGTGACAACTTCGTCACCCGAGCCACGGGCGACCGGGCGTTACTCCGGCTGCTATGAGCGCGCCACTGGGTCGGGCGAATCTTCCGACCTTACGCTGGCGAGTGGCGCGCACCTTCACACCTTAAGATGCAGGCGCCCGTGGGTTGGGTCATTGTGCTCCGTTTGCGCCCGCTGCGTGAATTTTGCTCGGCGCAAGCCGTCATTCCGGCGAAGGCCGAGCCAACGCGTCAGGCGTTGCCGGGGCAAGCAATCCTCCCGATTCGCCAACCATTGTGGACTGAAAATGTCGGCATCAGCTCCTATCGACACAGGGACTTGTGTGCCTGCTTCCCATCCTTGTAACCTGAACTGCTGGCTTGGAGAAACCAAAATGCCCAGCACGATCCCTCAATTGCATACCGAGTTTTTGGAAAGGGTCCGCTCAGAGGTTGCGCGAGACACGCGACTCAATGCCCTGTTGGCGGGCGGCTCGTACATCCACGGCGGCTTTGATCCGCACTCCGACCTGGACTTTGTCATCGTCGTCGAAGACGATTCATACCCGGAGGTCATGGCCTCACGACAGGAATTCGCGCATCGTATCGGCGACTTGCTGTCGGCATTCACCGGGGAACACGTCGGTGAACCAAGGTTGTTGATCTGCCTGTATGGGCCCTCCCTGATACACGTCGACCTGAAGTTCGTGACGTCTGCAGGTCTTGGCCGGCTGGTCGAACGGCCTGCGGTGCTATTTGCACGCAATCTCGAGCACACCGAGGCACTGCTTGATGCCGCCACCATCGCCTGGCCAAACCTCACACCGGAGTGGTTTGAGCAGCGGGCCTGGATCTGGCTTCACTACGGTGCAACCAAGCTCGCGCGTGGCGAGTTGTTTGAGACCATCGGGATCCTTGGCTTCTTTCGCGAACAAGTCCTTGGACCGATGCTGCACCGGCGAGCCGGTCGTCCACAGCGCGGTGTGCGGCGCATGGAATCGATGGACGTCCGTGCGAGTGCACAGCTGGCTCGCACGGTGGCAACGCACGACGCAGTGTCAGCACGCGCTGCATTGTTGGCAGCTATTGATTTGTACGTCGATCTGCGCAGTGATGAACCTCCCCGAGAGGTAGTGCGCCAGATGCCCGAGGCTCTTTTCAGCCACCTCAAAGAGAGCATCGGTGCCACGCAGTAATCCAAAACGGCTGGGTCGTCTCAATAGCCCAGCCGCTTCCATGGACCCGCCGTCGCTACCAGTCATCGGCTGCCTCACGCAGCCGGGTTTGACACTGCCTTCACGTTTTCGGAACCACAGTTCGCGGGCCTTGTATGCCTGAATGCGTGGCCGCTCGCCTATCTGGCCGGTACACAGCATGAGCGGGTTGGGCTTGAGAGAAAAGCGCTCCATGCCGTTTGGCGACAGGTTCCCAAGGTTCATCGCGGATCCATCCACCCAGCATCGCTGACATACAGGAAGATTCCGCCATGTCCGAGAAGCATCCGCCCTTAGACCTCGATCAGTACCGTGCCTTGGCGGAGGACTGGTTCGAATGGAACGAACGGCTGTGGCCCAAGCCCAGCGGGCCGGGACATTTCAATTCCCAAATATGGCCGTTGGCGTTGGCAGCCAAGGATCAAGGCATGTGGGAACTCGCCGTGACCGCCGCCGGATTCGCACAACTCATTCAACCACCGCTGATCAGGGGAAAAGCGGATCAGGATCTTTCACTCGTCGTCAATGCCTTGGTCAACCGCCCTGAATGGGTAGACCTATCGGGTTTCGGGACTTTCGCGGGCCAAGTCGTGTCCACGCCCCTTGGCATGATCACCGACAGCGCCAGGCATCTGAACAACATCTTCAAGAAATACCAACCGGTTGCCGCCACGTCCATGGGATGCCTGTCCTACTGCCGCGATCGTCATCCGGAGGATAGGGAAGCCTTTTTGCGCTGTCTTGATGGTTGCTGACGTCGGGTCATGAAGAGACTGTTTCTGAAAGAAACCGGGGAAGCCACGTTCTTCCTGTCCAATGTTGCGATCGCAGTGGCGACGCTGGGCCTGGCCATACGCTCGCCCTGGGGATTCTTCACGCTGGACAGCAAGGAGTTACTGTCGGTGGCCGTCCCTGTCGCAGGAACTCTGGTAGCCCTTTCCTTGGTGGCCGTGCAAATCGCCCAGTCGATCATGGACAATTTTTCCTTGGCGACGGAACGGTTGTTGAAGGCAAAGCAGCCGGTGCAGGACGTGGTCTCGTTCCTGAAGAAGCAAGCCGTCTTTCGACGTCAGGATGTTCAGTCGACGCTTGCCGCCGTGTACTTCAGCATAGTTTCGCTCGTGGCAGGCCTGCTTGGCGAAGTGCTTCCCGCCGACCGTTTCCAGCTTGCTGGTTTGGCATCGTCGCCGAAAGACATTGCTTCAGCCTTGGCGTGTACGGCACTGCTGACCGCCGTGGCGTGGTTGATTCTTATTCTTAGGTTGAGCGTCAAGCTGGACGAAGTGGACAAGGTCATCGCCCTGCTTGATAAGCCATCGAAAAAGCCTTCCGGGAGTCCTCCCGCCGGGCCTGGCCACGGCCTCCAGACCGCCGCATCCCCAAGTCCTGCCAATGCGCATGACCAGGTCGCGACGGAAGGAGCCACGCCCACCCCTCGAGCACCGCATTGAAGAATGCGGCCTTCGGTAGGCTGGGATGACAATCCCAGCATCGCGCAGGTGCGTGCATGGCGATGCTGGGTTTTGCAACCCAGCCTACGATCACCATCCCAGCTACGCTTTAGACCTGCTCTGCCGTTGCGCCGATGGCATCCAACAGCTCATCAAGTCGTTCGAGCGTGGAGGCCATGCCGTCCTTCAAGCCCATGTCGATGGCCTTCTGCACATCATCCGCCGAGTTGTACAGCACTACCGTCGTCACCAGGGTCCGCTCTTTCGCATCGGTGAAAGAGACGTCCCAACGCGATCTTGGCATATCGGGGTTCACAGTTCCGGTTTCATCGCAAAAACCGTCCAGGGCAGCGTAGCCGTCGATCGGGTTGATCGCCTGATAGTCTAGGCGATTCCAGAAAGCTTGCCCATCGGGCGTGATCATGGCGTAGTGCCAATAGCCTCCTTGCTTGAACTCCATGTGCTTAGTTCTGGTGGTAAGCGGCTTGGGCGCAAACCACTGATCGAGCAATTCACGCTTCGTATGGCAATCCCACACGAGTCGACGGCCTGCCGCAAACTCCCTTTTAACGATGATGCTGTTCTTTTCTTTGTCGACGTCGAATTCGAATTGAAGTTCAGCTGCCACGGTCTTCTCCAGTCAGTTTTTCCAAGAGGCCATCAAGATTCTGGTACCTGCTTGCCCACGTCGCGCGCTGGTCCGCAAACCAGCGCTCGGCGGCCGCCAGGTTCTTTTGTTCGAGCGTGCACGTCCGGATACGGCCACTCTTCCTGGAACGGATCAGCCCGGTCCTTTCCAGTATCCCCACGTGTTTCATGAAGGACGGCAGCGCCATATCGAAAGGCTCTGCCAGCTCACCCACCGTTGCAGGCCCTCTGCCAAGCCGTTGAATGACGGCCCTGCGCGTTGGGTCGGCAAGCGCGTGGAAGATCGAGTCCAACGCCATTGCATTGTTAGCCATATGGATAACTATAGCTTCGACCGTCCACGCCTGCAAGCGGTCACGCTGAATGGGCCATCGTTGAATTCGATGCTTTGAAACGCAGGGGGCTGGAGACCGGATGCTTCATCAAAAAAGCGATCGAGGCGCACGACAAACATTGGCCTGGCATTAGACCTTGCGTTTACGCCACAAGCACGAAAATTGGAGCGCTGTCGATGCATCCCGGCCTACAGCCGGCAAGCTGCCGAAAGGTGATGTCCATGATTCCTAGCGAAACCATTTTCGGTGGCAACAGCGATAGCGTAGAAACATCCTCTTATGAACAGCTGCGCAAGGCGCTGGAGGATCTCGATCAAGCAAAGGCCGTTCTGCATGCGAGCGAAGAAAATTTGCACGTGAAGGAGGTTTGCCTGGTTGCGCAAAAAGAAGCCTTCCAGGCGGAGATGAATGGTGCGCGGCTGGAAACTTCGCTGGGCATTCTGGCCAGCGCAGCAGCTCGCCTGGCCGATGACAGTCCTCGATGTGCCTTCTACATTGCCAACGAAAAGGGCGACACGCTCTGTCATGTAGTGGGCATGCCGCAGTCTTACGCAGTGGCCGTCGACGGTTTCAAGATTTCGCCGGAATCGGTCGCGTGCGGATTTGCGGTCGCCACCGGCAAGCCGGTGATCACGCCGGATGTGCTTGAGGATATTCGGTGGCAACCTTGGTTATGGCTGGCCCATGAATACGATTATCGAGGCTGCTGGTCATTTCCGGTGGAGACCTCCGCCGGCCGGCTGGTCGGCTCCTTTGCCTTTTATTTCAGAGAGCCGCACCAACCCCTGGCGCGTGATTATGAGTTGGCTTCGGCCATCACCCAGGCCGCGGCGATCATCATCTCCCGCCATAGAGAGAATGAGGAGCGTGTTCGAAGCGAGCAAAGGCAAGCGTTCCTGCTCAGGCTCTCCGATGCACTGCGCCCCTTGTCGGAAGTGCCACGGATCCAGACCGCAGCGGCACGACAGCTGGGTATGTTTCTTGGGGTGGACCGCGTGTTCTACGCAGAGATCGACCAGGCAGGCATGGCCGTGGTCGGCACGGAATATGGGAGCGACCGGGCAGGCTCGATCATCGGACGCTACCGGCTGGAGGATTTCGGGCATGTCTTTTGCGATGTACTGCATGCAGGCGGCACGCTGGTCATCCCAGACATCAAAGCCAGCACCGATCTTACGCAGCAAGAGATGCAGGCATACGACGCGCTCAATATCGCCGCCTTGATAAAGGTTCCACTGATCAAGGATGGCCGGCTGCTCGCCTTGCTTGGCGTACATCACCAGCAAGCACGTGACTGGTCCCCAGGCGAAGTGACACTGGTGAAGGAGGTCACCGAGCGCATCTGGCTGACGCTGGAGCGGACCCATGCGGAGGCAGCGCTTTCGGACGAACTGGCCGCCATGCAGGCCCTGCACGAACTGAGCACGATCGCATCGGGATCTTCCAACGTCACCCAAGTGCTGAAAGCGGCGCTGGATATGACGATGACACTGCACCGTGCCGATTTCGGCAATGTGCAGCTCTACGACGCCGAGACCAATACTCTGCGCATTGCTGTCCAGAGCGGTTTTGAACCGGCATTCCTCGATTACTTCGCACAAGTCGACGCAAGCGAACCTTCGGCCTGCGGCCTGGCCTTGGCCGGACGCAGACGGAAAATCGTCACCGACATCGAAACCGACCCCGACTGCGCACCCAACCGGGAGGTGGCGCGTGCGGCCGGCTACCGCGCCTTACAATCCACGCCGCTGCTGTCGGCCTCGGGGGAACCGCTGGGCATGCTGTCCACGCATTTCCGGGCGCCGCGCTGCTTCAGTGAGTCGGAACAGCGGCAGACGGATCTTGTCGCGCACGAGATCGCCCGCGTCATTGAGCGAACACGGGAACAGGCGACATTGCGCAACAGCGAAGAGCGACTACGCAGCGCCGCGGAAGTGGGCCGGCTCGGTTTGTGGGATTGGAAAGTCACCACCGGCGAGGTTTATTGGTCGGACGAGCATTTCCGCATGGAAGGCTATGCCGTGGGCGAGGTCAGTCCCAGCTATGAGGCTTGGGCAGCGCGCATTCATCCGGCCGACCGCAGTGCTGCCGAGACGGCAGTTCTACGCGCCATGGAGACGCACGAGGAATATATCCAGGAATTCCGTGTCGTCCATCCGGACGGATCGGTCCATTGGCTGCTCGGCCGTGGCCGCTTCTTCTACGACGATGCGGGACGGCCAGTGCGGATGATAGGCGCCAATGTCGACACGACCGAACGGCGCGAATGGGAAGAGCGCCAGAAGGTGTTGATTGCCGAACTTCAGCACCGCACCCGCAACATCATGGGCGTGGTTCGCTCGATGGCCGAGAAGACTGCGTACGCCAGCGCCGATCTGCAAGACTTCCATGCGCGCTTCGGCGACCGGCTGGAGGCGCTTTCGCGCGTACAGGGCCTGCTCTCGCGGGTCAACGATATGGATCGCGTGACCTTTGACGACCTGATCCGCAACGAAATGGAGGCGATGGAAGGCAGCCCCGGGCGGGTTACGCTCAACGGCCCGCGGGGCGTGCGCCTGCGCTCTTCCACCGTGCAGACGCTTGCGATGGTGCTGCACGAACTGGCGACCAACGCAGTGAAGTATGGCGCGCTCAGTCAACCGCAGGGGCGCCTCGCCGTCACCTGGCTGCTTGAGCCCATCGGTTCGAACGACCGGCCGTGGCTGCACATCGACTGGCGGGAAACCGGCGTGACCATGCCGACGGGAAGTGCCGCCCCGCGCCGCAAAGGCCAGGGCCGCGAACTGATCGAACAGGCCCTGCCCTATCAATTCAACGCCAAGACTTCTTATTCATTCGGACCCGACGGTGTGACATGCCGTATTTCGATCCCGGTCTCCAGCAGCACGCTGCAAAGGGAAACGAAAACCCGGCCAGGGAAGTCCGCCGGCTTGTGATCGGCTTCGTCAGATCAGAGGTCTTGCACGGTCTGAGCTGTGCTTCGGAAGCGCATCGCCATTCAAGCGACGATGGCTTCTTGTTACGCAAGCTTCACAGGCGCTTTACGGCAGCCATGGCATAGGATGCCGCTCAGAGGTGCGCAATGCATTTCCAGGGTGGTAGCAAGGGGACCAACCGGTTTCATGCTGATGCGGCAAAAAGCAGCCGCTAGGGGGATATACGCTTGGCCATTCATTGCTGACTCGTTTTGCGCAACCGCACCAGCAAGGGTGAGAGTGAGGCATCCGACAACTAGGGACAATGCAGATGACAACCGCCATCGCCATACCGAACGGCTCCATAGGATTCGACCACGCCGGCTCCAGGCTTAGCTATAACCAGGCCAGGGACTACGCGCGCAAGGGATATAAGTTTTGCATCCGCTATGTTCCCAATCCCTTTTCACCGGGCACCACCGATTTGATCCAGGACGAAGCCGAAGAAATCCTGGCAGCGGGCTTATGGCTTGGAGCCGTGCAGCATTGCAGCATAGCTACGGAAACCTCAAGCTTCGTGCCCACACCCGACATGGGTGAGGAATGGGGCCTGCTTGCAGCTCAAGCGTCCACCCATGCAGGCTTGGCAACGGGCACGACCGTCTGGCTCGATCTGGAAGGCGTCAAGGCGGGGACCCCGGCCTCGGATATTCTCGGGTTCTGCAACCGGTGGTTTGACCAGGTAAGCCAGGCCGGATTCGTTTCCGGTATCTATGTAGGCTTCGATTGCGGGCTCACCTCCGAACAGCTCTATTTTCAACTGAGCACAAAACACTATTGGCGTGCGCCTTCGGCAACCAATGTGGCCTATCGAGGGTTCCAGTTGCTTCAACATGTCCTGAAAGATGCCAGCGGCAACGAATTGGATGTCGATCACGCTCAGACCGATGCGCTGGGACTGAATGCAACCGTTACCTCGCAATAAAGGCGCACAAGCGTCCCTATGACCATAACCTCTCTAACGGTACAGGTACCGAGCTGCATGCCGTGGGTGGCCACCGCCCTGGAAGTGGACAAGGGAGACCGGTTGATCTTTGCATCGACCGGCACCTGGGTCGACGCATTCATTCCTTGCACTGCCGAAGGTTACCCTGCGCCTTTGTTCTATGCGTTCAACCACCCTCCCCGCGTTCGCGACGCAGACCGATACTTTCGGCTGATGGGGTGCATAGTCGCGGACGGGAAGGAACCGGGCACGGATGATCTGGACCAGGCCTTTCCGATAGGCCGATCCGCCCAGCTGATCGCGCAATCCACCGGTATGCTGTTCGTGTTTGCCAACGACCGCGAAGGCTATTATTGGAACAACTGGGGGCAAGTGCAGCTGGCCATACAGCGCATTCGACCGTGATATCCCTTACTTCGTGGTCATCCCAGCGCAGGCCCACTGCTGTCTGGCGAAATTTCGATACTTGATCGCGGAGCCCTAGGGCAAAACCCAATAACCGCCGAGGTGGAGATAAGCCCCGCCTTCCTTGGCGTTTTCAGTCCCAGGCATGAAGCGGACCGTATGATGGCCGGTCTTGGGCCAGCGCCACGCGAATAGAACTGCGTCTGGTGTCGGCCGGCCGCTGCTGGATTTGTTTTGCCAGATGCCGGTTTGATCGAACGTTTCGATACCGTCGACGACGACGCGCGCGTGCCCGGCTTCGCAACAGTTATCTCCGATCGTTCCGATCAATGCGACAGCCGAGCCATCGAAGGCAATCGGCTCCGAGGTCAGCGTGATGTCGCGCGCGACAAAATGCGCGCCCAGCCAATCGCTGTTCGTTGGTGCCGTTGTATTCGGAGCGACTGCCGCCACTGCGACCGCCAGGGCGAATCCGCCATTGCTTTGCCAGACGCTGGTCAGTGAGGTGGGCGCCGGTCCGTCGAAAAAGCGCCCGAATGTACCGTCGTGCGCACGAACGGACAACGCCACCGCTGCATTGCGCAACAACCATTGTCGTGCCGGTTGGAAATGGCGTTCAGTCGCGAGTTCGTAGAAGGCTTCGATCAGGGGTTCGGCGATATCGTTCTCAGCTTGAAGATCGGCAAAGATTCCGCGCGCGTCGGAAAGGCGTTCATCCACTGCGCGTGCGGTGGCGAGCGATTCCTTCAAATAGGCTGCCTTATGCGTGGCGTTGTAGAGATGCAAACCATTCCAGATCATGTCGCCGTTCACCGAAGCGAAGAAGCGGTGCGGGGTCTGTTCGCACTTTGTGCCGTTGTCGAAAACGTACACGCTGTAGAGCGGCACTTTCGGGTCCAGATAGTAACGGCGTATCGACGCATAGCGCGTGAATGCCGATGTGAGGTAGCGTTGCTCGTGGGTGGTTTCGTAGAGCAAGATTGCGGCCTTCACCGCATTTGCATCGGTTTCAAGGGTTTTGAGGTGATTGGTCCCGCCGTCGGCGAGCTGGTAGTTGATTGCTGGACAAGCGCCACGCGCAAAGACTTGCGCATGTTCGACAAAGTCGAAGGCTGCGCGTGCTTTTTGCAAAGCCATGGCATCGTGCGTAATTTCGTATTCACGTGACGCCGCGATCGAATCCCACTCCGGCACGTCGCTCCACGAGCTGCACGCCACACCTTCGGTGCAGGGGGCGGGATAGGACGGCGCCGTTTGCGCAAGCGCGCTCATCAGCGGCGCAACCTTTGCGTCCTTGGCCGTTTTCCAATCCAGCCAAAGGACGTAGGTCATCGAGTCGACGCCCCAGTCCTGGTTGGATGCATGGCAATCCTTGGCCGCGCATTCCCGCCACTTTCCGTCTCCGGTGTAGAAGACGTGCACCATCGCATCGACCGCCTCCGAGCCGGCTCGGTTAAAGCTTACGGGCTCGGCGACGGCCCCGACTGCAAACAGGGCCAGAAGAGCTGCTATCCACTTGGTCACACGTATTCCCCATCTACACGACTGTCGAGGAATAGCACATGGCAAGGTTTTGCAGGGTAACTCAGCCGAGCCACCATCGCGTAGGCCGGGATGAAATCCCAGCTTCGTGCCACGGAGGATGCTGGGATTTCATCCCAGCCTACGCGGCTAGTGACTGACCAAGGGCTTGCTTCGTGCGGAGCGGTCCAGCCAATCGGCCAACGTCAGGAAGTACGCCGGCGTTGCGGGCGCCTGGGCCTTGAGCGTCTTGGGGTCGTACGCCATCGGGTTGGTCCGGGGCGGCGGCATCATCATGTGATCTGCCCCGGCAATCACATGGACGTCGATATTCGGGTGCGATGGCTTGAGGTTGGCGAGACCTTGCAGTGAATCCTGCACAGGAACCCAGGGGTCATCGGAGCCGAACAGGACCAGCACGGGCACCTTCAATGCGGCCAATGGACTGATCGGGTCGTAGTCCATTTCTTTGCGCCAGCGTGACTGCTCCGGATGCCCACTGACCGTCGGCCCCATGAAGATGTCGGCAAACCACGGCTGGTTCTTGGCCTTGTCCAAGGCAGCCTGGGCATCCGCGGTGCTCACCTTGCCGCGCAGATAGTTCTCCACTGCGTAACGGGTATCGATGGCCTTGCGGATGCTGTCGTCGTCGTAGCCCTTCGTCTTGAGTATGTTGGATACCGCAAAAGCCATTTGCTGGGCTGGCGTTTGCAAGGGCGCGGAGACCGATACCGCAAAGGCAGCATCCGGACTGCGGGAAGCCGCCAGTACCGCCAGCCAGCCACCTTGACTCAATCCCCAGAAGCCGATGGCATGAGGATTGACGTGCGAGTCGCCGGCAATCGCTTTCTGCGCAGCCACCGCATCATCGGCGAGCAGTTGATAATCGGTATCCTCAAGGTTTCCTGCGGATGCACCGCTGCCACGCCGGTCATAGACAAAGGTTGCGTATCCCAGACGCGGCAGGTCCTGCTCCAAATGGCGATACAAGCCAAAGTCGCGCGTCGGGGCTTCAGCCGCGTGGGTAACCACGATCGCCGGCAGCACGCCATTTCGTTCGGGATAGCTGAGCGTTCCAACCAGCCTGGTTCCGTGACTGACAAAGGAAATTTCGCGCGTGGCGATTTTGGCGGGGTCATCCTGGTGCCAGGGCGTCGTTTCGGAGGCCCCCGCCATGCAAGCCCCTGCAAAAAGCGCGATCACCGAGAAGAGCAGCAACCGAACGAAGGAATGCCCTGAAGACGTCATTATTCACTCGCGTTAGTGGATAACGGCAAGGTGTGCCCCTGAAACTCGAAACATGCCCATGCACCTTGCCGACAGCGCCTCCCCCAAGACACCGACAAATCCTGTGCCGCCGGGGAGGGACAACTTCACTGTATAGAGCTCGTAATGCATAAGCGTGTGTCGATCGGCACATGACTGAAGTAACAGCGCACACCCCTATGCCATGGATGGACCTGCCTTCCGATCGTGCATGTATCGCTGACTGAAAGATGCGGAAAAAAAGCCGCCCTAAGGCGGCTCGTCACGACTGGCCGGAGAGCCCGCAAGCTCTCCGGCTAAGGTTTTCAACAACGCTGATTAGCGCGCCTGCAGGGCGCTTGCCGTTGCCGCATCCAGCTGGCCGGTCACCGGCAGGCCATTGGCCTTCTGGAACGTGCTGATGGCGCGGGTCGTGCCCGGGCCGGGCATGCCGTCGACCTTGCTGGTGTACAGGCCAAGCTGGGAGAGCTTGCGCTGTGCATCGGCCAATGAGTAGGCCGCCGCCGTCGGATTGCTCGCGCCATCCACGGCCAGGCTGCCGCCATTGCCGAGCCCGCCGGCAACATGCTGGGGTGCGTACTGACGCACGGACTTGACCATCTGGTTATAGGAATCCAGGAAGGCCGCCGCGATCACCTTGCCTTCGGGTGTCTGGCTGTAAGCGCCCATGGCAGCGCCGCCCGAACCAAAACGACCGAACAGGCCGCCAGCGCCGAAATCGGTATTCTTGGCACTGCCCTGCGCCGCTGCCACCTGTACGCCCGAGCGCGTGTCGGTCAGCATCATGGTGGTCGACGCTTCGCTGGTCTTCATCGATCCGGCGACGGCACCGATGATCGCGCCATACCCGCCAGCTACACCCGCCAGCGCGGCGGCGCCGCCGCCGGTATTTTGCGAGAACTGGATGGAAGGCGTGACGACATAATCGGCCGCCACCATCTGGCCCCGGCCCATATTGCTGGTCGTGCGCAACTCGCCCGAAGCGGCCAGGCTGCGTTCGCCCATCATCGAATTCATGGCCTGGCCGCGATCCACCACTACGAAGCAGTTGCTCTGCTGGACCATCAGGCGGATCAGCGGCACGGTGGAAGGCAGATGGTATTGGCCGGTCAAGACCGCATACCACGGATCGCCGGTGTTCTCTTCCACTGCCAGCGTACCCAGCGAGTGGTCGCAATGTTCGAGCGTTGTGGCCGCACCAGTGCTGGTGGCACCGCCGGCGGAGCCGCCGACCGGATTCTTGCCGCCGCCGACCTGCATGTCGGCGCAACCGGTAAGCGACAAGCAGGCGCTAACGCCAAGCGCCAACAGGGAGAATTTCAATTGACCGATTCGCATAACGACTCCATTTGTATTCGATAACGGATTGAGCAGACGAAAATGCCTGTGCATGGCATGGTTTGTTTTGGGCGCACGTCACCATCCAGCCTTCCGGAAGCCGGATAAGGAAAATCAGGCAACAGCTTTGCCCCTGTGCAAGGGAACGAGGTCGGCGTATGAACCGGATGGCAGCTGCGCAATCGACCGCAACGACGCAATGCGTCGCAGTCGGCTAGCTATGAAAGCCCGCGGCTACCTGCCCTGGATCGGGTATCGACGTCATCAGTCCCTGTCGGTGTGGATTTCTGTTCCCTGAATGAATTCCCCAGGTGTCAAGGCTAACTCAGCCTTAATTCATTGGGCAAGTGACCTTGGCGTGAAGGATGGCTATTGTCCCGATCCATCTGAGCTCGGCGTGCTCGTCGGATATTCGGGACGCCCCTCTATGAGCGACGCTCCCAAGCGAATGCAAGCGGGAATGAAGGTGAGGTCATAGCAGGCATTCGTGCAAGCTTGCTTCACCCCAGCCCTCCCCTACTGCACGTAGGGGAGGACGCAGATATTGGCCAGCCCAGGCACGCGATTCCTCAAACCACCTCCGGATCCTTCCGCGGCCCCGCCTTGCGCAGTAGCTTCTCCAGCTCCTCGCTGGTTTCGTCGGTCGATCCTTCCGGACAGATGAAGGGATACTCGTGATCGTCGATGATCGGCTCGATGCCGAAGAAATCGTTGAGCACCGATTCGGACGTGCAGTAGGCGCCCTCCACCCAGGCCTGGTCGTTCGAATACGCCTCGCCGACGATGAAGATATCGGCGTCGGCACCGTCGATCAGCTGCGAAGGTTTACGGATCTTGCGCTGCACGTCGCCGATGCCGAAATGCGGCGCCCATTCGTGATAGCCGGCGTTGAACGGGGGCAGCGACCAATCCATGTAGGCGGCCTGCAGCGGCTCGGGCACAGCAGAGTAATCGGAGTTTGGACCGAAATGAAGTTCGGCCAGCATCTTGCGCAGCATCTTCACCATGCGCTTGGGCACCACGCGCGGGCCTTCCAGCGGCTGGGTGTCCTGCGAAACCGGTATCTCGCGCTGATGCTTCGGCCCCAGTTCCAGTTCCTGCCAGAACGCAGTGTTGTCCTCGTCGTCATAGCTGGCGAGGATGCCGTAAACGGGCTTCTGCTTCTGCTCGGTCGCGTTGTTGCCGAAATAAACCACCATGCGGATCGGCGAATTGCTCACGCTCGGCCCGATGGTGTTGTTGCGCGAGACCACGGCCAGCTGCTTGGCCTGCGCGATGGTGAGCGCCTGCTCAGTAATGTTCTCGATCGCCGCCGCCATATCCGTCACGGAGGTGTAAGGCACGTCGACCAGCGTCTGCATTGCCTTCAGCGTGGCAGCGGGGAATTTCAGCGTGCGCAGCGTGGCGATCGTTTCCGGAGTGATCGTGTAGCCGATGATCTGCGCGGGATAAGGCGCCGGGTTTTCAATGTCGGGAGCCCACCAGGGCTGGTGGAAGAACATCCCCACCTTGTACGACGGCTGCATGATCGTCGATTCCAGGTACAGGTTCACCTTCTCGTGGTTCAATACGTCCACCTCGCCACGCGCCGGCGTGTGGAAGCGCGTGGCTTGCGCCACCAGATCTATCGCTGCGCGCGGCATCGCCATCCATGCCGCGTCAGCCTCGCTTGAGCCGGCGGCGATGTTGGGATTGCTGCGCTCGGCGTAGGTAAACAACGCCTTACCCGCTTTCCAAAGGATCGAATGCAGGCGCGTGTCGGGGTGATAGCGAAAATCGATGCCCTTGGCCTTGGCGAGCTTCACGATCTCGTCGAACAAGGCGTTGAACATGCCCGAGTAGCCGATCGACAGCGTGCGGTACTGGCTGCCGGGCGTGAACTCGTTGTTGATGTTGAACGAAACACCGGCATGCGTGTTGATCACGTTGGAACTGTAGCCGTTGCCGTCGGCGGCGTAATCGAAGCCTTCCGCCCCGAGCTGATCGTAGAGCAAATTCCAGTAGCCGACGTCCTTGAGGTAGTCGCCTTGCTGGAAGACGCTGGATTCGGGCAGCTGCGCGGTGATTCTTCCGTTCTGGTAGAAGCGGCACCAGTCGCGGCGCGTGAATTTCTCCCAGGGCTTGGTCGTCGCCAGGTCCTGCACGATGGTGAAGCCCTGGTCGGGCGTGGTGGAAGCGCCGAAGTTGTTCACCGCATACGGTGCGGGCGTGTTCGATCCGATGTTGTTGAGATAGAAGTTGCGTGAGCGCAGGTAGAACAGCTGGTTATTGGTGACGTTGAACGGCACCGAATACTTTTCCAGGCCGAGCATCGAGATTACCGCGGAAACCACGCGATGGCCCGGCGCCAGGCCATTGTTCGGGTCGGGAAATTCCTTGGTCGGCGCGCTGTTCCAGTAGGAGTAGCGCATACCGCCGAGTTCGACGTACGAATCGGTCCTGTCGTTGTTGTAATGCCAAGTGCAGACGCGGGCGCCCGCCGCACGAGTACCTTGGTGGCGCTTGGAAAAATCGTAGCGGCCCCAGTCGTACAGCTCCAGCACGTCGCCCTTTTTCAGCTGCCTGGAGGCGAATTTGGCCTTCTTGCATTGGCCGTTCAGCAGCCGCCAGGCGGTGTAGAGGCCGGCGGCACCGGCACCGAAGATCGAGTAGGTTTTTTGCGTCATGGTCGAGCCCTCGGGTAGAGGAACGGGCATTTCATTCACTGCCGAGGCGATACATCTGGCCGGGCAGATCTTTTTGCGGAATGACAACTTCGACTAGCACGGGCTTGTCCTTGATCCCCGCGATGCGGGGCAGCGCGGCGACCAGCTCATCCACCTTTTCCACCCGGATGCCTTCCGCGCCGAAGGCCTTGGCCAGCGCGAGGTAGTCCCAACTGGGCAAGATGTCGAAGGCATCGAAGCGATGTTTCGGACCAGGCTGGAAAGCGGCCATGTCCACGTACACCTGCTCGATGGCGTAAACCTGGTTGCTCATCACGAAGATCACCGCATTGAGCTTATGGCGGGCCAGCGTAGACAGCGACTGGCAGACCATCATGAAGCCGCCGTCGCCAGCTACCGTCCAGACGCGTTTGCCGCTACCCAGCTGCGCGCCGGCTGCGGCGCCGGTCTCGAAGCCGATGCATTGCCAAGCCGCCGATGCGATGAAGCTGCCTTGAGACAGGCCGTAACAGTTGGTGGCGACGTACATCGCCGAACTGACGCCATAGGTCATCAGGATGTCCTTCAACAGCTTGTGCTCGTGCAGGAACTTCATCGTGTGTTCGAAGAACCGGTTGTAGGTGATGACTTGCGGCTTGTTGTCGTAGACCGGGTCGGAATTGCCCGCCCATGGCTGCGGATATTTGGGCTGCGGCGGTGCCTTGGCCTTGATCGGATACGCCTTGTCCGCCTTGAACTTCGCCAGCAGGGCCTGCATGAAATCCTGCATGCTCACGGCACCGTATTTGAAATAGCCGACACGCACGCCTGCGCTGTCCGCCAAAACCATGTCGGCGTACTTGCTCTCGATAAAAACGAGATAGTCGTCGGTAATGATCGTGCCAAGGGTCAGTACGCAGTCGGAAGCCTGGACGATTTCCTGCACCGATTCGATCGACGCGGCATCGGAATACGTGCCGATGAACTTGTCGCCCTTTTCGTCCAGCACGGTCTTGCCCAGTGTCGTGGTGGTATAAAGAAATCCGCTGGCCTCGATGAGCTGCTGCAGCAGCTCGGACAGGCCGAAACGCAAAACCTCCACGCCGGCGAAGATCAACGGCTGCTTCGCCTTGGTGATCTGCGTCCAGGCCTGATCCACCGCATTGCGTAGCGCCAATTCCGAACTGTGGGTAATGCGCGGCTTGAGCGGCGTCTTCGGCGGATGGGTACAGGGCTGGCCCCAGACCTCCTTGTAGCAGGCGATATACACGGGACGCTTATGCGTGATCGCGTCAATCAGCAATTCGTCGATCTGCTCGGCGGCCCCCGCGTTGGTGCTGAGCGTGATCGCCCGGACAGTAACGTTCTCGTAGACCTTCCGGTCTGCATCAAGGTCGCCGGTGGAATGGTGGAACAGCACGTCATACATGTCCGTGATGTCACGCATGTCGGCGCCGGGCGTAGCGCTGATCACCACGATGGGACTGCGTTCGACCCAGGCGCCGGCAATGGCGTTGAGCGCACTGAAAGTGCTCACGCCGAATTGCAGCGATACCGCTGCAAGGCCGCGACTGCGCGCGTAAGCATCGGCGGCGTAAGCGGCATCCAGTTCGTTGATCGCACCGATCGTGTTGATGCCGTCGAAGTGCTCCAGCGCCTGGGTGAAGTGCTTCACGTAGTCGCCGGGAATCTGGAATACATCCGTAACATTCAGCTGCTTGAGCCGGGTCAGCAGGTAGTCGGCGACAGTGAAGCCGGTACCCGCGGCCGGACCTGCAGCGAACAGCGACTTCTTCGAAATGTTGCTGTGTGTCATGGCACCTCCCCTGGCCAGCCCCTGCCGTCATAAGCACGATCGAGTAGCTTCAAAGCCATCGCATCACCCCTTCAATGAACGCCCTTTCCTGGGGAAGGTTTGCCAGCTGGATCGGCCACGCTTGCAATGCGCACCGCTGCCGCATGCTTGATCGGCAATGAAGCTCCGCCATTCGCCCGCGCGCGGCTGACCGCACCCACGGCGTAACCTCACCGCCATGCGCAATCACGCCTGCAACCAAAACACACGCTGGAACAGCTCTAGGACGAATGACGCCGCTTTCTGTGCCGCATGAATCCCTGCCCCTGTTTCCTGTGAAAACCTCAATCACCCGTCACATTGCGCAGACGGATTCGCTGAGTGTGCGATCGGATATGTGACGACCATGTCTTTTCAAAGTTATTCTTGCGCTTAGGCTGGGATGACCATCCCGGTCTGCTCGCTGCTTGCGCGAACATGGCGAGCCGACATTGTCAGCATCACTGCGTAAGGCCAATCCGGACATGACGTCAATCAGGCCTTCCCTGCGCTAGGTGATGTGACAGACGGGCGGACAACTTCCCCAAAAATGCATGCAGCTTTTGCCGGACGAAAATGCTTTGCACAAACCTGATGCGTACCGATATGATCCCTTCAGGTGCCAGGGGAAAAGCGGACGCACCGCATGACAACGGTCCAGCCGCCGGGGGGCGCTGGTCTTGTCTTGAACAGCTTTCATCCAAGGGAAGTCATTCCTGCAAGGGGGCAAGGAATGTGGAAACGACACGGTTGGTCGATGCTGTGGCAGGCAACGGTGACAGTGGGCTACCTCGCCCTCTATGCACTGATTCGTCCGCTATCGGATGCCCACTGGCAACTTACGGCCGGGCTTCGCCTTGGCCTTCTGCTGCTGCTTCCTTATCGCTACTGGCTCGCCTTGGTGATCGCAGATACGGCCGCCAGCGCGTACCAGAGTTATCTCGACGCACCCCGATTTGGCGTTCCGTGGGCGATCGCCAGTAGCCTGCCCCTGATAGCCTTCGCCATGCCGGTGGTCTGGCTGTGCCGGGAGAAGCTGGCCCTATTCCCTTCCCGGCGGCTGGTCAACTTTCCCATCCTGCTGCTCTGCGCGCTGCTGGTTTCGGCCATCTGGTCGCTGGTCAAGCAGGGAGCCATGGTTCTGGCCAAGAGTCCGGGCGTCGAAATCACGCCGATGATATTGATCTACCTGTTTGTCGGCGCTTACGTCGCCCTGCTGACGACCATTCCCTGGGTGGTCATCGCCAAGCTAGATTACCGCCCGGGGACACCGTGGAAACGGCTGCGCGGGTTCATACAAGGCTCTTTGGCGCTGGAAGCCGCCGGCCTGCTGATACCCATGCAGCTGATCTTGTCGTGGCTTGCCTTCCACGCCAATGAGCAAAAGCCGGTCTACTGCCTTTTCATGTTCATGCCTGTCGCTTGGCTTACCCTCAAGCACGGCTGGCGTGCCGCGGTGCTTGGCGGAACCTTCGTGGTCGCCTGCATCTGCGTGTTGATGAATTACGACACGCCGGACCCGATGGTCTTGCAGGTACAGGCAATCATCGCGTTCGCTATCACCTGCCTCATTGCGATGGGCGCCCGTATCTCGGCCATGCATCAGCGGGAGGAACGGGAACGCATCGACGTCAAACGAGCGATGCGACTGGCCAGACAGAGCCTTTACGTGGGCGAGATGCGCCTGCGCCAGGCATCGGAAACCCTGGAACACGTCAACGGCGAATTGCAGCTCAGCCAGAACCGCCTGCTTCATCGATTCCAGGTGATGCTGCCGGCCAACGAAAGCCGCATGTATTCCAAGCAGGCTGCGACCTTGCGGGACAAGGTGCAGCAAATCGCCGCCACCATGCATCCGATCGCCTGGCGGCGCAAGGATTTACCCGCGGCGCTGCGCGAAAACATCGGCGATGTCCTGAATGCGGCAGGCATTGCCTACAGCTACCAGATCAGGGGCCGCGGCTTTGGCTTCGGCATGCACTCATCGAACCTGCATACTGCGATCTACCGGCTGGCGTGCGAATCGGTGGTCTATATTTGTACGCATATGCGCTGCTCCCATCTGCGCCTGACCTTGCGCGGGGTCGAGATCGGCGATCATCGCCTGGTGGTGCTGCGCGTCGAAGGGGCGCTGGGCTCATCCGCCTTTGGCGCCCTTCTGTTTGTAGAGGGCGAGCGCGACCGGCTGGCGCAAAAACTGGGAGCCACCCGGCTGGAACTGGTCGAACTGAAGGACCACGCAAACCTGTTCAACGGCGAGCTGCATACCCGCATCAAGGGGGACAAATTGCGCCTCACGTTCCTGCTGCATGACATCCCTGAAATGGAGCAGGAACGCTTGTCCACGATGCCCCCCCCGTTGCGCCTTTGGGCTCATTAGTCGTGCCAGGCAAGCCTAGCGTCATGCTTTGGCAATGGCATGAAACGGCATGGGCGGTGGCGTACCCTCCGCCGGCAGCCCACCGATCGCCATATCCCGCACGGCACGGGCAAGTATCACGCCCCTGACAAACGCCTCCTTGGCCGGGCTGGGGTTGTCCGGCGCCTGCACCACGGCAAGAAAGAAGGTGTCATAGAGGCTGCGCAGTTTTCCGGCGTACGCCTCGTTGATGATGTCGGCGTCGGCCTTGGATGCATTCGGCATAGGGTGCTCCCTGTCGTTGATAGGCCGAGATTTATACACCAGCTGCACAGGCTGAGCGTCTGCTCGCTGCATTTCGCCAGTCGCCGCGCACTTTTCATGCGAATTTGTCTGGCCCTGGACCACCCTTCCCTGCTGGGTGTTCGGCGTAACCGATCCGATCGAACGGTTTTCTTGCCTGATGCTGCGCAACTCGCCGACCGGGGGTTGCGTTCCCGCCCTGCTGCGCCGACCTTACCGGCAAGCTGCGCCGCGGCCAGCCGTTGCCGGCCACCAGCCGTCTGCACAAGACGGCGGAGATGGGGCCGCAGGTCGACGACGACTACCTGTATCGCGTGGTCGATGCGCTCGACGAGGTAGCCGAGGAAACCGGCAAAAGCGTGCCGCAGATCGCACTGAAATGGCTATTGCAGCGCCCCACCGTTGCCACCGTGGTAATCGGTGCGCGCAATGAGGAACAGCTGCGGCACAACCTGGGCGCAGTGGGCTGGGAGCTTTCCCCAGAGCAGGTGACGAAGCTCGACCAGGCCAGCGCGGTGACGCCTGTCTACCCCTATTGGCATCAGCGTGGATTTGCAGATCGCAATCCGCCGCCGGTTTGAACCAGGCGCGCGCTTCGCTCGCGTCACCCCACCCCAACCCTCCCCTGCTTGCAGGGGAGGGAGCCCGATGCAGCCAACTTATCGATTCCGCCTTGAGCAGGCTTTTTGGCGAGACCTACGGCGCAAGACTGAAAGATCGTCGATCACCAGGGCACTGGTGATTGCAGACTGACTACTGCCTCATCTGCTTGTTTACGTCGCCGGCACCGAGGTTTCCAAGCTCTGACGGGTACTTGTTGTCCTTGGTCGTCGAATTCGACGAGGAACTGACGAAGTAGCCGTTCTGATCGAACACCAGCACCGTGGAGACGGACTTTTCCACGTGCTTGGGAATCTGCGAACCGGTGGTCGGCATGCCGTCCCCGGTTACCTCCTGATGCTTGCTTACGTATTGCAACTGCTGGCCGCCATCCGAGGTATGGGTGACCAGGAACGGTTGGCCCAAAGCCGCCTCGGCCTGAGCGACGGTGGTCACGCCAGGCTGGAATGAAGCTATCGCCGTGGGGTCGACCTTGGTCCCGCTGGTAGTGGCACATCCTGCAAGCAATACCGCAACCGCCATGACTGCAACAGCCTTGTTCATCTTTACCCCCCTTTTCTTCCTGAGATTGGTTCCTGCGTCGAATATCCTCGGCGAACATCGGGTGTCCACGCACCTGTATGAAGTCATGCGTCCAAACCAATAGCCTCGGGCAGTTCAAAAATCGAGAGCCAATCACCGCGAAAATGTTCGCCATGGGTTCTAGGGTGCAAACCGGGGGCCAGGCCTGTACCCGCCCCTCCCAGCGCGCGCCACGGGGATGGACCCGAGATAGCCGGTAAAGCCATCAAGGGTTTAGCCGATACATTGACAAAGTCACTGCAGCAATGCCTCATTGACCGGCATGGGTTCACGTTTCCTGCACTTCGCGTACCTACTGATAGGTGATCCATAGCGGCAATTTGGTGGCCATGAGCCTGAGCCTTCCCATCCCAGTCATTGCCTCCAAAGAGCCGGAAAATACGGCCTGGCTCGGCTGCCTGATCGAGGCCGAAACACCCGGCGAAGTCTGCACGCTGATCGAGACACTGCTGCATGCTCAGCCCCATTGCCTCAAGGCAAGGGTGCTGATGCCCGGCAATCCGGAACAACAGGGTGGCGCCGACGCGCCCGACGCCGAGGAAATCGCGCTGGCCCAGGGCGCGTTGCTGGCTGCCGACGGCGTGTACCTCTCAGCCGACGGCAGACGCTATGCGCTGGTCCTGCTCCCGGCACAGCACGTGGTGCTGCTGCTCAGCCTGACCATCGAGGGCTCGGCCAAGGCGCTGCTCGCCAAGATGGGCTCGTATCTGCAATTGGGGATACGCCAGCTGCATCACACGATCAAGCTGGCGCAACTGCACGACTCGCACAACCAGCTCGAGCATTCGGAAAATTTGCAGCGGGCGCTGTTCTCGATCTCCGAGCTTTCCAGCTCGAACCTGGACATGCCGGACATGCTGCGGGAGATCCATCGCATCGTCAGCGGCCTGATGTATGCGGAAAACTTCTTCATCGTCCGTCACTACTCACAGCGCGCTTGCATGCGTTTCCTGTATTACGCGGACACTCAAGACCAGAACCAGCCCGAAACCAATCGCGATATCCGCATGGATGACCGGCAGCACACGCTGACCTGGTACCTGCTTAGCCGCGGCAAGCCGCTGATGGGCACCAACGAGCAACTGCAGCAGCAGGTAAGCGGCCCGCTTTTGATTGCAGGCCCCGACAGCGACGACTGGCTGGGCGTGCCGATGCTGCGCAATG
The DNA here is from genome assembly GCF_003977665.1 of Dyella choica. Classification (GTDB taxonomy): domain Bacteria; phylum Pseudomonadota; class Gammaproteobacteria; order Xanthomonadales; family Rhodanobacteraceae; genus Dyella_B; species Dyella_B choica. The sequence continues at coordinate 356,706 of NZ_RYYV01000003.1, read as the reverse complement.
GCGAGGTGCATGGCGCGCTGGTGGTGCAAAGCTACGGAACCGGCATTGTCTATTCGCGCGACGATCTGGCCCTGCTGGAGTTCGTCGGCAACCACATCCTCACCGCACTGGAGCGCAAGGAAAGCAAGGACGAACTCGAACAGCGCGTGCGCCAGCGCACGCAGGAGCTGGCCGAAGTCAACCGCGGTTTGCGCCAGGAGGTGCGCGAACGGCATCGTGCCGAACGCTTGCAGGAAGCCCTGTTCCAGGTAGCGCAGCTGGCCACCGCCGACATCGACGAGAACACTTTCTACGAGCGCGTGCATGTAGTGGTGGGGCGCTTGCTGGATGCCAAGAATTTCTTCATCGCCCTGCTGAGTGACGATCGTGCCAAACTGGAATTCCCGTATTACATGGATTCCGGTGTGCGCCACCAGCTGTCGCGACCGGTCGGCCGCGGCATGAGCGAATACGTGCTGCGCCGCGGCCAGGCGTGGTCGGGGACGGGTGAAGACATCAGAGCGCTGACGCGCTCGGGCGAAGTAGTGCCGCACCACATCGGCGAACCTTCCGCCTGTTGGCTGGGCGTGCCGCTGAAGGTGGACGAGGCGGTGATCGGCTTGATCGCCGTTCAAAGCTACGAAACGCATTCCGCCTATGGCGCTCCCGAGCAGGAGTTGCTGAGTTTCGTCGCCTTGCAGATCGCCAACAGCATTTATCGCCGCCGTTCCGCTGCCGCCCTGCATCTGGCCAACCTGCGGCTCGAGCATCGTGTGGAAGAACGCACGCGCGAGCTGCGCGCCGAAATCCAGCGGCGCGAACAGATGCAGCAGCAGCTGCATCACCAGGTGATGCACGATCCGCTCACCGGCCTGCCCAACCGCGGCTACCTGCGCGAGCGGCTCGACCGCGTGCTCAACCGCATCCAGAGCGATCCGAACCGCCGCTGCGCACTGCTGTACATCGACGTCGATCGCTTCAAGGTCATCAACGACAGCCTGGGCCATCTGGCCGGCGACGAATTCCTGAAGGCAGTCGCGGTACGGCTGCTTACGCACGTGCGCGAACCTGACATGGTGGCGCGGCTCTCCGGCGACGAATTCGCCATCCTGTTGGAGCAGATCGAAAACATCGATACCGCCACCATCATTGCCGACCGCGTGCTGCAGGCCGTGGCGATGCCGCTGCGCATCTCCGGCAAGGAACTCGAACCTTCGGTGAGCGTGGGCATCGCCTGTGGCGATGACAGTTATCTGGACGCGGACGAATTGATCCGCGACGCCGACATGGCGCTGTACCAGGCCAAGGAGCTGGGTCGCAAACGCTTCGCGGTATTCGACGAAGCGCTGGCCAAAGGCATGGTGGACGTGCTGGCGATGGAAAGCGAATTGCGCAAGGCCTTGCGGCAGAATGAATTCGAGCCGTATTTTCAGCCGATCTGCCGTCTCGGCGACGGCAAGGTAGTGGGCTACGAAGCGTTGATCCGCTGGAACCACCCGCAGCGCGGACTGCTGCGGCCGCTGGATTTCATAAAGATCGCCGAGGACAGCGGGCTGATCGAGGCGATCGACTGGCGCCTGTTCGAACTTAGTTGCCGGCTGCTGGCGCAGCTAGGCTCGGTCGACCTGTTCATTACCTTCAACGTGTCGGCCTTGCATCTGCGCCATGCCGATTTCGACGTGCGCATCCTGAAGATGCTCGAACGCACCGGCCTGGCGCCCTCCCGGCTGGTCACCGAAGTCACGGAAGGGGCGCTGCTGGACAATCCCGAAAGCGTGCGCGCCGTACTCGATCGCCTGCGCAGCGTGGGGGTAGGCGCCGCGCTGGACGATTTCGGCACCGGCTACTCGTCATTGAGCTACCTGCACTCCCTGCCCTTGCGCATGCTCAAGATCGATCGCGCCTTCGTGCATGAACTGGACAAGGCCGGCAGCAGCAACAGCACCACAGTGGTGGCGGCGATTCTTGCGCTGGCGCATGCGCTCAATATCCAGGTCATCGCCGAAGGTATCGAGACACAGGCGCAGCGAGAGGCGCTGATGAGCATGGGCTGCGAGATGGGACAAGGGTACTTGCTGGGCAGCCCGGCCCCGATGGCGCACTGGACGACGAAGAAGGATTGACGTTTTCCCCAACTGCGTACACGCGTCATTCCGGCGAATGCCGCAATGACGACCAGAAGGGGAGCGAGTGAACGGGACCTAAGGGGTCAGACTTTCAGCTTGCCACGATCGTGATGACGTTCGTGCTGGTGCTTTTCCTTTACTTCGCGCAGCAGCTCTAGGACGTGTGCGCGCTGTTCGCGACGCTTCTGCTCCTGGGCAGCCAGCAGTTCCTGCCGCCGCGTCATGTGCGCCGGAGCTTGCGTGGTTTTCTTCGCCGTCGCATTGACCAGATGGTTGAAGTAATTCGACCACGTGCGGAGATGCCATAAAGAATGGATTGAGCCTGGGGTGTTCATGGAACGGCCTCAACACTGACGGAATGCCCGCGGCAGCACTTCGCGGCCGGGACAATTAATGTGCGCCAGGCTTCGTTAGTGCCCCGTAATGCGCCACATTAGGAATTGGTAACGGACACAGAACATCCGTTCAGGTGGCTCAGGCCTGTACGCGCCGGTCGTCCATGGCCTTGGTGATGGCTTCCGCCAGGTCCGTGCGGTCGTACGGTTTGGTCAGGCGCGTAGCGCCATCGCTGAGGTCGGCCGGAATTTCCGCGTAACCGGTCGCCAGCACCACGGGAAGCGCCGGCCAGCGGATGTTGACCTCCTCCACCAGTTGCGCGCCAGTCATGCCGGGCATGGCATGGTCAGTAATCAGCAGATCCACATCATCCTGGTTTTCCAGCAGCTGCAGCGCTTCTTCCGCCGACGCCAGTTCGATCACCCGGTGGCCCTGATCCTGCAGCACCGCGCCGGTGATGTTCAGAACGAGCGGATCGTCATCCACCACCACGATATGCAGACTGCACGACGAATACACGGGTTGCGTCGGGAACGATATCGGCTTGCCGGCCGGCGCGGTGGTTTGCGCTTGCACGCTCGGCAACCACATTTCCACGCGTGTGCCGAAGCCCTTGCTGCTCTTGATCACCAGGCGCCCGCCCGACTGCTCGGCCAGGCCATGCACCATCGACAGCCCCAGGCCGGTACCTTTGCCCACGCCTTTGGTAGTGAAGAAGGGTTCGGTAGCCTTGACCAGGGTTTCCTCGTCCATCCCCGTGCCTTCGTCAGTGACGGAAAGGCAGACATAGTCGCCAGGCTCCAGGCGAGTGGAGTGGGTGGTGTCGATGGTGATATTGCGTGCGGCAATGGTCAGCGCGCCGCCCTCCGGCATCGCGTCGCGTGCGTTCACGGCGAGGTTCATCAGCGCCAGCTCCAGCTGGTTCGCATCGGCCTTCACCGCATTGAGCGCCTCCGGGAACAAGGTGGTGATATGCACCAACGGCCCCAGCGATCGGCGCAGCAGCTCGGTCATGTTCGCTACCAGCGAAACGATGTCGACCCGCGCCACGCGCAGCTCCTGCTTGCGCGCAAACGCCAGCATGCGTTGCGTCAAGGCGGCCCCTCGCTTGACCGCCGACTGCGCGTTCTGGACCAGCCTGCGCAACTGCGAATCCTGCGGAAGCTTCAGATCCACCATGTCCAGGCAGCTCTGGATCACCATCAGCAGGTTGTTGAAATCATGCGCCACTCCGCCAGTGAGCTTGCCGACGGCCTCGGTCTTCTGCGATTGGAATAGTGCCTCGCGAGCGCGATCCAGCTCCACCGCCGCGTTGCGCTGCTCAGTTACATCGCGCGCGATCTTGGCGAAACCGACCAGCTCGCCGTCGTCACCCAGGATACGATCGACCACGACATGCGCCCTGAAGCGCGAGCCATCCTTGCGCACACGCCAACCTTCGCTTTCCACGCGTCCCTCGGTGGCGGCGCGCATCAGGTTGGCCTGCGGCAAGCCGGCCTCGCGATCGGCGTGCGTGTAGAACGCGGAAAAATGCTTGCCGATGATTTCTTCGGGCCGGTAGCCCTTGATGCGTTCGGCGCCAGGATTCCAGCTGGATACGTGGCCGTCCTTGTCCAACATGAAGATCGCGTAGTCGGTAATCGATTCGATCATCAAGCGATAGCGGTTTTCGTCGATCAAACTGCTTGAAACCGCGTTGGTTTTCAGGGAAAGGTTTGCCATGCACGTTCAGCCACAAATCGATTCAAATGTGAAAGACAGATCAATACCCCCACTTCGGCTCATCCTGCCTGCCGGCGGAAATGCCGAAAGCGTATTCATCAGCTCACAGCCAATTGTGTACCTCGCGCAAGCAATACGAAAGCCCTGCGCATAGATTTAAAGCAATTTGAAATCGAATCATGCGCCGTCCAAGCGTATCGAACGCATCCACTTCACAAGAAAACCACATAAAAAAAACGAATCGAAGGCGCTTCGGCGTCCTGCTGCCGGGATTGCCGTCCTAGACGACGCTCCGCTCTTACGTGCCCACGCCCAAGATCAGCATCAAAGCATGGTGCGCCTGCGCGTTCCTCGCCCTCACACCGGCAACGCCGTGGTGCGTTTTACCGTGCGCAACGCCAGCGTCGACTGCACCCGCACTACGCCCGGCAGCTGCGTGAGGATTTCTGTATGGATACGCTCGAAATCGACCGAGTCGGCATACGCCACGCGCACCATGTAATCGGCTGCGCCCGCAAGCAAACAGCATTCGGTGACTTCCGGATGTTTCTGGATCGCCTCCTCGAAGGCGTCCAGAGCGGCACGGCCCTGCTGGTCCAGCGTCACTAGTACGAAGGCGGTGCCCGACAGACCTGCCGCCTTTTCGTTCAACAGCATGACGTACCGGGAAATCAGGCCACGGTCTTCCAGCAGCTTTACCCGTCGTAGGCAGGCAGAAGGGGAAAGATTGATGCGCTGCGCCAAATCGGCATTGGCCAGGCGCCCGTCCTCCTGCAGCAGGCGAAGGATGGCGCGGTCACGGTCGTCCAGGAAGGGACTAGTCATAAATTCTGTCTTAAGGACGAAAATTAGAATTCAATGCGAAAAAAAGTCATGTCATATGCCGTAATGAGCGAGAAATTGCGTAAGACCTCGATCATACTGCGCGCCGCACGGCACACGGAAGGCCGGCACAGCAACCTACCCAAACATTTGTCGAGAGATCGAGTCATGCGCATCGGTGTACCGAAAGAGATCAAGAACCATGAATACCGGGTGGGCCTAGTCCCATCTTCTGTGCAGGAGCTGGTCCATCACGGCCATCAGGTGATGGTGCAGAAGGATGCAGGTGTGGGCGCTGGCCTGACAGATTCGGACTATGTGGCCGCAGGTGCGACCATCGTGGAAAGCGCCGACCAGATCTTTGCCGAAGCCGACATGATCGTGAAGGTGAAGGAGCCGCTGGCGGTGGAGCGCAAGAAGCTGCGCAAGGGCCAGATTCTCTTCACCTACCTGCATCTGGCGCCCGACGCCGAGCAGACTCACGACCTGATCGCCTCCGGTGCGATCTGCGTTGCCTATGAAACCGTTACTGCGTCCAACGGCTCGCTGCCGCTGTTGACGCCAATGTCCGAAGTGGCCGGCCGCCTCGCTCCCCAGGTCGGCGCGCATTCGCTGGAGAAGGCCCAGGGCGGCCGCGGCGTGCTGCTGGGCGGCGTGCCCGGCGTGCCGGCCGCCGAAGTGGTGATCCTTGGCGGCGGCGTGTCCGGTACGCACGCAGCCACCATCGCGGTGGGCATGGGCGCGAAGGTGACCGTGGTGGACCGCTCAGCGGAAGCGCTGAAGCGGCTGGCGACCCAGTTCGGCACCTCGATTTCCACGGTGTTCTCCACGCGTTCGGCGATCGAGGAACTGGTGCGCCGCGCGGATCTGCTGATCGGTACCGTGCTGGTTCCTGGCGCCGCGGCGCCCAAGCTGGTGACACACGAGATGGTCCGCACGATGAAGCCCGGCTCGGTGATCGTCGACGTCGCCATCGACCAAGGCGGCTGCGTGGAAACCTCGCACGCCACTACGCACTCCGATCCCACCTATGTGGTCGATGGCGTGGTGCACTATTGCGTGGCGAACATGCCGGGCGCCGTCGCTCGCACCTCCACTTTCGCGCTCAACAGCGTGACGCTGCCGTTCACCCTGGCTCTGGCCAACCACGGCTGGAAGAAGGCGCTGCAGCAGGACGTGCATCTGCGCAATGGCCTGAACGTGTTCGAAGGCAAGGTGACTTGCGAACCGGTGGCGCAGGCGCACAACCTGCCGTACGTGCCGGCGGAAACCGTGCTCGGCATGTAAGCTCCGATGCCCTGCCCCTCTCCCCATGCGGGAGAGGGGATGGTTGGCTTGCGTGCAAACCACGCCCAAAGCCGTTGTCGATTTTCCGCCATGCCGTTCGTCGCCCTAGCACCCCCTCTCACACGGAAGCTGCGCGATGAACCTGAAACTGTACGCCCATCCCTTTTCCTCCTACTGCCAAAAAGTGCTGATCGCGCTGTACGAGAACGACATCCCGTTCCAGTGGCGCGAACTGTCGAGCGAGCAGCCGCAGATCTACGCCGAATTCGCAGCCATGTGGCCGCTCAAGCGTTTCCCTGTGCTGATGGATGGCAACCGCGCGATCATGGAATCGAGCATCATCATCGAGCACCTGGAGCTGTACTATCCGGGGCCGGTATCCCTGCTGCCCGCCAATGCGCGCAATGCGCTGGAAGTGCGCAACCTGGACCGTTTCTTCGACTGCTATGTTTCCACGCCTATGCAGAAAATCGTCTTCGATGCATTGCGGCCTGAGAGTGAGCGTGATGTACGCGGCGTACATGAAGCGCGCGAGATGCTCGATGCCGCCTACGCCTGGTTGGACCAACATCTGGACGGATGCGAATGGGCTGCCGGCCATGCTTTCAGCCTGGCCGACTGCAGCGCAGCGCCATCCTTGTTCTATGCCGACTGGACGCATCGCATCGATCCGTCATTCACCAGGCTCATCGCCTATCGCAAGCGCTTGCTCGCGCGCTCTTCATTCGCGCGTGCCGTCGACGAGGCACGGCCCTATCGCTCGCTTTTTCCGCTGGGCGCGCCGGATCGCGATTGATCGGACTGTCGGACTGAAGTAGCGCAGTTCCTCCCCTACTTCGCGCAGGGGAGGGTCAATGGCCCCAAGCTCAGCTTTGCTTGGGGGCCGGTCTTGCCGCTTCGGCATTCTGCCTGCTGCTGCCTGCACGCGAGCCCGCGCCGCCCTGGCGCGAACTGCCGTGGCTGTGCTCGCCGCCCTTGCGGCCGATATCTGCCATGTGTTCACGATTTTCGCTGACGGCTTCGCCGCCTTTCTGGCCGATCGCGGACATGTGCTGGCGATTCTGGCTCACCGACTCACCGCCCTTGCGGCCTGCCAGACGTGCTTCTTCGGAGCTGAATTCATGCGCGTGGCCACTCTCATGCGCCGCGCGCCCACCTTGGCTGGCTATTTCCCGTTGCCGCGCTTCATCCATGCCGGCGAAGCCGCGCCCACCACCTCCACGATTGCTACCAGTCTTCTCATTGGCCATTGTCTTGACTCCTGATCGATACAGCGCACGACGGGCTAGCCCGTCGTACGGCCTGATCATGGCGAAGCTCATCTGTAGCGGAAGTCTCGATGCGGTGAAAAAGCCTTGCACGAAAAACACCGCGCAAACAGGGGTCTGTTTGCTACAAGGGTGCTGTACGGACGCTCGCCGTGCCGAACGAACTCATCCAGATTGGAAGCGGCAGATCCGGCGAATGGACATCAGGCAGCCTTGCGCAACCGCAGCGCGTTGCCCACGACTGACACCGACGACAAGCTCATCGCCAGTGCCGCCACCATCGGCGAGAACGTGATGCCGGACAACGGATACAGCACCCCTGCTGCCAATGGCACGCCAAGCGCGTTGTAGATAAACGCAAAGAACAGGTTCTGCCGGATATTGCGCACCGTTTCCTTCGACAGCTTGCGTGCACGCAGGATACCGCCCAGTTGCCCTTTCACGAGCGTAAGCTGCGCGGTTTCGATCGCTACGTCGGTGCCATGCCCCATGGCAATGCCGATATCTGCCGCGGCCAGAGCGGGGGCATCGTTGATGCCATCGCCGGCCATGGCGACGCGTCGCCCCTGCTCGCGCAGGCTTTCGATCACCGCGGCCTTGCCGGCGGGCGAGACGCCGGCATGCACCTCGTCGATCGCCAGTTCACGCGCCACGGCATGCGCCGTAATGGCGTGGTCGCCGGTAAGCATCACGATGCGCAAGCCCCTGGCTTTCAAATCCTGCAAGGCGCGCGGCGTGTCCGGCTTGATGCGGTCGCTCACGCCGAACCAGCCGGCCAGCTTGCCGTCGATGCCGAGAAACATCACTGTTGCGCCCTGCTGGCGCAAGTCATCTGCCCTGGCCAGGGTTTCGGTCGCCAGCGGCAGGCCTGAGCGCTCCATCAGCCGCGCATTGCCCAATACCAGTCGATGCTGCTGCGTCCTGCCGCTGACACCTCCACCGACGTGGGCTTCGAAATCGTGAACGGCTTGCAGGTGCACACCGGCTTCCTCGGCCGCAGCCGTGATCGCTTTACCAAGCGGATGCTCACTGGCCTGCTCCAGGCTGGCCGCCAGGCCGAGCAGGTGTTCGCGTGAGTGCTGATCGAGCGGCTGTACCGAGATCAACACAGGCCTGCCTTCGGTCAGCGTGCCGGTCTTGTCCAGCACCAGGGTGTCGACCTCGCGCATCGCTTCGATCGCCGCGGCATCCTTGAACAACAACCCCTGCTGCGCGGCGCGCCCGCTCGCCACCATGATCGAGATCGGCGTCGCCAGCCCCAGCGCACAGGGGCAAGCGATGATGAGCACGGATACCGCCGCAATCAGCGCATGCGCCAGGCGCGGCTCCGGCCCCCACCAGGCCCACCCCGCAAAAGCAAGCACGGCCGCCGCGATCACGGCCGGCACGAACCACGCCGCCACGCGGTCGGCCACGCGTTGCAGCGGCGCCTTGCTGCGTTGCGCCTGCGCCACCTGCGCGACGATCTGCGCAAGCACGGTGGCCGCGCCGACTTGCTCCACCCGCATGGTGAGTGCGCCCTGGCTGTTGAGCGTGCCGCCGGTGAGCGGATCGCCCGGCGCTTTCGGCACCGGCATAGGCTCGCCGCTTAGCATGGCCTCGTCCACCTGGCTGCGGCCGCTCAACACCACGCCGTCTACCGGCACTTTTTCACCGGGACGGATGCGCAACTCGTCGCCCACCTGCACTTCATCCAGCGGCACGTCGAGCTCGACTCCCTGCGCCAGGCGCCGTGCGGTTTTCGGCACCAGGCCCAACAACGCCTTCAATGCCGCGCCCGTGCGCCGCCGTGCGCGCCATTCCAGGAAATCACCCAGCGTCACCAGTGTGACGATCACTGCCGCGGATTCAAAATAGACGCCCACATGGCCGTGCGTATCGCGAAAGCCCCTTGGAAAAATCGACGGCTGCAGAAACGCCAGCATGCTGTACAACCACGCAACGCCCGTGCCCACGGAGATCAGCGTGTACATGTTCGGCTGCCATGGCATGAGCGAACGCCAGCCGCGAGCGAAAAACGGCGCGCCGCCCCATAGCACCACCACGCTGGCCAGCGCAGCTTCCACCCAGCTAGCCGCAGTAGGTGCGTGCAAGCCCGCATGCGGCAGCATCGCCAACAGGAATACCGGTAGCGTCAATGCGACCAGCAACCACAAGCGGCGCGACATGGCGCGCACTTCGCCGGCATCGTCGTGGTCGAGGCTGGGCATCATCGGTTCCAGCGCCATGCCGCATTGGGGGCAATCGCCAGGGTGATCCTGCTGCACTTCCGGGTGCATCGGGCAGGTGTAGATCGCGCCACGTACAGGCGCTTGGGGCGCACGTTGTTGCTGCAAGTACATCCCCGGATTGGCCACGAATTTCTGGCGGCAACTCGCCGCGCAGAAGTGATAGGTGTGCCCGTCGTGCTCCGCATGATGCGGCGTGGCGGCCGGGTCGACCGTCATGCCGCATACCGGGTCCTTGATGGCGGCCTCCGCGTGAGCATGCGCATGCATGGCCACCCTGACAGGCACAGGCTGCGCGTAACGCGCTGGCTCCGCGTCGAACTTTGCCTTGCAGCCTGCGCAGCAGAAGTAGAACGTCTTGCCGGCGTAATCGCTGCAGTGCTTCGCATCAAGCGTATCCACGCTCATGCCGCAAATCGGATCGCGAGCCTGGCTTTCCGCCTGGTGGCAGCACGAACTGTGTGCGCTCATGCCTGCGGCTCCTCATCAGCCAACGCACGCAGGATCGGGCAGTGCTCCGGATCGCCATGCCCCGGGCAAACCTCGATCAACTGCTGCAAGCCCGTACGAATGCGCATGAGTTCGGCAATGCGCGCTTCGATGCCAGCGAGCCGTTGTTCTGCACGCTTGCGTATCGCTTTCACACCGCCACGGCGATCGCTGGACAACGCCAGCAGATCTCGGATTTCCTCCAGCGTGAAGCCGAGCTCCTTGGCGCGGCGAATGAAACGCAGCTGCTTGATCGCCGTTTCGTTGTAACTGCGGTAGCCGGAGGCACGGCGCAGCGGCTCGGGCAGCAAGCCTTCACGCTCGTAGAAGCGGATGGTGTCGATGGGAACGCCGGCGCGCTTGGCGACGGTACCGATGGTGAGGGAGAGGGTTGGCGTGTTCATGGGATAAGTCTAGACCCTTTATCAAGGTTCAGGGTCAAGCGCTTTTTTTTCACTTCATCGCAGGGAGCGGCCTGCGGGCGTCCCGGAAGTCACCCCGTCATTGAAATTTTAAAGGTTGGGGCCGCACGCTTCGGGGCGGCACTGTATGCGCGTCTGGCGGC
>NZ_RYYV01000003.1:0-345819 GCF_003977665.1 Dyella choica | reverse complement strand
TCGGGCGGCACTGTATGCGCGTCTGGCGGCGCGTAGGCTGGGATGATAATCCCAGCTTTTTCATCCAACATCCCGATGTTGGGATTGCCATCCCAGCCTACGCGCCGCCAGACGCGCATACAGTGCGGACACAAGCCTACGGTGACGGGTACGTGGAATAGATCAGAGCATCCCTACGGCCTTTAACCTTGGCATCGGCCTGTAACAATGGAAGCTGGACGTAACCGCCACTAGATGGCTAATGCCGGGAATGTGGCCCTAGTGCCTCGCCACCCCTGGTAGCGCAAATAGCCCGCTCCACATCAACCGAAGAGCTAGCGCCGTGCTCAGGGAACATCGACGAATTCTCTATGGGAGCCTTCCTATTTGAGAGCTCTATGGATGTTGCGCCAACGAGCGCCATGAGATGGCGTACCTCGTCGGCCGTCATTTCCTCATCAAGCTCCACAGTGACTACGGCATGCCCCATTTGTGCCGGCTCAGGAAGGCGGCTCGGCGAGCGCAGCTCCGACACCTTCCGATGCTCTCGACGGCCCTGATGGCTGATGCTGGAGACCACCGACGTCGGCGCGCTGGAACTTGCGGCCGAATTACCCACGCTTTCATCCACGCTGATCGTTACATGCGCGTGCGGCAGTCCACGCGACAGCAGCTTTCCTTCGGCAGAGGCCGCAGCGAACTGAGTATCAAACTTGGCAATCATGAGATTCGGCATGTTCCCGACTCCCTCGATAGCGGACGGCAATCCATACTAAGCCGACGCTTGGAATCGTTCCGTGATGACCTCCTTGCCAGGGCGGATAAAGGTTAAGAACCGACCAATGGCGTCACGTGAAACATGAGCGTCGCACCAAGAAACCGACGTATTCCCAAGCGCTGCTCCTTACGTAGCGTGTTGGCTGCACAACAAATGGGTTCTATTGGCGTGTAGAAACACCCCGTTCACGACTCTAGGATTGGTATCTCATCTCAGGGCAACGAGGTAACGATTGCCGCGGAGCCAACCAGCTTCCGGTAGCGCCGATATCATCAATCTCGCCATAAAGCGGTACGAAATACCCTCTCCGAAAAACGTCTGAACAACGCACACCATGCGTGAGCTCCCCATCTTGTTCGGAGCGTGAAGCGTAGCCCGCCGCCCGCGAGATGATTGGACTCCCATAGTCGTGCGTCCATTGGATGGACCGGCGACCTATCGGCGATGCCATAGCCCATGGCCAATTACAAGCCGGAACACGACCAACCGCTGATCTCTATGGTCGCAATGACGAACCAAGCCCCTCGCGACTGCGGATTGAGCCAGTTCTCGCGGAACGGTGCAACAAGCAGCGTGCCCATGGCAGAAGGGTCTTTTCTTCGTGCCCATATGGTCAAGGCTATGGTGCCGGGCGCCGGTGGCTGAAGCGCGCGCAAGCACCATCAGGTTATACATGGAAGATCGATGGTTCTCGTGCTGGCCAGCGCCGTCACAACCAGTCAATGGCGTGCGTTTGTGAAGCGCAGTAGGCTCTGATCAGCCAAAGTTCAAAGGGTGCCCCATGCTCGCTTCGCTGCTGCGGCTATTCGGACGACCCCTTGCTCGTTATCTTAGCAAGCCTTTGAAACACTACGCACCTGTAGCCATGATGCCAGCACGGCACTTGGCGACGATCTTGCTCCCCGGTGACGTATTGCTGATCGAAGGATCATCGCGCGTCAGCGTGGCAATCAAGTACCTCACTCAGTCGACTTGGTCACATGCAGCCCTTTATCTCGGTGCCGAAGCACGCGCTAAAACAGGGCACGACATGCCGATGTTGATCGAGGCCGATATGCAGGAGGGTGTGCGCCTGGTTCCTCTGACGCACTACGAATATGTGCATACACGCATCTGCCGCCCGTTGGGATTGACATCTGACGATGTGCAACGACTGATCGCCGATGCTTTGACCCATGTTGGACAGACCTATGACCTGGGAAATCTCCTCGATCTGGCGCGCTACCTGCTTCCGACGCCACCGGTGCCGACCCACTGGCGCCGGCGGATGATCGCGCTCGGCAGTGGCGACCCCACCAAAGCCGTCTGCTCAAGCCTGATTGCAACGCTATTTCAAAACATTCGCTACCCCATTCTTCCTGATATCGAACATGTGCCGGTAGAACATCCAGGACGAGATGCCTATTGCGCAGAGATTCTGCATATCCGTAGCAGTAGTCTGTATGCGCCGCGCGACTTCGATATCTCGCCGTATTTCCAGATCATCAAACCGGATTTACCCGCGGGCTTCGACTACCGAAAACTGTGCTGGGATGAACTCTACGAGCTCAAGCGTAAATGAAATTCGTCCGCCATGGCTTCATTGCCGTGGTGGCGAGATGTCGTATCGCACGATGCTAGGGATGGTCTTCCCTGGCCCGCGGGAAAGTCGACCGTTCCACGGCTATCTCTTGGTCTCTTTGAGTAGGCGCCTTGCTTATCACTATGGTGATGGGGGCATTTCCATCTGTGTGCCTATTGCTAAGCAACGCCAAGATCTACCCATGTGTGGGCTCTGCGATGGCCCCTGGATGGCTGGGACTGATCATGCCCGGCCCACTCCCATAGCCGATGTGCCAGAGCGGGCAAATGGATGGCTGCTTGCACGTGGCCCGCGCCTTGTTCGGTGCGAAGGGCGAGAAGGCACGATCCAGCACCTTGGCGACCAGGCCGCCGGGCTCATGATGGTCGCCAGGGGCTGGCTGAATCGGCGGCTCGGTGGAAAGCGCGCCCTCGTGCGTGTCTCAGGCCGAAGTCGATAGGAGGCAGTTCTTCGACGATGACCTGATCGGATGGGCGCTTTTCGCGATCCCAAATTCGCCGGTAACGCTGTCATTGGGTCAGCAATTGGTCCCAACCATGGCACTCAGGCGTTCACCGCCGCACCAGTGCGGACACAATACCCATGTTCTTCATGCACTTATGTCAAGGGGACGACACGCCACCCCTTCCCTGCTGAAGTCGAAGAAGGTAGCCGATCCCACGAGTAGGGAATCATCGATCCAGCAATTCATTTTCCAGCCAGCTACCGCGCACTCATCCCTGTAACCTTGCCGCGCACTTCAGGGGTAACTCATCCAAATGCATTCCTCCCACAACGAGCCGCATACCCGCGCATCGCTTCCGCTGGCGCCATCGCTCGACACCACCCTCGCCGACGCGGACATGCCGCGCCAATTCCGCCCGCTGGACTGGCGCGTACTCTGGATCGGCTTCGTCGCCATACTGCTGGGCGCGGTCGCTTCGCTGGTCGCCAAGGCGCTGACCGCGCTGATCGGTCTGATCACCAATCTCGCCTTCTACGGGCGCTGGAGCTATGACTTCTCCAGCCCGGCGGGCAATCACCTGGGGTGGTGGGTGGTGGTGGTGCCGGTGATCGGCGGCCTGATCGTAGGGGTGATGGCGCGCTGGGGCTCGCGGGCGATCCGCGGGCACGGCATTCCCGAAGCCATGGAGCAGGTGCTGCTCAACGAAAGCCGCATCCCCCCGCGCATGACCTGGCTGAAACCGGTTTCCTCGGCGATCGCGATCGGCACCGGCGGTCCGTTCGGTGCGGAAGGCCCGATCATCGCCACCGGTGGCGCACTCGGTTCGCTGATCGCGCAGCTGATGCACGTGACGGCCGACGAACGCAAAACCTTGCTCGCCGCCGGCGCGGCGGCCGGCATGTCGGCCGTGTTTTCGGCGCCGATTTCCGCCGTGCTGCTGGCGATCGAACTGTTGCTGTTCGAGCGCCGCGCGCGCTCGCTGATCCCAGTGGCACTCGCTGCCACCGCCGGCACCGGCTTCCGTTACCTGCTGGAAGGCAATGCGCCAATGTTCCCGATGCCAGCCGTCGCCACGCCAACCTTGCCAGCCCTGGCAGCCTATGTGCTGATGGGAGCGCTGGTGGGTGTGCTCAGCGTCTGGGTGACCAAGCTCACCTACGCCATCGAAGACAAGTTCGAGAAACTGCCGATCCACTGGATGTGGTGGCCGGCGCTGGGCGGCATCGTGGTCGGCGTAGTGGGCTATTTCCAGCCGCTTACGCTCGGCGTGGGCTACACCAACATCTCCCACATGCTGAGCGGCGAACTCACCATGGCCGCGATGCTAACGCTATGCCTGCTGAAGCTGCTGTCATGGTCGGTGGCACTGGGCAGCGGTACCTCGGGCGGCACGCTGGCGCCGCTGTTCACCATCGGTGCCGCGACGGGAGGCGTGCTTGGCTTGGCACTGGCCAGCGCAATACCATCGCTGCAGGTGGACCCGCACCTGGCAGCGCTGGTTTGCATGGCGGCGATTTTTGCCGGTGCCTCGCGCGCCTTCCTCACCTCAGTAGTGTTCGCGTTCGAAACCACGCAGCAAGCGCACGGACTGCTCCCGCTGCTTGGAGCATGCGCGGCCGCGTACCTGGTTTCTGGCTTGATGATGCGCAACACCATCATGACCGAGAAGATCGTGCGCCGTGGCGTGCGCGTGCCCTCCGACTACGCAGCTGATTACCTGGACCAGATCTATGTACGCGATGCCTGCAGCCGCAATGTGGTGAGCCTACACGCCGACCAGACGCTTACCGAAGTGCGCCATTGGCTCGCTTCCGAAGGCTCGGCCACCAAGCACCAGGGCTTCCCCGTGGTCGATGCGCACGATCAGCTGCTTGGCGTGGTGACGCGACGCCAACTCTACGATGCCGGCCTCGCCTACGATGCCAATGTGCGCTCGTTGATCCAGCGCGCTCCCCTGGTGGTGCGCGAAGACCACACTTTGCGCGAAGCCGCCGATCACATGGTGGAACGCGAAGTAGGCCGCCTGGTGGTAGTGAGCAGACAGGCACCGCATCGCATGGTGGGCATCATCACGCGCGGCGATCTGCTGGCGGCGCATGCGCGGAGACTGCACGAAGCGCGCAATGCATCGCGGCATCTGGGCAGAAAGCCTGCGGCGACCTAATATGCCACGCCCTTCCAGCGCGTAGGCTGGGATGGCAATCCCAGCACCGGGATGCAGCATGGAAAGCTGGGATTAGCATCCCAGCCTACGCGCCTCCGGACGTGCATACAGTAAGGTAAACAGCGTTTTTTTGCGGGAGTGCGCTTGCTTGAAATGCCTGGTCGTCGTCGCTCATCCCTTGAGCGCAAGCCTGTGCCAGACAATGGCGCGTTCGGTTGTCGACACCCTCTCCGCAGCTGGCCACACGGTTGTGGTGGAAGACCTTTACGGTTCGAGTTTCTCTCCTGCACTGACACCGGATGAGCGCAGCAGCTACTACGAACCAAGCTTCGACGCGGCATCCATCCATGCGCAGGCCGAAAGACTGGTCGATGCCGACGCGCTGGTGCTGGTTTTCCCAACGTGGTGGTTTGGCTTTCCCGCGGTCCTTAAAGGCTGGTTCGATCGTGTGTGGGCGCCTGGCATTGCGTATGACCATGCCTCGGACTTTGGCCCAATCCAGGCCAGACTGCGCAAACTGCGCAAAGTTTGTGCAATCACCTCGCTCGGCTCTCCCTGGTGGGTGGACCGGCTGGTGCTGAGACAACCGGTCAAGCGCATATTGAAGACCGCATTGCTTGGCACGTGTGCGCCTGCGTGCGATTTCAAGATGCTTTCGCTATACCGGGCGGAGCGGCTGTCGGCGGCGCAAGTCCAGGCGTTTAGCGCACGCATCCAGGCGACTCTTTGCAAATGGATGTAGGGATTGCACAGGCAGAATCTTGATCGCAGTCCAAAAAAAAAGCCGCCGAAAACCCGGCGGCTTTTCGTTGGAACAGGATGCGGCCGAATACCGGCTGCATCACGCCATGCTTTCGCTTACCAGTCGTAAGTAACGCCAAACTGCACCGTACGCGGTGGCTCCACCGTGGTGCCATAGGCATAGTAGGCCGACTTGTAGAGCGCACTGGGTGCCGCCGAAGTACCGTAGTTCGGATTGACGAACAGCAGGTTCTGCTCGTTGGTGACGTTACGCACCTGCAGCTGGAAGGCCAGTTTCTTGGCTGCCCATTCCGGGCGGTACTCCACCGCCAGATCCAGCGTATGCAGCCAGGGCGTATAACCGCTGGCACCAGGAGGCGACGGCATGCCGCCACACCAATGGTAGCCGCCACCGTAGGAGGCGGGGTCGGTTTCCTGCGGACCGTAGTAGCCCAGGCACTGCTTAGGCGTACCCGAAGCCAATGTCAGCGAACCACTGACGGACCATTCCGGCAGGAATTGATAGGTGCCATAAGCCTTCAACGCGTGCTTGCGCGAGTTCGTTTGCGGGCCATTGGAGTATTCCATCAGCTGGCCGAAGTCCCACTGGGTGGTGGCCGACACGGAAGTGCCGCCCTGGCCGGTCTGCGACTGCACTACGCCCTCGCTGGTGCCGTAGCTCTTGGAATACACGTAATCAACCTTGCCCCACCACTTGCCGTCCCAGGGATGCTCCAGGAACAACTCCAGCGAGTAGTAATTGCGATAAGCCCGCGGGAATCCCATTTGCGCTGGCGAAATCCAAGCTGAGGCATAGCCGCCATTGGTGTTGCGTGCCGTGATCAGATTGCTGGAACCCGGATTGATCAAGATGCTGCCGTTGACCAGCAGCGGACCGCAATTGCCGCCCGACTGGTTGGCCAGGCCAGGATTCGCCGCCAGCAGCGCATTGCAGATCGCGTAGGGGCCTTCGGCCGTGTCATCCACGATGCGGCCGAGCTTGGTCCAGGTGGCGGTAACTCCGTAGTTCCAGGCGGGATTGATCTGTTGCTGGAATCCCAGCACATAGGAATCCTGATATTCGGCGCCGAGGTTGCGCGAAGCGATCGTGATGGGATCAAGCGGCTGGCCGTAGGCGTAGTTGCCGGATACCGGCACGTTGTAGCCGGACGTCAAACCGTACGAATAGATCGGCTGCAGCCCTGTCGGCACACCGTTCGACTGGATACCGGTGTAGGTGTAGTAAACACGGGTGTACGTCGACGACGCCGACTCGCGCAGGGCCACGCCCGAGGGCAATGCCAGGAAGTAGCGACCCGCGTTGGCGAACAGCTTCATGCTGGAATCGCCCATGATGTCCCAGGAGAAACCCAGGCGCGGCGCCCACTGCGGCTTGGTCAGGCGAACGTAAGGCTGATTGGCCGGATTGTAGTTGACGAATTCTTCATCACGCACACCGAAGTTCAACAGCATGTTCGGGGTGACTTGCCAGGTATCCTTGAGGAATTGCGCGCGCTGCTGCACCTGCACCGTCGACTGGTTGACGTAGATGTACTTGTCCACCCAGTACGGCGAGCTGATGGGGGCTACGTAGGGACTGACGTTGGGACTGGTGCCAGCGATCGGAACGCCAGGGTTGCTGGCCCCGTATTCCCAGGCATAACCCGGGCCAGTCATCAACGTTCCGTCGTTGATGTCTCGCGTGGTCTGATTGTCGATACCGGCCGAGATCGTGTGATTGCCAAGCTTGTACGACAGGTCGACGCGCAGGTTGATATTTTCCGACTTATGGTTCGGATTATTCAGGTTTGAATTGACATTGTTGCTGGTGCAGGCCTGCGACGGACACAGCGCAGGATCCTCGTTATTGGCGTTGAAAATGGTCGGATCGGTAGGCGCTCCGATCTGGTTGGTGTAGTAGACACCGTCCATCTTGCCAAACAAGGCGTTCAAGGTCAGATCGTCGGTGATGTACGAGGTGAACTTGCCGCTGTAGATGGTGAACGTGTTCTTGGTCGACTGCTGGTAGCCGGCAAAATTACCCGGGCTATGGGTAGCGTAGTTGTAGTGGTAGAAGGTACCGTTGAAATCATCCGATGTCCTGATGCCGGTGAACGACAGGATATTCGAATCGGTGATGTTCCAGTCCAGCTTGGCGTAGTACTTGGGATAGGACGAGTGGTTGTGGTTCTGGTGCGAACTGCTGACCGTCGTCACCGTCTGTGTATTGTAGTGATCCGCTTCGGCAGCCAGAAAGAAGAACAGCTTGTCCTTGATCAGCGGGCCGCCGATATAGGCGTCGTAGATCTGTTCCCACTGGGTATTGCTGTTGCGATAGTCGTAAACCTTGCCGTAGTACTTGGGCGTCAGCGGATTTTCGTAGTACATGTTCTTGGTCGTGCCCTGCACGCCCGAAGGCCGCCAGAACACGGCACCACCGAACTGCCAGTTATTGGCACCGCTCTTGCCGATCTGGCTGATCACGCCACCGGTGGAGCGTCCATACTCCGGCCCATAGCCGTTGGTGAGCGTTTCCTGCTGCGAGATCGCCCCATAGGGCAACGTCACGCCGCCGGAGTTGCCGAGCGGATCGGAAGTATTGAAACCGTTGATGTAGTACGCGTTCTCGGCTGTCGACGAACCACCGAACGAAACCAGCCGCTCCCCCGTCGGCCCCTCACCCAATGAACCGGAGCCCGGCACGGTGCCAGGCGCCAACAGCGCGATCGCCGCACCACTGCGCTGCAGCGGAAGCTGCTTGAGCTGCGCGGCGGTGATCACCGTGGTCTCCTGCGTGGAACTGACATCAATCGGTGGCACGGCGTTGGCGGTTACCGTCACTGACGACAGGTTGACAGCGTTGGCCGCCGCGAAGTTGATGGTCACGGATCCGGCCGCCAGAGCCGTCACACCCTGTCTGCTATCGACCACTTTGCCGTCCTGCAGCAGGCTTAAGTCGTAGGTACCCACTGGCAAGTTGATGCTGTAGCGACCCGACTTGTCGACCGGGACGGTGCGATCGAAACCCGAACCGCCTACCACTCGCACCGTTTCGCCGCTGGCGACTGGCGCCTGACCGAAAATCGTACCCGTGGTCGACTGCGCGCCGGCACTCCCCGCAAAACCAAACCCCACCGCGATCGCCGCCGCCAGCGCGCCACGCCGCATGGGCGCCCGATACACGGACGCAACTTTCTTGATGCCCATACACCCTCCCCTAACCCTTGCAGTTGAAATCATTTTCGCTTTTTTTGAAAAGCGTATTCGACCGTAGTGGACGAAATAATTAAATGTCAACGATTATCAAACATGCAAAGATCGTTTTTATCTATTCGAAAAATACAATATTTATTTCGACATCGACGATGCATAATTCCGCACAATCGACCGGACAATCAGATTTCGATCCCAACAAAAATCTATTACGAAAAATTCCTAGGAAATAGTCCAAGGAGAGCACCCCTGCGGCTTTGCGCGTCAAAAGCAGACAATTAAGCACAACGTTAAAACCGACGGTCGCGCAAATAGCAAAATCCCTTCCAACCTTCATCGTGCAGATATCGTCATCCATAACAAATAATCAAGCATGATTATTGATACTTGAAGGACCGCAATCGTCGAATTGAAATTGACAAATACCCTTACGCCCACAACCATTTCGACGCCTACAAGGATCAAGCATGCGTAGGCGGATAGATATTGACCAACCAACGGAGAGAAACAATGAAGTTTTTCAGCTTTAGGGTTTTGCTTGGTTTGATCGTCTTCTTGGGAGTGGCAGCCAACGCATGGGCGGTAAGGCCGTATGCACTCGCCTACACCTATTTCGATGCGTCAGGGCGTATCGTCGGGGCTCAGACCGCCTACTGCGATGGCTCCGCCTATCATGGCGGCACACTGAACACGGCTTACTATATTTACGCATCAACACCGTGCACCCTGCCTTGTCAACCGGGTGGCTATGACGGAGGGTCATGCGGCGGGCCTTATACGCCACCCAGCCAGTCGATCGTGCCTGGCACGGGTGTCGTCAATTACGCGCTACCAGGCGCGGAAACGATTCAGCAGGCTTGCCAGGTGGCACAGTGCCTTGGCGGCAGCGTCATGCCAAACAACTGGAATTACGGATTCCCTTGGTATCCTGGTTTCCAGTGACAGCGTGCATTCAAGATGAGGAGAGCCCCTTTGAGGGGCTCTCTTGTCATCAACATCTGGACGGTCCACTAAATTACTCGCCACAAGCAGCGCTTACAGCGAAGACTCACGCCACCGCATCATCCGCCGCCACGAAACCACCGGTCTGGCGCTGCCACAAGCGCGCATACAGCCCCTCATGCCTGATCAGCTGCGCATGCGTGCCGGTCTCCACCACCCTGCCCTTGTCCATCACCACCAGACGATCCATCCGCGCGATGGTGGAAAGGCGATGCGCGATGGCAATCACCGTCTTGCCTTCCATCAACAGCTCCAGGCTTTCCTGGATGGCGGCTTCCACTTCCGAATCCAGCGCGGAAGTCGCTTCGTCGAGCACCAGGATCGGCGCGTCCTTCAGCAGCACGCGCGCGATGGCGATGCGCTGGCGCTGGCCGCCGGACAGTTTTACGCCGCGCTCGCCGACATGGGCATCCAGCCCGAGGCGGCCTTCACCGTCGACCAGGCTGGGAATGAACTCATCGGCGCGCGCCTTGCGAATCGCATCGTTGAGCTGGGCCTCGGTGGCGTCGGGGCGGCCATAGAGCAGATTGTCACGCACCGAGCGGTGCAGCAGCGAGGTGTCTTGTGTGACCACTCCGATCTGCGAGCGCAGGCTTTCCTGGGTGACCTGCGAGATGTCGATGCCGTCAACATAGATGTGCCCGCCTTCCAGGTCATAAAGGCGCAACAGCACGTTCACCAGCGTAGATTTGCCGGCACCGGAAGGGCCGACCAGGCCGATCTTTTCACCGGCACGCACCGCCAGCTTCAGGCCGGAGATCACGCCACCCTGCTTGCCGTAATGAAAATGGATGTCCTCGAAGCGCACTTCGCCGGCCACCACCTCCAACGGCATGGCTCCTTCCTTGTCCTGCACGGCACGCGGCTGCGCGATGCTGGTGATGCCATCCTGCACGGTGCCGATGTTTTCGAAAATGCCGTTGACCACCCACATGATCCAGCCGGACATGTTGTTGATGCGAATCACCAGGCCGGTCGAAAGCGCAATCGCGCCAACCGTGACCCGGCCCTGGCTCCACAGCCAGACTGCCAGCGCCGAAGTGCCGACGATGAGAAATCCGTTGAGCGTGGTGATGCTGATGTCCATCGCCGTGGTGAGGCGCGTCATGCTACGCAGCTTTTCGGTCGAATCCGCCATTGCGTCCGCCACGTAGTCTTCTTCGCGGCTGTTGTGCGAGAACAGCTTGAGCGTGAGCAAGTTGCTGTAGCCGTCCACGATGCGGCCCATCAGTTTGGAACGTGCCTCCGAGGCCGCCCACGAACGCTTGCGCGTGCGCGGAATGAAGATGTACAGCGTGCCCACATAACCGAACAGCCACACCATCAACGGCATGGCCAGCCACCAGTCGGCCCTGGCAAACAGCACGACGGCGCTGCCGTAGTAGATCGCCACGTACCAGATCGCGTCGACGATCTGCACGGCCGACTCGCGCAGCGACGCGCCCGTCTGCATGATGCGGTTGGCGATGCGGCCGGCGTAATCGTTCTGAAAAAAGCCCAGACTCTGGCGAATGACGTAGCGATGGTTCTGCCAGCGAATGCGGTTGGTGAGACTGGGCACGATCGCCTGGTTCACCAGCATGTCATGCGCGCCGATGAACAACGGGCGCAACGCCAGGGCAACCAATCCCATCCACAGCAGTTCCCGCCCATGGATGGCAAAAAAATCCTTGCCCGGTACGCCCTTGGCCATGTCCACGATGCTGCCGACAAAGCCGAACAGGGACACTTCCACCAGTGCCACGCCAAAGCCCACCACGATCGCCGCAGCGAACACCGGCCACACCTGGCGCAGATAAAACAGGTAGAAGCCCCCCACGGACTGGGGCGGCATCGTGTCGACCGGGTCCTTGAAGGCGTCGATCAGGGATTCAAACCAGCGGAAGATCATGGCGCGGGGTCCATTCAGGCCATAGTTAGATGGAGCTGAAGGGGCACTATACAAGACGACGAAGCAACAATTGACCGTAAGGGGCCTCATTCGGATCATGCCGGCCATGCCTAACTTTCTCCGTAAGCTCGTTACCCCATGCCTGCTGGCTGGCTCACTGCTGTTTGCAGCACACCCGGCCCTTGCGCAGAACGCGTCCGATTCATCCAATGCGCCGGCCAGCGCCAGTTCCACGCAAGCCCCGGCGCAAACGCTGATCGCCCTCAGCAGGCAACTGGATGGCCTCAAGACGACGTTCAACAGCAAGTCGAGCGATAGATCGTTGAAAGATCTGCGCAATCAGGCTGGCGAAGTGCAGCAGCAGGCCGATCAGCTGGCGCAAACGCTCACTCCCGAGCTGGAAAACCTGCAGACGCGGCTGAGCGTGCTCGGCCCTGCCCCGGCGCCGGGCGCTCCGCCGGAGACGGCGGCGGTGAGCCAACAGCGGCGCCAACTTGAGCGCGACAAGTCCAGGCTGGATGGGCAGATCAAGCAGGTGCAATTGCTCAGCCAGGATGCCGTCAAGCTCGCCACGCAGATCGTCGAGGCACACAACGAGCAATTCCAGGCGCAGCTGGGTTCGCGCGCGGCTTCCCCGCTGGGCCTCGCCTTCTGGCGGGACCTGACGAACGCCTTTGCAGACGACATGGCGCGCTATGGACGCGTCAAGGAGCTGCTGCTCGAAGATGCCGGCATCGCATGGCAACCCGACACGCGGCAACCGCTGCTGCTATGCCTGATCGGAGCGCTGTTGCTGATCGTGCCCGGCCGGGCACTCGCCGAACGCGTGGCGCTGACCATCGCCAGCCGCTACCTGCCTGAAGGACACCTGCGACGCAGCGCAATGACCGCCACCTTCACCCTCACCGTCACCCTGTCGATCGGACTTGCAGCGTGGCTGGTGTACCAGGGCTTCAACTGGAACGACACGCTGGGCGAGGAAGTGGAAACCTTCGCCCTGGCCCTCGTGCGTTCGGTGTTCTTCTCCGCCTTCGTCGCCGGGCTGGGCCGGGCGCTGCTTTCGGTGCGGCATCCTTCCTGGCGCCTGCCGGCATTGAGCAAGTTCACCGCGCGCAGCCTGCGCTGGTTTCCATGGCTGCTGGGTGGCGCGTTCCTGCTGCTTGGCTTGCTCGAGCGGCTGAATGCGCTTGCAGGTGCAAGCCTGCCGGCGACGGTTTGTACGCGCGCGTTTCTCGCCCTGCTGATCACCGGCCTCGCCGGTGTCGCCTTGACGCGAGCCAAGCGCGCGCGCACCACGCAGAGGGAGCAGGGCGAGAAACCGCCCCAGCACGCGCTATGGGTGGGCATGCTGTTCGGATTGGCCATGCTCGGCGTACTGGTGGCGTGGTTGGCCGTGCTTACCGGCTACGTGGCGCTGGGATTCTTCATTTCCTGGCAGATGCTGTGGATCGGCATGATCGTGGCATCGCTGTATATGCTTTCGCACCTGCAGCGAGATCTGTTCCATACCCTGCTCAATCCGCATGGACGCAGCGGCCATCGCCTGCAAGCTACCTTCAGCATCCAGCCCGGCACGCTGGAGCAGGCATCGACCCTGCTCTCGGCCATCACCCAGATCCTGTTGCTGCTGGTGTCCGTGGGCGTGCTGCTGGTGCCGTTCGGTGGCGGCCCACAGGACATCTTCGCGCACATCGGCAACGTATTCTCCAGCCTCAAGGTGGGCCAGCTCACCATCAAGCCGGGGGCGATTTTCAGCGCCGTGCTGGTGTTCGCGCTGGGAATGGTGGCGGTTCGTGTCGTGCGCCGTTGGCTGGCCGAACAATTGCTGCCCAAGACGACGCTCGACGTCGGCATGCAGAACTCGCTCGTCACGCTGATCAACTATGTCGCCGTGGTGATCGTCGTGGCGCTGGCTCTGCGAACCGCCGACGTCAGCCTGGAGAGCCTGACATGGATCGCCAGCGCCTTGTCGGTAGGCATCGGCTTCGGCTTGCAGGCGATCGTGCAGAATTTCATTTCCGGCCTGATCCTGCTGGCCGAGCGGCCGGTGAAAGTCGGCGACTGGGTGAGCATGCCCGGCGTGGAAGGCGACATCCGCCGCATCAACGTGCGCGCCACCGAAATCCAGCTGAGCGACCGCTCCACCATGATCGTGCCGAACTCGCAGTTCATCACGCAGAACCTGCGCAATGTCACGCACGGTAACGCACTGGGCCGCGTGAAGCTGAGCCTGCCGATGCCGCTGGATACCGATGCGGCGAAGATGCGCCAGATCATGCTCGAAGCCTTGCAGGCGAACGAGGCAACCCTGGATACGCCGGCACCAGTCGTGACGCTGGATGACATCACTCCTGCGGCAATGACCTTCACTGGCGTGGCTTACGTGCGCAGCCCACGTGAAGCATCAGCCGTGAAGAGTGCGTTGTTGTTCGACATCCTGGCGCGGCTCGCGAAGGCACAGCTGCCGCTGTCGACGCCGCAAAGCATGATCGTGAGGAACCTGGGGCCATTGGGCGAAGACAGTCCGGCGGCGCCAGGGCAATGATGGGCAGGCTGGGATGACAATCCCAGCATCGCCGCGCAACATGCAATACGATGCTGGGACTATCATCCCAGCCTACGAAAGCGCCGGGTTTCTCCCATGGGTTTTCAGCGCATAGTCCCCGCCCCGCCCCTGGCCTCCGTCATCGAGGCGGTCTGGGACTGGGACATGCCGGCCGGCACGCTCCGCTACGAACGCATCCTGCCCGGGCCGGGCGCCGGACTCATCATCAACCTGCTGGAAGACGAAACGCGTGTCTACCAGGACGACGAAAGCCGCCACTGCCTGCGCGCATCCGGCAGCGTGATCGGTGGACCCTATCGGCATAGCTGGATCATCGATACCGCCGAGCAGGTGCGCGTGATGGGCGTAAATTTCCGCCCTGGCGGCGTGCATGCGCTGATCGGCATCAGCGCCGAGGAACTGGGCGTGCGGGATATCAATCTCCAAGACATGTTCGGAGCGAACGCGCGCAGATTGCGGCAGCGTCTGCTCGAAACCGTGTGCCCCATGCAACGGCTCGCACTGTTGGAGCAATGGTTGTGCAAGCTGTGCGATGAACCCACCTGGGATGCAGTCATCCTGCACGCGGCAGCCACGCTGGCGCGAGTGCAGGAGGTACCGGGCATTGGCCGACTGCAGCGGGAAAGCGGCTATTCCGCCCATCGTTTCGGCCTGCTGTTTCGCCATCACATCGGTATGACGGCAAAACAATATGCACGACTGATGCGTTTTCGTGCGGTGGTGGCGATGGCGCACCCCGCTGCGCAGCCCGATTGGGTACGCATCGCCGTCGACGGCGGCTATTGCGACCAGGCCCACATGAGCCACGAATTCCGCCGTTTCGCCGGCATCACGCCGTCCGAATTCGCCGGCTCCCGCGGGCCTTATCCCAATCACGTACCCGTCTGACCGCCACAAAAAAATCTACAAGACGCACGCTGCGCGACGGAATAGCTTGAACCCACTTTCCAACGGGACGTTCTGGCCATGAACAACATAGTCAAGCAAGGCAGCACCATCATTCCCTACCTGCGCTACCGCGACGCCCATGCCGCCATCGACTGGCTGTGCAAGGCATTCGGCTTCGAAAAGCATGCGGTGTACGAAAACGAGCACGGACGGGTGATGCACGCGCAACTGGTGTACGGCGGCGGCATGCTGATGCTCTGCGACGTCAGTCCAGGCGGTTTCAGCGTACACATGGCACAGCCCGATGAAATCCAGGGCCGTGAAACGCAATGCGCGTGCATTCACGCCAGCGATTGCAAGGCGCACTACGAGCGCGCGAAGGCAGCGGGGGCGGATATCGTCGAGGAGTATGCGGAAAAGGAGTATGGCGGCGCAGGTTATGCGTGCCGCGATCCGCAAGGGCATCTGTGGTGGATCGGCAGTTACGATCCGTGGCAGGCACAATGACCTGCAGTCCTAAGATGCTCCGCCCCGGCGCAAGCCGGGGCGGAGCATCGGCATCAGCTTACTGGCACTTCTCGTTCTTCGCCGCGTGGTAGCCGGCTGCCTGCGCATCCGCCGCGCTCATGTACTTGCCTTCCTTGGTCTTGCCGTACCACTTGCTGCCCTGGCAGTGGTAGCTCTTGGTCTTGGAGCCGGTGTTCACCCACACCTGGCCCGCGCCGCCACCAGCTGCCGGCGTGGCGGCCGGTTCCGGCTTCGCGGCTGCCGCGGGCTTGGCGGCGGCGGCCGGAGCAGCAGCGGCAGCAGACGTGCTGGCTGCGCCGCTGGCCGACTTGTTGATGCCCTTATGTCCGTGGCACGCGCCCTTGGTGGTGCTTACGGTCTGCGACGTACCGTCATTGCATTGCACCGTCATGCTGCCTTCGGCAGCGGGAGCCTGCTGTGCGAAAAGCGGAGCAGCCATCAGCGACGCTGCCAGTACTGCGATCAGTCCGAACGATTTCATGGGATTCCCTCCAGCTATGACTTGCTCTGATTTAAGGAAGCGCGCCGTCCGTAATGAACGGTGTCCCCCTACGTGCCATCCTACCTTGAAGATGGCACCCCTAAGCGCCTGTCACCTACAGCGCCCGCGGCGGCAACTATGCCTGAAAACAAGTCAGCCAACATGACAGCCCGCTCGCGTCAGCGCGCCTGGTTTAGCTTCGGTTTCGCGACGGCTTGCGGCCGGGCGACGGCGTACATCGCCCAGCTGATGTCCTTGTACAAGCCAAAGCGATCGTCCCCGACCCGGTACAAGTCGAAGTGCGTGCGGTCAGGGATGAAGCGGAATTCGGCATGCGCACCCACGCTGTCCAGCACCGCTTTCAGTCGATGCGCCGCACCGTCCAGATAGAAGGTATCCGCCGTACCGACGTAGAGATGGATCTTGGCGTCGAGATCGGGCTTCAATGCCGGCCAGTTGCTTTGCAGGCGATGCGCGATGTCGTAGTGATCGTGCCAATACGCGACGACCTCAGGGTCGACGTCGCCGGTGTCGCGATCGAACATGGGTTGCGGCCGGCCATCTTTGCCACGAGGCGAGAACACCCATTCGAAAGATGCCAGCTGCCCACCGTATGCCCCCAGTACGCGTTCCATCTTCGCAAACTGCTCGAACGTGCCCAGCACCTTGCCCTTGTCGCGCACCAGCGGCCACGGCGTGCCGTCCGGCTTGCGATAGACGTTGGCATGCGCCGCATACAGGTCCGAACCGGTGAAGTCGTGGAAGTCGCTAGGATCCGGCGAGGTGGACCAGGTGCCGCCGAAGACCTTCGGATAGCGCGTCTGCAGCCACAGCGTGGCCCAGCCGCCGGAAGAATGGCCGTTGAGGAAGCGCCCTTTGGCGTTGCCGTCCATGTGGTACTTCGATTCCAAGTACGGAATCAGTTCCGTGGTCAGCGCCTGACCCCACGGGCCGTTGTTCACCGAATCAGCGAACTCATGCGTGCCGGTGGCGCTGGACTCGTCCAGGAACACCCAGATCATCGGCGGCATCTGGCCACTGCTCATGCCGGCCTGCACGTAGGCCATGGGACGCAGCAAACGATCCTTGTTGCTGGTAAAGCCATGCGTGAAATACACGGTGGGATAGCGCTTGCCTGAAGCCGCGTCGTAGCCCGGCGGCAACAGCACATAGCCGTACATGTGGATGGCGCGACCCCAGAACTTGGAAAGCTCGGGACTGACGAAATCGAGCGGCTGCGCTTGTTGGTGCACCGTCTTGGCTGCATCACGCAAATTGGCCGGCGCCGAATCCGGCAGCACCCAGGGGTTGTTCGCGGTGACGGTTTGATCCAGCTTGATGGCCGGGACGTCGCCGTCCGGCAGATGCGCGGAAATCACATCGCTCAGCAGATCGCCGGCATCGCGTTCCAGGTAGTTGTAGTTGTGATGGACGTCCAATACCGCCTGCACCACGTAATCGCCGGCCGGAAGCTTTGACCAGGCATCGGGAAAGGCCTGCGCATCGACGTCGATGTCGATGGTCTGGCCCGGCACCATCCGCTCGACTTCCTGGGCCGCAATCGCCGTTTGGGTGGGATGGAACGGATCGGCGTCGACTTCCGTCACCTTGCCGTCCCTGCTTTCGGCCTTCGCCGCACCAGCCTCTTCCGCGAACAGCAACAGGCGGCCCGATACGGGCTGGGTCTGGCTGCCGCCGAGCTGGACATGGAAGTAGTGGTGGGTGGGGATGGCTGGGCTTTCCTGGCGGGCACTGGCGTAGAGGGTGGCCAGCAAACCGGCGCCCAGCAGTGCGCCTAGTACGAGTGGACGTGAATGCATGAGTGTCTCCCCTGGATAGGCTGGGATGGCAATCCCAGCTCCGTATGCAGCTTGTTTATGCTGGGATTGCCATCCCAGCCTACGCATTACTTGGCCTTTACCGGCGTCAAGCGCAAATCCTGGAAATCAAAGCTGAAATCGGTCAGCGGCGAAATCGGTGCCATGCGCACTTCACGCACATGGCCATCCGCGTCGAGCGCGAAGTTCACAAAGGCATCCGCGTTCAAGGAACGGTCGTCCCAGCGCACGATGAAGCTGTCGTGTTGCCATGGTGTCATCGTGCCCAGCAGTTGCTTGGTCTTGCTGAAGCGCAGACGCAGCTTGCCGCCTTCATTGCCGACGATGATGTCGCCGTACCACGGATCGCGGTAGGTGCCCGCATAGTCCGCCAACGGCAGCGAGGGCTTGCCCTTCGTATCGCGCGCGGTCTGGTGCTTGTTCCAGTTGTCGTCCGCCTTGCCTTGCGCGTGCTTCACGGCCTGGTCGTAGACCGCCACCCAATCGGTCTTGCCCGCTTGATGGAGGTAAGCGTCCAGCACGCGATAGGTCACGGCATTGAATGCGGCCCCGGATTCCTGGTTGGTAAGCACCACCACGCCCAGCTTCAAGCCCGGCACCAGGGTGACGCGCGACACCATCCCAGGCCAGCCGCCGGTGTGCCATACCAGTTTTTCGCCGTGGTAGTCGCTGAGGAACCAGCCCTCGCCGTAGCCGGAGAAATTCGGCATCAGCGGCTGCAAGGCCGGGATCGGCGGCTTGTTCACCGGGATCGGCGTAAGCATGGTCCACATCTGGTTCTGGCTGTCCTCAGAGAACAGGTGGCGTGGCTTGCCATCGCTGCCAGTACCAGGCAGTTCGCCGCCACTCAGCTCCACGTTCATCCATTTGGCCAGGTCGTGCACACTGGCGTAGATGCCGCCGGCACCCGGATTGTTGGTCCAGGCCATCGGCGGCACCGGCTTGAGATCCTTGAAGTCGTACAGCGCATGGCCCGTGGCAACGTCCATGCCAGGCTTCAAGTAGGTCATGTCGACCAGCGACTCATCCATGCCTACGGGCTTGAAGATGTGCTCGCGGATGTAATCGGCATAGCTCTGGCCCGACACCTTTTCGATCACCAGGGTGGCGACGGCAAACAGTATGTTGTCGTACGCATAGTGGCTGCGAAAACCATTGGCGATCGGCACCTTGGCCAGGCGCTCCACCACTTCCTTGGTGCTGTAGCCGGTGGGCGGCCAGTACAACAGGTCGCCCGCGCCCAGGCTCAAGCCGCTGCGATGCGCAAGCAGGTCGCGTACACGCATGTCGTGCGTCACGTAGGGGTCGGACATCTGAAACCATGGCAGGTAGTCCGTCACCCGGCCATCCATGTCCAGCTTGTCCTGCTCGGCCAGCATCTGCAGCGCGGCGGCGGTAAAGGCCTTGGTGTTGGAGGCGATTGCGAACAGCGTATGCGCATCCACCTTTTCCGGCTTGCCTGCTTCGCGCAGACCGTAGCCTTGCTCCAGCACCACCTTGCCGTCCTTGACGATCGCCACGGCAATGCCCGGCACGTTGAAAGCCTTGCGCGCATCGTCCACGTAGACGCCGAAATCCTGCATTACCGGCGGCAATGCCGGTTGCGCGTTTTCCTGCCCGCCGTCCGCCGTGAGCGCCTGCGGCGAACACCAAGCCGGCGCCATGGCGGTCAGAGACAACAAGGCACAGCACCCGGCGACTCGCAGGTTCAGCGAAGGAAAAGTCATGGCGACTCCGTGGACGGCAAAGCCGGCAGTCTAGCGTGCCGGCAACCATCTGCATGCTGTGCCGTAGGTTGGGGTGCAACCCCCAACGCTACGCCGCACAGCTATGGCATGTGGGCCTGCCTTACCTACCGCGCGCGAGGCGCGTCCAGCCAAGGCGCCAACGACACATACCAGATGTTGTCGCTACCGTTGTCCCAGCTCTCCATGCGCTCCAGTGCCGCTTTGGCCTGTTCCGGCGTAAGCGGGAAGCTCAGCCGCGTCCGCCGGTCGCTGGTGTAGTAAAGAGTTCGATGATCGGGGCCGATGTGCGCGCCCCATTGGCTCCACCCGCCCGGCTTGCCGTTGATCGCCTCGCCCAGGTCGATCGCCTTGCCCCAGTGATCGCCCTGGCGGAACGCGATGTAAAAATTCCCCATGTCGCCCTTCTTGGCCGCGTCGCTCATGTTGAACACCATGAAGGATTGGTCCGGTGCGATGGCAGGATCATGCGTGGCAGCCGCCGGATCGCCCACCGCTACTCGCGCTGCAGGTTGGTAGGTGCCATGCGCAAACGCCGAAGCGTAGACATGGAACACGCCCTGCTCGTCCGGGTGGATGAAATACAAGCTGCCGTCCGCAGCGACGCTCGGCGCATAGGTGCGATCGCTGGCATTGACGGCATCAGGCAAGTGCACCGGCGTGCCCCAGCCGTCACCCTTGCGGTCCACCCGCCACAAATGGCCAAATCCCGGAGCGGGTTTGGCGGCACCAGGCGCCACCGGTCGATTGGAAACGAACACCAGATAGGAACCGTCCGGCGCCATGGTCGGGTCATGATCGCCCCATTGCCCCGAGAAGGACGCGATCTGCGGCTTGCTCCAATCACCGTGTTCTCTATGCGAAACCAGGATCATGGAGCCGACATCGAAATAGACCGTGTTTCCATCCGGCGTGAACGCAGGGCAAGCTTCGCCGGCCGGTCCGGAAATCACTCCCGGTGCGAAAACCTGCGGCTGTTGCACGGGGGCTTCCGCTGCAAACGACGAACAGACTGCACTGAACAAACCGACCGCGACCATCCAGCTGAGAGGCTTGCGGAGCATGGCGTGCTTTTCCTGTGGAAGGGGGAAGTCGCTGTATAGCCCCCGGCATGGGCTGTCGCATGTCCTTAAAGTCACTCCAGCACACGGGCATGTAATCACGCAAGGCACTACACTGCGCACATCGCCAACCAGGAATCCGCGGTGTCCCTGCCTCGCTTCATCCCCCTCGTGCTGCTCGCCGCGCTGATCGGCGCGATCGTGTTCTGGAACCGGCATGCCCCACCACCGGCCAGCATGGAATCGCACGGCAATGTCGCGCTGCCAACCATGGGGCACTACAACTGTCCCGCCGCGAAAGCCAATCTACCGGACTACATGCCGGCGGAAGCCTGCGTGACGTTGACGGCAATCGTGCAAGGCGGTCCGTTTCCATACGCGCAGGACGGCGTAGTGTTCGGTAATTATGAGGGCCTGTTGCCCCAGCAGCCGCGCGGTTATTACCACGAGTACACAGTGCCGACGCCGGATGCGCGCAACCGTGGTACCCGACGCATCATTACCGGCGGTACACCGCCCACGGTGTTCTACTACACCGATGATCATTACCGCAGCTTCAAGTCTTTCCAGGTGAATCGATGAGCGCGGAAGGCGCCCTCGACCTGACCCAGGCGAACGACGGCGGCGTGTATTTCGTCGATGCCGCCGACTTCGACGCGATCGTTGCCGCCGCCGAGCAAGGCCAGCTGCATGTATGTCGCGCCGACCTGATCGGCTGCCACGACAAGACCGAATTATTGCGCCGCCTTGCCGCGTCGCTCAGTGTGCCCAACGGCTTCGGCCAGAACTGGGACGCTCTGCTGGACAGTCTGCGCGACCTCGGCTGGCTGCAAGGCAGCGGCCACGCCTTGCTGCTTGACCATGCCAACGATCTACGGCAGGCGGGGCCTAAGGATTTCGATACGCTGCTGGCTATCCTGCACGAGTCGGCCCGTTTTGCGATCGACCAGCAGCGCCCGTTCTTCGCCTTTCTCAGCCTGCCCGAACACCCGATGGCCATGCCCTCGTAACGCTCATGACCCAACGTATTGAATTCGAACTCGATCGCGACTTCGTCGAACTCAACCAACTGCTCAAGCTGACCGGTCTGTGCAACAGCGGCGGGCAAGGCAAGCAGATCGTCGCCAGCGGCGCGGTCTATGTGGATGGGCAGCAGGAACTGCGCAAGACTTGCAAGATCCATGCGGGGCAGAGGGTGCAACTGGAGGATGTGGAAATACATGTGGTGCAGATGTAGTCGCCTCCTGGTGTAACCACAGTGCGTGTGGGCGCGAATAGCAGTCAGACCCCTACGGAGACACGCCATGCTGGCCCGTCGATTCGCCGCCCTCCCCACCTTGCTCGGCCTGGCCGCCTGCACCGCCACGGCCAGCACCGGCCCTTTTCCCGATCCCGCCCAGGATGAGCCGAAAGCCGTGGCGCATGGCACGGAAACCGCCGTGCTCGCAGGCGGCTGCTTCTGGGGTATGCAGTCGGTGTTCGAGCACGTGCGCGGCGTGCGGCGGGTGTCGGCGGGCTACAGCGGCGGCAACGCCGACACCGCCCAGTACGACGCGGTCAGCGAAGGCAACACCGGCCACGCCGAATCGGTAAGGATCGCCTTCGATCCGGCGGTGATCAGCTATGGGCAACTGCTGAAGATCTACTTCGCTGTAGCTCACGATCCCACCACGCTCAACCGCCAGGGCCCCGATGCAGGCACGCAATATCGCTCGGAAATCTTTTACGCGAACGCGGCCCAGCAGAAGGTGGCCGAATCCTATATTGCGCAACTCAATGCAGCAAAGGTGTTCGACGACAGCATCGTGACCCTGGTACAGCCGTTGGGCGGCTTTTATCCCGCCGAGGATTACCACCAGGACTATGCACGCAAACATCCTGACAATGCCTACATCCTGATCAACGATGCCCCGAAGGTGGCGCACTTGAAGCAGGCGTATCCGGGGATGTATCAGGACGAGCAGACGGTGGTGGATGTGCAGCTGTGAGTTGCATATCCACCTAGGCACCTGTTTTGCTACTTCGTCATTCCGGCCTGCGCCGGAATGACGGTGAGGCAAGATCAACCCCCGAATGGCCTTCCTACTTGGGCGGCACCAGGCGCAATCGCGACGGCTCATGCCTTGGATTGGGCGACAACATCCGCTCCAACTCCTGCGGCGGCAAGCCACGCGAGTAGTAATACCCTTGCCCCTCCGCGCATCCCGCACGCAGCAGGAATTCATGCTGGGCGGCGTTCTCGATGCCTTCGGCGATCGTGCACATCCCCAGGCTCTTGGCGATGGCGAGCATGGCTTCGACGATGGCCACATCGTTTGCGCTTTCCGGCAGGTCGGTGACGAAGGAGCGGTCGATCTTCAGGTAATCGATGCCGGAAAGTTTCAGATACGCCAGCGAGGAATAGCCCGTACCGAAATCGTCGATGGCAACGCCGATGCCGAGCGCATGCAGGGCATGCATGGTCTGCTCGGTCGCCTCGCCCAGGCGCAGAATCGCGCTTTCGGTGATTTCGAACAACAGTCGCTTGGGCGAGATGCCGCTGGCCTGCAACGCCTGCTTTACGCTGTCGAGGAAACCCGGATGCCCGAAAGTGGCCGCGGAGGCATTCAATGCCACGCGGATCGGCGGCAGCTTGGCCTGGTCCCACAAGCGGATCTGGTTGCACACGGCGCGCATGGTCCAGGCATCGAGCCGCCGGATCAGGCCAAGGCTTTCGGCCAGCGGGACGAATTCATCCGGCATCAGCTCACCGCGTTCGGGGTGGCGCCAGCGGATCAGTGCCTCCACCGCCACGATGCGGCCGGTACGCAGCTCCACGCTGGGCTGGAACACGAGATGGAATTCGTCGCGGATCAACGCCTGCCGCAGATCGGCGCCGAGCATCAGGCGCATGCGCGCATCGGCGTGCATCAGCGGCGTGTAGAAGCGGAAGGTATTGCGTTCCTGCGTCTTGGCGGCATACATCGCCGCGTCCGCGTTGGCGATCAACGTGACCGGGTCGCTGCCATCCAGCGGATAACCGGCGATGCCGATGCTCGCACTCATCACGATTTCGTAGTCGCCGATCAGCATCGGCTCGGACAAGCTTTGCAGCAGGCGGCTGGCGAAGTGTGCGGCCTGTTCGCGCGTGCGCAGGCCGCCGAGCAGCACGGTGAATTCGTCGCCGCCGATGCGGCTGGCCACGTCGTTCTCGCCCAGCTCGCGGCGAATGCGCTGCGCCACCTTCACCAGCAGGCGGTCGCCGATGGCATGGCTGTAGCTGTCGTTGACGGCTTTGAAGGCATCGAGATCCACAAACAGCACCGCGGCCGCACCATTGATGCGTGCTGCCGCTTCGATCGCCTGCGCGCAATGGCGCTGGAATTCGCTGCGATTGGCCAGGCCGGTCAGCGCGTCGTGCGCCACCATGTATTCAAGGCGCTGGCGATCGGCCTTGCTGCGCGTGATGTCGGTAATCACCGCCACATAGTGCTGCACACGGCCTTCGCCATTGCGGATGGCGCTGATGCTGAGCAGTTCTGGATACGATGAGCCGTCCGATCGCCAACTCTGTACCTCGCCTACCCAGTTGCCGCCCTCCGCCACCATGTCCCAGATCGAGGCCGGCAACGGTGAGCCATCGGGCATGCGGCGCAGTTCGTCGAAACGGTGATGCTGCAGGTAGGGCAGCGTGTAGCCGGTGATGCGTGTGTGTGCGGCGTTGACGGTGGTCACGCGCCGATCGGCATCGGCGATGATCAAACCCTCGGCCACGCTGGCCAGCGCTTCGGCGGCGATGCGGCGCTCCTGCTCCATCGCGATGCGATCGGATACGTCGCGCATGATCGCCTGGCGCACCGGCTGGGCGCCCCAGGTGGTGAGGCTGCTATGGGTTTCGACGCTGCGGATCAAGCCGTTGACCGCGCGCAGCAGGCCAATGGTGGAGGAGCCGGCCGAACGCATGCTGCCTTCCACGAACAGCTCGTGGAAATGCGTCCCCACCAGCTCGCGCGGTTCGCGCCCGGTCCACGCACCGGCGGTGCGATTCGCCCCGAGGATGCAACCATGCACTTCGTCCACCATCACGATGGCGTCCGCAGCGCTGTCGAACAACTGGCGGTAGCGCTCCTCGGTACCGCGAATGCCCGCCAGAATGCGCTGGGCCATGCGCATCCATAGCATGGACGCCAGCATGGCCATGACCAGTACGCTGGCGAACAGCACGCGGCCCAGCCACGCCGCGCCCAAGGCGATCTGCAGCGAAAAATCGTCGCTGCGCGGTTCGATGAACGAGTTCAACGTATCGATGCGCATGCGTTGCCGGCTGATTTCCTCCGGCGGCGGCACGCCCTGCGCGTAGCTTTGCTGCAGCTGCCCGGCGATGCCGTTCAGTTGCTCGATGGCGCCGTCGACCGAGCGCCAGTCCTTCAGCGCCGGCCCGACATAGGGCAGCGCCGCGAAGTCATCGAGGATGAAGACCATGCCCGGAATCGCCGCGGGTATCACCCCGCCGCGCCGGAACGCTGCATAGACAGCCTGGCGGTCGTAGTGCCCGGTGGCAATGGCATCGCGTGCCCAGCGGTCGGTGCGCACCACTTCGTAGTTGCGACGAAAACTTTCCAGCCGGACCGGGTCACCGTTGCGGGCGTAGGCGGCCAGTTCGATCACCGCCTGTTTTTGCGCCTTCGACCACAGGCTTTCGCCATTCAAGAAGCCGGCCAGCGTCACCTGGACCTGCAGTGCGCCCCAGGTCAGGCATAAAACCAAGCCAACGACCGCCGCCAAGCCATATGCCAATGGCATAAGACGCCGTGACAGCGGTCGTTGCTTAGCATTGTGGGTGGTACGCATCGTGCCCCTATCTTAGAGCCTGTCATCCATAGTCAAAACTGCCGACCTGACTGATGTGTATCGCCCCACCAATGCCAATTCTCAAGCAGCTGCCTCGCTGGCCGCCCATGGGTCACGACGCACATCCAGACACCGATCCAGGGTAATCCTCATGCTCACGTAACTACGCTTGACGCATTCCTGCAGATAAGCCACTTCATCCATGCGCGGAGCGTTGCCCACCAGGGTACACACGATCTCCAGCGCCTCCCAGGGATGGGTATCATCATACGCCGCGTGAAGTTGAAGCCAACGCAGTGTCCCCGCGCGGGTGGCCTTGGGAAAGCTTTCCGCATAGGCCGCACTGTCGTAGACCCATTGCGACCACTCCCCCGTCGCGCCTTCCACCGCGTAGTTGGTGGCCAGCATGCCAGCCGGCAACGGACCGCTGCGGCTTACCTCCTCGCACCAGTTGGACAATGCGTCCGTACCGTACGGGGTGGTTCCGTTCAGAACCTCGTCCTGAGGCACCCCTGCGCCCTCCGCCCAATTGAGCCAGTATTCGGCATGATTCTGCTCCACTCGGATGTTGCGTACCAGCCAGCGGCGGGCCATGTTTTCGCCAAGGCTGCGGCCATAGCGGGTTTTCAGCAGGTTGAGCGCCATATAGCCCGGAAAACGCTCGATCACGGGCCATACGCCCACCATGAAGTCACGGGTGCCGGTGGCATCCAAACGGTTCTCGCGCATCAGTGTCCACAGCTCGTGCTTAACGACAGACAGCTTGGTCGGCTCGCAGGCGGTGACCAGGTCTTGCGCCCAACGCGGGTAGCTGGATAGCTCGGTCAGCGAGCCGGTGCGTTCGAAATGTGCGTACATAGGTGAGTCTCCACTAGGTTACGGGTTCGTCTCGGCCGTGATACGGCCGATTGCCAAGCGCCGGGTAGGCGCTCAGCTTCAACATAGTGGGCGTCTGACTTAACCGTTGCGACTTCCTCTTTTCCTAGTAGGCCAAGCCCCCCTGGCGAGGCGGTCTTACCCCCATCCGTAGGCCGGGATGGCCATCCCGGCAATACAGGTTGGGGTACGAACCCGAATGTCGCGACGATGCCGGGGTTTGCACCCTAGCCTACGGACGACGCGTAAACCCATCCGCGCTCCATCCCTCGCTGCCCACACCGTGATGCACGAAGAACAAGCCGTCCGGATCGTACTTGCGCTTCACCGCCGCAAGCCTGGGGTAATTCGCGCCCCAGAACGCCTGTTGCCAGTCGCGCTGAAAATAATCGCTTTCCGATACGTACGCAGCGGCATTCGGCGCCACCTTCAACAGGGCCTCCATCGCGCGACCGATGGCGGCGGAAGCCTTGCGTGCGTTGGGCAGGTCCGGATTTGCGCCCGGCATGCCGGGATACGCCGGTGCTCCGTTGCCGGCAATGATCGCCAGTGCAAACGCATCGACGACCTGCGGATGGATGGCGGTATCGAGTGCAGCGGCAATCGCTTCAGGCGGCGCACCCGCCAGGCCCTTGTTGAAATGGAACTCGACATCCCATTGGCGTGTGCACGCAAATATCGCGTCCACCAGTTGCGCTTGCCGGTCTGCGTGCAGCAATGAAGCCGGCAGCCAGGCCGATTTGAAGCCATGGATGAACCAGCCCACCTGCCCCTGGTCATCGCTCCACAAAACATGGTTGCGCGGCGCGCCGTCGCGATCGTCCGGAATCATCGCGCCGGGTACGTGTTGCCGAAAATATTCGGCATCCCACATATGCTGCGCAGGCAACGCAAGCACCTGCACCGGTTTTACGAAACTGTAGTCGTTGTTCGCGCGCACCCAGTCGACGAACGGCTGCCAGATGGCCTGCGCCTGTTGTTGGTTCAGCCCCTGGAACAACATGGACACCTGCAACACGTTGTCGCCTCGGAACCGCAGCTGCTCGCCCCAATGTGGATTGAACAGCTCGCTCTGATAGAAGCTGATGGCCTTGGCGATCAAGGTCCGGTACGCGGCATCCGAAACGGCCTTTATTTCCCCGAACACCGCACCGGCAAATTCCGGCAATCCATGGGTGCGCAGGGTAAGGCGTGTCACCACACCCAGACTGCCGCCGCCACCTCCCTTGATCCCCCAGAACAGCTCCGGGTTGGTGCATGCATTGGCGATGCGTACTTCGCCATCTGCGGTGACCACCTCTGCCTCGATCAGCCCGGATGCCGCCGTACCGAAAGCCTTGGAAAAGCTGCCGAAACCGCCGCTTTGGATCAGTCCGGCCACGCCAACCGTGGTGCAACCACCGCCCTGCACGTATCGCCCGTTCTGCCTGGTCACGGCATCGTAGACGTCGATCCAGATGGCGCCCGATTGCACGCTCACCGCCGCTTGCGGCGCCTGCCAACCTTCGCACCCCTGCCCTACAAAGGCGTCGTGCAGCGTGATGGCCTTCATGTGCCGCGTCCAGATCAGCAGCGAGTCGGGCGCATTGGACGTGCCCTGGTAGCTATGCCCGCCGCCCTTGATCACCAGGCGCAGACGATGCCTGGCGGCAAAGTGGACGACTGCGGCCACGTCCGCCACGCTATCCGCCGCCACGGCGTACGTGCTGCAGCGTGAGAGCCAGGCGTCCGCCCAGCCGCTGGTCTGGGTCAGAGCCGGCTGGTCGCCGATGAAGAACGGATTCTTGAGGTGTTTCAAGGCTTCGTCGCAAGCGGCCTTGGAGGCGGAGAACGGTGACTCCAGCTTGAGCAGGCGGCCGCCCACGGCATGGTTCAACTCATCCCATTGGGCCAGCGAGGGCCAGCCGGCCTGGCCGGGACGCACCCGCGAGGAAAGCCTACTGCCCGCGGCCCAAGCCGAACCGATGGCGCCGGTCATGCCTCCCGGCAGGAAGGGAATCGCCAAGGCCGCCTTCAACAACTCGCGTCTGTTCATGTGCCCGCTCCGGTGGGTGGAATGGTGCAACTGTCGACCCGTTCTGGCGGCTTCGCCATCGCAAAGGGATGACTGGCGTCATGCGGGGGATGAACGGCGGCGTGTCAGGGACGGCCTGGCGCCTCCCTCCGGAGAGCCGGTCAGCCCAAGTGGAACCTGTTTCCCCCTTCGCCCACGAAGAGCGCAGGCGTCACCCGGATTGGTAGCAGGCTTGTGCGTACACGATAGGTGTTTCATCCATGTCGCAAGCAGTCACCGGCGATGCCGAGCCGGTCTGAACCGAGGACCGCTCCAGTTGCGCCCACAAGCCCGGCAGCATGCATTCGGTGATCAGCAAAGGGGCGCCTTGGCGCATAAACACCGAGCGCCGTGCCAGCAGCGCATGCAGCGAATACTCCGCGCTTGCATGGCACGCGCGCAGGTGAAGCGGATGCCGTGCGGTGACGCGCCGGCTCGCCAAGGCCGAACGTGTCACGCTGTGATCGCGGAACAACAGATCGGCCAGCGGGCGATTGCCGATACGGCGTACCGCTTGCCAGCCGGTAAGGCTGGCGACGACCGGCGTCAGGCTGCGCGCATACACATACGGTTTGCCGTCCACCATCAGGATTACTTCGCGCACCCACACCGGCAGGCAGCGCGACAAGCCGAGTGCGCGGTACTCGTCCGCCCAGCTCAAGCCTTTTTCCTCCCTGCTGACCCACAGATCCACCTGCCCTAGCTTGCGCAGATGCGCTGTGAGCGAGCCGTCCCGGGTCAACCAATCCTTTTGCTCCGCGCTGCATGGCGTCGGCGGATGCGTGTGCCAGCTTGCGTCGGTAACTCGGTAGCGCATGGCAATGCTCACTCGGATAGCTCGATGTCCAGGCTGTCGAGCAGCGAGGCGGCTTCCGGCAGGGTGAACCTCGCGCGCTTGATGTCGTTATGGAAGATGTCGATGCTGTAGTTCACCGCATCGGTAAAATCGGCACCTGCCAGCTTGGTGCCATGAAACGTACTGCCGCGCAAATCGCTCTGCGTGAAATTCGCCTGCGCGCAATCGGCCTCGGTGAAGTCGGCCTCATGAATGCGGCATTCCACCATCTTCACCCCGGCCAGGTACAGGCCATGGAACGAGCAATCATTGAGTGCGCAACGCTCGAACGACAGCGCGCCGGCCATCTTCACGGACGGACAGTTCGCGCTGGTCCAGTTGATGCCCAGCATCTTGCAGTCCACGAAACGCACATCCATGAAGCTGCTTTGTGGAACCCGCACCAGGCTCAGGTTGCAATCGATGAATTCGCACCCACGAAAGCGGCAACCACGCCATAGCGCTTCGCTGAAATGGCACTGCCTGAACTGGCAGTCCTCGAACCGCAGCGATTCGTATTCCTGGCGGGACCGATCTTCGTTCGCGAAGGATGCCCCGACTACTTCCTTGTTTTCAAACGGCTTGGCTGGCATGAACGTCCGCCTGCGGTGATGACCATTCAGACAAATATACGACCTGGCGCAAGTTTTCGAGCAAGGCGCCGGTCCCTGCGGTCAGGTCAGCCTCCCACGCCGCGCCTCATACGCCTTCAAATGCGTATAGGCCAAACACAACATCGGTAGCGCCAACCCAACCGTCTCGCCGCGGGCCAGCAGATCGCCGATTACATGATCCGCCTCTACCGCACTGCCCTGCTCCAGATCGCGCAGCATCGAGGCGCTCAGGGTGGAGCCCGCTTCCGTCAGCATGGTGCGGGAGCGTTGCATGGCGGCATCCCCAGGCGCGTACCCGTTCGCCTCGGCTACCCGCCGGCATTCCTCGAGCAGGTCGAGTATCGCCTGCTCGCCGCCCGGCGCCTCGACGATATTGCCGACCGGGGCGCGCATCAGGCACGTGCTGCCTGCCAGCGTCGCCAGGAACACCCATTTGTTCCACATGTCTTGCACGATGGTGGTGCTCAAGCGCGAATCGAAGCGCGCGTTCGCCATCGCCTGGGCGATGCGCTCC
This sequence comes from Dyella choica, assembly GCF_003977665.1. Taxonomy (GTDB): domain Bacteria; phylum Pseudomonadota; class Gammaproteobacteria; order Xanthomonadales; family Rhodanobacteraceae; genus Dyella_B; species Dyella_B choica. The sequence continues at coordinate 315,195 of NZ_RYYV01000003.1, read as the reverse complement.
ACCCGCAGCGAACTGCTGCCGTCACGCTCGCCGAAACTTAGGCCGGCCGAGGCTCCGAGATGACGCACGATGCCATCTGCGCCCACTGTCGCAGGTATGACGCATAGACCACCCAGCACGCGCTCGGCACCGAATCGAGCGTCGAGCCGCTCCAGATGCTGCATGCCGTTGAGCAAAGGCAGTATGACCGTCTGCGCGCCTACTGCCGGCGCCATGTCCTCGAGCGCCTGCTGCAAGTGGTAAGCCTTGCAGCTGAGGATGATCAGATCGAATGAATCACGCAGCGCACCGGCTTGCACCGTCGGCGGCGACGCCAAGCTGGCATCGCCTGCTGGACTGCGGATCTGCAGACCGTCACGGGCCAGCATCTGCGCACGCGCCTTACGCACCAGGAAGGTGACGTCTTGACCACTCTCCAGCAAGCGGCCGCCGAAATAGCCACCGATCGCGCCCGCACCTACCACCAGAATCTTCATGGCTGAATCGCCTTCACTTGAATCAATGAGATCTCATCATGGGCATGGCACGCCTCGATGCAAGCGTGACCACTTGCCTCATGACGAATGCGTCGTTTGCTGTCATCATTTCAGAGCTTCTGCCCCCGATTTTCTCGGCCTAGGAGATCGCGCCGCCTTCGCAGTAGTCGACTTGCTGGTACGGCTGGGCCTGCCGCCGCCGCTGATGCTTATCGATGCTGCTGGTGTGGCTGGTCGAGTGAAGTTGCTTGTAGCGCCCAAGGCGCGCATGCGAGTCTCTGGGGCGTTCGTAGGGCGAGGCGCAGGCCGCTGACAGCGAAAAAGATTCGGCGCAAGATAAGGGGCGCACGGGCATCCGTCGAGGTGATTGTCATGTCCGCTTCACGCATCTTGACCAGCGTATGGCTGGGTCTCGGCGTCGCCGCAGGCGCACACGCGAGGGACAATAGCGCCTTCACCGTGGCGCAACATGACGGCAGCGGCAAGGCGCTGGTTTTCCAGAGCAACGTCACCTTGAAGAAGGGCGACGTGATCAAGGTGAATGCTTCCAACGCACAACCTGTAATGGTGTTGCAGGTGGCCATGTGCGACGACGGCTGCCTGCATCCGCGCCTGGTGAGGACGCTGCCGCTCACGCCTTATTACGCGGGCCAAACCAGCGCCAGCCAGCAATTCGTGCTGCCCGAGGATGGCCAGGTGTCCTTCTGGGTGCAACAGCTCGGCGACCTGCCCGGCGAACCGCTGAATGCTCCGAACGGCACGTGGACGCTTCAATACATCGATCCCTTCTTGCGCTTTGCCAGCCAGACGCCTTACGAATCGACAAAGCCGATGCCCGCGAACGCTTTTTCGCTGGATGACAACATGCTGCGCGCTCGTTTCTTCCATCGCACCTTCGTCACCGTCAGCCTGGCGGATGCGGGGCAATGATGAATATGCGCTCATTCATCGTGTGCAGCATTGCACTCCTGATGGCGCAGGCCGCCATGGCTGGCACCGGACCGATGCGCCCCCTTTTGCGGGTCAGCAGCTCCAGCTTTGCGGATGGCGGCCAGATGCCGGCGAGGCTCACCTGCGACGGCGCCAACCTGTCGCCGGAGATCCGTTTTGCTACGCCCCCCGCCGGCACCCGCAGCTTCGCCATCGTGGTGGACGATCAGGATGTGCCGGTCGAATTTTTTCACTGGCTTGCCTACGGTATTCCCGCCGACACGCGTGAGCTGCCCGAGGGCGCATCCACTCCCTCGCAACGGCTCGCGGCCGCCGCCGAAGGCATCAACAACTTCGGCCGCATGGGCTATGGCGGCCCCTGCCCGCCAGCCGGCGCGACCCACCACTATGTCTTCCATGTGTATGCACTGGATGACGTGCCTGCGCTACCGTCCGGTGCCAGCGCACAAGAGGTGAACACCGCGATCCGTGGTCATGTGCTGGCGGAAGGCCGTTTCAGCGGCGTTTATGCGCGCGGCGGCGATTGATCTGGACAGCTCTCAACGAATCACTCGCTCCAACGGGGCATCCATGCATCCCCGCGGTGCCAGCACAGGATTGCAGCGCACGGCCACGCCACCCGGAAACCCCACCGCGTAACCCTGCGCGGACGGCTCCCGCTCGGGATAATCGGTGCTGATCATTTGCGCCCCACTACCGATGATGGCATCACGCCGCGTGCCGTCATTGCGCAAACCCTGCCCTTGCTCAGGGACATCGGCACGAGTCCGCACTAGATATCCACGCCTCACCAATGCATTGATTTCCTGCGCACGGCATTCGTTGCACTCGGTGAAGGCGGCGTCCGATGCACCTGGCGTGGCATTGGTAAACATCATCCGGCCCTTCAGTGCCGGGTGACCTTCCAGATAGATCGCCTCCACTTTGCGCTGATCGAGCAGAAACACCAGCTTGCCACGCGCCTTCGCCAGCGAGGGCCAGCCGTTCGCGCGCACGGCTTCGTCCAGGCTGGCATGGTGGCCGCGCACCTGATCCGGCGAAATGATTTCATCGGCGGAAAAGACCGAAGCGATCTCCCGCTCCAGCGCGTCGAACACCAGCGGCGTAAACGGCTCGGGGATCACGCTGGGAATCTTCTCGTGCAGCTCGCCTTCCTTGGTTTCGATCAGGATGAACAACGGGGCGTGATCGGGATGCGCCTTGGACCAGGCGCGTATCTCGCCCAGGCAGGCAACAAAAGGCTGGCAGACACTGCGGGGATCGATATCCTGCATGTGCATCACCTTGAAGCCGGGCTTGTCGAGCACGCCCGCGGCCGCCATCGGCGGATCGGCCGGCAGGCCCGCCTCGGCAATCAGGTGCGTAATGGCCGGGCTGGCGTAACGCCCGCCCTTGCTGTCGGCGAACACGTCCAGCTCAAGCTGGCGCACACCATCGTCCAGTTGCCGGGTCAACGCGGGATGGCGATAGTCGATGCCAGCCAGTGCTTCCGGCGCCTTGGCCTGCATCAGCATCGTCGCGCTGGGCGCAAAGCCGGCGTGATAGCTGTTATGCGTACCGATCACCTGGATCTGGTTGATGCGCAACGTGTCGTTTGCAGCAAATGCGGGCGTGGTCAGTGAGCTGATCATCGCCAAGCCGGCGAAGAATTTCCCTTGCAGCATGATGTGTCGGCAGCCCTGTCAAAGGATGGGTGTGAATGCGCACGGTGGCGCCGCGGCGACCAAACAGCTTAGGCAGGAAACGTTGCAGCCCTGGGACAGCTTGGCGAAGGCCTATACGCCAGCCTTCGATGGCGGCACGGCAGCGCCCAGCAGCGCCAGCGCTTGCTTCACACTGAGCCGCTTGGCTTCCTCCCATACCTGCGCCGGCACCCATTGCGGATAAGGCACTTCATGCGCTTCATGATGTCCTTTGGCGGTGTGCTCCTCGTGCACCTGCGCAAGCCGCGCCGGCTCGAAGCGATCGGCAAGCCGGACCAGCGCGGGCCATAGCCGCCGGTGCACGAAGGTGATTTTTCCATCGACAAAACGGCAAACGAGGATATCCGGCGACTCGGCCAGCTGCTGAAACAGCCTGAAAATCTGACGACTGGCCGGATGCGCCCACCAGCTGCCCTTGATCGGCTCGCCGGCAATGACTTCGGCCATGCGCGGTACCGGCCCACGGGCCGCGCTGAGCACGACCCCGTGCTCGCGAATAAAGCTCATGGCCTGCTCGAAAGTCACGGACGAAGCCCCCTCATTGGAGATGAATGGTGCGCCATAGCATCCCTTTCGCTCCCATGCTTTGCTCAAGGCCGAAGCATCGTTTATCGATCCTAAGTTAGCTTGACCGCGCACTCCTCATCCCCTGGTCACGCATGCTCGCTTCATTCCTGTTGGCGCTGTCTTCCTCCGCAACCATCCAGGGTATTCCTGTCGGCACTCGCTTCATCACGATCCCGGATATGCCTACCGAGCGTTTGGCGCTTCACTGCGCCAGGCCCACGCATAGTACGCACAAGAGCGTACTGTTTGTTCACGGCGCGAGCTTTCCGACCATGCTGGCCTCCGGCTTCGAGTTCGCGCCGGGCGATTCCTGGATCCAATCCACCGCACGCCAGGGTTATGCAGCCTGTGGTCTGGATTTCCTTGGATTCGGTGCGTCCAGCCGGCCACCGGCAATGTCTGGCCCCGCCCATGGCGCGGGGCCGGTCACCGATGCCAAGACTGCGGCCAGGGAGATTGCCTTGGCGGTCGACGAGCTTCGCAGGCATCACGGCATGACCTCGATACACATCGTTGCCCATTCCTGGGGCACGCTGCCGGCTGCGACATTCGCGGCAACACACCCGCATGAACTGTCCTCCCTCACCTTGTTCGGCCCGATCGTTCCCGTGCAGGGGACCGCCGAAGACCCTGCGGATCGCCCTGCCTGGTGGACAATTACCGCGCAGCAGCGACTTGAACAGTTGCGCTTCAAGAGCATCCTGCCTCCCGGCAAACACCTGCTGGAACCCAACATGGATCAAAGCTGGGCTCAAGCCTTTGCGGCAACGGTCCCGCATGTGCAAGGCGATCCGGATGATTCATTGCGCATCCCTTTTGGTCCCCTGGCGGACATCGATAGCGTCATGGCCGGGAGCTATCCCTACGATGCCTCGAGAGTGACCGTTCCGGTGTTCGTCGTGTACGGCAACTACGACGACGTTGTGAACGATGCGGGCGCCGCCCGCTTTCTTGAGAGGTTCACGGGCAGCCCATTGAGGTGGCAGCTACGCATCGATGATGGCACGCACGTCATGCATCTGGAAAAGAACCGGCACTCGCTGTACGAAAGCGTGATCGCCTTCATCCGCGCCACGGAAAACACGGCTCCTTGATCTTGACCTATGCCCAACCGCTCACTATTCGCCGTCGTTTTCGAAGTAAAACCCCATCCTGCATACAAGGATGACTATTTACGGATCGCCGCCGGTCTGCGCCCGGCACTGACGAAGGTTCCCGGTTTTCTGGAAAACGAGCGATTCCGCAGTTGCTCCCGCGACGGCTATCTGTTGTCCTTGTCACTGTGGGACAACGAAAAAGCGCTAGTGCAATGGCGCACGCTGGAACAGCACCACGCTGCGCAAGTACGCGGACGTGAAGGCGTGCTCGACGATTACCGCATCCGGGTGGGCGAAGTGACGCGCGTCGCCGGCCGATTCGCAGATCGCCACATAGGGTGGATGCGGCAAGACCAGACGCAAGTCGGCCAAGTCACGGCGCTGACGATCGTCGATGGCATCCTTCCCAGGGATTGCGCATTGAACCAGCTCATCGATGCAGCGCGCCCCCAAGTACTGGACCATGACGTGTTCGAACACTTCAACACCGGCGAGCGCAGTGCGGTCCTTGCCGGTTGGCATACACAGCAGGAAGCGGACGACTTTGCCGAGCTCGCCATCCGCGGCAGCGATGCCGGGGCTAACATCTACGCCATTCGGGTCATCCGCGATTACAGCTTGAAGGATCGCCGCGAGGCGCCGCAGTACTATCCGACGAATAGGTAGGCTGGGATGCAATCCCAGCGTTGCCATCGACCGGAAAGCTGGGATTGTCATCCCAGCCTACGTGCTCTCGACTCGTTCTTGCTATAAAGGGTTGGTCCGGCCGACAAGACCCTGGGGAGCAACCATGTCGAAGCAACGGTTCCAACGCCTTGCCGCGTTGTTCGGCGGCATTTTGATGACTTGCGCCATGGGTGCATCCACGGTAACGGCGGACGCTGTGTCGTCCGCCAAAGCGGCCGATCACGCCTGGCTGCTCAAGGCCGATCGCGTGTTCGATGCACGCAGCGAACAGGCGCACCCCGGCTGGGTGGTGCTGGTGCAAGGTGACAAGATCATTGCAGCGGGGCCTGCTTCGGACGTCCATGCACCACCCGGTACGCAAACCATCGAACTGCCCGGCACTACCTTGCTACCTGGTTTGATCGACGCGCACTCGCATATCTTCTTGCATCCCTATAACGAAACGCTGTGGGACGATCAGGTGTTAAAGGAAACGCTGGCGTACCGCACCGTCGAAGCCGTGCAGCACGTGCACGACACCTTGATGGCGGGCTTCACGGCGCTTCGCGACCTGGGCACCGAAGGTGCGGGCTATTCCGACGTGGACGTGCAGCGTGCCGTCAACGAGGGCCTGATCCCCGGCCCGCATCTATTTGTCGCCACGCGCGCCACCATTGCAGCGCATTGCTACGGCCCCGGCCCCGATGGATTTCGCACCGACCTGAACCTGCCGCAAGGCGGCATTCCGGTCGCCGGCCTGCCGCAAATGATCGACGCCGTGCGTGACCAGGCCGGCCATGGCGCGGACTGGATCAAGATCTACGCCGATTACCATTGCGGCAAGAGCAAGGGCGCCATGCCCACCTTCAGCGAGGATGAGCTGAAAGCCGGCGTCGACACCGCCCACTCGCTGGGCCTACCTGTCTCCATGCACTCCACCACCGCCGAAGGCATGCGCCGCGCCGTGCTGGCTGGCGTCGACACCATCGAACATGGCTATGGCGGCACGCGCGAGGTGTTCGAGCTCATGAAACAGCACAACGTCGCCTACCTGCCGACGCTGGAGGCCGAAGCCGCCTATGCCGAGTATTTCCATGGCTGGAAGCCCGGCCAGCCGCCCACCGCCGATATGCAGCAGGCCGCCAATGCCTTCAGGCTCGCCATGCAGGCCGGCGTCACCATCGGCTGCGGCAGCGACGTGGGCGTGTTCACCCACGGCACGAATTACAAGGAACTGGAATGGATGGTGCGCAACGGCATGTCACCGGCACGTGCACTGCTGGCAGCGACGGCAGTGGATGCGAAGATTCTGCGGCAGCAGGATCAGTTCGGACAGCTCAAGGCCGGGCTGGATGCGGATGTGATTGCTGTGCAAGGGGATCCGACGCAGGACATCAGCGCGCTCGAACAAGTGCCGTTTGTGATGAAGGGCGGGGTCGTTTATAAACAGCTGCCGACGAAAAACTGATACTCGGCGCTCTTATTTGACCGATTAATGCAATATTTGTCGCTGATGATTTACGCTCCACAGCATGGTCGCCTTTCGCAGGCGGCCATGGATGTAATTCCTCGAGCTTCGTTCCCAAGCTGTCCCACTGTGAACATGGAAAAAAGGCTCCCTTATGTCAAAACTGCACTTCGATGGAGAAAAGCACCAGGTTTCCCTGATCAGCAAGGACGGGAAAACCCTGGGTACGTGGACTGCCTATAACAACGTCGACAGTCACGCCACGGTCAAATCCCACCTGCCCAACGGCACCTACCCGGTTCAAGACAAGACCGCACCGCACCGCCACGCGGCAAACCCCAACGGGCCTTATGGCTCTTATGGCATCATCCGCTTCGACGTGCCGCACCATTCCGGGATTGGCCTGCATTCGGGCCGCGCCAATGCCAAACACCTGCCAGGCCCGCAGCATCCCACCATGGGCTGCATTCGTACTTCCGACGAAGCCATGCTGGCGATCAAGAATGCGATTGGCGCTGATCCGCTCACGGTCATGGAAGTAGCCGGCAACCGTCAAGCGCAGGCCCAGTACGGCAACCATCTGCATGGACACAAAACCCATGTGCATCCGTAAACTCGCCTTCCTGGCGCTATCCCTGCTTGCCGCGGGAAGCGCGATGGCGAAAACGCCTGCGGCCGCCTGCGCAGCTTCCCAAGCCGAAGCTGCGGATGCCGCCGTGGATACGCTCAATAGCTGGGCGGCCATCGCTACGTTTCGTGAGAAGTTCAGGCAGTGCGATGACGGAAGCATTGCTGAAGGGAGCTCCGAAGCCGTCGCTCGTCTACTGGTCGATCACTGGGATACGTTGCCGGAGCTCTCGCCTCTCATCGCGAAAACGCCTGCGCTACGCCCGTTCGTACTGTGGCATATCAATTCGACGCTGGACACCGGCGACCTGGACAAGATCAAGCAGAATGCTGCGCACTGCCCGAACGGCATGCAGTCGCTCTGTAAGAGCATTGCCAAGGCCGCGTCAAAAGCTTCCAGCGCGCCTTGAGACCCTTGCTCGATCGTTCATCGCCCCGGGATCAGGCCGGGGCGATGAATGAGCGGCGTAGGCTGGGATGCCAATCCCAGCTTCATTGCGCTTTTGCCGTACAAAGTCTTCTGGCATCAGCCCAGCTTTAGCTTGGCGGCCATCGCTGCCATGTTTATGTAGTTAGCGATGCGAGGGTTTACACCAAAGCTTACGTGCCTCCTCAAACAGTGCTAGCCACCTGATCCAGCTACCACTCTAACCGTCTGGGCGTGTTGCGCCTCACGAACAACATCGTAAACCTTTCGCGCTTCTGCGATCGGATCAAACGCTGGCGCCAGCTGCTTGTTCACCCCAGGCCATGCCGTACCTCTCCTCATGGCATATATGGGATTACTCGCTCCGAAGGTAATGCTGCCGCTGCGATCAGGCTGCTCTTTTAGGGAAATGTCGTTCAATCCGCTCAGATTCAGGCTCTTCACTTCTTTCCCGGAAAAGCCGCTAATGATGATGACTCGCCGGTCAGTAACACCGTAATAGGTTCGGGTGCGCAGATAGCCATCTACAAAGAACCGTCCTACCGTAATGTACAAACCCATCAATACAAAAGGGACACCCCAAAGCATGAAGAAAAACGGCGCATGGCTCGTCACGGCCGAATATTCCCAAAAGAACGCAAAACCGCCCCAGAGCAGACTGAATGGGATGGCAACGGCATCCGATGTACGCAAGCGCAGACCCTGCAGTGGCATGCTGCTCCATAGAAGCCGCTCCTCCCTGCCGAGTTCCTGGCGCAAGATCTGTTCTGTTTGCAAAGGCATTTCCTTCCCCCCCCGTTGCGCAATTCAAATCCTGACTCTATACGCCGGCACCCGATCAAGAACACAAAAGATAGGGACATTGGCCTAATGGTGGCGCCATCCAGGAGCAAACCGTTTACCCACTGCGTTGTCCCCCACATTCCACTCGTATATCTCGCCAGTGTCTTTGGAGACTGCAAACCAGCCAACAAGAGCACTGCCTACCCAACCAGGTCCAGCATCAGGCGAAGCGGGAAAATTGGAGCGTAGCGCAAAAACGTAGTAACGCTTGGCGCTTTCTTCCGCAGGGACGAGTTCGCAGCGATATTCCCGCGGGCCGTGCGGCGCTGATCGCTGGACAGCAACTGCACGTTTCAGGTTTTCACACGCGTTGCGTTCATCCGGTTTGGGTTCGCTCGCTTTGGCAGTTCCGCAAAGACCGGCCGTTAAGCCAAGCACCAAAATCCCAGTCATTCGATGCGATTCACGCACGCGAGCCGTACTCTCGTATCACTTCAATGACACCGACAATATTGTCATTGAGCGCATCCAAATCCTCAGCCGGCACCCACCATTCCGTGTGGTAAGACGACCCCACCTTTTGGATGGGGTATTGGGACATGAAATCCCCTCGTACGCAAAAACGTGTCACTGCGCCGTACTTGCTGTCCTTGACGTTCCAGCGCTCGGCAATTTCGCACGCGTAGCGCTCGTTCGCGACAGGATAAAAAATGGACTGCTCAGGGAGCCTCGGCGGCCAGCGGCGAAATTGGTTTTGCTGGAGCAACTCAAGCTCCTCCGGCCCCACTGGTCGGAACAAGACCACCGTGGTTTCGTTTCCGCTCATCTGCAGTCCTTCGTAGTGCGGGGGTGAAAATCCGAATGATCCTTGCTTGAGCGTTATGGCTCCACGGTCGCCGCTCCCTACCCTCGCCCATGTAAGTGGCGAAGGAGGGAGCGAGACATCGCGAATGCTTTTACAGCATAGGTAGCTTGAGCCCCTGCTCCTTCGCACACTGAACGGCGATGTCGTAGCCGGCATCCGCATGCCGCATCACGCCGGTGCCCGGATCATTCCACAGCACCCGGGCGATACGCTTGTCGGCCGCCTCGCTGCCATCGCATACGATCACCACGCCGCTGTGCTGGCTGTAACCCATGCCCACGCCACCGCCGTGATGGAGACTCACCCACGTCGCACCACCGGCAGTGTTGAGCAATGCGTTGAGCAGCGGCCAATCGGAGACGGCGTCGCTGCCGTCCTTCATCGCTTCGGTTTCGCGGTTGGGGCTGGCGACGGAGCCGGAATCGAGGTGGTCGCGGCCGATCACGATCGGAGCTTTCAGTTCGCCCTTGCGCACCATTTCGTTGAAGGCCAGCCCGAGCTTGTGACGCAGCCCCAGGCCAACCCAGCAGATGCGCGCCGGCAGGCCCTGGAAGCTGATGCGCTGTTCGGCCATGTCCAGCCAGTTGTGCAGGTGCGCATCGTCGGGGATCAGTTCCTTCACCTTGGCGTCGGTTTTCAGAATGTCTTCCGGATCGCCGGAGAGCGCCACCCAACGGAACGGGCCGATGCCGCGGCAGAACAGCGGGCGCACGAAAGCGGGTACGAAACCGGGGAAATCGAAGGCATTGGCGCAGCCCTCGTCCTTGGCCATCTGGCGGATGTTGTTGCCGTAGTCGAAGGTGGGAATGCCTTGGGCATGGAAGGCGAGCATGGCTTCCACGTGCTTTTTCATGGCCTGCTTGGCGGCCTTGGCGGTGCCGGCCGGATCGCTCTTGCGCCGCTCGAACCACTGCTCCACCGTCCAGCCTTGCGGCAGGTAACCGTTGACCGGGTCGTGCGCGCTGGTCTGGTCGGTGACCGCATCGGGCTTGACACCCCGGCGCACCAGTTCGGGCAGCACGTCGGCGGCATTGCCGAGCAAGGCGATGGACTTGGCTTCGCCGGCCTTGGTGTATTTCTCGATGCGGGCCAGCGCATCGTCCAGATCGTTGGCTTGCTCGTCGACGTAGCGCGTTTTGAGACGGAATTCGATGCGGCTCTGCTGACATTCGATATTGAGGCTGCATGCACCGGCCAGCGAGGCGGCCAACGGCTGCGCACCGCCCATGCCGCCGAGACCCGCGGTGAGGATCCACTTGCCCTTGAGGCTGCCCTGATAGTGCTGGCGGCCCATTTCCACAAACGTTTCGTAGGTGCCCTGCACGATGCCCTGCGAGCCGATGTAGATCCACGAACCGGCCGTCATCTGGCCGTACATCATCAGGCCCTTCTTATCCAGCTCGTTGAAGTGCTCCCAGTTCGCCCACGCCGGCACCAGGTTGGAATTGGCGATCAGCACGCGCGGCGCATCCGGATGGGTGGGGAACACACCCACCGGCTTGCCGGACTGCACCAGCAGGGTTTCGTCGTCGTTGAGGTCACGCAAGGCGCGCAGGATGGCGTCGAAGCATTCCCAGTTGCGCGCAGCGCGGCCGATGCCGCCATAGACCACCAGTTCCGCCGGGTTTTCCGCCACGGCCGGGTCCAGATTGTTCTGGAGCATGCGGTACGGGGCCTCGGTGAGCCAGCTCTTGCAGGTCAGCGCCGTGCCATGCGGAGCGCGAATGGTGCGGGTGGTGTCGATGCGGGTGGGGGCGTTCATCGGGAGATCCTGCGACTGCCATGGGAAAGCAACCATTATGGTCGCCCCGTTCCAGGGGCGCCAACTGCGCTGCGGCAAAAGCCGGCCCTCGCGCGGCGAATTGACAGGCCTTGCACCGGCCGGCGCCCAGACTCATTGGCGGAACCCCCAGGATGACCTGCCCAACCGACGCGGGAGGCCTTATGCGCGCCAAAGGCTCGAAGTACCGGTTCACTGCCATCGCTGCCCTGCTCGTTGCAACGAGTGCCGTATGGGCAGCCGACAAACCAGCACCCAAGGATGCCCAGCTCATTGCCAGCGCCATGCGTGCGGCGCCGCCGGGCGTGGCAAAGGGCGCCACCATCGTCGCCATGAATCCCGATGGCACGATGCGCACACTGCGCCAAGGCAGCAATGGCTACACCTGCATGCCCGACAATCCGGCCACGCCCGGCCCCGATCCGATGTGCATGGACAAGAACGCGTTCGAATGGGCGCAGGCGTATATGGCTCACAAGCCGCCGCCGACCGGCAAGATCGGCGTGATGTACATGCTCGAAGGCGGCACGGATGCCAGCAATACCGATCCGTACGCGAAAAAACCGCTGCCGAGCAACCACTGGATCAAGACCGGACCTCATTTCATGATCGTGGGTGCCGATCCGTCCTTCTACGACATGTATCCGAAGAACGCCGACCCCGATACGTCCATGCCTTATGTGATGTGGGCAGGCACGCCGTACCAGCATTTGATGGCGCCGGTGAAATAGCCGTCACGCTGAGAAACTGCGGCCCGACAGTTTCGATATCGACGCGCCCGCCGCTTATGGCCTGCGCGTATCGCCGAACGAGCGCCGAGGTGCTTGGACGGTGAGTGCGCACCAAGCTGTAACTGTAGGCCGGTCACGGACGAAGGTAATCCGATGAATCCTTCCTGCCAGGACTTGATCCATGCATGACTCACCGCCTCTTTCCGGCCGAAATGTACTTGCGCGATTCGCATTGATCGGCCTCGTGCTGATCGTCATGGTCCTGGCTTTCGGCTATGTCAGCGGCTGGCTGACGCCACACCGATTGACGGCGCAGCGACTGGTGAATCAGCTGCAAGCCAATGCCGGCGTGTTTGCCGGCTACCGCCGCAATCACGCGAAAGGGGTGTGCGTGGCTGGCTACTTCGACAGCAACGGCCAGGCGCAGGTCTATTCGGATGCACTGGTGTTCACGCCAGGCCGGACGCCGGTGGTGGGCCGCTTTGCAATTCCCGGTGGCAATCCCTATGCGCCAGACGGCAGTGTCCCCATCCGCAGCCTGGCCTTGCGTTTTACGCAAGCCAACGGCCAGCAGTGGCGCACCGGCATGAACAGCATGCCGGTGTTTCCGGTCGCCACGCCGCAGGCATTCTATGAACTGCTTCAGGCGCAGCAGCCCGATCCCTCCACCGGCAAGCCCGACTCCACCAAGATCGGTGCGTTTTTCGCGGCACATCCTGAAACAGCGGCGTTTCGCGAGTGGGTGAAGACGGCCAAACCCTCCGCCAGCTATGCGACCGAAAGCTACTGGAGCTTGAATGCGTTCGTACTTGTCGATGCGAATGGCGAAAAGCACCCGGTGCGTTGGCGTGTAGTGCCGGAAACCAGCGATACGTCAACCGGCGGCAGCGATGCGGATTACCTGGAAGCCGATCTCACCCGGCGGCTCGCACAAGGACCGCGGCACTGGCACTTGATCGTCACGCTCGCCAATCCAGGCGACCCCACCGATGACGCGACCAAGACATGGCCCTCGGATCGTCGCGAGATCGACGCCGGCACACTGGTGCTTACCGGCACCGAAACACAGGAAAGCGGCGAGTGCCGCGACATCAATTACGACCCGACCGTACTGCCACACGGGATCGAGATTTCCGGCGATCCGCTGCTACCCGCACGTTCTGCTGCATACGCCACATCCTATCTGCGCCGCACCAGCGAGGAAGCGCATCTTCCCGGCACCGCCGTGGCCACCAGCAACCCGGAGACCAAGCCATGACGCGCTCTTCCACCCAGTTCGTGCTTGCCGCCCGCGTGCTGCACTGGTTGATGGCGCTGATGATCGTGTCGATGCTGTTCATCGGCGTGGGCATGGTGGCATCCGTCTCCGAGCGGCACGCCTGGCTGCTTGCGATTCATAAGCCGCTGGGCATCGCGATACTCATGCTCGCCATAGTCCGGCTCACGGTACGCCTGCGCAACCCGCCGCCGCCCCTGCCCACCGACCTGCCCGCCGTGCAGAAGCTCGCTGCGCATGCATCGCACTACCTGCTGTACGCGCTGATGCTGGCAATGCCCCTGGTCGGCTGGGCAATGCTGTCGGCCGGTGGTTATCCGGTGATGCTCAGCCACTCGGTGCGCTTGCCACCCATCTTTCCGGTGAATGCGGCGGCATTTGCGATCCTGCGACATGCGCATGCGTGGTTGGCGATTTTGTTGTTCCTGACGTTCTTGGCGCACCTTGGGGCCGCGTTGTATCACGGGCTGATTCGCAGGGATGGGGTGCTTTCGAGCATGACTGGCATCGGGCATGGAACGGAGTGAAGCAAGGTCGCAACCTAAACATGTCCGGATTCGGTCATGCCAGATCAGGCACTTGCGTGCCTGATCTGCGATGGGTCTTCCTTGCTATTCCAACGCTGTCATTCGGGTTAAAAAACGCGCTGCCGTCCAGCAAATCCGCTCAACGCCCCTGTACCGGAGCCGCGGTACCGGCCTTGGACGCCCTGTCCAATGCCTCACGCATTTGCTTGAATTGAAGCTCCATCGAAGGATCGTCGCTGAAGCGAGCCAAGCAATAGCGATAGGTATCCTCCAGCCCCGCACGCGGCTGCTGTTCCTGAATTATCGCCCGAAATATCCACACCTCCTGATTGTCCGGGCTCTTTTGCAGCATGCGATTGTCGACATCCCAGGCTTTATCCCATTCGCGATTGGCGGTGTAAATCGAAACGAGCGTACTTAGTACTAAATCATCGTCCGACTTCAGGGTAAGCGCGGTTTCGAGGTCCTGCTCGGCACGAGAATTATTGCCTCGATGGAGGTATACCAAGCCTCGCGCCGCATAGCCGCCTGCGTCGCCAGGTGCTGATGCAACCAATTTGTTGGCTTCGTCCAGAGCCATTTGCGGCTCGTCGACGATAACGAGCTGCGGAGCACGCCGCTGGCGGAGCAGCGCTGTACTCGGAAACTGCGGCGCATCCATAAATCGAATGGCCTCGGACAGATAGACCACAGACTCGGCTATTGCGTTCTGTTCTTGCGCCCTCTTTGCCGCGGCCTGAAAAACCTCCATGGACACCAGCTCATCAAAGGCGGCAGGGAAATTCTCCGCCTCTGGTGGCGGCGCGCAGTCACAGTTGTTTACGTTCGCCTGGTACTGCGCAACCGCCGTCTTTTCCATCCATAGCAATGGGTTTTGTTTCACATGCTGCATCGCCGAATCAGCTACCCCCTGCATGGCATCCAGCGACCCCATCCATTGCGGCTCGGCGAGCCATATTCTTTCGCGGTAGATGGTCCAGTTAGCAGGATCGACCTTCGCAGCCTGATCGATCGCCTGCTGCGCATAGGCCCTGCCAAATTCAAGACCGGCCGCATGAATCATCGCCCTGTAGACCGGGGTAATACGCGGATTCAAGCTTATCGCGCGCCGCAAGTCGGCGTCGGCCCGCAACAGCAGCCGGTGCATCGCATCGAATTTTTCCCCTGGTGTATCGGGCGCAAATGCACCGCCGCGTTGCTCATGCGCCATATTTACATAGGCGTATCCGCTGGCTGCGTACGCAAAGGCACTATCGGGCGATTGGCGCTTCCAGGCGTCGAGCAAATACCGCGTAGCCATGGAGCCGTCGCCGAAATCCATCAAAAAGCTTTGGTCGAGCCTTCCGCGCGCATCCGGTTGCGTAAATTGAGCGTTCAACGCGGCATCCATACGCCGATCCAGCTCTGCCGCCTTACCATGCTCGATCAAATCCTTGACTTCGGCAAAGGTAATGATTGGCTGATAGCGATAATGGCAGTACGCCACAACGGCCTCATGGGTCCAATGGCTGCCAGGCGGATCCGGATAGGCCAGGCAACGCCGCAGCGGATCGGTTTCTTTCTCGGCCTCGCGAACAGCGGCGACGAACGCCTTGATCTCCCGGGCGAAGGGGTGGACCGGGAATTCGCCCATAGACGGTGCGGCCGGAGGTGTTGATGGGCCCGCCTGTAGCGGCGCGGCGCCAAGACCTAGCAGCGCCACTACGAAAAGTAATGCGCCGTGCTTCCTGAAGTTCATGCTACGTCCCCTGTAAATTCCCTCTAAATAGATATAGCAAATATATCCGGGATGTTGAGCGGAAAAAGAGGGGCATTCTCAGCCCCACAAACAGCGCATAAGCGCTCCTAACCGTCCTGGACGTTGGCATTGATGTCCGAAAACGGCGAGTTTCCCGCCAGCAACGGTGCTAGCCTGACTCCATGACAGAAGCCCACACCTTTCCCGCCCTGGACCCGCAAACCTGTGAGCGAGCTCGACTGAGCCGGGACGCGCGGTTCGACGGGCTGTTTTTCATCGCAGTCAGCACCACCCGCATCTACTGCCGGCCGGTATGCCCTGCGTCGCCTTCGCCCAAGCGCGAGAACGTCGCGTATTACACGACGGCCGCGGCGGCGGAAGCGGCGGGGTTTCGCCCCTGCCTGCGCTGCCGTCCGGAACTCGCGCCCGGCAACGATGCCTGGCAGCGCTGCGATCACGTGGTAACGCGCGCCTTGAAGCTGATCGACGACGGCCTGCTGCAGGACCACCCGGTGGATGAGCTTGCGCGGCGCGTCGGCGTTGGGCCGCGGCAATTGCGCCGCTTGTTCGTGGAGCGGCTGGGTGCACCACCGATCGACGTGCATACCACGCGCCGGCTTTTGTTCGCCAAGCAACTGCTGACCGAGTCGAACATGCCGGTCACGGATGTGGCGCTTGCCTCAGGTTTCGGCAGCCTGCGGCGCTTCAATGCCGCGTTTGCGCAGGCCAATCGCATCGCGCCGCGCGAGCTGCGGCGCAAGCCTCATTCCGGCAGCGATGACAGCCTGACGTTGCGCTTGAACTACCGCCCGCCCTATGATTTCGGCGCCGTACTGGCCTTTTTGCGCGGCCGTTCCTTGCCAGGCATCGAAGTGGTCGACGATGCAAGTTATGCGCGAGTCTTTGGTCCGGCCGAAGCACCGGGCTGGCTGCGCCTGAGCGCATGGCCGGAGCAGGAGAACATGCTGCGCCTGCAACTGCATTGCCCGCAACCGGCGCAGATGTTGGCGGTGGTGACGCGCATTCGGCGCATGTTCGATCTGGACGCGGATCCCCAGGCCATCGCCACGGCCTTGCAGAGCACAGCGCATCTGCGCCCCCTGTTGCGCAAAAGCCCCGGCCTGCGCTTGCCCGGCAGCTGGGATGGTTTTGAGGTGGCGGTGCGCGCGATACTCGGCCAGCAAGTGAGCGTGGCAGCTGCGCGCACGCTCGCTTCGCGGGTGGTGCATCGCTACGGTGTAGCGCTGCCCGTGCCGGTGGCTCCCGGCCTGGAACGTCTGTTCCCCACACCGGAGCTGTTGGCCGATGCGGATCTCAATGCGTTGGGCATCACCACAGCGCGCGCGCAAACCATTCGCGGCGTCGCGCGCGCAGTACTGGACGGGCGCGTGGATTTTCGGGTCGAACAGTCGCTGGACGAGTTCGTCCTGCGCTGGGTGGCCCTGCCCGGCATTGGTGAATGGACGGCCCATTACATGGCGATGCGTGCACTGAGCCATCCGGATGCGTTTCCCGCCGCCGACCTGATACTGCGGCGCGCGGCCTCGCGCGATGGTGAAACGCTCAGCACCAAGGCACTGACGCAACTGGCCGAAGCCTGGCGGCCGTGGCGCGCCTATGCGGTAATGCATCTATGGCGCAGCATGAGTGCACCGGCGAAGCTGCCAATCAAGCCACGACAGGGAGCCCCGGCATGAGCCCATCCAACGACTTCATCTGGTACGACTCGTTGCCCACACCGATCGGCAAGCTGCTACTGGTGGCTGACGCGAAGGGCTTGCGTGAAGTCTGGTTCGAGATCGGCAAGCATCGCAAGGAGCCCGATCCCGCATGGAAGCACGAACCGGCCAAGCTCGCCTTTGCGCGCAAGCAGTTGGAGGAATATTTTGCCGGCACGCGCACGAATTTCGATCTGCCGTTGCACCCGATCGGGACCGGCTTTCAGCTGGCGGTTTGGTGGGCACTGGCCAAGATTCCGTATGGCACCACCCTAAGCTATGGCGAACTGGCGCAGCGTATCGGGCAGCCTCAGGCTGTGCGTGCGGTAGGAGCGGCCAATGGGCGTAATCCTTTACCTATCGTGTTACCTTGCCATCGAGTGATCGGGGCGAACGGCAGCCTGACGGGTTTTGGCGGCGGCTTGCCGACGAAGCGATTCTTGCTGGCGATGGAAGACCAGGTAGCGCATGGGGATTTGTTCGGGGTCGCATGACAATCGCTACTTCCGCGCTTGAAGACATCATCGAACAGCTCGGTCTGCAGCCGCATCCGGAAGGCGGCTTCTACCGGCAGACCTACCGGTGCGATGAGCATGTCACACGGACTGACCACACACGGCGCCACGCCTCGACCGGCATCTATTACCTCTTGCACGGCCAGGCCTACTCCGCCTGGCATCGCATTGACTCGGACGAGATGTGGCATTTCTACGCCGGCGATCCGCTGTTGATCCATATGCTGGACGAGCGCGGCGAATGGAAGGTGCAGCGGCTTGGCGACATGCTGCATGAACCTGGTGCGGTGTTTCAGTTCGTAGTGCCCGCAGGCTGCTGGTTTGCGGCGGAGCGCGAGGGCATGCAGGGGTACTCGCTGATGGGATGCACAGTGGCGCCGGGCTTTGAGTTCGCGACTTTCGAGCTGGCGGATACGCCGGCGCTGCTGAGCCGTTATCCACGGCATGAGCCCCTAATTCGACGCTTGGCGCCGCGGGGAAAAAGCAGCTAGCTCTTTTACAATGCACGATCCCCAACACCCTACCCGTGCATGCCATCTTCGCGCCCATCCAATCTGATCATTATCGGCGGCGGCCCTGCCGGGCTTATGGCTGCCGAAACGGCGCGCGCGCAAGGCATCGAGGTCGATCTGTACGAAGCCAAGGGTTCGGTCGGGCGCAAATTCCTGATCGCCGGCAAAGGCGGCATGAACCTCACCCACGGTGAGCCGCGCCCGGCCTTCGACCAACGCTACGGCCAACGAGCCAGGGAGGTGGGCGCATGGTTGGATGACTTCGATGCCGAGGCCCTGCGGGACTGGGCCCACGGCTTGGGCGTGGCAACTTTCGTGGGCAGTTCGGGACGAGTGTTTCCCAGCGATTTGAAGGCTGCACCGCTATTGCGTGGATGGGTGCATCGGCTGCGCGAAAGCGGCGTGCGTTTTCACGTGCACCATCGCTGGCTTGGTTGGCGTGACGATGGCGCCTGGCGCTTCGCTACTGCGGAGGGTGAGTGCTTCGTGCATGCGGGTGCTGCGGTTTTGGCGTTGGGTGGCGGCAGCTGGCCGCAACTGGGTTCGGATGGCGCTTGGCAGACACTTCTGGCAGAACGCGGTGTCGACGTTGCGCCATTGCAACCCGCCAATTGCGGCTTCGATATCGACTGGAGCACCTTTTTATCCTCGCACCATGCCGGCGCACCGCTGAAACCTGTTGCCGCACGCTTGCACGATGCCTGCGGACGCACGCCAATGCTGCAGGGCGAATGCGTGATCACGCAGACCGGCATCGAGGGCAGCCTGATCTACGCGCTATCGGCGAGCCTGCGTGACGCCATCGCCCGCCAAGGCCATGCCGTGCTGGAACTGGACCTGGCGCCGGACCGCACACTGGATCGATTGCGCCATGACCTGGCCAAACCGCGTGGAAGCCGCACGCTAAGCGAGCATTTGCGGCGTCAGGCCGGCTTGGCCGGCGTGAAAACGGCTTTGCTGCATGAAGTGCTGGATTCGGCTCAACGCCATGATCCGGATGTCCTGGCCCATGCCATCAAGTGCCTGCCCTTGCGCCTGCAACGGCCGCGCCCGATGGCCGAGGCCATCAGCAGCGCCGGCGGTGTGCGGCTGGAAGCTTTGCATGATTCGCTGATGCTGACCGCCCTGCCCGGCGTGTTTTGCGCGGGGGAGATGCTGGATTGGGAAGCGCCGACCGGCGGCTATTTGTTGACGGCGTGTTTCGCAAGCGGGTATCGGGCGGGGCTAGGCGCAGCGGCGTGGCTAAAACGCAGGCTGGAATGACAATCGTAGGCTGGGTTGCTAAACCCTGCATTGGCATGCACGAAGCGGCGCGCTGCTGGGATTACCATCCTAGCCCTCGCGCCGGCTAGCCTGGTTACAACCCGAGTTCACCCAGCCCCGCATGATCATCTGGCCGACGCCCTTGCGGCCAACGGTATTGGCGCTGCGCCTCGCTGATCGGCAGGTCGTTGATACTGGCATGCCGCTCGGCCATCAAGCCGTTTTCGTCGAACAACCAGTTCTCGTTGCCATACGAACGGAACCAGTTGCCGGAATCGTCATGCCATTCATAGGCAAAACGTACGGCGATGCGATGGCCTTCGAAGGCCCATAGCTCTTTGATCAGGCGGTAGTCCAGCTCACGCGCCCATTTGCGCGTGAGGAAAGCGACGATCGAATCGCGCCCCTGCAGGAATTCCGCACGGTTGCGCCAGCGGCTATCGGGTGTATACGCAAGCGCCACGCGGTTTGGATCGCGCGTGTTCCAGGCATCCTCGGCAAGGCGGACTTTTTGGATCGCGGTTTCGCGGGTAAACGGCGGTAAGGGCGGGCGTTGTTCGATCTCGAGCATGGTTGCAGCTCCAGGACAGGTAAAGCAGCGCGAGCAGCGTGGATTGTAGCCCAGCCTGTCCTACCGGCTTGGCCAAGAACTTGCGGGCAAACACGACGATTGAGCCTTGCGCCATGGAGCATGCTGAATTAGTCACACAACTGCGTCATCATTGGCAGTTGTCGATCGACCAACGGATTTCGCACCATGAAAGGCTTGTCTCGCCTTCTGCTTTGTTCGTTCCTGGCCTTGGGCTTCGCCGGCTGCGCGACCCATCCTTCGGTAGGGCCGGAAACCAAGGCGCAACAGGCCAAGGCTGCAGCTACCACTCCGCTGCTGCTTATCTCGATCGACGCCTTCAGGGCCGACTACATCAACCGCGGAATCACTCCGAACCTTCAGGCAATGGCCGCCAGCGGCGTGCACGCCGATTCCATGCAACCTTCGTTCCCGTCGCTGACCTTTCCCAATCACTACGCCATCGTGACTGGATTGGTGCCGGACCATAACGGCATCGTCGACAACACCATGGTCGATCCTGTCCTGGGCAAGTTCACGCATGACGACAAGAACGCCGAAAGCAACGGCTTATGGTGGGACGAAGGCACGCCACTATGGGTTACCGCCGATGCAAATGGCCTGCATACGGCCACCATGTTCTGGCCAGGCTCGGACGCGGACATCCAGGGCAAGCACCCGGATATCTGGAAACGCTATGACAGCAAGGTGACTGCGGATCAGCGGGTCGACCAGGTGCTGGCATGGCTGGACATGCCGGCCGATCAGCGCCCAAGCTTCGTCACGCTGTATTTCGAAGCGGTCGACAAGGCAGGGCATAAGTACGGTCCCGATTCAGCGGAACTGAACCAGGCCCTGCGCGATACCGATGCCGCGATCGGACGCATGGTCGACGGACTACGCCAGCGCGGGCTCTACGACAAGATCAACATCATCGTTCTCGCCGATCACGGCATGGCCAGCGTACCGCCGGACCACAACATCCTGATCGACAAGCTGATAGATCTGAAAGACGTGGAAGTGGTGACCCTGGACGAAGTCGCCGGCTTCAATCCCAAGCGCAAACACGATTTCAACGCCATCGAACAGCAACTGGAGCAGCCCCAGCAGCACATGCACTGCTGGGACAAGTCCCGCATTCCCAAGCGCCTGAACTACGGCAGCAATACGCGCGTGCCACAGCTGGTGTGCCTGGCCGATGTCGGCTGGCGCATCACCACCAGCGAGTACCTCGCCAAGCACCGAGACGACCTGAAACAGGGCGCACACGGCTATGACAATGCCGATCCGCTGATGCAGGCGCTATTCGTGGCACACGGCCCGGCGTTTCAGAGCGGCATTCGCTTCCCCAACTTCCCGAACGTGGATGTGTATCCGTTGATGGCGCATCTGCTCGGCCTCACGCCGAAGTTCGGCGATGGCAAGTTTGAGGATGTACGAGGGATGCTGAAGCCGGAGGCTGCGGCGTCGGTGCAATGAATCCGCCCCCTGCCCCCAATCAAGTCCGGGGCAGGCTCTACGACACGTAGGGGAGGGAGCCATTCTCGGCGCGGGGAAGAGCGCAAAGCACTTGAGCATCGCGCCCCGTGCCGCGAAAGTAGCCGGCATGAACATCGAACTCCGCCACCTGCGCTACTTCGTGGCCGTCGCCGATACCTTGCATTTCGGCAAGGCGGCCGAACGGCTGGGCATGTCGCAACCGCCGCTGAGCCAGCAGATCCGCCAGCTGGAAGACGCCGTCGGCGCCCGCCTGCTCACGCGCACCAACCGGCGCGTGGCACTGACCGAGCCGGGGCGCGTGTTTCTGCAGGAGGCCCGCGAAATCCTGGCGCACACCGATCGCGCCGTGGATCTGGCCCGGCGCGCGCAACGCGGTGAGCTGGGTGAGCTGCGCATCGGCTTTACGCGCACGACCCCGCTTTCGCAGCATATACCCGGCGCCATCTTCGCATTCCGCCAACGCTTTCCGGCTGTGCATCTGCAGTTGGAGGAAATGAATTCGCTGCAGCAGGTCGATGCCCTGCTAGAACGCCGTTTGCAGGTCGGCATTCTGCGCCCGGGCACGTTGCCGACAGCCCTGGTTTCCAAGCGCCTGTTTCGCGATCCGCTGGTTGCGGTGATGCGCTCTGACCACCCTGTGCTCAAACGTGTCGGCGCACGCGGCAAACTTTCAGTCAAGGCGCTGGCGCACGAGCCGTTCGTGGTGTTCGCCCGCAACGCGGGAGCGGGCGTGCACGAACACGTCATGACCTTGTGCCGTGAGGCAGGATTTGCACCGCGCATTTCGCAGGAGGCGCGAGAAGCGTCCACGATCATCGGGCTGGTAGCCGCCGGCTTCGGCGTGACGATCCTGCCGCAGTCCTGCGACCACTTCCACGTGGAAGGCGTCCGCTACGTGCCGCTCGCGGAAGCCAATGCCATGTCGGAAATCCACGTGGCCTATCGCGAAGACGAACGTTCGCCCTTGGTGCCACGCTTCGTGCAGCTGCTGACGGTGGTCAAAGGCTAGGGATGCTCTGATTTTTTGCGCGCATCGGGCTGTGCGTAGGCTGGGATGGCAATCGTAGGCTGGGTTGCGAAACCCAGCATTGCCATGCCTGCACCGGCGCAAAGCTGGGATTTGCATCCCAGCCTACGCAATGCTTAAGCTCACGGCATGGCGCCCTTGCTCATGGGCGTTGGCGGAGTGACGAGCTGCGGCAAGGGCGGCAGGCGATACAAGCACAGTGCGATCAGCAATCCGGCCAGCACCATGGCACCGACAAACCATGCGACGCCTTGCCAATGATGGGCCGCATAGAACAGCCCGCCGCTCCAGCCCGCCACGCTAGAACCCATGTAGTAGCTGAAAAGGTACATCGACGAGGCCTGTGCTTTCGCTGCGCCGCCACGTCGCCCGACCCAACTGCTGACAATGGAATGGCCGCCGAAGAAGCCGAAGGTGATGGCCGCGATACCGAAGATGATCAGCCCTAGCGAAGCGGTCATCGTGCAAACCACGCCCAGGAGCATCAGCGCAAAGGCAGTCCAAAGCAGCTTGCGCCGCCCCAGCCTGCCTGCCAGGTGGCCCATCCAGGCCGAGCTGAAGGTGCCGACCAGATAGATGCCGAAGATCAGGCCGACCGCCGTCTGGCTGAGGTTGAACGGCGGCGCCAGCAGGCGATAGCCCAGGTAGTTGTAGACCGTAACGAAGGCGCCCAAAAGCAGAAAGCCCTCCATGAACAGCCACGGCAGGCCCGGGTCGCGAAACATGCCGGCAAAGCGCGCGAACAGGGCGCGCCACTGCAAGGCCTGCGGATGAAAATGACGCGACGGCGGCAAGGCTTTCCAGAACACCAGGCCTGAGACCAGGCCAATAAAACCCACCACGCCGACACCGGCGCGCCAGCCGGCAAAGTCGGTGACTACGCCGGCGATCAGCCGTCCGCTCATGCCTCCCACTGCGCTGCCGCTGATGTACAGCCCCATCCCCAAGCCGATCGATTCGGCGTGCATTTCTTCGCTCAGATAGGTCATGGCTACGGCGGGCAAGCCGCTGAGCGTGATACCAAGCAATGTTCGCAGCGTAAGCAGCGCATGCCAGTTGGGCATCAACGCACAAAGCAGCACTAGCAAGGCCGACGACAACAGGGACGCCACCATTACCGCCTTGCGCCCCCACGCATCGGAAACACCGCCCGCAAACAGCATTGCGACGGCCAACACTCCGGTAGTCAACGACAGCGACAGCGCGCTGGTTGCTGCGCTGACGCCGTAGTGCCGGCTGAATTGCGGCATCAGCGGCTGCACGCAATACAGCAGGCCGAAGGTGGCCAAACCTGCGGCAAACAAGGCCAGGTTGGTGCGCTTGAAGGCCGAAGTACCGTGGCGGATCAGTTCGTCGGTGTTGAAGGATGCGCTCGATGGCATATGGATGGCGAAACCCCAGGGACATGCCTTGACGAGCCGCTAAGCCGGAACGGCGCCGCGGCTCTCTCGGACAATTAGGATGGCGCAAGCATAAGGCGCCCCCTGCCGATGGTCGATAACGCCATGAGTCCGGCTCGATAGCCGATACGTATCAATCCGCCTCTGCCGCCACCGACAAGGCGTTGCGCACGATACCGAGCACCTCGGCAGGCGCTTCCAGATTGGCGTGATGGCCGGCGCCATGCACTACGAACATGCGCGCGTGCGGCAAGCCTTCAGTCAATTCCCGCGCCAGCCGGTGCACTTCGATCTGGTCCTCGGCGCCGACGATCAGCACGGCCGGCACGTCGATCTCGCGCAGGCGTTCGAGTGCACTGGGGTTCGGCGTGCGCTGGTCCTGCGCCGCACGTGTCCAGTAACTGGTTTCGCGTTTGAACAGTTGCGCGGTCATCAACTCGGTATGCCGGCGCGCGCTGGGATCCACTTCGTTCCACGCGCGACGCGGGCCATCGGTGAAGGCCCGCAAGGAGCTATCGATCAGACCGCTGACGTCCAAGGTGCGAAGCGCCTGCAGAAAGGCACGCGCAGCCGGCGTGCTATCGGCGAAGTGACCCCAGTAACCAGGGCCGATGAGGATCAGCGAGCTGACGCGTTGCGGATGCGCCAGCACGAAATCCAGGGCCGTTGCCGCACCGCCCGAACAGGCGAGCAACGTGGTGCGTTGCACGCCGCAGGCATTCAGTATGGCGGCCAGGTCTTCGTGATGGGCGTAGCTGCCAGGCTCGATGGTGGATCGGCCGAAGCCGCGCGCGTCGTAGCGCAGCACATGATGGGTACGGGCCAGCGTGGTGAATTCATGATCCCATTGGCCACGGTCGACCAGAAAACCGTGCAGCATGGTGATGGAATCACCCTCGCCGGCCTGTTCGGCGTAGAGGTTGGCGCGGGGCACGTCGATCCAGTGGGATGTCGTGTGGGTCATGGAGTCTTGTCCTGTGCGTCTTGGTTCCCTCTTCCCGGCAGGAAAGAGGGAACCGGAAATCGAGCTCAGTCCACCGCAATCTTCCGCGCTTCCACCTTCGGCACGAACAGCGGCGGCGCATACCCTGCGGGCTTGTCGCCCACCGCCACACCGCCGTGTATCCGCGTCTGTTGGATGTCGGTGAACATGTAGTAAGGGAACGGCCGTTCCGGAGCACTGACCGCATCCAGCCGCGAGCGCGATTCGGCCGGCAGCTCGAAGGAAAGCGCCGCGAGGTTGGCGTCGAGCTGTTCGAGCTTGGTCGCGCCGATGATCACCGAAGCGATGCCCGGCTGGGTGGCCACCCAATTCAAGGCCACGGCCGCCATGCTTTGGCCAGCCTCCTGCGCCACTTTTTCCAGCTCAGCGACGATCTTCCAGTTGCGCTCGGTGAAGCGCTCGAAGCCGGGTGCTCCGCTAACTTTGGCAAGCCTTCCGTCGCCCTCGCCGCCTTGCTGGCTGGGCTTGTACTTGCCCGACAGCATGCCCATGGCGAGCGGGCTCCAGGCGGTGATGCCGAGGCCGAGATTTTGCGCCATCGCGATGTATTCATGCTCGATGTGGCGCTCGGCCAACGAATATTCCAGCTGCATGTTCACCAACGGGGTCAGCGCATGCGCTTCGGCAAAGGTCTGCGCGCGGGCCGCATACCATGCCGGAATGTCGGACAGCCCTGCATAGCGGATCTTGCCGGCGCGCACCAGGTCGTCCAAGGTGCGCACCACCTCTTCCGCCGGCGTAAGCCGGTCCCAGGTGTGCAGCAGATACAGGTCGATGTAGTCGGTGCGCAGGCGGCGCAACGAGCCCTCCACCGCGCGCATGATGTTCTTGCGGCCATTGCCGCCGGCATTGGGATTGCCGGGCTGCGCGTTGTAGCTGAACTTGGTGGCCAGCACCACGCGATCGCGCGTGCCGCTCTCCTCGATGAACTTGCCCAGCATGCTTTCGCTGCTGCCTTCGGTGTACATGTCGGCGGTATCGATGAAGTTGCCGCCAGCCTCCAGATAGCGGTCGAACATGGCGCGGGCGGTCTGCTCCGCCGTGCCCCAGCCCCAGTTTTCACCGAAGGTCATGGCACCTAGGGCGAGGCGGCTGACGCGCAGGCCGGAACGTCCAAGCGTGTAGTACTGATCGAGCGACATGGCTGAACTCCGTAGTGGGTAACGACGGGGTGCAGTCTGCGCCAGACGATCATATTGAAAAACCACCGGTGACTTGATGCATTATTTAGAACATCTAATAAATGGATCCGGCCATGCGTGATCATCATGCCCTGCGCGCCTTCCTTGCGATCGCCGAGTACGGCAGCTTTACCCGCGCAGCTGCGGAGCTGGAGGTGACGCCTTCGGCGCTCAGCCAGACCATGCAGCAGTTGGAACACCAGCTCGGCACGCGCCTGCTCCAACGCACCACACGGCGCGTAGGCCTTACCGAGGCAGGGCACGAGATGCTGCAGCGCATTGCTCCTGCACTCAGCGAGCTGGACCTGGCGCTGGATGCTGTCCGCCAGCATGGCGACCGTCCGCGCGGCAGCTTGCGGCTCACCGTGCCGAAGGTGGCGGCTCAAAGCGTGATCGAGCCCCTGCTTGGCGAATTCATGGCGCGCTGGCCGGACGTGCAGCTGGACATACGCGTGGAAAACAACCTCACCGATCTGGTGGCCGAAGGCCTGGATGCGGGCATCCGGCTGGGTGAACGCCTGCAGCGCGACATGGTGGCCGTTCCCATCGGCGGACCGATGCGTTCGGTGGTGGTGGGAGCGCCGGCGTACTTCGAGCGCCGTGGCCACCCCAAGGAGCCGAAGGAGCTGCAGCATCACAACTGCATCAAGCATCGCCTCGACAGCAGCGGCGCCATTTATCGCTGGGAATTCGCGCATCGCAGCGGCCCGCAGAAGGGCCGCTGGTACGAGATAGCCGTGGACGGGAGCCTCACCGTGAACGACGTACCGCTTGCGCTACGCGCTGCGGAGGATGGCATCGGCCTGGCCTGCGTATTGGACATCTCCGCGCGCGCCGCCCTCGATGCAGGGCGGCTGGAAAGCGTGCTCGATCCCTGGCTGCCGCCTTTCGACGGCTTCTACCTGTATTACCCGAGCCGTTTCCAGGTCCCGCCCAAACTGCGTGTCTTCATCGACTTCATTCGCGAATGGGGCGCGCGCGATGCGCCCCATCCTGTGCATCCACGTTCTTAGCGATAGCGATAATAACCGCCCACCCACACATGCGCCGGTGACCAATAGCCGGGTACCCAAACGCGAGCCGGACGCGGCTCGACCACGACGCAGCCGGTCTGCGCCAGGACACCGCCCAATACGGCCAGCGCAATCAGCAACTTGGGAAAGGAGCGAAGCATGATGGTTCTCCCTGTTAAGTGGTGGCAACTCCCTGCGAGAAACGCCGGGGAAAATCTTTGCGATGACGGCACCAAGCTGAACTGATGCCGAGGGTTCAGGCAGCGGCGCAACTTGGCGCCTTGGCGTTGCCGGTAAGGCAAGGGAAACGCTGAATAAGTTCAGAGTTTCCGCGGGCCAGGGATGGCCCGCCGCAGATCAGGCACGCAAGTGCCTGATCTGGCGTAGCTTAAGTCCGGGCATGTACCGGACTTGAGCGCGTCTGAAAAAGTCCATGACGGACTTTTTCAGACCATCCCAGGCTGCGCACTCCTTCGCAGCAACGTCATCGTCCAATCCGCTATAACCAGCGGTGTCGATAGGCGGGGGAGCCATGGCGTTGCGCAGTCTTGCGTGGAGATTGGCCCTGTGGCTGCTGGGCAGCGCGACGCTCGTCTTCGTTGCGAGCGGGTACCTGCTGTTTCGCATGGTGGGCCAGCAAGTGCTGCAACAGGCCCAGCGGGAATCGGGCGCCTGGGCCAGCCAGGGCAGCAGCCTGGTGCAGGAGCGGCTGGACAACATCACCAACACGGCCCGGGTGCTGGCTGCCATCATTGGCCCACGCCCGCTGGATGCCGCGCCGCTGATCCACGACGCCATGGCGGGAAATACGGATCTTGCGGGACTGGCCGCCGCCTTCGTGCCCGGCAGTCCCGCCGCGCGTGAAGCCGGGCAATCGCCTTTCGTGGGCAGGAGCAGCGATGCAAGCCTGAGCCAGCGCGACTTGTTCAAGGACACGCAGCCGTACTGGAACGCCACATGGTTCCAGTTCGGGCTGACTTGCAGCCGAGGATGCTGGCATGAGGTCTTCCGATCGCAATCAAGGCAGCGCCTGCTGGTCAGCTATTCGTCGTCCATGCAGGTCGATGGCAAAGTCATCGGCGTAGTGAATGCGGACGTCGCACTTGATTGGCTGCAGGGCATTTTGCTGTCGATGCATCTGCCGGCCGGCACGCATGCCTTCGTGATCGATCAACAGGGCCTGTACCTGGCCAACGATACGGTGGAACGGGTGGGTAAAAGGGCCGATCCCGCCCTGCTCAAGCTGCTGAATGCACCACGCTCGGCGGAATATGCGAATGCGCACCAGCTGGATCAGCAAGGCGTGCACGTGTGGATCTTCGACCAGCCCATCAACGGCACGCATTGGCAGTTCGGTGTAGCGGTGCCCGAGGAACTCATTTACGCGCAGGTGCGTGACGCTTTCGTTGCCGTGCTCGTAGTCGGCGCGCTGACATTGCTGATCCTTGCCTTGATCGTGATGGTCACCCTTCGGCGTACGCTGGCGCCGCTGGGCGTACTCGCCGAGCGTGCGGAGCAGGTCTCGCGCGGCGCACTGGATTTTGCCCTGCCACGAGTGCGTCATCACGATGAAATAGGACGCCTTACCCATGCGTTTGACAAGATGCGGCGCGAATTGGCTGCACACCTGGAAGAACTCACGCGCTTCGCAGGCGAGCAGGCGCGCCTTGCCAGCGAATTGGACATCGCCCAGCAGATCCAGATCGCCCTGCTTCCTGGCTCGCATTATCTGGATGCCCGCTGCCACAACTTCGAGCTGTTCGCCGCCCTGAAGCCCGCGCACAGCGTCGGCGGCGATCTGTACAGCTATTTCATGCTGCCGAGCCAGCGGTTCTGCTTCATGGTGGGCGACGTCGCCGACAAAGGCATTCCGGCCGCCCTGTTCATGGCGCGTACCATTACGCTCGCCAAAGCCATGGCGTCGCGCGCCCAATCGCCGCAACAACTGCTGCAACTGATCAACCAGGAGCTGTGCCGGAACAACGACAACTGCATGTTCGTGACCTTGCTGTGCGGTTTTCTGGATGTGGCGACCGGCCACCTGACGCTGGCCAGCGCTGGCCACGATCCGCCGGTGCTGTGGGGCAATCATGCAGCGCGTTGGTTGCCCGTTGCCTCCGGTCCTGCGCTGGGATTGGACGAGGACGCCTCGTTTCCCGTGATGCGCATGCGCCTGCGCGCGGGCGACACTTTGTTGGTGTATACCGATGGCGTGACCGAAGCCGCCAATGAGGCGCTGGAGCATTACGGCGGCGAAAGGCTGCTGGCCAGGCTGGACCAGTTCCACCAGGCCGGCGACGAAAGTCGGCACGGCGACCCGACCCGATTCCTGGCCGAAGATGTCCAGAGCTATGCGGCGGGCCACGGCCAGAGCGACGATATCGCCTTGCTTGCATTACGCTGGAATCACGTCGGACTGGAGGACGGAACGTCGATGCTCGACCTGGTCTTTCCCGCCACGCTGGAAAAAGTGTTCGACACGCTCGACCACTGCGAAAGGAAACTGCATGACGCCGGCGTACGCAGCGGCGTGCAGGCCGATGTGCGCCTAGTGTTGGAGGAGCTGATGGTGAACATGGTTCATCACGGCTGCTCCGGCAACCCGGAAGGCTGCATCGGCTTGCGCCTGATGATCGTGGAAGAAGCGGTGCTGGTGGAACTCAACCACGAGGGGACTCCGTTCGACCCGCTGCAATTGGCTGAGCCCGCCCTGACCGGGGATCTTGCCGACCGCCATGACGGCGGAGGCCTGGGTATCCATCTGGTACGGGCGATGTCCAGCGAATTGAACTACACCCACGACGAATACGGCAACCATCTGCAATTGCGCTTTGCCAATCCTTCGGAGCACGGCCATGGCACTTAACCTACGCATCGATCCGTTCAGCCCGCAACGGTCCACGTTTTACCTGGAAGGACGCCTGGACGCGATGAGCTTTGGCGAATTCGACAAGGAAGCGGAAAAGGTGCTGGAACAAATGGGGATGGGCAGCACCCTGGTGCTCGATCTGTCCGCGCTCGACTACATCAGCAGTGCGGGGCTCAGAAGCATCGCCAAAGCCAGGAAAGCCATGCGCGCACGCGACGGCCATACCCTGCTGGTGAATCCGCAGGCACAGGTTCGCAAGGTGTTCGACATCGTCAAGGCGGTGCCGGTCAAAGAGATTTTCCAGGACGTACGCGAGCTTGACGATTACCTTGATCGAATTCAGCGCAAGATGGTGAACGAGGGAGGGGAACTGGAGTAAACGGGGACACGGTCATCCCCTTCGCTGCGGCATCACACCGAAATTACGCATTTTCTACGCCGGCGCGTGCGCTCTTTACTCGCTTTACATGCCGCTTCCACCACAATGCCCACAGATGTCCAGCAGGCTTGCAGCCGGAGGCCGCCACCCAAGGTAGCGGGCAGCAGCCTTCCGATGATCCGGCTCCGGCTGCAAACCTGCTGGACATTGCAAACCTACGCGCCGGCCAGGCGCATGACAGCGGCGCGATAACGCGCGGCAATGCGTGTTTCATCGCGATGCACGAAGTCACGCACCACCCATTTACCGCCCGCCATCACGTGGCGTACCGGCGACCTGTTGCCAGCAAACAGCAAACTGTCCATCACCGAACGACTGTCACGCGCAGCCAGCGAGGGCGCTTCCGGATCCAGCACGATGAAATCCGCTCGCTTGCCCACTTCCAGTGCAGCGATCGGCATATCCGCCGCTTGCGCTCCGCCTTTCAAGGCTGCCCGCCACAAGGTTTCGCCCACGCTATCGCCGGCATGGCGTGCAGCAACGTTACGGTGGCGTGTACTGAGGCGCTGGCCGTATTCGAGCCAGCGCAGTTCTTCGATCGGCGATACCGAGATATGCGAGTCGGAACCCACGCCGAGCGTGCCGCCCGCATCCAGATAGCGCGCAAGCGGAAACAGGCCGTCGCCGAGATTGGCTTCGGTGGTTGGGCACAGGCCGGCAATCGCCCCGCTGCGCGCAAGCTGCGCCGTTTCCTGTTCGGTAAGATGCGTGGCATGCACCAGGCACCAGCGGCTGTCGACCGGCGCATGCTCGAACAGCCACTCCACCGGACGGGCACCGCGCGTGGCCAGGCAATCCTGCACCTCGCCGATCTGCTCGGCGATGTGGATATGGACCGGGCCGGTTTTCAGCGCATCCTGTTCAACCACACTGCGCCATGCGCTTTCGGGAATGGCGCGCAGCGAATGCAGGGCAACGCCCACGCGCACGTCACGGCTTTCATGTTTGCGCAGGTTGGCGAGCAGCTGCAGATAGCCGTCCACGTTGTTGCCGAAGCGCCGCTGGCGTTGCGACAGCGCACGGCCATCGAAACCACCGCTCATGTACAGCACGGGTAGCAAAGTGAGTGCGATGCCCGCTTCGCGCGCAGCTTCGATCAGCGCCAGCGACATGGCCTCCGGCTGCGCATAGGGCACGCCGTCGGGCTGGTGATGCAAGTAGTGAAATTCGCAGACCTGCGTATAGCCGGCCTTGAGCATTTCCACGTACAGCTGCGCGGCAATGGCCTGCAAGCTGTCCGGGTCGATGCGCTCGGCGAAGCTGTACATGGTTTCGCGCCAGGTCCAGAAGGAATCGTCGCCCGGGCCGCGGCGTTCGGCGAGGCCCGCCATGGCGCGCTGAAAGGCATGCGAGTGCAGGTTCGGCATGCCGGGCAAGACCCAGCCATCGAGGTAGGTGGGGACATCGCCGGCAGCGGCACAAATACCGCCGTGGCTGTCCACGCCGAAGCTGGCATCGCTGCGCCACTGCGCGTCAGCCCAAGCATGCGCCGCACTGAACTGGTAGACCGCTGCCGTTTCACTCATGAATAATCTCCGTATAGCCCGCCAAGTGTAACCGGCCCAGGGAGATCAAAGGCTCCCCAACGGCCATACTCGCATCTGCTTCACCTTCTCTGCGAAAGGATGAAGAGCATGGCTAAGAAGAATGAAAACGCCCCCCTGCTGAACCTGCGCCAAGCGGTCCCGGGCGATGTGGCCGCGTTGGTCAACCTTACTGCTCGCGTCTACACGCCCGAATGGGGGCACTCGGCGGAAATGCTGCGCTCCCAGCAGACGCATTTCCCCGAAGGCCAATTCGTGGTGGAGTACGAGGGCAACATCGTGGGCTATTGCGCCACCTTCCGCCTCGACGAGTCATTGGCGCTGAAACCGCACACCTGGATGCAGATCACCGGCGGCGGCATGGCCTCGCGCCACAACCCGGACGGCAACTGGCTGTACGGCATGGAGGTGGTGGTGCATCCGGACTACCGCGGCATGCGCATCGGCCAACGGCTGTATCAAGCACGCAAGCGCCTATGCATGGACCTGAAGCTGCGTGGCATCACCTTCGGCGGGCGCATCCCCGGGCTGGCCCGAAACGTCCAGCGGTATGGCGGTCCGGAGACCTATGTACAGGCGGTGGTGGAAGGTCGCCGGCGCGATCCCACCCTGAGTTTCCAGCTGGCGAACGATTTCGAGATCATCGGGCTGCTGCGCGGGTATGTGCCGTCGGACTACGAGTCGCTTGGCTACGCGGCGCACCTGGTATGGCGCAACCCGGCCCTGCTCGATCAACCGGACATACCCGCCGTACAGTCGCCGCGGCACCTGCCCGATTCGGTGCGCGTGGCAACCGTGCAATATCAGCAGCGGCGCATCAAGTCGTTCGACGAATTCGCCACGCAAGTCGAATACTTCACCGACATAGCGGCGGACTACAACGCGGATTTCGTGACGTTCCCGGAAATGCTCACGCTGCAGTTGCTGTCGATCGAGAACGAAGAACTCTCGCCGGTGGAAACCATCCGCAAGCTGAGCCATTACACGCCGCAGGTGAAGGAACTCTTCAACCACCTGGCGGTGCGCTACAACATCAACATCGTGGGCGGTTCGCATCCTACTGAACAGTCCAATGGCGACATTCACAACGTGTGCTACGTATGCCTGCGCGATGGCTCGATCCACGAGCGCGAAAAACTGCATCCCACGCCCAGCGAACGCAACGTGTGGAACGTATCCGGCGGCGACGGCGCCGCGACCATCCAGACCGACTGCGGCCCGATCGGCGTGATGATCTGCTATGACGCCGAGTTTCCCGAAGTAGCGCGGCATCTGGCGGACCAGGGCGCCTTGATGCTGTTCGTGCCCTTCTGCACCGACGTGCGCGAAGGCTATCTGCGCGTTCGCTACTGCGCCCAGGCACGGGCGATCGAAAACCAGTGCTACGTGATCCTTTCCGGCAACGTCGGCAACCTGCCCGGAGTCAACAATTTCGACATCCAGTACGGGCAAAGCTGCATTCTGACGCCCAGCGATTTCCTGTTTGCACGCGATGGGGTGGCGGCGGATTCCACGCCGAACATCGAAACGGTGCTGTTCGCCGATCTCAGGCTGGAAGGCCTGGCGCGCGCGCGCAATGCGGGTACGGTGCAGAACCTGAAGGATCGAAGGTATGACCTGTATGAGACTCGGTGGCTGAGACAGTCGCGCTGAATCGCCTGCCCCTCCCCTACTACCTATAGGAGAGGGAGCAAAGCTGCGCGTCTGCCATAATCTGCCGATGCCCGCGCCAGCCCCCAAAGCCTCCAACCCCCGCCTGCGCGCCGTACTGGGTCACGAATTCTTCGCGCCCTACCAATGGAAACGCCGCATCGCGCTATGGAGCGGCGCGGTACTCGTCGCGCTCGCCGCGATCCTGTTCGCCAAGGCCAGCGACTGGGCATACCGCCTGTTCCAGCTACTGCTGACTCACGGGAGCTGGCTGCCGCTGGTGTTTACTCCGCTGGTTTTCGGCCTGCTGTGCTGGGTTACCGAAGGGCGCCTGCGTGCTGCGCGCGGCAGCGGCATTCCGCAAGTGATTGCGGCCATCCAAGTGGACGATGCCGGCTTTCGCGCAAAGATGCTGGCCCTGCCGATCGCGCTCAGCAAGATGGTGCTGACCCTGCTCGCGCTGGCCGTGGGCGCTTCGATCGGCCGTGAAGGGCCTACCGTGCACGTCGGCGCGGGACTGATGCACTGGCTTGGCCGGCGCTTCGGCTTCGACGATCCCAAGGCCCTGTCGCGCTTCGTGCTTGCCGGTGGCGCCGCCGGCATCGCCGCCGCCTTCAACACGCCGCTGGCGGGCGTGGTGTTCGCCATCGAGGAACTGGCCGGCACCTTCGAACACCGGTTCAGCGGTTTGCTGCTCACCGCCGTGTTCGTGGGTGGCGTAGTGTCGATGGGCATCCTCGGCAACTACGCCTATTTCGGCACAGTGCAGGCCAGCCTGCCCCTGGGGCATGCCTGGCTGGCGGTTCTGGAGTGCGGCGTTGTTTGCGGCCTGGCGGGCGGCCTGTTCGCGCGGCTGATCCTGCTGGGCAGGCAGGGCCCGCTGGCGGCCATCGGCAAGCTGCGCGAACGCCACCCCGTGCCATTCGCGATCGGCTGCGGGTTTGCCCTGGCGGTGATCGGCGTGCTGTCGCATGACACGGTTTATGGCACCGGCTACGCGCAGGCGCGCGCGTTCGTGCAAGGTGCCGCCGATACGCCCGGACAAGGTTTCGGCGTGCTCAAGCTGTTGGCCAACGTGGTGTCCTACTGGGCCGGTATTCCGGGCGGCATCTTCTCGCCGGCATTGGCAGTCGGCGCGGGCCTGGGCCACAACATTGCCTACTTTCTTCCCCATGTACCGGGCGAGGCAGTCGTGCTGCTGGGCATGAGCGCCTATCTCGCAGGTGTGACCGGTTCGCCGCTCACTTCCGCGGTGATCGCGATGGAACTCACCAACAACCAGAACATGGTGATACCGATCATGGCCGCGTGCTTGCTGGCGCGTGCCGCGTCATCCATCGTTTCGCCCACGCCGGTGTACAAGGATTTTGCCGAACGCATGATCCAGGACTTCGAGCGGCTGAGGGCCGTACCGATGGCTCCCATCCATTCCCATAGCGAAGAATCCGACTGATGAACTGGGATCTGCTACTCACCCACGCCTCGCTGGCGACTTTCGTTGGCCAAGCCAGCTATGGTCAGCTGGACGATGCCGCCGTCGCCTGCCAGGACGGACGGATCGTATGGATCGGCTCGATGCGCGACCTGCCTGCAGCATCAGCCTCCGCCGCACGCGTGGTGCATGACGTCGACGGCGCGCTGGTCACGCCAGGCTTGATCGACTGCCATACGCACCTGGTATTCGGCGGCGACCGCGCGCAGGAATTCGATCTGCGTCTCAATGGCGCCACCTACGAAGAGATTGCACGCGCCGGCGGCGGCATCGTCTCCAGCGTGCGCGCCACGCGCAACGCAAGCGAAGACGAGCTGTTCGACCAGTCGCTGCCACGCGCACGCGCTTTGCTTGCCGATGGCGTCACCACGCTGGAAATCAAATCCGGCTACGGCCTTGAGCTGGAAGCGGAACGGCGCATGCTGCGCGTGGCGCGCCGTATCGGCCAGGCGCTGGGGATTCACGTTCAGACCAGCTTGCTTGGCCTGCATGCCCTGCCTCCCGAATACAAGGAGCGCCGGGATGAGTATGTCGACCTGGTCTGCCATGAATGGCTGCCCGCCCTCGCCGGCGAAGGCCTGGTGGACGCGGTGGATGCCTTCTGCGAAGGCATAGGCTTCACCCGCACCGAAACCCAACGCGTGTTCGAGCACGCGCGGCAGCTTGGCTTACGCGTGAAGCTGCATGCCGAGCAACTCTCGGATCTGGACGGTGCCGCGTTGGTAGCCGAATTCGGCGGGCTATCGGCCGATCATCTCGAATACCTCAGCAGCGCGGGCATTCAAGCGATGTCGCGCGCAGGCACCGTCGCCGTGCTGTTGCCAGGCGCATTTTATGCGCTACGCGAAACCAAGCTGCCACCGGTGACGGCTCTGCGCGCCCATGGTGTTCCCATCGCGATCGCGACGGACTGCAATCCCGGCACGTCCCCCCTGCTTTCATTGCGACTTGCCGCAAACATGGCTTGTACGCTATTCCGCATGACGCCCGAGGAGGCCCTGCGCGGTATCACCGTGAACGCCGCGCGCGCGCTTGGCCTGGCGGATCGCGGCACGCTGGCGCTCGGCAAGCGTGCGGACCTGGTGGTGTGGAATGTGAAGCAGCCGGCTGAGCTTTGCTATTGGATCGGCGGCGGGCTGCTGAGACGGCTATGGGTCGGCGGCGTGGCTGTACCGGTTCCATAACAAAAAACCCCCGACTGGCGGGGGCTTTCCGTACCTGCGAGCGGACTCGTTCAGGCCGACTTCTTCTTCGGAGCGGGAGCAGCCTTCTTCACGGCAGCCGGCTTGGTCACGGCCGAGCTGGCGCCGGCCACTGCAGGCTTTGCGGAGTGCAGGCGGGTGTTGCCGTAGCTGCTACGGTAGGTCTTGCCGCGGCGGGTTTTGCGATCGCCCTTGCCCATGGGAAGCTCCTTGATTCGTAATGCTGTTGATGGCCAATCATCGTAGCAGCCGTAGGCCAAAGCGCAAGGCGCCCAGGCTTAATGATGATGCTGCGCATTGCAGCCCGGGCTGCCGTCCGGGCAATCGCCCGGATCGATCTGCACCGTGGCGTGACGGATGCCAAAACGCTCCAGCAAGGTGCGGTTGACCGCTGCCAAGGCACGCGCGCCGGCGTCCCGATCATGCAGTTCCAGGTGCAGCGTGGCCATGCGTGAACCGGAAGCGAGCTGCCACACATGCAGATGGTGCACGTCGCGGATCGATGCATCGGCACTACGCAAGGCCGTTTCCACTTCGTGCGGATCCATGCCTTCGGGCACCCCCTCCAGCAGGATATGCGTGGAACGCCGCAACAACTGCCAGGCGCTGTGCAGGATCAACAGCGACACCAGCACCGATAACGCCGGATCCGCCCAATTCCAGTCCAGCCAGCGAACCGCCAGGGCAGCCAACACGGCACCGACCGATCCGAGCAGATCACCTAGCACGTGCAGGCTCGCCGCGCCGATGTTCACGTCGTCGTGGGCGTGGTCGTGCAGGCTGCGCAGCACGATCAGGTTCACCAGCAGGCCGATGATCGCCACCACCAGCATCACGCCGGAAAGTATCGCCACCGGCTTGAAGAAGCGTTCGATGGCTTCATAGGCGATGAACCCGACCAGCACGAATTGCGTCAGTGCATTCACGAAACCGGCCAGCACTTCCATGCGGCCGTAGCCGTAAGTGCGCTGCGCATCGGCCGGACGCCGTGCCATGCGCGCGGCAAACAAGGCAAGCAGCAATGCGGCCGCGTCCACCAGCATGTGGCCGGCATCGGCGAGCAGTGCCAGCGATCCGGACCACCAGCCGCCGGCGGCTTCGCCAAGCATCATGCCCGTGGTGAGCACGAAGGCAAACAGCAATTTGCGCTCACGCCCGCCTACGTTCGTGGCGTGGGGATGACTGTGATGATCATGATGATCGTGGATGTGGCCGTGCGCGTGATTCATGCCGCCATGCTAGGAACCAACCTGCCCGTTACACAATCACCGCGTCCCTGCACGGTTCAGCCGTGTGCACATTGCGGACCATGCACATGGCCATGCAGCCGGTCGAAACGAAGATTGAAGAAATGCGCGGAGGCGAGCAGCAAGCCACCGCAGGTCACCATCACGCTGTGCACGATGATCGAATGGCTTTCCGCGAAAGTAACGCCTATCACCAGCAGCGTGAGTCCCGGAAACGCCAGGCGCAGCGGCAGCGGTCGATGGTGGCGGCGATAGCCGTTGACCAGTGCGACCAGCGCCAGCGCACTGGCAAACAACACGAAGTTGCGCTCAAAGGCGTGATCGGCGAGAAAGCTCAGGCCGACCAGCGGGAGTATCGCAAGTACGAAGGGCAACGCGGCGCAATGAATGGCGCAAAGGAACGATGCGGCGGCGCCGATGCGATCGGCGAGGTTCCACCAGCGGGCGCTCTTTTGCGTGGGCGTGGTATCCATAGGCAGGGACGGCACAATGCGAAAAGGCCGGCGCGGCACCGGCTTTTGATACATTATAACATTCGCAA
Source organism: Dyella choica (assembly GCF_003977665.1). Classification (GTDB taxonomy): domain Bacteria; phylum Pseudomonadota; class Gammaproteobacteria; order Xanthomonadales; family Rhodanobacteraceae; genus Dyella_B; species Dyella_B choica. The sequence continues at coordinate 276,829 of NZ_RYYV01000003.1, read as the reverse complement.
GATACCTGCAAGCTTCGTCCCTGCGCGGTCAGGCCTTGCGACACTGCTTGCACACGCCGTGCACTTCCAGCGTCTGCGCCTGGGGACGGAAACCGAACGCCTTGGCCTGGGCTTCGATCAGCTCGGCCACCCGCTCGTCGCACACTTCCTGCGCGCTTGAGCAGATGTCGCAGATCAGGAACGGCACCTGGTGCGCCTCGGCCGGGTGATGGCAGGACACGAAGGCGTTGATCGATTCGAGCTTGTGGATGAAGCCGTTTTCCAGCAGGAAATCCAGCGCGCGATAGACGGTGGGCGGCGCTGCATTGCCATGGCGTTCACGCAGCTGATCGAGCAGGTCATAGGCCTTTACCGGCTTGCCGGCTGCCGCGATCAGCTCCAGCACTTCCTTGCGCAGCGGCGTGAGACGCAGGCCGCGCTCCTCGCTGGCATGCTCCACCGCAGCCACGAACGCCGCGGGGCCTTCATGATGATGGTGGACGTGGGTTTTGCCGGACGTGCTGTCGCTCAAGGGAATTCACCTCGGTAACGATGATACAGCGCCTAGCGCGGCAGCGGCGGCGGTTTGGCTGATTTGGGGGTCAGCAGCACGACCACCCAGCCTATCGGTCCCAGCACCAGCGCCCAGATCACGCCGGCCAGCAGCTTGCCGCGCCACCAGCCGAGCAGGGCGCCCACCGCCACGAACACCAGGTTCCACCAGAACAGCGCGGCCCACGGAATCATTGCCATCAGGTTCATGAGGATGTGCAGATAGGCGTCGGGGGCGTCCAGGTCGACACCCTGGCTGGCTTTGGCGAGGAGTTCTTCCATCTACGACGAGGCTCAAGGATGCAGGCTGGGATGATCATCGTAGGCTGGGATGGCAATCCCAGCACGAAGACGCCGGATGCGAAGCTGGGATTGTCATCCCAGCCTACTTAACTGCTGCCGCCAGCTCAATCCTGGGCCAGCGCCACTGCCTCGTCGATGCGCTTGAGCGCCACCTCGCGCCCGGCGAGGTAGATAGTGTGATCGATCGATGGCGACACTTGCGTGCCGGTCATCGCCACCCGCAGCGGCTGGGCGATCTTGCCCATGCCAAGCTCCAGCTTCGCGGCGATCTGCTCGATCACCTGATGGATACGCTCGGGTTTCCAGACGCAGTCGGCGAGCAGTTCGCGCGCGGCTTGCAATACCTGCACGGCGCTGGCGTTTTTCAGGTGCTTGGCGACTGCCTTGTCGTCCCATTCGGTGATCGGGCCATACCAGATCTTCGCGCGCTCGGCCATTTCATTGAGCGTGTGCACGCGATCGCGCAAGGCGACGATCACGTCGGCCGGTGCGGGGCCCTTGCTGAGATCGACGCCGGCACGCGCGAGGTGCCAGCGGAATTCCGGCGCCAGCGCTTCAGGGTCATCCGTCTTCAGATAATGCTGGTTGAGCCACAGCAGCTTTTCGGTATCGAAGCGCGAGGCAGCCTTGTTGACGTCAGCGGCATCGAACAGCTTGATCATTTCCTCGCGCGAGAAGATTTCCTGGTCGCCGTGCGACCAGCCCAGGCGCACCAGGTAATTCAGGATCGCGTGCGGCAGAAAACCGTTTTCGCGGTACTCCATCACGCTCACCGAATTGGTGCGCTTGGAAAGCTTCTTGCCTTCCTTGTCGAGGATCATCGGCAAGTGCGCGAATTCCGGTACCTGCGCGCCCAACGCCCGATAGATGTTGATCTGGCGTGGAGTGTTGTTGACGTGGTCGTCGCCGCGGATCACCTCGGTGATGCCCATGTCGATATCGTCGACCACCACGGCGAAGTTGTAGGTCGGCCACCCATCGGAACGGAAGATCACCAGGTCGTCCAGCTCGGCATTGGACCATTCCACCCTGCCCTTCACCTTGTCCTCGAACACCACGGTGCCTTCCAACGGGTTCTTGAAGCGAATCACGCGGTTCGGATCGTCGCGGCAGGGCTCATTGCGATCGCGGTAATAGCCGTTGTAGCGCGGCTTCTCACCACGCGCCATGGCGGCTTCACGCATCGCCTCGATTTCTTCCTTGGTTTCGTAGGCGTAGTAGGCCTTGCCGGCCGCCACCAGCTCGAGGGCGACCTGCTTGTAGCGGTCCAGGCGATGCGTCTGGTAGATCGGCGCCTCGTCGGCATTCAGATCCAGCCATTGCATGGCGTCGAGGATCGCCTGCACGGCCTCGTCGGTGGAGCGCTCGCGGTCGGTGTCCTCGATGCGCAGCAGGAACTCGCCGCCGCGGCGGCGCGCTTCCAGCCAGCAGTACAGCGCGGTGCGCGCACCGCCGATGTGCAGGAAACCGGTGGGACTGGGGGCGAAGCGGGTGCGGACGGTCATGAGCTCAAGCGTGGCATCGGGACGGAACCTGAAATTTTAACCGATCGCGCCGCCGAACTCCCCTCTCCCTACCGGGAAAGGGGGTTGATGCCATGGCTACTTCACATGCACCGTGATCGGCTTAGACACCACCGGCGGATCGAACGGAATGTGATTGGTATCGCCCAGCTCCAACTGCAGCGTGTGCGTGCCGGGCGGCAGTTTCAGCGTGGTTTCCGTCTGGCCGCCGCCGAAGTGGATGTGCTGCTCGTCCTTCGGGATGGGCTGGCCGGCCACCGGCAGTGTTTTCACATCCACCAGCAGGTGGTGGTGGCCGGTGTTTTCATGGGCGACGCCGGCAGGTGCCACGCCCATACCCTTCAGGCCGAAACGGACGGTAAAGGATGGCGCTACGGTGGCGCCGTCCTGCGGCGATAGGATGTAGACCTCGGCGCCGGCCGGGGCCTTGGTCACCGGTAGAGCGGGCGCGTCGGCGGCAAAAGCAGCCCCGGCCACGGTGGTCAACGCAAGAGCAAGTAGCATACGTTTCATGCGGGAACCTCCTATGCAAACTTCCGTTCACGCAATTTAGCCGAGTTGGGCCCTCCAGGACACCGTTTTCGCCGTTCCGTAACACGCGTAACCGCCCTGTCACGTTAGCGCCATCGCCGCGAAACGGCGCAAGCTCAAGCTGTCGCCGTACAAGACGAGGATGCGCCATGCGTATCGGCATCATTAGCGAGACGTATCCGCCGGAAATCAACGGTGTCGCCCTCACCGTGCATAGTCTGGCGACCGGCCTGGCCGCGAAAGGCCACGAGATCGATCTCATCCGTCCTCGCCAAACGGTCAGCCACACCGACGAACCCGGCATCGTTGCCCTGGAGACACGCGGCGCGGCCCTGCCCCGCTATCCAGGCCTGCGCTTCGGACTCCCAGTGCCACGTACCTTGCGGCAACGCTGGACCCAACGCCGACCTGATGCAATCTACGTTGCCACCGAAGGCCCGCTCGGCCGTTCGGCAGTCAAAACGGCGCTCCGACTGGGCGTTCCCGTCGCCACGGGTTTCCATACCCGCTTTGACGCCTATGCCAATCACTATGGCGTGGGTTTTCTGACACCTGTGGTGCATGGCTACCTGCGCCGCTTCCACCAGCGTGCAAACGTCACGCTGGTGCCCACCGACGCCCTTGCCGCCGAACTCACGGCGATGGGCGTCGATCACGCGCGTCTGCTGCGTCGCGCCGTGGATACCAGGCTGTTCCATCCATCCAAGCGCGACAACGCCCTGCGCGAAAGCTGGGGTGTGGATGCCGACACGCCGGTGGTGCTCTACGTGGGCCGCATCGCGCCGGAGAAGAACCTGGAGTTGGCGGTGGGAACCTTCCGCGCGATCCAGAAGGCAACGCCCAAGGCCCGCTATGTGTGGGTAGGGGATGGTCCGGCCCGCGCGGCACTGCAGGCTGCGCACCCGGATTTCATCTTCGTCGGCATGCAGCGCGATGAAGCCCTGGCCGCGCATTACGCAAGCGCGGATCTGTTCCCGTTCCCCAGCCTCAGCGAAACCTTCGGCAACGTGATCCTGGAAGCGCTCGCTGCCGGCTTGCCGGTGGTGGCCTATGCGGAAGGTGCCGCACGCGAGCACCTGTTCGATGGCATCAACGGCTTCCGCATCAATTCCGGCGATGCCCAGGCCTTCACGTCGGCTGCCGTGACGTTGGCCGGCGACACTCCATTGATCCGCCACATGGGGCGCGCGGCGGTGGAGAGCGTCGAGCGGCTTTCACCGGAAGCGGTAATCCGCGAATTCGAAAACCTGTTGCGCGAACTGGTCGAGGAGAACATGCATGACCGCCATGTCACCATCGCACCTGCCTGAGCCTGTCGCGCTGCCGCGCCACGCGTTCGACCGGCGCATGTGCATCGCCGCCAACCGCTGGGGCGCGCGACATGCCGTCGGCTTGTTCTTCGGCATCATCAGCCGCCTCGGCGACGGCGTGTTCTGGTACTCGCTGATGCTCGCCCTGGCCCTGATCGACGGCCTGCGCGGGCTGGAAGCCGCTGCGCACATGGCCATTACCGGCCTGGTTGCACTAGGCCTGTATCGCGTCCTGAAGCGCTGGACGCGCCGCCCGCGTCCGTTCCGCACCTGCCCCGGCGTGATCGCGCACGTACCGCCGCTGGATGAATTCAGCTTCCCCTCCGGACACACGCTGCAAGCCGTGGGCTTCACCATCGTCGCATTGGCGTGGTATCCGCTGCTCGCACCGCTGTTGCTGACGTTCACTGCACTGGTAGCGGCATCGCGCGTGATTCTTGGCTTGCATTATCCGAGTGATGTGCTCGCGGCGATTTTCGTTGGCAGCGGCCTAGGCGCGCTGTCGCTTTGGATGGTGCACAGCGCGCCGCAGCTGTTCGGCTGATCAATCGTTGATCACACCGTCCTTGCACGCTTTGCGCTCAACGACATAGCGCACCTATCCACAGGCTCTCCCGGATACTTTCCACAATAGTTGTGGAAAAGTACGCGCATTTGTTGCGCAATTTTTCATCACGCTGTGCCAAGTGCTTGATGGAAAAGATGCCTGCGCGGGTTTTCCACAGGGTTTCCAGCAAGGCTTCCACACAAGTTGTGGAAAACATCCAGCTCACGATGCGTGCGGCTCGTAGGCTGGGATGACAATCCCAGCATCACCACGCATGCAAACCGCAAGATGCTGGGATTGTCATCCCTGCCTACTAGGTAAGCGCAGGACAGAAACGACAACGCCGCCCGAAGGCGGCGTCGTTTCAATACTTCATGCAGCGCAACTCACGCCGCACGCGGCACCTTGCGCAAGATGTTCATCACATCGGCCAGCTTGTCGCGCATCTGCCGGCGATCCACGATCATGTCGACCGCGCCGTGTTCCAGCAGGAATTCCGATCGCTGGAAGCCTTCCGGCAACGTCTCGCGCACCGTCTGCTCGATCACGCGCGGACCGGCGAAGCCGATCAGCGCCTTCGGTTCGGCCACGTTGATGTCGCCCAGCATGCCAAGGCTCGCGGAAACACCGCCGGTGGTCGGATCCGTGAGCACGCTGACGTACGGAATGCCAGCCTCGCGCAACCGCGCCAGCGCAGCGGAGGTCTTGGCCATCTGCATCAACGAAAACAGCGCCTCCTGCATGCGCGCACCACCGGTGGCGGAAAAACACACCAGGGCGCTGCGTTCGCTCAGGGCACGCTCGGCGGCGCGGGTGAACTTCTCGCCAACCACCGAACCCATCGAGCCGCCGATGTAGCGGTACTCGAACGCGACGGCCATCAGCGGGTGATCCTTGAGCTTGCCGCTCATCGCGACCAGCGCATCTTTCTGGCCGCTCGCTTTCTGTGCGGCAGTGATACGGTCGCGGTATTTCTTGGCATCGCGGAACTTCAGTGGATCAATCGGCTCCATGCTGGCCCACAGTTCCTGCGTACTGCCTTCGTCGAGGAACGCCAGCAGGCGCTCGCGCGCACCGATCGCATGATGATGGCTGCACTTGGGGCAGACCATCAGGTTGCGTTCCAGCTCCGGCTTGTACAACACGGCGCCGCAGCCGGCGCATTTTTCCCACACACCTTCGGGTACCTTGCCCTTGCCGGCGGCGGAACCTTGCGTCCGCGCGCGGGGTGTCATGATTTTTTGCAGCCAGTTCATGGATTCCGCCTCAATCTGGAAACAAGCGCGCCTGCTCGGCACGCCTGGGTCACCCCTATCTCCATGGTGTCTTTTCCACCGAGATAAAGGGCGAGGTGACCAAAGCCTCGGGCTGGGGGCCTGGTACACATCCCCTCAGCCGTTTCGTTATGGTTTCGTAACCCCCGACGCCCTCGCCCAGCCTGCTCCGGACAGGAAGAATGAGGTTGTCAGCCGGCGTCCAGTGCCGCGCGTATCGGGCGGAGAAAATCGCCGACCCGGGTCACGATGTCCTGCGCCGTTGCCGCACCCTCCAGCCGCTCCACCAGCGCGCTGCCGATGACCACGGCGTCGGCGAACGCACTGATCGCTTTCGCGCTCTGCGCATCCTTCACGCCAAACCCCACGGCGACGGGTGCTTTCGCACGCTTGCGGATATCGGCCACGCGCACGGCGATATCCTGCGTACTCAAGCGTCCTGCCCCGGTGATCCCGGCGAACGACACATAGTACAGGAAACCTTCGGCAGCCTCGCACAGTTGCGCCATACGCTCGGGTGCGGTAGTGGGCGCAGCCAACAAGATTTGCTTAAGGCCGGCGGCGCGCAGCGGCGCCAGCACTTCAGTTTCCTCCCATGGGCAATCCACCAGCAACACACCATCCACGCCCGCCGCCACCGCTTCCGCTGCAAAGCGCACGTACCCACGGATTTCCACCGGATTGAGGTAGCCCATCAATACGACCGGCGTGGCTTGATCGCGCTGGCGGAATTGGGCCACCCATTTGAGCACGTCGCCCAGACCCACGCCCTTGGCGATGGCACGCTCGCTGGCGTGCTGGATCACCGGACCATCGGCCATCGGATCGGAGAACGGTACACCCAGCTCGATGACGTCGGCGCCGGCATCGACCAACGCATGCATCAAGCTCACCGCATGCTCCGGCACGGGATCGCCGGCGGTGACGAAGGGAATCAAGCCCGTGCGGCCGGCGGCCTGCAACGCGGCGAAGCGCTTGTCCAGGCGGCTCATACCTGCACTCCTTCGCGGGCGGCGATCGTGTGGACGTCTTTATCCCCTCGACCGGAAAGATTGCACAGCACGATGCCGTCCTTCGGCAGTTCACGCGCCAGCTTCAAGGCCTGCGCCACGGCGTGGCTGGATTCGAGTGCGGCCAGAATGCCTTCGGTGCGTGCAAGCAAGTGGAACGCCTCCAGGGCTTCGTCGTCGGTGACGCCAACGTATTGGGCACGGCCGGCGTCTTTCAGGAAGGCGTGCTCAGGACCGACGCCCGGATAATCCAGGCCCGCCGAGACCGAATGCGTTTCGGTGATCTGGCCGTTGTCGTCGCACAGCACGTAGGTGCGATTGCCGTGCAACACGCCAGGCCGCCCGGCCGCCAGCGAAGCGGCATGATGGCCGGTGGCAATGCCTTCTCCCGCCGCTTCGGCGCCGACGAGGCGCACGCTGCGGTCGTTGAGAAACGCATGGAACAGACCGATCGCATTGGAACCGCCACCCACGCAGGCAGTGAGCACGTCCGGCAGACGGCCGTATTGCTCCAGCATCTGTGCGCGTGCCTCGCGCCCCACGATGGCGTTGAAATCGCGCACCATCATCGGATACGGATGCGGCCCCGCCACCGTGCCGATGATGTAGAACGTGTCGGCGACGTTGGTGACCCAATCGCGCATGGCTTCGTTCAACGCATCCTTCAGCGTTTTCGATCCTGACGTGACCGGCACCACGTCCGCACCCAGCAGCTTCATGCGGTACACATTGATTTTCTGCCGCTCGATGTCGACAGCGCCCATATACACCACGCATTTCAAGCCAAATCGTGCGGCTACGGTCGCGGTTGCCACGCCATGCTGGCCGGCGCCGGTTTCGGCGATGACGCGCGGCTTGCCCATGCGCTTGGCTACCAGCGCCTGGCCGATGGTGTTGTTGATCTTGTGCGCTCCAGTGTGGTTCAAGTCCTCGCGTTTGAGCAGGATGCGCGCGCCGCCGACGTGCCTGGACAGCCGCTCGGCGTGGTAGATCGGACTGGGACGGCCCACGTAGTGAGTAAGGTCGCGATCCAGCTCGCGCAGGAATTCGGGGTCCTCGCGCAGGCGCAGATAGGCTTGCTTGAGTTCGGCCAGCGGCGCCATCAAGGTCTCGGCCACGTACTGCCCGCCGAAGTCGCCGAAGCGCCCCTGCTCATCGGGCCATTGATGGAAATCCTGGAGCGTAGGCATTGGTCAGAAATCCTAGGCAATGACGGGCAGCGGAGGGATGCCCTGAAGCCAAGGAAAATAGCGCGAATGTACGGAGCGAAAAAGCGATATGATCGCCCTTAATTGTTAAATAAACTCACAGCATCCGTGCGTGACCTGCCCTCCCTCAACGCCTTGCGCGCCTTCGAGGCCACCGCCCGCCTGGGTAGCGTGGGCCGTGCAGCCGAGGAACTACACGTCACCCACGGCGCCATCAGCCGGCAACTGCGGGTGCTGGAAGAAGCCCTGGGCCAGCCCCTGTTCGCCCGTCAGGGACGCGGCGTAGCCCTTACTTCCATCGGGGAGCAATTGCGTGACCGTGTAAGCGGCGCTTTCGAGCAATTGCGCGATGGCTGGGCCGACTTGCAACGCGGCCGCGCGGATGCGCCCTTCGTGCTCGGCTGCGCCGGCAGCCTGCTTGCCCGCTGGATCATCCCGCGGCTGGAAAGGCTGGAACGCGACATACCGGAGCTAAGGCTGCATTTGTCGCCGGAAGAAGACCCCCTCTTACCACGGCATGCGGAGCCGGATGCCGCGCTTGCGCTGGCTGCACCGCCATGGCCGCCTGGCTGGCAAGTGCATGTCCTGGCGCCTGAGCGCATTGGACCTGTCGTCAGCCCGCGTTATGCGGGCCTGGAGCGCTTACTGGAATGCGGCGCCACTGCCTTGCTGGATGAAGATCTATTGCACACCCGTTCGCGTCCGCAGGCATGGCCCGCCTGGGCGCAGGCGAAGGGAATGGCTGCCCAATCCCTGCATTACGGACAGGGCTTTACGCATCTGTTCTATTTGTTGGAAGCCGCGGTTGCGGGGCTGGGCGTAGCGATCGCACCCATGCAGCTTGTGCAGGACGATCTGGATGCGGGACGCCTGCTTGCGCCGTGGGGGTTTCAGCAGACGGCGGCCAGCTGGATTCTGGCGACGCCACAACACCGAAGCGACAACCGCGTCGATGCGTTGGCGGATTGGATGCGCAATGCATTAAGCACGTAGGCTGGGATGACAATCCCAGCCGTCGTCGTCATTCCCGCGCAAGCGGGAACCCATTTTGATCCGGTACGGAAGGAAAATGGATTGACCAGCATCCGCTGTTGAAAAGCGCTTCCGCTTACGCGGGAATGACGGCAATGAGAGCAAGGACTAAACAGAGCGAACAGCGGCAATGAACTCGCGCATCTTGTCGGCATCCTTGATTCCCGCTGCCGACTCGATCCCGCTCGACACGTCCACCGCCCAAGGCCGCGCGACGCGGATCGCCGTGGCAACATTCGCCGCATTCAAACCACCGGCGAGTATCAGCGGCTGACGCAAATCACGCGGCATCAGCGACCAGTCGAAGGATTTGCCGCTGCCGCCCGCCTCGCCCAGGCCATGTCCATCCAGCAGCAGCGCCGCAGCGTGAGGGTGATCACGCAGCTGATAGAGCGCGGCGGCACCCTCGCCCATCGCGATCGCCTTCAGATAAGGCTGGCCGAATTGCTTGCACCATTCATCGCTCTCGCTGCCGTGGAACTGCAGCATCGAAGGGCGCACGACGTCGATGACCTCCTGCACGAAGCTCGCTTCGTCGTCCATGCACAATGCCACCGTGGTGACGAAGGGAGGCATCGCCTCGACGATGGTGCGCGCCTGCTGCAGCGACACCTGCCGTTTGCTGTGCGCGGTGAGTACCACGCCGATCGCATCGGCGCCCAATTCGGCCGCCAGCAAGGCATCCTCGATCCGAGTCATGCCGCAACATTTGATGCGTGTCATTCGCTCACCTCCTGGGGCAAACCCCAATGTCGTGGGTAGCGCGGACCGATGAACGCAAGCCCTGAAGCTGCCGCGGTGGGCCCGGCCACTTCGCGATTGCGCCCGGCCAGCAGCTCAGCAATCCATGCCGCCGGTTGTTCGCCTCGTCCCACCGGCAAGAGCGAGCCGACGATATTGCGTACCATATGGTGGAGAAACGCATTGGCCTCGATCTCCACGATGACCTGCTCTCCGGCGCGCCGAACGCTCAGGGATTTCACCTCTCGCCGTGCATGCGCCGCCTGGCAGGACAGCGCGCGAAAGGCGGAAAAGTCGTGCTCGCCGATCAGCGCCTGCGCCGCGGCGTGCATTTGCTCCGCATCCAGCGGCAGGCGCTCCCAGGCGACGTAACGCGCATCCAGCGCAGGGCGAATGCCGCGATTGAGAATGGTGTAGCGATAGCGCCGGCTGCGCGCGGAGAAGCGCGCATGAAAATCATCCGGCGTCACCTTCGCCCATAGCACCGCCACGCTGGTGGGAAGGTTGGAGCATGCGCCAAGCACCCAGCCGCGCAGATCGCGCTGCACCCCGGTATCGAAATGCACCACCTGGCAACGGCCATGCACCCCGGCGTCGGTGCGCCCGGCGCAAGTTACCTCGATGGCTTGGGCCGCTACGAACGAAAGCGCCTGCTCCAGGCTGGCCTGCACGCTGGCGCCGTGGCTCAGCCGTTGCCAGCCGAGGAAATCGGTGCCGTCGTATTCGATCCCTAAGGCAATGCGCATGCGTGAGGTAACGCTCGAAAAGCTCAACCAGTGGATAAGAGTAGCAGGTGCCGAAAACGCATCGGGCCGGCATGGCCGGCCCGATCGAGTGCGCCTCTAATTGAGCAAAGGTCAGCTGATCTTTTCCAGCAACTGCTTCGCCATGTCCCGCTGCATCTGGGTGCCTTCGTGGATCACTTCTTCAAGCATCGCGCGAGCGCCGTCCGGGTCGCCCATGTCGAGGTAGGCACGCGCCAGGTCAAGCTTGGTGTCGACCGGATCATCGTGCAGTTCGCCGAAAGCGTCGTGCTCGGTGTGCCCGGCGTGGGCAGTGTGCCCAGGGTGGGCGGCGTGCCCGGCCTGCGGCTCGTCGGCCAGCTCTTCGTCGAACTTCCAGGTGGAAACCGGCTCCTCTTCCGGCTCATGGATCGACGGCGCGGCGCCTTTGGTCACCGGCTCGGGCTGGTGAGGGGTCAGGTCGAAGTCGAAATGGTATTCACTGACCTTGGCGGGCTGCGGCGCCGGGCTCTTGGCCGGGGCAGCCGGCTCTGCAGCCGGCGGATGGCCATAGCTGTCCAGATCGAAATGATGCACCGGCTCGCGTACGGACGTAGCGTCGGCGGCCACTTCGGCGAACAGCGGATGGCCTGGCGCCAGGTCGCGCCCCATGTGCACCACGTCCTGCCATTCCGGCTGGTTCGGATCGGTGATGTGCGCATGCATGGCTTCCGCGGAGGCTTCGAAATGCTCCACGTCGCGACGGGTGTAGTACAGGCTCACCAGCTCCAGATGCAAGCCGATGTCGTCGGGCTGCTCAGCCAGCTGGTCGAGCAGCTCGTCCTGATCCGGATCGGAACCGGGCTGATCGCCCTCTTCTGCCGTGCCGAAGCGATCGGCCAGCGAGCCGCCCTTGGACGGTACGGCGGTCTTCGGTGGCTTGGTCGTGGACTTGCCGCGACGCGACAGCAGTACGCCCACGAGGCCCAGCACGATGACACCAGCGCCTGCGGCCCAGGCCCAGGTCTCCATATACCAGGGCTGCTCTTCCAGCGCCGGTGTCGGTACATGGTGAGGCTGGACTGTCGGCTTGGGCTTTGCCGGGGCGTTCAGTGGGGTGGTGACTACGCCGTGTTCTGCACCCGCCGCAGCAGCCGGCGGCGTGACCGGCTTGGCGGCGCTCGACGCGGCAGCCACAGTCGGAGCAGGCGCAGCAGCTGGATGCGGTTCCGAAACGGGTGCAGGCGGTGCCACCGGCTTGTTCGCAGCCACCGGCGCCGGCGTCGGTGCCGGCGCAGCGGGGACCGTGGCGGCCGGCTTGCTCGCCTCTTTGCGGGCCTCCGCGAGCTGCTTCTGCAGGTCGGCGATCTGGTTGTCTTTCAATGCCAGCAAGCGCTGGTTCTTGGTGTTGAGGTCTTCCAGATCTTTCAGGCGCGACTTCAACTCGCTGCTCTGCTGCTGCAATGAGGCGAGCGTTTCCTGGCTGCGCTGCAGTTGCTGGCGCACGGCGGCATTGGCGCCGCCCTTGCCGCTGGTGCCGCCGGCCGCCTGGCCTTCGCTGCCCGGTGGCGTCAGCGCCAGACGATCGGCATTGCTGTTGGCAGTCGGGGCAACGGAAGTGTTTTCGCGCGTACCGCCGGCTGCGACGGCGACCGGCGTACTGGTGCCATTGCGCCAATCGGCGTTCTGCTGCTGCACCGTCGCGGCGGCGACAGCGGCGGCGGTGGCCAGCGCGTCGTCGCGTGACGGAACGCGCAGGACCACACCAGCCTTCAGGGCATTGATGTTGTCACGGTAAAAGGCATTCGGATTGGCGGACTTCAACGCCAGCATCATCTGGTCGACGTTGACGCCGGACGGCGTAACTTCGGCGGCGATATGCGAGAGCGTGGCGCCCTTCTCAACCGGACCAATCTGGCCGTTCTTCACTTCGGCTGCGGCGGCGCGGGCCGGCGCTGCACGGTGCGGCGCGGGAGCGCTGGCGGTATTGGCGGGGGCCGACGTGCCGCCTGCCGGCGCGCGATGGCGGGCCGGTGTGCTACTGGCGGCCGCCTGCTCCACCTTGGTCGGCGGATCAAGCAGGATCGCGAATTCGCGCACGCTGCTGCCGGTGCTGCTGTTCACCTCCACCAGCAGATCCAGATAGGGATCGTCCACCGCATTGCTGCTGGTGACACGGATCACCTTGTGGCCGTTTTCGTCCACAACGTTGAATTGCAAGGGAATGCTCGGGCGCTGGCCGCCGGCCTTGCTGAAGGCATCGTTGGAGGCAAGCTGGGCACTCAGGCTTTGCAGCTCCGCCGGGGTGGCCTGGGTCACGGGTATGTCGACCAGCAGGGGCTGTCCCAGCGCCGACTTGACGTGCGCTTGACCGAGTTCCACGGCGGCTGCCTGACCGCTGCCCAGCGCGAGCGCCAGCAGTATCGACAGCTTCAACGAACGATTCATTGCTTGGCTCCCCCGAGACACCCCGGACACTTTACCGAAACGGCACCGCAGCTTGCGGCACCTTCCTCTTGAAAGGCGTCACTTTAGTTAGATAAGCATCAATCAACAATACCAGATTTGCCCGCCCAAGCTTTTGCAAGGCGTTTTCTTTGCCTGGCGTGACGGCCGTCAATGCGCGGCGGCGGGTGCCTTGGGACCTTCCTGCGCCGCCTTGAGCTGCCGGCGCAGCTCGGCGATGGTGCGGTCCTGCTGCTCAAGCCGGCCCGCCGCCTCCTGGCTGGCGGACTCCTGCTGGCTTACGTCGTGCTGTAAACGCTGCACCTCGGACTGGTGCTGGGCCACCCGCTGATTGGCCGTCTCCACCTGGCGGGCGGTATCGTTAGACGATTGGGCAAAAAGATTCGAAACCAGTAGACAGCCCAGCAAAACCAATCCAAAGCGTTGCATTACAGATAGTCCTCGATCAGCAGTTCCGCGATCTGCACAGCATTGAGCGCGGCGCCCTTGCGGATATTGTCGGCCACCACCCATAGGTCAAGGCCGTGCTCGTGCGAGATGTCCTCGCGGATGCGGCCCACGTACACCGGATCCTGCCCCGCCGCGTCGCCCACCGGAGTGGGATAGCCGCCGGCCTTGCGCTCGTCCTGCACCACCACGCCCGGCGCCTGTTCCAGCAGCTCGCGCGCCTGTTCGGCGGTGATCTTGTCGCGCGTTTCGATGTGCACGGCCTCGGAGTGGCCGTAGAAAACCGGTACGCGTACCGCAGTGGGGTTCACCTGGATGGATTCGTCCTCCAGGATTTTGCGCGTCTCCCACACCATCTTCATTTCTTCCTTGGTGTAGCCGTTAGCCTGGAATTCGTCGATGTGCGGGATCACGTTGAAGGCGATCTGCTTGGGGAACTTGGACTTTTCCACGTCCTGAAAATTGAGCAGCGCGGCGGTCTGCTTGCCCAGTTCCTCCATGCCCGAACGGCCGGCGCCCGACACCGACTGGTACGTGGCCACATTGATGCGCTCGATGCCCACGGCGCGATGGATCGGCGCCAGCGCTACCAGCATCTGCATAGTGGAGCAATTGGGGTTGGCGATGATGCCGCGCGTGGTGTACTGCGCAATCGCATGCGGATTGACCTCGCTCACCACCAGCGGGATGTCGTCCTGGTAGCGGAATTCGGAGGTGTTGTCGATCACTACGGCACCCGCAGCGGCGGCACGTGGCGCATGCACGCGGCTTACCGAGCCGCCGGCCGAGAAGAAGGCGATGTCCACGCCTTTGAAGTCGTAGTCATCCAGGTTTTGCACGGTGATCTGTTTTCCGGCGAACTCCACCTTGCTGCCGGCCGAACGCTCGCTAGCCAGCGGCACCAGCTCGCTGACCGGGAATTCGCGCTGGGCCAGGATGCTCAGCAGGGTCTCGCCTACGGCGCCGGTGGCGCCCACCATTGCTACCTTGTAGCTACTCTTCTTGCTCATCGCTTAGGTCACTTTAACCGTCATGGGTTGGCTGGGTTGAGAGATCACCGCCCGGCCAAACCCCAAGCCAGGGAATCTAGCCTGGGCGGCGTGCGAACGGCACGGCACAGCTCTGCTGACGTGAGATGCATCACGTTTTCGCTTCATGTCCGCCCACCGGCTTCGGGGTTGAGCCATGAACGGGGACGTCCCGCGTCAGGTCCATAGCCCAACGCTGCCAGCAGATTATCGGCTGCCAATTGCGCCATCGCACGGCGCGTATCGGCGCTGGCGCTGGCGAGATGGGGGCTAAGCACGGCGTTGTCGAGTTCGCGTAAGCCCGGGAGCACGGCCGGCTCGCCCTCGAATACGTCGAGCCCGGCCGCAGCCAGGCGGCCTTCGCGCAAAGCCGTGGCCAGCGCCGCATCATCGACGATGCCGCCGCGAGCGATGTTCACCAGCACGGCCGTGGGCTTCATCAAGGCCAGTTCGGCTGCGCCAATGGCATGATGGCTCTGTGCGCTGTACGGCAGCGCCAGCATCAAATGATCGGCGCGCCGCAGCAGCTCAGCTTTTTCCACCCAGGCAGCGCGACAATCGTGCTCGATGGCGGCCGACAGACGCGAACGATTGTGGTAGAGCACCGGCATGCCGAAGCCGTAGGCGCGACGCGCAATCGCCTGCCCGATGCGCCCCATGCCGAGGATGCCCAGCGTCTTGCCGTGCACGTCCAGACCCAGCCAATCGTCAAAGCGCATGTCGCCGCGCCAGTTGCCTGCGCGCAACCAGCGCTCGGCGCTGCTTACCCGCCTGGCCGCGGCCAACAACAAGGCCCAGGCATAGTCGGCGGTGGTTTCATTGAGTACGTCGGGCGTATTGGTGGCAAAAATGCCGGCCGCCGTCAGCGCGGGCACGTCGAGGTTGTTGTAGCCCACGGCAAGATTGGCGATCGCACGCAGCCGCCGGTTGCCGGCGATCACTTCGCCATCGATGCGATCGCTCAGGCCGATAATGGCGCCATCGACGCCCGCAAGCTTTTGGCGCAACTGGGCCGCCGTATGCCTGCGCTCGCTGGTTTCCGCCTGCACATGGACATACCGGGCCAAATGGTCCAGTACCTCGGGAAAGAGCGGACGGGAAACCCAGACCTTGTGTGACTTGCTCATGCCGATCAACTACCGTGGGGCGCTAGTCGCCTGCCGCCCAAGCATGGGCCTGCAGGTTCCTCTTCATCAGGGAAGGCGCGGTTTTATCTCACCCACGTCGCCGCACTGCGCGCGATGGCGCAGTGCATGGTCCATCAACACCAGCGCCATCATCGCCTCGGCGATGGGGGTGGCGCGGATGCCGACGCAGGGATCATGACGCCCCTTGGTCACCACTTCGACCGGCTCGCCGGCCAGGTTCACGCTATGGCCGGGAATAAGAATGCTGGAAGTGGGCTTGAGCGCAATCGAGGCGCGTACCACCTGCCCCGTACTGATGCCGCCCAGAATGCCACCGGCATGATTGGACGTAAAGCCGTCCATATGCATTTCGTCGCGATGCTGGCTGCCGTGCTGCGTGACCACCTCGAAGCCATCACCGATCTCCACGCCCTTCACCGCATTGATCGACATCAGTGCGGCGGCGAGATCGCCGTCCAGCTTGCCGTAGATCGGCTCGCCCCAGCCAGGCGGCACGCCTTCGGCTTCCACATTGACGCGCGCACCGACCGAATCGCCGGACTTGCGCAGCGCGTCCATGTATTTCTCCAGTTGCTGGACTTGCGGCTCGTGCGGCCAGAAGAACGGATTGCGTTCCACTGCATCCCAATCGAAGCCCTGCGGAGCGACCTCGCCCAACCGGGCCAGATAGCCGCGAATGCGCACGCCATGGCGCTCGGCCAGCCACTTCTTGGCTATCACCGCAGCCGCCACGCGCATGGTGGTCTCGCGGGCCGACGAACGCCCGCCGCCGCGCGGATCGCGGATGCCGTATTTCTGCCAATAGGTGTAATCGGCATGACCAGGCCGGAAGGTCTGCGCGATGTCGCCGTAGTCCTTGCTGCGCTGATCGGTGTTGCGGATCAGCAAGGCGATCGGCGTGCCGGTCGTGCTGCCCTCGTAGACACCGGAAAGAATCTCCACCTCATCGGCCTCCTTGCGCTGCGAGGTATGCCGGCTGCGGCCGGTGGCGCGCCGGTCCAGATCCATGCGGAACTCCTCCTCCGCAATCGCCAGCCCCGGCGGGCAGCCGTCGACCACGCAGCCGATGGCCGGTCCGTGGCTTTCGCCGAAGGTGGTGACGGTGAAGAGCTTGCCGGTGGAATTGCTGGACACGTGGGAACCGATGGCGATGGGACTGGGCCGGCCTCAGCCTGGCGCGGCTTTGCATCTTGCCATGGCCGGGGGCTTTACGCTTATGAGGCGTCGGCGTATAGGCGTCTTCAACCCCAACCTATCCGCGGCTGCGCTCGAGCGCTACCGCATGAATGGCATCGGCATGCTCGATCAGATCGCGTCGCTCCAAGGCGAATACGCCCATCTGGCCGACCTTGAACTCGATCCATACGAACGGCACCTCCGGCAACAAGGCCGTCAAGGCCTGCTCGCTCTCGCCCACTTCCACGATCAGCAAGCCGTCTTCGGTGAGGTGGTCGACGGCTTCATCGAGGATGCGCAGGCAGGCATCAAGGCCGTCCTCGCCGGAAGTGAGGCCCAGCTTGGGCTCATGGCTGTATTCGCCAGGCAGCGCGGCGTATTCGTCTTCGGTGACGTAAGGCGGGTTGGAGACGATCAGCTCGTACTTGCGGCCCTTGAGGCCCGCGAACAAATCGGAACGTATCACGTCCACACGCTCGCCGACGTGCTGGAACGCCACATTCTCGCGCGCCAGCGACAACGCATCGTCGCTGATATCGATAACGTCCACTTGCCAATGCGGGTTGTACGCGGCCATGGCGATGCCGATGCAGCCCGAACCGGTACACAGATCCAGCGCGCGCTCCACCTGCCGGCCATCCAGCCAGGGCGTAAAGCCGGCTTCGATCAGCTCGGCGATCGGCGACCGTGGCACCAGGGCGCGGCGGTCGCTCTTGAACTTCAGGCCCGCGAACCAGGTTTCGCCGACCAGATAAGCCACCGGTAGGCGTTCGCCGATGCGGCGTTCGATCAAGCTCAGCACGCGCAGGCGCTCTTCAGCGGTGAGCTTGCCGGCACCGTACGCCGGCGGAATATCCGGCGGCAGGTGCAGGCTGGCCAACACCAGGTGGGTGGCCTCGTCGATCGGGTTGTCGTGGCTGTGGCCGAAGGTGAGACCCGCCGCGGAAAAGCGGCTGGCGCCGTAGCGGATGAAGTCGATGATCGTTTCGAGTTCGGCAGTCACTTAGGGCAGGTCCGGCTTGGGGATTGTGAAGTATAGCGACTGCGCGTCACCCGGCTCATGCGCGCATGGCGCTCGCTCGTTCGGCAGGTCAACGGCAGGGCACGGACGTGCCCCAATCACATGGCCACCTTACCCCTGAGCCAATCGCGCTTGCCTGCGATCTCTTGAGCAAGCCCGCCTTCGCCAGGAATCGGCCCCATTCCTTATACTTGGCGGATGACCTTCAAGCTATTCCTGCAATACATCCTTCCCCACCGGGCCTTGTCGCGCGTGGTCTATTGGGCTACGCGCTGGACGTTCGCGCCGTGGAAGAATTTTCTGATCGGCCGGATCGTGCGCAGCTATCAGGTCGACATGGCCGAAGCGGCCCAACCGGATCCGTTTGCCTATTCCCATTTCAATGCGTTCTTTACGCGAAAGCTGCGCCCCGATGCCCGCCGGGCCGATACGGCTCCCGGCGCCCTAGTATCGCCGGCCGACGGCCGTATCAGCCAAGCAGGCACCCTCACCGATGGACGCATATTCCAGGCCAAAGGCCAGGAATACACCGCCGCCGAACTTTTGGGCGATGAGGCTGCCGCCGTGCCGTATCGCAATGGCCGCTTCGTCACCATTTACTTGTCGCCGCGCGATTACCACCGGGTACACATGCCTTTGCGCGGCATACTGAAGGAAACGGTGCATATTCCCGGACGCATCTTCAGTGTGGCGCCGTTTGCGGTGGATGCGATCCCGCGGCTGTTCGCGCGCAACGAACGCCTGGTGTGTCATTTCGAAGGCGAGCACGGGCCGTTCGTGGTGGTGATGGTAGGCGCGATCCTGGTGTCGTCCGTCGCCACCGTTTGGGATGGCCTGGTCATCCCGCCGTATGCACCGTCGGTTCGCCGCAAATCATTCACCGGGCAAAACATCGAGCTGGAGCGCTTCGCCGAGATGGCGCGCTTCAACATGGGCTCTACCGTGATCGTACTGTTGCCGGAGGGCACGGCCGAGCTGGACATGCTCAGCACGCAGCAGGTGATCAAGGTTGGCCAACGATTAGGTGAACTGCGTCACATTTAACGGCCCGAACCCACGTTCATGACAAGCCAGGTGTGCCGCGTTTTGACATTTGTCGTCATTTTGTGACGTTTTCGGCGCACTTCACCAAAACGCATCCGTTATCCTCTCGCTCACTCCGCAAGCACCCTTGCGGACTGTCCTACGAGGGGTCACATGCAGATTGTCACCCGCCTAATCGCGATGGGTCGCGCCCGGCTGTTGCACCGTCAATTCCGAAACATCGAGGGCAACATCTCGGCATTGCCGGCACGCGTGCGTGCCCGCCTGGCTGTTATGACACTGCGTGAAATCGGGCAAGCTTCCCGCTGCGAGTTCCCGCATCTGTACGGCACCGCCCCCGAACTGCGCTACGCGGCATGGGGCCAGGGCACCGAAATCGGATTCAGCCGCGCCAAATCGGACAACCCTGAAGTGGCGCTACGCGGCATCGCGTTGTGGCTGGCAGTGGCCTACCACGAAACCAAGGATTCTCCACACCCCAGCCTACAGCCGCAGCATCGCCAGGTGCTGCGTGTGCTGCGCGAGTTGCGCGATGCCACCGGCGAACAGTCGGAAACCATGGCCCAATGGATGCGCTCAGGCGCCGCCGCCTGAGCGTTCTTCGAAGCAGTAAAACCAACCCGGCTGAGCCAACGCGCCGCCGGCACGGCGAACTGCACCGCATGAAGGGGCGAGCGACGAGTAGCGAGGGCGTCCCAGCCTTTGCTCCCTGCCGCGGAATTATGGTGACTGACGAGGCGAACAAACGGATTGCTCCAGGCGGCGTCTGTTTCTAGCAACCTCGCTACTCGTCGCTCGGTCCTTGGATTGGCTGGGGTGCTGACCCCAACTGCCCCGTTTTTCGTCGTCGCACTGTTGCTGCATGTCGCTGGATGCTGCATTGCCTGCGGCGCTTTCGGTCGCAAGCGACCGAGTCACTTTTCTTTGCTGGCCCAAAGAAAAGTAACCCAAAGAAATGGCCTAAAAGGCTCTTGGCATGGGTAAAGTAACAGCCTGAACGTCCATCGCCAGATCGAAAATTGTTCGCCCCAGGTTCAACGCCCCCGCTATACCGCGAGGCGTCGAGGCGTTGAGGACTTAAGAGCAGGCAAGTCTCAGCAAGACTCAACCCGTCGGCACGCGCGCTTTAAGCCCTCAGTGCCTCGACGCCTCGCGGTATAGCGGCGCTGCAGAAGCTTGGCCCGCCATCGATCAAAGCATGGCGATATGGTTCAGGCTTGTAACCTGGGCAGTGCCGCACGCTCTTGAGGCCATTTCTTTGGGTTACTTTTCTTTGGGCCAGCAAAGAAAAGTGACTCGGTCCCTTTAGGGACCGAAAGCGCCGCAGGCAATGCAACCAGATACGACATGCAGCAACAGTGCGGGAACGAAAAACGGGGGATGTTGGGGGTTCACCCCCAACGGCGCCCCTACCGGCAACTGGGCAGCTTCAACACCTGCCCCGCCTTCACGTGATTGAACTTGAGGTTGTTCATGCGCGCGACCTCCGTTTCACTGCTGCAGCCGCCGTGCTTGCGCACGATGCTTCCCAAAGTATCGCCGCGGCGCACCGTATAACGCACAACGGGATCCGTCGCAGCCGGCGGATTGGGAAACACCGGCACTACCGCGCCATGCAGATCACTCGCCAGGATCGGCCATGGGCCATCCACGCAGCGCGCCGCGTAGACATTCTCCAGTGACTTGGGTATCCGCACCGAGGTGCCGACCGGCTGCTCCTGCTGCGGGTCGAGCCGCGGGTTGAGATTGCGCAGGGTCCGGAACCAGCCTTGCGGCATGTCGTTGAAGGAACCCAGGCATACGGTCAGCTCCGAAAGGGACGCGGTGCGCTTGAGGGTGACGTTGCCCTGCTGCCCGTCCACGCGCGGGAAGCGCAGGTTGTAGCTGTCCGGATGCAGGAATAGCCAGGCAGCCGCCAGTACCGACGGCACGTAATCACGCGTTTCCTGCGAAAGCTGCGCATAGATGCGCGGATCGTAGAAACTCACCGAGGTGTTGTCGCCGACCAGGCGTCGCATGCGTCCCTCGCCGCCATTGTAGGCCGCCAGGGTCAGTTCGAGATTGTCGTTGAAGGCTTTCAGCTGCTCGTTGACGTATTCGGCATTCGCCCTCGCGGACTCCGTCGGATCGAAGCGCAGATCGAAACCATCCTGGTCGGACAATCCAAAACGGATACCGGTGGCATACATGAACTGCAGCGGCCCGGCGGCGCCGGAACGCGACACCGCATGCACCTTCCCACCGGATTCCTTGGCCATGATGCCGAACAGCAAGGCCTCGGGCAGCCCTTCGCTCTGGTATTGCGGCCACATCTGCTGGCGCAGGAACTGATAATTGACGTAGGCCTCCGTCAGATTGCCTCGCCACTGCGTCAGCCACATCTCCAGCGCGGCCTTCACCGGACCGTTCATGGCGATCAATTCGGAAAGCTGATGTCCGCGCAGCAGCGTTACGCTGCGTTGCGCTTCCGGCAGGCTGCTTGCCCCGGCCTGGCCGGCCAAGGGCGCCAGCGGCGGGCCGCTGGCTTCCTCGTCCGGCGCCTGGTCGCCGATGAAACTGCCATCCTTCAGGCGCAACAGGTGATCGAACACCGAAAAGAACCGTTGCGAGTCGCAGCCGGGAGTAACGCCGCAATGCGCGGCGGCATCGCGCAGCTGGTCGAGCGAAGCGTCCAGGGTTTTCTGCGCTCCTTGCGTATCACCGGCGCGCGTCTGCTGCAGCGCGGTTTCGTAACTGCGGCTGGCCTGGTCGAGCTGGCCGTAAAGCGTGGTCAGCGAAGCCGGCGGAGGCTTGGGGGTGACGCTGCCGTTCGTGGAGGCGCAGCCAGCCAGCAGCACCAAGGCCGCCACCAAGGAGACCACACGAACAGAACGAAGAACGGCACGATAAGGCATGTCTGGCTACACCGGGTACTTAAGAGCGCAGCCTTGACCCGGCTGCGCGGGCAGACTCAAAACACGTTCTTGTCGATGTTGCGCGGCCGTTTCGAAACCGCACGCCTACACCGTTAAAATCGAGCCCCAGTCCTTGGAGGCCTTCATGCCAGACATTGGCAGCAAACGCAACCACTGTTTGCAGGAAACGGCCATGGCTCACCTCGCTGTTTGCTTGACCGCGTCCCGATGCGCTCCGGCATTCTGGCCGAAAACCTGTCCACTTCATCCAACCCGGAACCCCATCCTGCCATGACCCGCTGGCGCCCCCCTGCTCCACGCTCCACCGCAATCATCACCCGCGAAGGCTTTGAAAGGCTCAAGAGCGAACTCGATCACCTTTGGCATACCCTGCGCCCCGAAGTGGTCAAGGCGCTGGCTGCCGCGGCGGCCGAAGGCGATCGTTCGGAAAACGCCGAATACACCTATCGCAAGAAGCAGCTTGGCGAGATCGACCGTCGCGTGCGCTACCTCAGCAAACGCATCCCCTCCCTGAAAGTCGCCGAAGGCGCACCGGCCGATCGTGGAACGGTGTTCTTCGGCGCCGTGATCGAACTAGAGAACGTCCAGAGCGGCGAGACGGCACGCTATCGCATCGTCGGGCCGGACGAGACGGATGCGAAGCTTGGCTGGATCAGCATCGATTCGCCGCTGGCGCGCGCTGCATTGAAGAAAAAGCTGGACGATGAATTCGAGGCGGAGTTGCCAGGCGGACCTACCCGGTTCGCGGTGATCGGCGTGGAATATGCCGACGCGGAGAAACTGTAGGCTGGGATGACAATCCCAGCATTGCCATGCATGCAACCGCGCGATGCTGGGATTGGCATCCCAGCCTACCCTTCGATTCGAAGCGGCGAGGGGTAAGTACGCCCCTCGCGCAACGGCTGATAGCAAGCGGCATCGCGATGAAACGCCTCCTGCCCGTTATCCGCATGCCACCCTGGGATACCCGACAACGGCAACGGCCGCAGTTCCTGCGGATCACGCAGCCAACGCGCACTGGCAATCGCGTCCGCGCAACATGCGATGGCATCCGCACTGTCGACGCCCTCTTCCACCATCACCGCCAGCGCTTTACCCACCAGCAGCTTGCCCGGCGTCAACGCATGCTCAAGCAACGCGTGGCCGAACACCTCCACGGCGATCGAACCGTCCAGCCACGCCGAACGATGCCGCCAGAACAGGCCGTGCCAATCATGCCGGTCCCATAGCTGCAGCAAGCGCGGTTCCTTGACGAGCACGATCACACCTGCCTCGTCGAAATGCGTTTGCGCACATTGCGGGCGCGAACGCTCACGCCGCCCGACCTGCGCGATTTCAGCCATCTGCTGGCGATTGAGCGCACGCTTGAGCTGTGCATAACGTAGCCAGATCACGGCATTGAACAAGTCGTGCCAGTTGCCTTCACGCGTAGCGATCAGGCCGTGAGCGGCGATGCGCTCTTCGTAGTGCAGCCCGTCGTCAAGCAATTCTCGTGTCTGCGCCACGAATCGCTCCTGCGCATTCGATGGCCAGCGCGCGTTGAGTTCGTCGATCGACGGCCATCGTGGTCCATGCAGCCAAACTGCGAATTCTCCCCACGCGCTTAACGGCGCATGCGTAAAGACGTCTGGTTTGATTGCTTCGCGCGTTGGTGCGACGTAACGCATGAGCAGACACGCATCAGCTGATGAGCGTAGCGTACAGGTCGTGCTCGTCCGCAGACCCCACTACCACATCCACGAACTGCCCCGGCTTCAGCTTCTGCCCATTCGCGATGCGCACCACCCCGTCAATTTCCGGCGCATCGGCGGAGGAACGTGCGATGGCACCTTCCGCAGTCGCTTCGTCCACCAGTACCTTGATGGTGCGCCCAATTTTGCGTTTGAGCTTCGCTGCGGAAATCTCCGCCTGCACCGCCATGAATTGTTCCAGGCGGTCTTCCTTCAATTCTTCCGGTACCGGGTCGGGCAGCTCATTGGCCTTGGCGCCGTCCACCGGCGAATAGGTGAATGCCCCCACGCGATCCAGTTCGGCCTCGCGCAGGAAGTCGAGCAATTCCTCGAACTCCGCGTCGGTTTCACCGGGGAAGCCAACGATGAAGGTGCTGCGCAGGGTGATATCGGGTACCTGCTTGCGCCAGTTCTGGATGCGCTCCAGCGTCTTGTCGATGTTGCCCGGACGCTTCATCAGCTTGAGGATGCGCGGGCTGGCGTGCTGGAACGGGATATCGAGGTAGGGAAGGATCTTTCCTTCCGCCATCAAGGGCATCACCTCGTCCACATGAGGATAGGGGTAGACGTAGTGCAGGCGCGTCCACACGCCAAGTTCGGCCAGCCCTTCGCACAACTCCGTCATGCGGGTGCGATAGCTCTTCTCGCGCCAGCTGCGTTCGGCATATTTGATGTCGACGCCGTAGGCACTGGTGTCCTGCGAGATCACCAGCAGCTCCTTCACGCCGCCCTTCACCAGGCGCTCGGCCTCCAGCAGCACCTCGTCCACCGGCCGCGAAACCAGATCACCGCGCATCGAGGGAATGATGCAGAAGCTGCAGCGGTGATTGCAGCCTTCGGAAATCTTCAGGTACGCATAGTGCTTGGGCGTCAGCTTGATCCCTGTGTCAGGAATGATGTCCAGCAGCGGATTGCGCTTCGGCGGCAAGGCGCTGTGCACCGCGCTCATCACGCTCGCGTAGTCCTGCGGCCCCGTGATGGCCAGCACGTCCGGATAGGCTTCGCGAATCAGCTCCGAGCGCTTGCCCAGGCATCCGGTCACGATCACCTTGCCGTTCTCATGCAGCGCTTCGCCGATCGCATCCAGCGACTCCTGCACCGCCGCATCGATAAAGCCGCAGGTGTTGACCACGACCGCATCCGCCGCGTCGTAGCTGGGCACGATCTCGTAACCCTCGACCTTCAGCTGGGTGAGGATGCGTTCGGAATCCACCAGCGCCTTGGGGCAGCCGAGGCTGACGAAACCGATTTTCTGGGAGCTGTTGGACATCGCCCTGGTTACCGTAAACACGCGGGAAACCGACAATTATACGCCAGACCGGCCGTCGAAGCCCGACGCTGGAGCCGTCCCCTGCCAGCCCTGCCGTTGACGCGGCCTCGCCATGGGCTGGGCCATACTTATCCCGTGTAACCCTGATAACGGGCCGTCAGCGGCCGGGAGGGGGCCTCTATGCGATTCGTGGCATTGGCGTACGGCGCGCTGGTCTACCTGTTCTTTTTGGCTACCTTTGCGTACACGATCGGCTTCGTGGAGGGCATCCCCGGCCTCAAGACCCTCGACAGCGGGCCGGTCGGCCCGGCCTGGGCCGCGGTCATCGTCAATGCCGTGCTGCTGGGCATCTTTGCCGTCCAGCACAGCGTCATGGCGCGTTCTGGATTCAAGCGCTGGTGGACGCGCTATATACCGGCGGCAGCGGAACGCTCGACCTACGTTCTTGCTGCCAGTCTCGCGGTTGCCCTGCTCCTGTGGCAGTGGCGTCCGCTCCCCGCTGTCGTATGGGCCGTGGATAACCCGGCGGCGAGAACACTGCTGCTATCGATCTCTGCGCTGGGCTGGGCGGTCCTGCTGGTATCGACTTTTCTGATCAACCATTTCGAATTGTTTGGCGTGCAGCAGGTATTTCAGCAATGGCGCGGAACACCCCCGGCGACAGTGACATTCAAGACGCCCGTGTTCTACAAGTACGTGCGCCATCCGCTCTATTTGGGGTTCATCGTGGCGTTCTGGGCTACGCCGCTCATGACCGCAGGGCATCTGCTCTTCGCAGTGGCGACCACTGGGTACATTTTCGTTGGCATCTTCTTTGAAGAGCGCGATCTGATCGCCAGCTTCGGCGAGCAATATCGAAGCTATCGGCAGCGAGTGCCGATGATCCTGCCGTTCCTCCCGAAGCATGTGAAGACCAAACCACCGGTAGCGCGACTGCGGCCCAAGTTCTAGTAGCCTCTTGTGTATCATCGCGCGAATTGAAGTCTTAGCGCGTAGGCTGGGATGGCAATCCCAGCATCGGATGCGGCATGCAAAGCTGGGATTATCATCCCAGCCTACGCGCTGAGCACGTTCATGGACGCAAGCGCGGAGATGGGCAACGCTGAGATCCTCGATTCGCAAACCGCGCCGGTCGTGACCCTGCACGACGCTGTCGAGCATGCGCATGATGCCGTCATGCATGCCAAGCTGGCACACCGGCTTGCGCGCAAGCTTCATACTATGCGCCTCAATAGCGGGTCCCCATCCCGCGCGAGGATTTCGTCATGGGCAAGCACATCAATCTTCCCACCAGCGGTACGCAGTGCATTGGCGCCTACCTGGCAGAGGCCGAAGGCAAACCCAAGGGCGGCCTGGTGCTGATCCAGGAAATTTTCGGCGTCAACGCGCACATCCGCAGCGTGGCGGACCGGTTCGCGGCGATGGGCTACACCACGGTCGCCCCTGCGTTTTTCGATCGCCTGGAAACCGGCGTGGAGCTGGACTACTCCAGCGAAAGCATGGCCAAGGGCAGACAGCTGGTGATGGAGCTTGGGTTCGAGCGCGCCATGGAAGATGTGGCCAGCGCCGCCGAAGCGATCCAATCCGTCGGCAGGATCGGCACGGTGGGCTACTGCTGGGGGGGCACGGTGGCTTTCCTTTGCGCCATTCGACTGGGGCTGCCCTCGGTGAGCTATTACGGCGCGCGCAATGTGCCTTTTCTCGATGAGCAGCCGCGAGCGCCGGTGATGTTCCACTTCGGCGAGGAGGACTCATCCATTCCGCCGGGCGTGGTGGCCAAGCATCGCCAGATGCTGCCGCAGATGGATGTCTACAGCTATCCCGGCGCCGGCCACGCCTTCAATCGTGACATCGACCCGGGTCACTATCACAAGGCCGGCGCCGATCTGGCGCTACAGCGCACGATGGCCTTCTTCGACAAATACGTGGCTGGCGCATGAGCGGCGCCGATTTCCTGCTCGATCCGCGGCTGCAGGCGGATACCCAGCACGTCGTCAGCCTGCCCTTGTGCGAGGTGCTGTTGATGAAGGATGCACGCTTTGCGTGGTTGATCCTGGTGCCACGACAAGCCGGTTGCGCAGAGATACTCGATCTGCCGGAAAGCGCTCGCGACCTGCTATGGCAGGAGATCAACCAGGTTGCTGCGGTGCTGCGCGAAGTCGTTCCCTGCGACAAGCTCAATCTCGGCGCGCTGGGCAATATCGTGCGCCAATTGCACGTGCACGTCGTCGCGCGCAGGGAAGGTGATGCTGCATGGCCTGGGCCTGTATGGGGAAGCGGCACCGCCACTCCTTACAGCAACGATGAGCTGTCGTCGCTCGCGCAAGGCTTGCGTCAGCGACTCTCACCACTCAGCCTTGCGTGAAACGGGACAGCTGCGCGCAGAAAAAACCGGGACACGCTCCCTCACGGCTCATCCACGCAAATATTCACGGCGCCTTACGCGTGCGACGCTATAGTCGCGCGGCTTCATCAAGGGGGACTTGGTGAAGCTTTGAGGGGAAACATTCGGCTGTACAACCAATTTGTTTCGTCGGAAGGCAACGCCCATGGCGCAGCCACCATGGGGCCGCCTTGACCGTGTCTGTTCAAAGAGCTTCCGCCGCTGCCGCAACAGCCGGCGGAGAGGCTCATGCAGATTCGCTTTCAGCATGGCTAACGCAACACTGTCCGCTTCCTGATTGAAGCATGTCTCTCGGAGCACGTTCTCCGACCACATCTGCATGGAGGGAATCACCGTGAAGCGCATCCCTAGAACGCCCTGCATTTCGTTCGCCCTTGCCTGCCTGTGCGCCGCACTGGTCGGCGCTTCAAGCCTTGCTGCAGCAACCACTCAGCCGGCATTCGTCCCGTTCCAGCAGTTCTTGCATGACATCCAGTCGGCCGATGCCGGCAGCTACTTGATACAGGGACGCAATGCCCTGAAGGATTCCGCGTCTTTGGTTGAAATGCAGCGATACGTGCTGAATCTCTACCAGGATGTCCATGTCTCGCAGAGCTTCCTGCTCGGCAACGACCACTTTGATTGTGTGCCGATGGCAGAGCAGCCCGGCGTGCGCAGACACGGACTCGCCCGCATCGCCACGCCGCCACCCGTTACGGCATCCCTGCAGCCAGGAACGATGGGTGGCGGGCAAGTCGGTAGTCTCGACCAGGTGACCGCGATCCCATCGCAATTGGCAGAGAATGACCGTGTGGACACACTGGGGCATTCTCGCGTCTGCGCAACCGGCACCATCCCCATGCGCCGCGTGACGTTGCAGGAACTGGCGCGCTTTCCATCCCTGCAAGCGTATTTGCAGAAAACACCGGACGGCGCCGAGCACCTCCCAAGCAAACGCATCGTTCCGCCGCAGGTGTATTCGCACAAATACTCCTACACTTATCAAAACGTCACCAATATCGGCCAGACCGACACCATCAATTTGTGGTCGCCGTATGTGGACACCGGCGCCGACCAGATCTTCTCGCTGGCGCAATCGTGGACGGTAGGCACTACCGGCACCACGCAGACGGCCGAAGTGGGCTGGCAGAACTATCCGGGCAAATACGGGGATGAGCGCTCCCGCCTGTTCATCTACTGGACCGCCGACGGCTACCAGAGCACCGGCTGCTACAACCTGGATTGTTCGGCTTTCGTGCAGACCAACAGCAGCTGGTACTTCGGCGGCCCGTTCTCCAACTACAGCACGGTGGGCGGCGCGCAGTACGAATTCCTGGCGCAGTATTACCTGTATCAAGGCAATTGGTGGCTCGGCCTGGGCACGCCCGGCAACGTCACGTGGGTGGGCTACTACCCAGCTTCGCTGTATGGCAGCGGGCCCATGAGTACCTCGGCGCAGCTGATCGAATTCGGCAGCGAGTCCGTGGGCTCGACTTCGTGGCCCGCCGAAGGTAGCGGCAATTTCGCCAGCGCCGGCTGGAGTTACGCAGGCTATCAGCGCCAGGTGTGGTACTGGGCGCCAGGTGGCGCGGCGTACTGGGTTTCGCTCAGCGTCGGGCAACCATCGCCAAGTTGCTACACGATCGACGGACCGTATTGGGGTGGCTACACGCCGCCGTCGAACTACTGGGGCTACTACTTCTATTTCGGCGGCCCGGGCGGAACGAGCTGCTGAGGCCTGAAACGAGAGCGCCCGTCATCGACGGGCGCTCTGTCTTCGACCTGTTGACGGGCTCGACGTCAGTGGCTTGAATCGCTGCCGCCCTGGTCGCCGTAGGCCTTGCCGCTGGCATCCTTGTTGGTGTCGCTGGTCGGCGCCGTGGCCGGTGCGTGGTAATCCTCCAGTGCGCGCGCCTGGGTCTCCACCGGGTTGATGCGGGCCAGCTTGCCGCCATCGTCATAGTAGGCGACGAAGCCGTAGTCCAACTGCAAACGAGCCATGTACTGCAGATGCTGCTTGCGGATCTTCGAATCGTCGCTGGGCAGCAGCAGCACCGTCTTGGGCAACTTGCCGGTGTCCTTGAGATAGGAGAAGTGGCTGCCGGCGTCGAGCGCGGAAACCACGGCACCATCGATCAGGAACTGGCCATTCTTGTAAGCCTTCATGGTCAGGTCGAACTGGCTCTGGGTCTGCGTGGTTCCCACTGTGTCCCTGGACGCGCCGCGATGGCAGCCGCCAAGCACCAGCAGGCTGCCGAACATCAGGACGGCGGCGCCGCGGGTTGACAGCGTGGAAAGACGGATCATGCTCGATCTCCTGCGAATATCAGCGTTGCCATGCAAGTGTAGCGCCGCCGGATGAAGGTGGTTGGGTGCAATACGCAGCGCGTTCAGGTGCGCGGCAAGGTCACGCCCTGCTGCCCCTGATACTTGCCGCCACGGTCCTTGTAGCTGGTTTCACACTCCTCGTCGGATTCGAAAAACAGCATCTGGGCCACGCCTTCGTTGGCATAGATCTTGGCCGGCAGGGGCGTGGTATTGGAGAACTCCAGCGTCACGTGGCCCTCCCATTCCGGTTCCAGCGGCGTTACGTTCACGATGATGCCGCAGCGCGCATAAGTGCTCTTGCCCAGGCACACCGTGAGCACCTGGCGCGGAATGCGGAAATACTCCACCGTGCGCGCCAGCGCAAAGGAGTTGGGCGGAATGATGCACACGTCCGCCGCCACATCGACGAAGCTGGTCGGATCGAAAGCCTTCGGGTCGACGATGGTGGAGTTGATATTGGTGAAGATCTTGAATTCGCGCGCGCAGCGCACGTCATAGCCGTAGCTGGAGGTGCCGTACGACACCAGTTTGTTACCGTCGCGCAGCTTGACCTGGCCAGGCTCGAACGGCTCGATCATGCCGTGCTGTTGCGCCATGCGGCGGATCCATTTGTCGGATTTGATGCTCACTCGGACTCCGGTGCTGCCTGCCGCGCCCGGTCGGTCCCGGGCGCAAAGCGGCAAAAATACATGGTTGACGGGGGCGTTCGCCAGCGCTGCGGCTCTTTCACTCCCTCCCCTGCTTGCAGGGGAGGGAGTGAAAGTGATCACGCCATCCCATCCAATCCGGCCCGCAGGCATCCCAGCGCGGTCGCCAGCTCCAAACAACGCGCCGGATCGGCGAGGACTTGCTCCAGCGTGCACCCGGCTCCCGGCAAAGCCACAGGCACCGGCTCCGGTGTAATCAGCCGGGCCGACATCGTCCGCAGGATTTCGCACAGCGCATCCTGCGCATGATGCGAGCCACGCGCCGAGGCGTTGATCAGCAGCACCGGCTTATCGGGGAATTCCAGGCTGCCGACCAGCCAGTCCAGCAGGTTCTTGAAGGCCCCGGGTACGCCATGCGCGTATTCCGGGCAGGCGATCAACAAAGCGTCGCTCTGCCCCACGGCCTCACGCAGCGCCTGCACGCTTGGGGGGAGGTTGCCAGCCTCCTCGTCCGGATTGAACAGCGGCAGCAAGCCCAATCCTGGGTAAAAGCTCAGCGACAGATCCGCCGGCGCCAGCTCGCGGGCGGCGAGCAAGGCCGCGGTATTGGACGAAACCCGCCGCAGGCTGCCGGAAAGGCAGAGCACGCGCCTCTGGGCAATCACGTCGCCGGCTGGCCCTGCACGACAATCTTGCCCAGGCCCAGCGACTTGTTGCGCGGCTGGCGCGCGAGCCGACCAGCCGTATTGCGCGCGATGGCACGATAGTGCGCCGCCAGTTCCGAGTCCGGCATGGCCGCCACGGTGGGGTTGCCGCCGTCGGCCTGTTCGCGAATGCGGATGTCAAGCGGCAGCGAGCCCAGGTATGGCACCTGGTATTGCTCGGCCATGCGTTCGCCGCCGCCGGCACCGAAAATGTGCTCCTCGTGGCCGCAGTGGCTGCAGATGTGCGTAGCCATGTTCTCGACGATGCCGAGCACCGGAACCTCCACCTTCTCGAACATCTTCAGTGCCTTGCGCGCGTCGAGCAGCGCAATGTCCTGCGGCGTGGTGACGATTACCGCTCCGGCCACCGGCACCTTCTGCGACAACGTGAGCTGGATGTCGCCCGTGCCCGGCGGCAGATCGATGACCAGGTAATCGAGCATGTCCCAACGCGTGTCGCCGAGCAGTTGCATCATGGCCTGGGTCACCATCGGGCCACGCCAGATCATTGGCGTTTCCTCGTCGACCAGGAAACCGATCGACATCGCCTGCAAACCGTGCGCGCTCATCGGCATGATGGTCTTGCCGTCCGGCGATTCGGGGCGGCCGTGGATACCGAGCATGCGCGGCTGGCTGGGACCGTAGATGTCCGCGTCGAGTATGCCCACCTTCGCGCCCTCCGCGGCCAGCGCCAGGGCCAGGTTCACAGCGACGGTGGACTTGCCCACGCCGCCCTTGCCGGATGCCACCGCGAGGATGTTCTTCACGTTCGGCAGCGGCGCCAGCGCGCCTTGCACCTTGTGCGAGTGGACGCGACTGGAAAGGGAGACGACCGCAGCTTCAATCGCCTCATCGGCCTCCAGTGCCTGCCTGGCCTGGGCGGTCAGCGATTCGATCGCCCCGGCCGCCGGATAGCCGAGCTGGATGTCCACCGAAACCCTGGCGCCATCGACCCCGACGGCGCGGATCGAATCGGCCAAGGGGGCGCCGGTGTGGGGATCGGTAAGGTCGCCGAGGATCCGGCGTACCAGGGCTTCATTCGCCTGCGTCATGGGAAAGGGGCTGTGATCGGGCTCTTCATTATGCCAGCAGGGCCATGGCGCAATGCAGCTTGACCCACTCGGCCACCGCTCGGCAGGCTCAGCCATACGCCAACGTAGGGAGTCAATTGTTATGAAACGCCTGTCGCAGTTTGCCTTCGCCGCCTGTCTACTGCTCGGCTCGGCCGTTGCCTGGGCCGCCAACGACACGCCGGTGGGCACCTGGCGGCAGATCGACGATGTCACCGGCAAGCCCAAGTCCGTCATCCAGATCACCGAAGACAACGGCAAGCTGCAAGGCAAGGTCCTGCAGGTGCTGCTTTCCGATGATGGCCCGCATCCGGTCTGCAAGAAATGCGAGGGCGAACGCAAGGATCAGCCGGTCGAAGGCATGGTGATCATGTGGAACGTCAGCAAGGACGGCGACGTGTGGGACGGTGGCAAGATCCTCGACCCGAAGAACGGCAAGGTCTACAGCGTAAAGCTCAGCCTGACCGAAGGCGGGCAGAAACTGGACGTGCACGGTTACATCGGCATTTCGCTGCTCGGGCGCAGCCAGGTTTGGGAGCGCATGCAGTAACGCGCACTGCATGCGTAGGCTGGGATGGCAATCCCAGCTTTCCATGCGACAACCTTCCGCTGGGATTTCCTTCCCAGCTACAACCCGGCGCCAAGTGCCCCGGGTTGTCCTCTCTCCGTCTCGCGCTCGCAACCCCACAGCTGCAAAGTCTCGCCCTTCTCACCACAGCAAGGGGCGTTTGCGTATGCGTAACCTACGTAAGTCATGCGTAAGAAAGATGCTTGCGACTGCCTGTCTGAGCGGCCTGTTCGCGACACCGGTGTTCGCCACCAACAGCGCCAACCTGCTGGTGAATGGCGATGGCGAAGCCGGCACCTGCACCGGCGACTGGTCCGCCGTGAATACCGTGCCGGGCTGGACGGTGACGCAAGGCAGCCCGTCGACCGTCTGCTATTCGATCGGCAGTTTCAGCAAACCTGGCAACGCTTCAGGCGGCAAGGCATTCATTGCCGATGGTCCGTATGGCGATTCGGCGCTGCGCCAGGACGTGGATGTTTCCAGTGCAGCCTATGCCATCGACGGCGGAAACATCAGCTACACGCTTTCAGGTTGGCTGGGCGGCTATACCGTTTACAACGGGCAAGCCATCCTGACGGCCACCTTTCTCGATTGCAATGGCAATCCGCTGGGCACGCCGGCGCAGCTGGCCGGCGTGAATGCCTCCGCGCGCAGCGACAAGACCGGCTTCATCGCCAAATCGGCTATCGGCAACGTGCCGGCAGGTACGCGTACGATCTCGGTGCTGCTGCAGTTCAACAACACTTCGGCGTCCTACAACATCGGCTATGCCGACAATCTTTCGTTGACGCTGTCCACGCCGGTCGCCGCCCCCAGCTTGCAGACGCCCGTCTCGCAAGTACCGGCGTTCGACCACGTCTTCATGGTGATGATGGAAAACACCAGCTACGACCAGGTGATCGGCGACACCACCCATGCGCCCTTCATCAACAGCCTCGCCAGCCAGGGCACGCTGCTGGACAACTACAGCGGCGTCTACCACCCCAGCGACGAAAACTATCTGTCGATCGCCGGCGGCGACACTTTCGTGAAGGGCGCGATCTACTTTCCCAACATCAAGGTGACCGCCCAACACATCGGCGACGAGCTCGAAGCGGCCGGTCAAACCTGGAAAGCCTATGAGCAAGGCATGGGCACGCCCTGCAACACCAGCAACAATTTCGACAGCTACTACCAGCCGGATGATGCGCCGTTCATCAATTTCACCAATATTTCGTCGAACACCACGCGTTGCGCTCAGCATCTGTTCGATACCACGCAGCTGAGCACCGACCTGCAATCGGCGGCCACCACGCCGAACTTTGCCTGGATCGCCGCGGACGATTATTACGACGGCGAGGCTTCCGGCAACGGTTCCGCCCAGAGCCTGCAGGCGCAAAACGGCTGGCTGCAGCAGACCCTGCAGCCGATCTTCAATTCGCCGGCATGGACGCAGGAGCGTTCGTTGCTGATTCTCACCTGGGATGAATCAGAATCTTCCGGCAGCAACCATGTGGCGACTTTCGTGCTCGGCTCGCCGGGCACGGTGCAGGCGGGCTATGTCAGCAATGCCAGCTACAACCACTACAGCATCGGCAGCACCATCGAAAACGCGCTGGGCATCGCACCGCTTACGCATAACGACCAGTACGCGCAACCGATCAACGATGCATTCGTTGCCACCCAGGCCATTAGCTCCCCCAGCCTCACCAGTTCCATGCCAAGCGTCAGCAAGGGCACCTATGTGCACTTCGACTACGCCACACCAGTAAGCCAGCTCAATGGCAAAAACTGGATTGGCATCTACGCGCCGGGCAGCAGTCCGGGCAATGGCGCATCCACCAGCTGGCAGTACACGCCGAACGCCAGCGGTACGGTGACGTTCGATACGTCCGGCCTCGCGCCGGGCACGTACAACGTCTGGTATTGCTACAACGATGGTTATACCGAGCTGGCGGGGCCGATTACGTTGACGGTGACCAATCCGTAAAACCGGAAGAAGGCCGTCCCGGGTTTGCCCAAGGGCATTGCTCTACCTAATGTCATTCCGGCGCAGGCCGGAATCCAGTTTCAATACGTCGTGCGAAGCACTCAACATAAAAGCTGTTGTGTCCTTCGGACGCGTATTTGAACTGGATTCCGGCCTGCGCCGGAATGACGCCCCGGCTTGAACCAGGCATGCTGTACCCCCACGGACTGGAACCGCCATGCCTACCATCTTCACCCACGCTGCCGTCCCTGCCCTGCTTGGCTCCGCCGCGGGCGAACCGCGTATAAGTCGGCGCTTGCTTTGTGCCGGCATGGTTGCCGCCATGCTGCCGGATGCCGACACGCTAAGTTTCAAGCTCGGCATTCCTTACGCCGATGCGTTCGGGCATCGAGGCGCCATGCATTCGCTGCTGTTCGCGTTATGCACAGCCATGTTTGCCGCGCTGCTACATCGGCCGTTGCGCACCACGGCACCGCGCGCTTGCGCATTTATCGGTCTTTCTGCTGTCTCGCATCCGCTACTGGACATGCTCACCGATGGCGGCCTAGGGGTTGCCATCGCCTGGCCGTTCAGCACGCAGCGCTATTTCTTTCCCTGGCATCCGATCCACGTTTCTCCCATCGGCGTGCGCTTTTTCAGCGCCCGCGCCTGCCCGGTGCTCAGTTCGGAGCTGCTGTGGGTATGACTACCTGTAGGCGTACTTGCGCTGATCCTGTGGCGATGGCGCATAACCCGTAGGCCGGGATGACAATCGTAGGCTGGGTTGCGAAACCCAGCATGCCATGCATGCAGCCGCGCGATGCTGGGATTGTCATCCCAGCCTATAAAGTCAGCCCGACACCGCCTCGGCCCTGTGCACCATCACCCCATGCGCCGCGAAAGCCGCGCGCGTTGCGCGATCCGCCGAGTGCTCCACCACCAGGTGCTGCACGCGCGTCAGTTCAGCCACCTGATGCGCCGCCACGGCGCCGAGCTTGTCATCGGTAGCCACTACTATCGTTTCATCGCTGGCTTCGATCATTGCCCGTTTGAACAGCGTCTCTTCGCTGTCGAAACCCCATAGGCCGTGCACAGCATCGATCGCGCAGGCGCCGGGAAAGCACAGGTCCGCGCGCACCCTTCGTACCTGCTCCACCGCCTGCGCGCCGATAGCGCCACCGATGGACGAATCGATACGGCCGCCGACCAGCATCACTTCAAAGCCTTCCCGGTCGAGCAACAGCTGCGCGATCTGGGGTGCATTGGTGATCACCGTGAGCCCCGCACCGACTGGCAGTGCAGCCGCGATCGCGGCATTGGTGGTGCCCGCATCGATCAGCAGCGCCTGCCCGGGCTTCACCAGGCTCACGGCTTTGCGTGCAAGGGCCTGCTTGCGCAAGGGATGCTCGGTGCGCCGCTGCTTGAGCGGAGTCACCGTGACCGCGGGCAACAGCGCACCGCCATATACACGCTTGCACAGGCCTTGTGCCGCCAGTTCGCGCAAATCGCGCCGGATCGAATCCTCGGAGACTTCGAAGGCCTCCGCCAGTTCGGCCGCCACTACGCGTCCTTCGCTGCGCAGCCGCGCCAGAATGCGCTGCTGACGCTCCTCGGGCAACGCGTTGCGATCGATGGTCGAAGCGGTGGATTTAGCCATGGCCGGTCGCCTGCGTTTCGCTTTCAAGCAACCCCAGCTGCATCAGGCGCTCGCGCAGACTTGCCGGGTCGCGGAACCACCAGCCGTGCAACCCCAAGGCTTCGGCCGCCACCACGTTGCGCTGGGAGTCGTCGATGTACAGCGCGCAAGCAGGATCCACCGTATAACGTTGCATCAGGCATTGATAGATGCGCGGGTCAGGCTTCACCAGGCGTTCCTCGCCGGACACCACGATGCCTTCGAACCATTGCAGGAAGGGATAGAGCTGGCGCGCGACCGGAAACGTCTCCTGCGACCAGTTGGTAAGCGCCAACAAGCGCACACCGCTCGCTTTCAGTTCCGCCAGCAGCGCAACGCTACCCTCGATCGGACCAAGCAGGGTTTCCTGCCAGCGCAGGTGATAGGCGTCGATCAGTTCGGCATGCTCAGGAAACTGCGCGCGCAACTGCGCCGTGCCTTCGGCCCAAGGGCGGCCCCGATCCTGCTGCTCGTTCCACTCGCTGCTGCACACCTCGCGCAGAAACCATTCCATCCGCGCTTCGTCCTCGATCAATTGGCGATACAGGCGACGCGGGTCCCAGCCGATCAGCACGTTGCCAAGATCGAAGATCACCGTATCGATACGTCCGCTCATCACCACGCCACCCCACCATTCGTCCACACTACGAACAAATGTACACAAACGTGCAATATCGTGCAAATCCAGACGAACCGCTTCCCGGCATCACCATTGCGAAGCGTCAGCGGCGCCGCATGCCATAATGCACGGCCCATTTGGAGTCGCTGCCATCCATGAGCCGTCGCCTACTCGTCACCCACGCCCTGCCCTATGCCAATGGCCCGCTCCATCTGGGCCACATGCTGGGCTACATCCAGACCGACATCTGGGTCCGCGCGCAGCGGATGATGGGCCACGAGGTGCATTTCGTGGCGGCAGACGATGCGCACGGCACGCCGATCATGCTCGCCGCGGAAAAGGCCGGGGTATCGCCGGAAGCCTTCATCGACGGCATCCGCGCCAGCCATGAAGCGGACTTCGCCGACTTCCATTTCAGCTACGACAACTACTACACCACGCATTCGGAAGAGAACCGCGAGCTGGCTTCGCAGATCTACGTGCGCCTGCGCGATAGCGGCTACATCGCCAAGCGCGACATCCAGCAGCTGTTCGATCCGGACAAGCAGATGTTCCTGCCGGACCGTTACATCAAGGGCACCTGCCCCAAGTGCGGTACGCCGGACCAGTATGGCGACAATTGCGAGAACTGCGGCGCCACCTACGCGCCCACCGACCTGATCAACCCCTACTCGGTGGTCTCCGGCGCGACACCGGTGCTGCGCGATTCGGAACACTACTTCTTCGAGCTGAGCAAGTTCGAAACGCTGCTGCGCGACTGGTTCGCGGGCAAGCTTACGCACGGCAAGCCAGTGGCCAACCCCGGCGTGGTGGCCAAGCTCAAGGAGTGGCTGGACGGCGGCCTGAAAGACTGGGACATCTCGCGCGACGCGCCCTACTTCGGCTTCCCCATTCCCGACGCGCCGGGCAAGTTCTTTTACGTATGGCTGGATGCGCCGGTCGGCTACCTGGCGAGCTTCAAGCACCTGTGCGGGCGCACCGGCCTGAAGTTCGAGGATTTCCTGGCGCCGGACAGCGATGCCCAATTGCACCACTTCATCGGCAAGGACATCATCAATTTCCACGGCCTGTTCTGGCCGGCGATGCTGCACGGCGCGCAGTTCCGTACGCCCACCGCGCTGCACGTCAATGGCTACCTGACGGTGAACGGCGCGAAGATGTCCAAGTCGCGCGGCACCTTCATCCAGGCACGCACGTATCTCGATGTCGGCTTGAACGCAGAATTCCTGCGCTATTACTTCGCCACCATGCTGAGCGATGCGCCGGTGGACGTGGATCTGGACCTGAAGGCGTTCGAAGAGCGCGTCAATTCGCACCTGATCGGCAAGTGGGTGAACATCGCCAGCCGCACCGCGGGTTTCGTGCACAAGTTCTTCGACGGGCGCCTGGCAGCCGGCTTTTCGGATGAGCAAAACGAGCTGTGGCAAGCACTGCTTTCGCATTACAACGAGGTGCCCCAGCTGTACGAAAGCGGTGAATTCGCCGAAGTGATGCGCAAGTTCGTCCTGATGGCCGACCTGGTCAATGGCCACATCGCCGTCAAGGCGCCATGGGTCATGGCGAAGGACGAAGCGCAGCGCAATGAGCTGCATCAAGTCTGCTCGTTTGCGCTTGCCGCATTCCGTTTGCTTGGCGGCCTGCTCAAGCCGGTACTGCCGGTCACGGTGGCAGCCGCGGAGAAATTCCTCGCTGCCCCCATCGTGCATTTCGATGCGGCCTGCGCCACCTTGCACAATCACACCATCCAAGTTTTCGAGCCGCTGCTCTCGCGCATCGATCCCAAGCTGATCGAAGCGATGATCGAGGCCTCGAAGGAATCGCTGGGCTCCGCGCCGGAGCCCGCCCGCCAGCTACAGCCCAAGAAAGAAAGCAAGCCCATGACTGAAGCCACCGCCGCCAGCACTGAATCCCCTGTCATCAGCATCGACGATTTCGCCAAGCTCGACCTGCGCGTCGGCAAGGTACTGGCGTGCGAGTTCGTGGACGGCTCGGACAAGCTATTGCGGTTCGAACTGGACGCCGGCCCGCTCGGCAAGCGCCAGATATTCTCCGGCATCCGCGCCGCGTACGGCGAGCCGGAAAAGCTGGTTGGCCGCAACGTGGTGTTCATCGCCAACCTCGCGCCGCGCAAGATGCGCTTTGGCGTGTCCGAGGGGATGATCCTTTCGGCTGGCGAGGGCGGCGGCGACCTGTTTCTGCTGGATGCGGATCAGGGGGCGGAGCCGGGCGCGACGGTACGCTGACCCAACTCGCCTGATTTTTCATCCGTCATTCCGGCGCAGGCCGGAATGACGATGAGGCAAGACCAAACATTGTCATAGCCATGACCACCCTCGCCGACCGCATCGACGCCCTGCTGCCGCAAACGCAATGCGAACAATGCGGCTACCACGGCTGTCGCCCGTATGCGGAAGCGATCGCCAAAGGCGAAGCGCTGATCAACCAATGCCCGCCCGGCGGCAGCGAAGGCATTGCCAAGCTGGCTGCCCTGCTCGGCTGCGCACCGCTACCATTGAACCCGGAAAACGGGGTCGAAAAGCCGCGCACACTGGCGCGCATCGTCGAGGCCGACTGCATCGGCTGCACCAAGTGCATCCAAGTCTGCCCCGTCGATGCCATCGTCGGAGCGAACAAGCTGATGCACACCGTGCTCACTGACGACTGCACCGGCTGCGAGCGCTGCGTGCCGGCCTGTCCGGTTGATTGCATCGTGCTTGAGCCCATGCCGCTGGCCCAGGCGAACGATTCTGTTCACGCCGAAGCGGCGCGCATGCATTTTCAGCGCCGAGAGGCACGCCTGGCGGCACAGCACGCGCAACGGGAAGCGGAGCTGGCTGCACGCAAGGCCCAGGTGCACGGTGCCAGCCAAAACGTGCTCGACGCCCTCGCCCGCGCCAGGGCGAAAAAACAGGAGCCCAAGCAGTGAAGAAAACGGATGTGGCCGAACTGTTCACCCGTCTGCGCGAACTCAATCCGCATCCCACCACCGAGCTGGCCTACACCACCCCGTTCGAACTGCTGGTCGCGGTCGTGCTGTCAGCCCAAGCCACCGACGTGGGCGTCAACAAGGCCACGCGCAAGCTGTTCCCGGTGGCCAATACGCCGCAGGCCCTCCTCGACCTGGGTGAGGAAAAGCTCAAGCGCTATATCAACACCATTGGGCTGTACAACGCCAAGGCGAAAAACGTCATCGCACTCTGCCGGATATTGGTGGAGCAATACGACGGCGAGGTGCCGGACCATCGCGAAGCGCTCGAAGCGCTGCCGGGCGTAGGGCGCAAGACCGCCAACGTGGTGCTCAACACCGCGTTTGGTCACCCCACCATCGCGGTCGATACGCATATCTTCCGCGTCGCCAACCGCACCGGACTGGCACCCGGCAAAGACGTACGCGCCGTCGAAGACAAACTGGAAAAAGGGGTGCCGAAGGAGTTCAAGCAGGATGCCCATCACTGGCTGATCCTGCACGGGCGCTACGTATGCAAGGCGCGCAAACCCGATTGTCCGCAATGCGTGATCCGGGACTTGTGCCGATACAAGGACAAGACGTCCGCGTAAATCGGCTGCCCCCTAAGAAAAGAGCCCCTTTTCCAAAGGGAAAAAGGGGCTGTCATTCACGCGGCCTGGCGCAAGCCTTCCACGCGCGCGTGCAACGCTTTCCAATCCACCACCAGTTCGCAACCGCGCGCCCTGGCATTGTCTTGCCATTCGGTCAGCACCTCCAGGCAGGCCTGGTCGACGTGATGCAGGCGGCCAACATCAAGCAGCACACGGGTGTTCGGGGGCACCTGATCCAGCGTGCGCGTCAACGCAGGCACCTTGAAAAAGGTGGCTGACCCGTCGAGTTCCAATTTCAACATGCCGGGCTCTTGGTGATCGGTGAGCCCCATCCGCAAACGCGAAGATTGCAGCGCCAGTTTGAGCACCGACAGGGCGAAGCCCACCAGCACGCCGGTCAGGAGATCGGTGGCAACGATGGCGAGCGTTGTCACGGCATACACCACGAAGTTGCCACGGCCATATTGCGCCAGCGATTTCATCTGCTTGAGGTTGACCATCTTGATGCCGGTAAACACCAGAATGCCGGCCAGGCACGCCACCGGCGTGGCGCGGATCAGCCACGGCAACAGCATGGCGAACACCAGCAGCCAGCCGCCGTGCAGGATCGCCGCCATGCGCGTGGCGGAACCGGCCTGCACATTGGCGGCACTGCGCACGATCACTCCGGTCATCGGCAAGGGACCCAGCAAGCCGCACAGCATGTTGCCCACGCCTTGCGCAGCCAGCTCGCGGTCGTAGTTGGTGCGTGCACCTTTATGCATGCGATCCACCGCCGCTGCCGACAGTAGCGTCTCGGCACTGGCGATCAGCGCAAAGGTGAGCGCCGCCACAAGCAGCGACGGCTGCGCCAATGAGGCAAGGCTGCTCAAGCTCGGCAGCTCGATCGTTGCGAACAGATTCGCCGGGATATTCACCTTGTTCACCTGCGTACCCAACAGGGTGACCAGGGCGGTAACTGTCACCACGGCCAGCAACGCCCCCGGCACAAAGCGCAGAGCGTGCGGACGCAGCTTCTCCCAACCCAGCATGATGGCCATGGTGGACAAGCCAACGATCAGCGCGGATACGCTGCCGACCTCACCCTTGAATGCACTGACCAACGCGTCGGGCAAGGCGACGAAATTTTCCAGGCCGCGCGCCTTGGGAGCGGCATCGATCAGTACATGCATCTGCGAAGCCACGATCAAGATGCCGATGCCCGACAGCATGCCTGCCACCACCGCCGGGGAGATCATGCGAAACCACACGCCAATCTTGCCCACGCCGGCAATGACCTGGATCAGGCCGGCGAGCAACACCACCGGTCCCAACGCCGCCACGCCATGCTCGCGCACCAGCTCAAACACCAGCACCGCCAGGCCCGCTGCAGGACCGCTTACCTGCAGGGGCGAGCCGGCCACGGCGCCGACCACGATGCCGCCAACGATTCCGGTGATCAGGCCCGCCGCGGGCGGCATGCCCGAAGCGATGGCGATGCCCATGCACAACGGCAACGCCACCAGGAATACCACGATCGAACCAAGCAGATCACGGCCGAAGAGTCCTTGTGAAAAATAGGATCGCATGGTTCGCTCCTCAGGACCCGGTGGCGGCAAAGCGCAAGTGCGGCGTCGCATCGGGTAACTTGCCGCTGCCGGGGTCGAGTTTCACGAAGCAGCCCTGCTCCGCATCGAAAACGTCGATCTCGGCATGGGCAATGTCGTACACCCAACCGTGAATATTCAGAATGCCGCGCGCCAATGCCGCCGCCACAACCGGCAGAGTGCGCAAGTGTTCCAGCTGACCGACCACGTTCTCGCGCGTCAGGCAGGCCAGTTTTTCGTCTTCCGGCAAGCCATGGCTGTTGTGCTCGACCACGTAGCGCGCCACGTCGCCATGCTTCAACCACGCCGCGACCGATGGCATGTCCTTCACGAGCGCAGGCTTTTGCAGTGCCTTCATGGCGCCGCAATCGGAATGACCGCAAATCACGATGTGCCTGACCTGGAGCACGCGCACCGCGTACTCGATGGCCGCCACCACGCCGCTCACATGCTGTGCATAAGGCGGGACGATGTTGCCGATGTTGCGATAGACGAACAGTTCACCCGGCTGCGCATTGAAGATCATCTCGGGCATCACGCGCGAATCGGCGCAGGTGATGAACAGGGTGCTCGGGCTCTGGCCCGAGGCCAGTTGCTTGAACAGCTCGCGCTGCTCGGGGAAAACTTCCTGGCGGAAATACCGGAAACCGTCGATCAGACGTTGCATGGGGAAAATCTCCACTAGACGTTCGCACAGCCGCGGCGAACGCGCTGGATGCAATGGGACGCCACGACAGCGACACGCGCCTATACGCGGCCAAGTGCTGCCGAAGCAAAGAACAAGCTCAGGGGATAAGCAGCGGCAGGAGCGCCGCAGAATGACGTCAGGCGGCGCGTGGTGGCCGCAGCGGGCCGGCGGAGGGCGTCGGCCGCAGGGATGGAGCGATGTCTACAGGAACACCGGAGCGCACGGGGGCCAGCACAACGTGCACGAGCGCCGGCGCAACCAGTTCATCGTCTAAGCCGCAATCATCATCGAGCTGGTCGTTGTTGCAATCGCTCGAGGCACCGCCAGCCTTTTCCGCCACGGCTTTGTCATGACCCGCAACCGCCATGGCCGATGCAAGCGAAGTCTGCGCGCAAGTCCCATGGCGAGGCTGCGCACCCAACACTTTGCTCGTGCCCGCCAGCAACAACAGGGCGAGTGCGCAAAGCGTCAGCAGCAGCGAGCGATGGCGGTTGAAGGAAGACATGAGAAGCAAAGTATCGGATTGCTCCCAGGCATCGCAAGCGCGTAGCTAAATGCAAATTCATGCAACTGAACAAGCCGCGCCGGTTGATTCATATGGGCTGGACGCCTGCACGTAAAAAAGCAAAACGGCGGGACATGCCCGCCGTTTTTCCTTCCTTGGGTCAAACTCCTTTCCGATAACTGATGGGGGAAACGCTGAATAAGCTCAGCGTTTCCACGGACCAGGGAAGGCCCGCGCCTGAAAAAATCCATGACGGATTTTTTCAGACCATTCTTAGAACGGGTAGTAACGGAAGCTGGTGAAGAACATGTTGTCCGCGGCCTTCGGCGCATGACCGGCGCTGTCGGTGAACAGCTGACGCGAAAGATGCGAGAACTGCGTACCGAACTGCAGGCGGCCGAACTTGCCCTGGTAGAACTTCCAGACCAAGCCGAGCGTTTCTTCCTTGACACTGCGGTTCTGGCCAGTGCAATTGGTGGCCGCGCCGTAGACGCCGCAGTTGCTGTTGTTGTAGCCGAGAGCACCAGCACCATAGCCGAGCGGCAAGCCGTTCACGCCAACGGTCTGGTAGCTGTCTTCCTGCTCGCGGCCACCTTCGGCGTACACGTCGAAGGCGTCGGTGGCATGCCACGTCAGCGTGCCCAACACCATGTTTTCCTTCAGCGGATGCGGAGCGCCGCTGGTGGTATAGGTGATGTCGTTCAGGCCGGAGGTGCCGTAACGGCCAATGCCCTTGCCGCTCATGCCCGAAAGCTGGAAGTCCAGCACCTTCGGCAGCAGCGGCAGCAGCATGCCGAAACCAAAGCCGCCGCCATGCGCGGTCTGGTTGGTGGTGGCGCCCGGACCGCCATTGGCGGCAGTCGGCGTGACGCGGGTGGTGAACTCGCGCGAAATGCCGAACACTTCGTAGTGGCCCCAACCCGGATCAGCCGCGAACTTCACGAGGATGTCCGGAATCTGGTTGAGCGACACCGAGTTGAGGGTGTCATACAGCGAGCCTGCGCCGACCGTGGCGGTCGTGGTCGCATACCCCTTGGTGCCCGGGCCGGCGGTACCGCCGATGCCTGCGGTCTGCGGATTTTCCACCGACACGCCCAGCCACCACATCTTGTTCCAATCCTTCACGAAGCGCAGCTGCGTTTGGCGCGCCCAGTTGAAGCCCGCGCCGTACTGCGCGTCGATGGTCGGCGGCAGCACTTCCTTGCCCGCGGTGATGCCCTGGCTGTCGAGCGTCATCAAGGACCACGCCTGACCGGCCAGCAGATGCATGCCGTAGTCGCTCCAGTCGACGTTGGCCCACAACTGGCGCACGCGCATATTGAACGAGTTGCTCTCGTTCATGTTCGCTGTCTGGGCGCCACCGAGGAAG
This sequence comes from Dyella choica, assembly GCF_003977665.1. GTDB lineage: Bacteria > Pseudomonadota > Gammaproteobacteria > Xanthomonadales > Rhodanobacteraceae > Dyella_B > Dyella_B choica. The sequence continues at coordinate 232,204 of NZ_RYYV01000003.1, read as the reverse complement.
TCCGTCTCGTAGTAGCCCGTCACGTGGGTGGAGTCGTTGATGTCGCCTTCCGCCTTGATCGACAGACGGCTCTGACGCGCGCTATAGACGAACTGGTTGTTCTTGGCGTTCGTAACCGGATAGGTGGTGGTAGCGCCGCTGCTCGTGTTGATCGGCGCGGTGCTGGTACCACCCTGGAACGGAATGGCGGTGAACTTGGTCGAGATGTCATCGGCGGTGTCGCGCGAACGGTAGGCCGATTCAGCCGCCAGGAAGCCGCCGAAGGTCCACTTCACGCCACCCGTACCACCGAGGATGTCGCCCTTGTGCTCGGTCGTAGCGGCCACAACCTGCTTTTGCGTGGCCTGGACCTGAGCCTGCGTAGCCTGCACCGATTGAGCGGTTTCAACCTGGGCCTGCTGCTGGGCCTGCTGCTGCGATTCCAGGTCCTGAACCTTCTGCTCCAGCGCTGAGATTTCGGCCTTCAGCTGCGACAGTTCGGACTGACTGATCGACACCTTCTTGTTCGAGGTCTGAGCCGACACAGTCGCCGTAACGCTGGTCAGGCCCAAACCGGCAGCGATCGCCACCGTGAGCATCTTTGAACGCATATTGTTGTCTCCGCTAGATCAAATGGAACCGCGCGGCATCACAGTCCTTCCCCTGGAGCGGCCTGCGGGCTGGGCGCATGATCGAGCGGCAGCTTTACCGTTAGATGGATGTTATGTGACAAAACGAAGACAAACCGTACGGTTCGTCATGCAGGGCGCTGATGAATTCTCGGGCGCGATGCTTACCGTTTGAGCTTCCCTGGCCTGCCCGTAGCTGACGAGCAGGCTTATAGAGATGCGGGTAGGCTGGGATGACAATCCCAGCATGGCGCGGGGGGCGCACAGGGCGATGCGGGGTTTCGCAACCCGGCCTGCGCATAGTTAGTGAGAACACCAACGGCAGCCGGCTGATATGCTTGTCGGATGGAGCAACTCAATAACAGTCTGGCGGCCCGCATGGCCGACCGTTTCCGCGGCTTCCTGCCGGTCATCGTGGACGTAGAAACCGGCGGCTTCGATGCCGAGCGCGATGCCTTGCTGGAAATCGCCGCCGTCACCGTGGGCATGGACCAGGAGGGCAGGCTCTACCCCAAACCGGTGGTATCCACCCACGTGGAACCCTTTCCCGGCGCGAATCTCGATCCGCGCGCCCTGGAGATTACCGGCATCGATCCGGACAATCCGTTGCGCGCCGCGTTGAACGAGCGGTCTGCGCTGGACCATATCTTTCAGGCGGTACGCGCGGCGGTGCGCGCCAACGAATGCCAGCGCGCCGTCCTGGTCGGCCACAACGCGGCCTTCGACCTTGGCTTCCTCAACGCCGCCGTGCGCCGTGTCGGCCACAAGCGCAATCCGTTTCATCCCTTCAGCTGTTTCGACACCGCCAGCCTGAGCGGCCTGCTGTACGGGCAAACCGTGCTGAGCAAGGCCGTGATGGCCGCCGGCTACAGCTTCGATGCGAGCGAGGCGCATTCGGCGGTGTATGACGCCGAGCGCACCGCCCTGCTGTTCTGCCGGATCGTGAACCGGCTGCGTTCGCTGGAACAGCTGGAGCTGGAGCACGTCGGCACGGCATTGCCGTAGCTAATCGGGGCTGATGCAGGGGGAGATATTGCGTTCGCACCCCGGCTCAGCCACAAGATTTTACGATTGTCATCAAGCTGACATATTCATCACATCTCATTGCAACACCTAACCTCTGCAATAGGCGGGTCGAAAGGCTGTAAGCCACTTCCCTCCAAAGGAGCCACTGTGTTGACCTCTCTGAAACTTCCGTCTCGCCTCGGCACGCTCGCCTTCGCGGTCGCCGCGTCCCTGTTCGGCATGACGGCCCAGGCCACCGACATCACCGGTGCGGGCTCCAGCTTCGTCTATCCCGTCATCTCCAAGTGGTCGGCCGCATATGCGGAGAAGACGGGCAACCACATCAACTACCAGTCGATCGGATCGGGCGGCGGTATCGCGCAGATCAAGGCCGGCACGGTGGACTTCGGTGCGTCCGACATGCCGTTGAAGGCCGAGGACCTGACCAAGTTCGGCCTGGGCCAGTTCCCAGACGTGATCGGCGGCATCGTGCCGGCGTTCAATGTGGCCGGCGTTGCGCCGGGTGCACTGGTGCTGGACGGCCCGACCCTGGGCGACATCTATCTGGGCAAGATCACCACCTGGAACGATCCGGCCATCACCAAGCTCAACCCCGGCATGCACCTGCCGAGCTCCAAGATTTTCGTGGTGCATCGTTCGGATGGTTCGGGCACGACCTTCAACTTCACCGACTATCTCTCCAAGGTGAGCGCGGACTGGAAATCGAAGGTGGGTGAAGGCACCGCCGTGCAATGGCCGACCGGTATCGGCGGCAAGGGCAACGAAGGCGTGTCCGCTTACATCAAGCAGATCCCCAATTCGATCGGCTACGTGGAATATGCCTATGCCAAGCAGAACAAGCTTGGCTACGCGAAGATGAAGAACGCCGCCGGCAGCGTGGTCGAACCGACCATCGCCAGCTTCCAGGCCGCCGCCGACACAGCCGACTGGAAGAACGCGCAGGACTTCAACCTGCTGATGACCAATGCCCCGGGCGCCGAGGCGTGGCCGATCACCGCCACTTCGTGGGTGATCATGTACAAGACGCCCAAGAGCGCCGGCAACACCAAGGTTTCCTTCGATTTCTTCAAGTACGCTTATGAGCAGGGCCAGGACGCAGCCCGTTCGCTGGACTACGTGCCCCTGCCCGCTTCGCTGGTGCAGCAGATCGAAGCCTACTGGGCCAGCCAGTACAAGAAGTAAGCTTGAGACTGTCGCAAGGATGCACAGCCAAAGCTCCTCTTGCGACGCGCGCAACGTCTCGTTGCGCGCGTCGTGCTGACTGAAACCATCGCAAAAAATCACGCCTGACATGTCAGCCCTAAGTGCCGAACCGATCCCCCGCGATACTGAACATCGTTCGCGCACCGATGCCCGCCACGACCTGATCTTCCGGCTCGCTTTGCGCTTTTGCGCCCTGCTGGTGCTGGCGGCGCTGCTGGGTGCGGCGCTCTCCACCCTGTGGGGCGGCCGCGACGTGCTGTTCAAGGATGGCCTCCATTTCCTGTTCAGCTCGGACTGGAACCCGGTCGAAAACCAGTTCGGCGCCCTGGCCCCCATCGTAGGCACGCTGGTCACTTCGCTGATCGCCTTGATCCTCGCGGTGCCGGTGAGCTTCGGCATCGCCCTGTTCCTCACCGAGATCGCGCCCCGCTGGATGCGCGGACCGGTGGGTGCCGCGATCGAGCTGCTGGCGGCGATTCCCTCGATCATCTACGGCATGTGGGGCCTGTTCGTGTTCGTGCCGTTCATGGCCACCTATATCGAACCCTGGTTGAGCGACTACTTCGGCGATACGTCGCCGAGCGGTGGTGCGCAAGCCGTGCGGCTCGTCATCGGCACCCTGATCCTGCTGATCCCAACGCTGCCCATGTTCTATGGCGCACTGCACCGCTGGGTGCATGGGATTGCGCTGACGGCCACGGCCATGGTGCTGGCACTGTCGCTGAGCGGCGCACTTTCCTATGTGCTGATGTTCAGCGTGTTGCCCAATCTGTTCAACGGCCCACCGCTAGGGCTTGGCCTGCTGACCGCAGGCATCGTGCTGGCCGTGATGATCCTGCCGTTCATTTCCTCGGTGATGCGCGAAGTGTTCCAGACCGTGCCGGCGCGGCTGAAGGAATCCTCTTACGCGCTGGGCTCCACCACCTGGGAAGTGGTGTGGGACATCGTGCTGCCGTATACCCGCTCGGCGGTGATCGGCGGTATCTTCCTGGGCCTTGGGCGCGCACTCGGCGAAACCATGGCGGTCACTTTCGTGCTGGGCAATTCGTACAACCTGACCGCATCGCTGCTGATGCCGGGCACTTCGATTTCCTCCAGCATCGCCAATGAATTCAACGAAGCGGTCGGCCTGCACCGTTCTGCGCTGATTGCGCTGGGCTTCCTACTGTTCGTCGTGACCTTCATCGTCTTGTTGATCGCACGCTTCATGCTGCGCCAGCTGGCGCGCAAGGAGGGCCGCTGATGTCCGCCGTCTACGCACGCCGCGCCGTCGTCAACGTCGTTGCACTGGCGTTGAGCGGGTTGGCCACCCTGATAGGCCTGGCCTTCCTGGTTTGGATTCTTTGGATTACCGCGCAGAACGGCCTGGAAGCCCTGAAGCCGACCCTGTTCACCAAGATCACCGCCTACGCCGACCAAGGCGGCCTGGCCAACGCCATGGTCGGCAGCCTGATCATGGACCTGATGGCGCTATTGATCTGCGCGCCGATCGGTGTGCTGGCTGGCACCTATCTGGCCGAGTACGCCAGCGCCAGCCGCCTGGGTGCCTCGATCCGCTTCCTCAACGACATTCTGCTGTCGGCACCGTCGATCGTGCTCGGCCTGTTCGTCTATGTCATCGTGGTGCTCCCAACGACGGAACTCACCGACGGGCGCATCACCTTCTCCGGCTTCGCCGGCAGCGTGGCGCTGGCGCTGATCGGCTTGCCGGTGATCGTGCGCACCACCGACGAAATGCTGCAGCTGGTGCCCGGCACCTTGCGCGAAGCAGCGCTGTCACTGGGCATTCCGCAGTGGAAGCTCACCATGCAGGTGCTGATGCGCGCGGCGTTCTCCGGCATTCTCACCGGTGTGCTGCTGGCGCTGGCCCGCCTGGCCGGCGAAACCGCCCCGCTGCTGTTCACGGCGTTCGGCAACAACTTCATGACCGCCCATCCGCTGGACAAGATGGCCAGCATGCCGGTCACCATCTACCAGTACACCAACGATCCCAATCCGGCGCTGCACGCGATCGCCTGGGCCGGTGCGCTGCTGATCACCCTGTTCGTGCTGGCACTGAGCCTGCTGACCCGCATCATGTTTTCGCGCAAGAAGGTGAGTTATGAATGACCTCGCCGCCGCCTCCGCGGCCGCCCTGACCGGTGCCTCGGCACAGCCCAAGCTGAAAGTGCGCGACGTGCACTTCTACTACAACGGATACCAGGCGCTGAAAGGCATCAACATGGATATCCCGGAGAAGCAGGTCACGGCCATCATCGGCCCCTCCGGTTGCGGCAAATCCACCTTGCTGCGCATCTTCAACCGCATCTATGCGATCTACCCCAAGCTGGAAGCGAAGGGTTCGATCGAGCTGGACGGCGAGAACATCCTCGACCCGAACTATTCGATGAACCGCCTGCGCACCAAGGTCGGCATGGTGTTCCAGAAGCCGGTACCGTTCCCGATGACCATCTTCGAGAACGTCGCCTACGGTATTCGCCATCACGAAAAGCTGTCGCGCGCGGACATGGAAATCCGCGTGGAACAGGCTCTGCGCAGCGCAGCTCTGTGGGATGAGGTGAAAGACAAGCTCAAGCAGAGCGCGCTGGGGCTTTCCGGCGGCCAGCAGCAGCGCTTGTGTATTGCGCGCGGCATTGCGCTGCGTCCGGAGGTGCTGCTGCTCGACGAACCGACCTCGGCGCTGGACCCCATTGCAACGGGCCGTATCGAGCAGTTGGTGGAAGAACTCAAGCACGAATACACCATCGTCATCGTCACCCACAACATGCAGCAAGCGGCACGCGTGTCCGACCGCACCGCCTTCATGTACATGGGCGACCTGATCGAATTCGACAATACGGAAAAGATCTTCACCAAGCCCGGCAAGAAGCAGACCGAGGATTACATCACCGGTCGCTTCGGCTGACCTTTCTTTTTTCTTCTCCCTTGCTGGGAGAGGGCCGGGGTGAGGGGCCAGGCTCGCGAAACCCCCTCCCCTATTACCGAATCGCACGAGGCCATCCATGAGCGGCAGCAGCAAGGAACACATCATCAAGAGCTACGACGACGAACTGTTGCGCCTCACCGGCGAACTGGTTCGCATGGGCGAGCTGGCGGTGAGCCAGCTGGAAGCAGCCATCGATGTCGTGGACCGTCGCGACGAACGCGCTGCGCAGCACGTCGTCAACAACGATGAAGCGATCGACCAGTTGGAGCAGGAAATCAGCCACGACGTGGTCCGCCTGCTGGCCCTGCGCGCACCGATCGCCGGCGACTTGCGCCACGTGTTTGCCGCGCTGCGCATCGCCGCGGATATCGAACGCATCGGCGACTACGCCGCCAACGTGGCCAAGCGTTCCATTCCGCTGTCCATGGCCGCCCCGCTCGCGCCCACCGGCGGCCTGGCGCACCTGGCCGAACTCGCCGCCGAGGAAATTCGCGGCGTGCTGCGCGCCTACCGCGACCGCGACGCCGAGCTGGCCTACAAGGTGTGGCAGGACGACGTGCAGCTCGACGAAGCCTATACGGCCTACTTCCGCGAACTGCTCACGTACATGATGGAAGATCCGCGCGTGATCACGCCCTGCACGCACCTGCTGTTCATGGCCAAGAACATCGAGCGCATCGGTGACCACGCCACCAACATCGCCGAAAACGTATGGTTCCTGGTCAAGGGCGAGCCGCTGACGGCGCAGCGCGACAAACGCGACCTGACCTCCAATCCCGAACCAGTAAAGCTCGGCAACCGGCCGGATTGATAGGGCGCGTAGGCTGGGATGACGATCGTAGGCTGGGTTGCAAAACCCAGCATTGCCATGCATGCAACCTGTTCGATGCCGGGATTGCCATCCCAGCCTAGAGGGTTGAAAACTCGCAGCCACGACCCTCGTCGAAGCGGTTGCTTATGCAGTGCGTAGCGAAACTCGTTGAAACATATTAGTCGCCATCCGGCGCATTCAATAAACATTTCATTCTTTAAAATCGCCATACTGGACGCACCACGGCGCGCACCAGTTCTTGCGGCATTTTACACACCCGAACAAGACGCCTGAATCGGCGCACAGCCTTCAATTATCCATCCAAACATACCTAAAGTCCGAAAACAATAAGAAATTAACGAGAATATCAAATGATCCTTAAAATTATTAATTCACACCTAAAAAAATTAAGCCCCTTACTTTTCATGCTTGCAGTCACAAATTGTCATGCCGTAACGTTTCTATACATATTTGTCCCAGCACCGAATGCCAATGCTCAGCAGATCATAAACAATGCATTTTCTCAAGGCCTGGCGCCGGACGGCACTCCATCAAGCAATAGTGGAACCGACTTTTGGAACTTCCTCAGTCGGCCAATTGATAATCCTCTATTCCTGCTGGCATATCAGAATGCGAACCACGTGCAACTCGCTTCCGAGCGTCCACTGGAAGGAGTTTTATTCGAAGTAGCACTGGACCGCAATATCAGAGCGATGATTCCGACGATGCATAACTTCCAGCAGGCATTAGACGATTTCAATGATCCCGAGGGAAGCATCAGAAGGATGATTAGTCGCCTTATAATGGACCAAGATCGTCGTTTGCCTCTTGGAATTATTGGATTTGATCGCAATCGTATTAATAACACTGCCATCCATGGAGCATGGATATACATCAATGGACAGCCACAACCTCTACAAGGCAACGGAAATTACCACGAACCCGCGGACGTAATGCCAGTTGGTTACGATTTCGGCCCCATGCGGTTGCAATTCAATAGAAATCTACAAGCGCTACCGAGAAATCGCGTCCATCAGATGTTGGTTTCACTTGCCTGCTTTGTCTGGCACAAGCGCAGCCCACCGCCGGGCCAGTTGGCGTCTACCGACTATAGCTGTACATCACCCATATCAGAAACCGTCGAACAATTCGACATGGAATACCAACCTATCGTTGGATTACCTTGGATTTCAGTGCTAATGAATTGAATACATGTACCGGTGAGTCGGAGCGCAGCGTCATCCGGGCAAAGGGCGCGGCGCCTTTGATTGTGGCAGAACTCTTCACTGCCACGTCACCAATGGCCGGCAAAAAAATATTCAGGGTTGGCATCCCATACCTACTACCTAATGGTGATCTTTGGCCCCGTCGCATGCGCTTCCTTACGCGCGCGCGCACTGCGCGCAATGCCGTAGATGCCGATCAGCAGCCATGCCGATTCCATGAAGAACGCTGAAGCATTGAACGCACCAAACAGCAACGACAGCATCACGCCGACCGCGCCCAGCACGTTCATCAATTGATAGGCCAAGCCGTTGCCATGCAGCTTATTCGCCTGTAGCAGCAAATAAGCCAGCAGCATCAGCACGACACCAATGTAACCGGCCCAATCATCCCAGTGGAAAGTCATCGTTCACTCCTTTGACGTAACGCTTCGAACAATACTACTCCGGTGGCCACTGATACGTTGAGGCTTTCCATGCTGCCGGGCATGGGAATCTTCGCCACGAAATCACAGGTCTCACGCGTGAGCCGTCGCATGCCTTCGCCTTCGCTGCCCAGCACCAGCGCCACCGGACCCTTCATGTCGATGGTGTAGATGGACTGTTCCGTATCGCCGGCCAAACCGGTGATCCACACGCCGGCATCCTTCAACGCACGCAGAGCGCGCGCGAGATTGGTGGCCGCCACCAACGGCACGCGATCCGCACCGCCAGCCGAGGCACGACGCACCACCGGCGTGATGCCGACGGCGCGATCCTTCGGCACGATCACGGCCGTCACCTTTGCCGCCGCCGCACTACGCAGGCACGCGCCGAGGTTGTGCGGATCGGTCACGCCATCCAGCACCAGCACCAGCGCGTCGCTGCCGGCTTTTTCCAGCAAGTCCGGCAAATCCTGTTCGCCGGCGAGGGACGGTGCCTGGTAAAGCGCCACCACGCCCTGATGGCGCGCTTCACCTGCCACCCGATCCAGCTGTTCGCGCGGGCGATGATGCACGGGAATCTTCAACGCCTTCGCCTTTTCCGCCAATTCGTGCACGCGCGGATTGCGCTGGCCATGTTCCACCAGCACTTCACGCACACGCTCGGCGTCGTTGTTCAGCGCACCCTCGACAGGATTGATGCCGACGATCCAACTCTCGCTCATCGCTTGCCCTTCGGTTTCGGCGCACGGATCTTGGCCGTTTTCGTGCTGCGCTTGGCGGCCGGCTTGCTGCCCGCGGCCTTGGTTTTGCTCTTGCCCGGAGGCTGGTCCGCTACCGCCTTCTTACCCGGCTTGGCGCCGCCGCGCTTCTTCGCGCCGGCGTGCTCCAATTCCGGCAACGGCGGTAGCGCAGGCAGCGGTTTTCTCCCCGACGGCAAGGAATAACGCTCCCCTGCCGCAGCATAATCGTAAGCACGTGGCGTGGAGGGCTGCGTTACCGCAGCAACCTCGGGCTCCGGCGCCTTCTTCTTCTTCGGCTGCACCATGCGAAAGTCGATCTTGCGATCTTCCAGGCTCGCGCGCAGCACCTGCACGCGCACGTGATCGCCAAGCCGGAACTGCAGGCCGGTGCGCTCCCCCTTCAGCAGGTGGCGGATCGGATCGAAGTGGTAATAGTCGTTGGACAGCTGGCTGATGTGCACCAGGCCGGAAACCTTCGACTCCTCCAGTTCCACGAACAGGCCGAATGAAGTGACGCCGGTGACCACGCCGTCGAACTCTTCGCCGACGTGCTTGGCCATCCAGGCACACCGGAATCGTTCGTCCACATCACGCTCGGCCTCCTCGGCACGGCGTTCACGCTGCGAGCAATGCACGGCCATCGCCGCCATCGCCGCTTCGGTGTAGTAGTAGGCCGAAGGCTTGCCATCTTTCAAGGCATAGCGGATCGCCCGATGCACCAGCAGATCCGGATAACGGCGGATCGGCGAGGTGAAGTGCGCATACGCCTCCAGCGCGAGGCCGAAGTGGCCGCGGTTGTCCGGCTGGTAAGCCGCCAGGCTTTGCGCGCGCAACAGCACGGACTGGATCAGCTCGCGCTCAGGACGATCCTTCACTTTGCGCAGCACGTCGGAGAAATCGCCGGGCGTCACGTCCTGCAGCGCCGGCATGCGCAGCTTGAACTCGCGCAGGAACTGCTGCAGGTCTTCGTATTTTTCTGCCGGCGGCGGCTCGTGCGCGCGGTACAGGGCCGGAATCTTGCGCTTGCTGAGAAACATCGCCGCCTGCACGTTGGCGGCGATCATGCATTCCTCGATCAGCTTGTGGGCGTCATTGCGCTCAACCGCCCCCACCGACTGCACTTCGCCCGTCGCATCGAGGCGGAATTTCACCTCGGCGGTTTCGAAATCGATCGCACCGCGGCGACGGCGCTGCTCGGCCAACGCCTGGTACAGCGCGTGCAGGTTTTCCAACTGGGGCAGTACATCCGCCAGCTCGTGCCTGGCATCGGCCTCCTTCAGGCCGATGGCCTGCCACACCTTGTCGTAGGTGAGGCGCGCATGCGAACGCATCACCGCATCGTAGAACTTGGCTCGCGTGACTTCGCCATCTGGGTTGACCTGCATGTCGCACACCATGCATAGGCGTTCCACCTTCGGATTGAGCGAGCAGATGCCGTTGGACAGCGTTTCCGGCAACATCGGCACGACGAAGCCGGGGAAATAGGTGGACGTGCTGCGCTCGTAGGCTTCCTTGTCCAGCGCAGTGTCGACCGGCACATAGTGCGACACATCGGCAATTGCCACGATCAGGCGCCAGCCACCACCCCGCCTGGGTTCGGCATAAACCGCGTCATCGAAATCGCGCGCATCCGCGCCGTCAATGGTCATCAGCGGCAGCTTGCGCAGGTCGACACGGCCTTCGCGTTCGGCGGCGGTGACTTCCGGCTCCACCTCTTCGGCGCCGCGCAGGACCTCCGGCGGCCATTCATGCGGCAGGTCGTAACTGGCGATCGCCATGTCCACCAGCAGGGAGGGTTGCAGGCGTTCGCCCAGCACGGAGCGAACAACCCCCAGCGGACCGCGATAAGGCGTGGGCGGATCAGTGATCTCGGCCACCACGATCTGGCCCGAACTGGCGCCGCGCTCCTGGCCCGGTGCAATCATTATGTCCAGGTGCAGGCGACGGTCATCCGGCACCACCAGCGTGACGCCGTTTTCAATCACCACCCGGCCGACCAGCCGCGGCGAGCGCCGCTGCAACACCTCGACAATGGCGCCCTGTCGCCGCCCGCGTCGATCCACGCCCACCACGCTGGCCAGTACCCGGTCTCCGTGCAGCACGCTGCGCATCTGGTGCGGCGAAAGGTAGAGGTCGTCTCCCCCCTCGTCCGGGCGCAGGAAACCGTAGCCTTCGGCATTGGCCAGCACCACGCCGGGGATCAAGTCCAGCTTGCGCGCTGGCGCATAGCCGCCGCGCCGGCCGAGCAGCAATTGGCCGTCGCGCACCATCGCGGTAAGGCGCTTGGTGAGGGCGGCGATGCCGTATTCGTCGTAGAGCTCAAGCGCCTCGGCAATGCGCGCCTGGGTGAGCAGTTCACCACGCTCCTCCAGCAGCGCCAGGATGGCCTCGCGGCTGGGAATCGGCCGCTCGTAGCGCTGCGCCTCGCGCTCGGCAAACGGATCGAGCTGCCGTGGCGGTGCAATGGTTACGCCCGGTTCCGCTCCACGGCTACGACGCGCCTGCCTGGGCGCGCCCGCTGCACGGGTTTTCGGGGCCTTGGCCGCCTTGCGCGGCACCTGTCCTTTGGGTTTCTTTGTCTTGGTCACGCCCTAGTATCGCCTCTGGGCAGGCATTCAATAAATGGTTAGATGCAGCCCACACGGCTTCCGCTGTGAAGATGAAGAAATAGTTGACAACATGTCCATCGCCTCCTAATCTACGCGGCTCGCACAGCTCGAAAAGCAACGCGACACCTGCCCAGGTGGCGGAATTGGTAGACGCACTAGTTTCAGGTACTAGCGGGTAAAACCGTGGAGGTTCGAGTCCTCTCCTGGGCACCAGATTTGAAAGGCCAGCGATTCAGTCGCTGGCCTTTTTCATTTCACAGCGCCTGCAGAAATGGGACGCGACAAGCTTGGTCAGCCGGGGCGACCTCAGCCACCCAACTTCGACGCGAGCATTGCGTGTGACATCAAGAATGCCCCGATAGCGCGGATTTCCATCCCACCCTGACGGAACCAGAGCACTTCGGTCTGATCAGCGCAGCCGAATTAGTCCCATAGCTGCAAATCGTCCTCATGGAACTGCGTTGAAGAGCCGTCTTCAAATTCAACCGTATAGACGACTCCAGGCGGAAACTTATCAAAGTAAGTCCCCTGCTGCGGCCTCTTTTCAAATATCCCAACCACCCAAGCTTTCCTCGGGGAATCAGCGCCATCATTCACCCGCACGCTGACAATGTCGTTGTAAGTGAACTTTGACATGTCAACCACCCGCGTTTACCGGAGGGGCAGGTGGATTTATCGGCAGATGCGGATTTCCATTGGGATCGGTAACGCCCGGTCTGTGTGCATAGGGGGCTCGCGCTTGCGGGTCGCGCTGATTCGGATGCCCGCCTCGATCAAGCCGATCACCCGTGGGCTTAGAGTCAGTACCAATCACCTGCTGAAAATCGCCATATGGAGATGCATTGACCGATTGCCCAGTATCCACGGGAATGGCATTGCCGTTCTTGTCTACTACAACAACGGGCTTATCCACCGGACCTGCATAAAATCCGCAGCCTGCAAGTTCATCCAGGGATACTCCCCCATCCTCCACGACGTCGTGCAAGACCGCCACGATCCGCTCGTTCTCTCCCGAAGACTTCAGCATCAGCCGCAAGGGATGAAGGATGTACGGCTGCTTTGTCGCATGATCCCATCGAAACAGAACCTCTTCAAAGGGATGGTCGACGTACACGTCCCTACCCTTGAAGGCATCGCCTTTGTTTATCGGCATACATTACCTCTTAACACGTTCAGCGCGTCAGCCATTCAAGGTAAGGGATTCGCCTTGAAGAACTCCAGCATCTCGGTAGCCAGCACGTCCTTCTGTGGCCAACGAACATGCTCGTACAGGCCATGTGCTTTCCCGCACGTTTGAGCGCATTGCGCGCCCGGCCCGGCATCCTTGCCGTTCCAACTCAGATTGACGCGGCGAAATGGCCAATTCTGTTGCTGCAGCGTGTTGCTCCAGCTACTGGTTTCGCCACACGTGGCGAGTGCATCACACATGTTTCGCAACAGCGTGAGCGGCACCTGCCGGCCCGATGGCATGGCTACGGGGCAAGGCGTACGCTGCCATGGATCAGTGCCGGCATACTGGCCTACCGCCGCGATGCGCTCAGCACGCCATGCGCCATACAGCACTGCCATATCTGCGCCGTTGCTCCAGCCGAACACATAGATCTGCTTGGTATCGACCAGGCCCGTCGCCACCGCCTGGTCGATGAAATGGTCAATCGCTTGCACATCAAGGTTCGTCGTTGGGTCACGCTGCCACTCGTCCCAATGGAAGCCCGTTCCCGTATGCGGACCGTCCGATGCCCATGCCTGCGCACGCCGGCCTTCCGGCGCCAGCAGGATGAACCCTTTGCTGTCGGCGTGCGTTGACAGTGGGTAATCGCGGCTCAATTCGAACAGCGCGCCGCCGTCCCGATACAAGCTGTCGGGATTGGTCATCGAGCCATGCAGGTACACGATCATCGGCCATTGGGATGCGCCAGCGACGGCATGTGCCGGTAAGTTGAAACAGGCGTAGCGCGTCACTGCGTTTTGATCGAACGACAGCACCCGGCCATCCGTGCAAACTGGTCGCTTGGTCACCGGCGCGACGGTTTGCATCGGTGGCGTACCCGTTGCCGAACACGTCGGCGGTTCAACGGCGGAATCGGCCGCGCCAGCGGCAGCGGCGAAGGCCAACGGGATGAGCGGCACCAGTAAACGAAGGAACGTTGTGGCGCAGACATGGCGATGTTTCGGCATGGTCTTTCTCCTCGCGTTTGAATGACGTCGGATCGGGCATCACAACCCATACTCATTCATCAACAACAGCCGGCAGCCCACTTTTTTTCTTACGAGTCAAACCGCGGTCCGCTTGCTTATGGCCGTCATTCGCTGACAGGTTGCCGGACACAGGCCTGCAAGCGCGGTACGAAACGCAGCAGCTTCAACTGGCTGCCAGTCCATTCGTAAAAAGCAACGCCATCGTGTGACTCATCCTCGTTCGGCGCCCCAACAATGACCAGCAGCCGACTCGACAAGCTGAAGTAAGCCGGGAACTGCTCGTCGCGATCGCCATTGGCGTCGGCCTGGGTGGTATCGAGATCGCGCAGGCGCCGATCGAAGAAGACCTGGCCTGTTTGCGTATCGACGATGGCCCGCTCACTGCACGAAGAGCCGCAGCCCCAGGCCACCACGGCGAAATGCCCCGCAAAATTCGGCCCACTGGCCGTCCCTTCCCGTATCACCGTCCGGTAGCGGCGTGCTTCAGGTGAATCCAGGCGCGGCGCGGTGATCGGCGAGGAGCTGGCGCGAGGCACCGGAAAATCCTCGAACTTCAGGGGCTGCTTCACGTCCGCAAGTCGCGCAGTGCAGATTTCAGCAGCGTCAGCGGCCTGGGCTTGCCCAGCCCACGACACCAGCAAGCCTGCAGCCAGCCATGCGAGCGATTTCATGGCCGCCATGGTCGGTATTCGGATCGCATGATGGCTACCCTCGTTTTCGTTGGCATCAGCGCGCTTGTTCATACGTCGGTCCCAGCCCAAGACGCAGTGAGTCGGCCATTTGCTTGACCACCAGCGCCCACCTGGCCTGTTGCTGTGGAGGATATTCCAAGCGCACGGTCGCCAAGGTATCCACGAAAGCTGGGATGACGGCAACGTACAACTGAAGTTCGACGCTAATTAAGAGTCTTCATGTTTCTCCCCTTGAATAGGGGTTGAGCAGGAATACGACGTAACCCCGGAAATAGGGATTCGATGCCAAAGCCGCCGGCGCCTGCCATTCACCCCCCTGCAGCAAACCGATCCGGAACGGAATATGCAGCCGTCCCAGTCGCGCCAGATACGTGGCATAGCCTGGAATCACGCGCCGCCCCTGATAGATCTGTAATACCACTTCATCCACCACGCCGGCCAAGGCATTGAGACCCTCCGGATCGCCATGGCTGCTCCAGTCCAGCAAGCCGGTGATGCTCAGCCGGCAATCCGCTGGCAGGCGCTGACGCAGGTCGGCAAGAAAGGCGGCGTACTCCTGCAGGTGATGCGTGCGGGCATCGAAGTCGATCTGGATGCCCGCCACGCGATTGCCTGCACGCCGCCATTGTGCAAGCGAGGCGAGTACAGCTGCGTAAATGGGCGGCGACCATTGCAAGGTATCCACACGCACCACCATCCACAATTCCGCACTCTTGACGTGCGGCATGGCCGGGCGTTGCGCAACCAGCCGCGTAGGCTGCCCCGACCTGACTTCCGCCTGCAACAGATACAAACGTTTGGCCTGCTGCAACACCGGCTGCGATTGCACGCCCGCCCATAGCCAAAACGCGTCATATCGGCTGGCATCGACGATCTCCACCGACTGGCCTGCCTGGCCGCAGCCAAGCAGGCACGCGAGGAGCGCTGCTGACAGCCAACGCAAGAGCGGTTACCAGTAGTAGCTCAAGGCTCCGGCCCAGGACGAGCCTGGGTAGTCCTTTTTCAATTGCTGGAACCAGGCCTTGCGCTGCGCCGAAGGCACTTCCACTCCACCGCAACTGTTATTGCCCGAGGGCGCGTAGCAGTTGATGGCGCGATACAGCGCATAACCCTTGTCTTCGGGCTTCGCCTTGGCATCGGCGATCACGCTCTTGTAAACCTCCAGCCGCGAATACGGCTTGCCCGGAAACAGACTGTGACCACTACCCAGTCCGCTGGACATCCCGGCGTCCAGCGTAAAACCATCGAAACTTTGCACGCGCAGAAATTCGGCCAGGCACATCCTGGCCCGGATGTCGTCGACGTCCTTGGCCAAAGCCGTTGCGACGTCTTGCAAGGCCGGGCAAGCGTAGTGCTCTTCATCCTTCGCGCCGATCAGGAACACGCCCAGCGGCTGGTGCGGCTTATTCTCGGCGGCAGGATCAGACGACGGCGAAGGAGCAAAGCGATAGACCGTGATGTCGTCATCCGCTGTACTCGCGTTGGCCGGAATCAAGGCCTTGTCACGCAAAAAGTCGGCATAAAATCCGCGCGTGAGCTCCTTGTACAACAGCACGTACAACGCCGTTTCCCGCTCGTAGTCCGGCGCATGGGCATCCTGCGCCTGCTTGCGCAGCAGCGGCGCATCGGCAACGTAACTCAGCTCGATGCCCCGAATGGCCGGATTGCGCACGGGCGAATCGGCCTCGAACAGCTGCGATACCTGGCCGGCATGCTCGTCGATCAGCGCAATCGCCAGTTCCAGCGCCGAGCGCTGGAACGGCGCCGCGGCACCCGGCAGCATGTTCACGAACTGGTCGCGCGCGTGCGCGTCGTGCTGCGCCTGCAAGGCCATCCCGCGCAGCATCTGACGGCTGAACTGCACGTAATCGAGCCTGGCCTGCCTCGCCTCGTCCGGAATCAGGTCCAGCACTTGATCTGGTTTGCGGTCCACGTAAAACGCGTGGATCGCCTCAAGGTAGCCGAACAACGCCTGCTGATGGGCGAAGTGCGGGCGCTGGGTTTCCAGCTCCTGGCCGGTCAGGGTTTGGGGATGGGCATCAGCGCCAGCCCCTGCCGCCGACTGGCGCATGCGATACAGATCGATCACCGCCAGCAGGGTCGGATCGGTGGTATCCAGGTGCGGCGTCGGCATCCCGCCATCGCTGTCGTAAAGCTGGAACAGCTTGCGGTCGATCTCCTGCGCCAGGTCCGCGTCATTGACGCCACGCGCGGCTTGGTCCTGCGCAATGGCCTCGACGTAGTCCGTAGTCAATCGAGAGCGGTCACCGGACAGCCAATCCATGCGCCGCTTCAGGCCGCGCGCGGAAACCGTATACAGACCTTTGGGGTAGGTGGCGATATAGGCATCCAGCGCGGAATGCGCATTGGCCACTACCGCCGGATCGGCGCGCCAGTCCGGTTTCATGCTGCCTTGATCATCGAAGGCATCGAACTGTGCCGCGCGCACGGCGCTACGGCCTAGCAGATAGAACGAGGTTTCACGCAACCAGGCGGAATCGGCCTTGGTCAGGTCCGCGAAGTGCGCCACGGCCTGGTTTAGTGCATAGCCGTAAAAAGCTGCTGCGCCCTGCAGATAGTTGAGGTATGCCTTGCCGGTGGCGGAATGAACCTGGTCGACCGCCGCGGCCAACCGCTTTTCAAAGCCGGTATCGTCCTTGCTGCAATGGGTCAGCCCCTGATGCAGCGAAACCAGCAGCTCTTGTTCGGATGAAGGCACACTGGCCTCAGCCTTCAATGCGGCCTCGAAGGCAGTTTCCGCCGGCTGATTGCAACTGCTGCTGTCGTCGCCGAAACCCTGTACCACGTTCGGAGCGGCATCGGGAAATAGGGTTCCCTGCAGGTTCGACAGGTCGAACAAAGGCGGATTGTCGCTGCCGGCTTTCGCCTTGGGTGACACGCCATGCCGATCCGCCATCAGCAGGATCAAGTTGACGCGCGTGTCATTGCCTGGCGACAGCAAGGCCATCGAGCCCATGCTGCAGCTGACGTAGTAGCCCTGGTCGATGGTGTAGGCGGTGCTGCCGCAATCGTCGCTGCTGGCATGCACGGGGCTCTGCCAGGTCATGCCCGCCAGCAGCAGCGCCAACAGGGCAAACCAACGCCATTGGGAATCGTATCGAATCGTGCTCATGGACATGGTCGTCACCGACTTGGGGCGCGGCCCCTTCGCGCACTGCCGACACGCGAATACTGCCACGCGGTTTATGCACGAGATTTTTCGCACGATAGAGGAACACGCACATCCCTATCGTGTTGCCATCCCCTCAAGTTCTTGCGCATCGCTGCGCACACGAAATCTATGCCATGGGCAAGCCGATGTCGAGGGGGCGATTTCCGGCCACGGCGGCCCGCTCGGGGCCTGCCCCCGACTTATGTCTTACCTTATGATGTTTGGTCTTTACATCGAGTATCGTCGCGCCTGATTTGACCGGCATGATGATGCTTTCAAGCTGACATTGGCCTTCGCACGCATGCCACGCTCGCACGCTTCCCCGCTCGCCCCCGCTCTGTTCGCGGTCGGCGTCCTGCTGATCGCCATGGCGTCCTATCAATGTGGTGCGGCCATTGCCAAGTCGCTGTTCAAGGTGGTGGGCGCAGAAGGCGCCACCGCTTTTCGCCTGGTCCTGGGCGCCTTGATCCTGCTGGTGCTGCGGCGGCCGTGGCGATCGCGGCGCACGGCAGGCAACCCGCTCGTGCTGTGGGGCTACGGCTTGTCCATCGGCCTGATGAACCTCGTCTTTTACATGGCGCTGCAGCGCATACCGCTGGGCATTGCGGTGGCGGTGGAGTTCACCGGGCCGCTGGCGCTGGCGTTGTTTCATTCACGTCGCTGGCTGGACGTGGTGTGGATCGGCCTGGTGGTGGCGGGCCTGTTGCTATTGCTGCCGCCGGGCAATGCGCCGACGCGGCTTGACCCGATTGGCGTGGGCTACGCGCTGGCGGCGGGCGTCGGTTGGGCTTTTTATATCGTGCTGGGGCAGAAGGCCGGCGCGGCTTACGGCACCGATGCGGTGGCATGGGGTACTTCGGTGGCTGCGCTGGTCACTTTCCCGATCGGCCTGGCACACGCCGGCCATGCCCTGTTCTTGCCCGGCCTGCTGCTGCCCGCGCTGGGCATAGCCATACTCAGTTCAGCTCTGCCCTATACGCTGGAAATGATGGCCATGACACGCCTGCCCACGCGCACTTTCGGCACACTGCTGAGCCTGGAACCGGCCTTTGCCGCCTTGGCCGGCATGATCTTCCTCAAGGAACACCTCAGCTGGCTGCAGTGGTTTGCGATTGCGGCGATCATCGTGGCATCCGCCGGAACGGTGCTGAGCGCGCGTCAAACCATCGTAGAACCCGTATTGCCCTGAACCATCCCCCCCCCATCGAAGGATTGTCTATGTATCGGAGAGTGTTGCAAATCGTAGTTGCGCTCGTGCTCACGAGCATGACTTTGATGACCACGCGTACGGCCAACGCATGCGAAGTGCCGGCACCCGTAAAAAGCATCGATCCACCCGGTTTCTACGATGACGCAGCAGGCTATGCACGCGCTGTGCAGCCCATGCGCAATTTCATTGCCCAGCTCAACAAGTCGGCCGATAACGGCCAGTGGTCTTGCACCGTGGATCTACTGACGGCATGGGCCCGCGGCAATGCGCTGATGGGCCCCATCACCGGCTACCAGGGCTATTACGAGCGTTCCTGGGCGGGCACCGATTTTGCGTTGGTGATCCTGCGCATGCCCAATGAGGTCAAGGCGGCCCATGCCGATAAGTTCGCGCAGATCGACCCATGGCTGGAACGCATTGCCATCGCAACCCGCGATGCGGAAGCCATCAATCATCTGCACAACAACCTGGTCTACTGGGCCGGTTTGAACCTGGTGGCGATCGGAACGGTGACCAATCATTCCGACCTCATCGACTCGGGGCTATTGCGTGTACGTGAAGGCATCCATGACATCCGCGCGGACGGCTCCCTGGAACGGGAAGTGAAGCGCGGCGACCGTGCCCTGCACTACCACACCTTCGCCTTGCTGCCGCTGGTGTTCACGGCCGAACTCGTCCAGCGGCGCAACATCGATCTTTACCGGGAAAACGACCATGCCATCGCGCGCCTGGCGAATCTGGTGATCGATGCGGTACGCGATCCGGCGAGCTTTGCCAAGATCACGCCGGTCAAGCAGAACTTGTTCCCTTGGACATTCCAGGACGAACTGTCGTGGATGGAGCCCTACTACGCCCACACCAAAGATAAGCGGCTTCCTTCCTTGATCGCGCCGCGCCGGCCATTCAGCGAATGGCGTCTGGGCGGAAACGTCACGGACACCTGGGGTATCTCTTTACCCAACAACCCTTCCGAATGAAGACACGTAGACTGGGATGACAATCCCAGCATCGCGTGTGTCGCATGCATGGCTAGGCTGGGATTGACATCCCAGCCTACGATTCGTGCAGCACCGGGCGGAAAAAGCTGCGTTCGTAACTCAGGATGCACTTGCTCGTAGCAGCAAACGCGAAGGCTGCCTGGCATTGCGGATCGCTCTGGGAATCTGCACGATATTTTTCGTAGGCAGCGAGGCTTGGGAAAGAGAACAGCGCCAGCGCGATATTGTTGGCGCCCTCGGAACGCAGGAAATAGCCGTGATGCTGCCCGCCGAACTTCTGCACCAACGGTATCCACATCTTCGCGTAGGCCTCAAATTCGGCAAGCAGGTTCGGATCGAGAACGTATCGCACGTGGCACGTGATCATGGTTTCGCGAATCGCAAGGAGACCTGCCCGGCATCTTACCCGCAAGACGACCCTGCGTAGGCTGGGATGACAATCCCAGCGTCGCGCGGCTGCAAGCATGGCAATGCTGGGTTTTAGCAACCCAGCCTACAGCTCGCGCACGACACGAAACCCCACGCGCCCGCTGCGAACGCTCACATCGGCCCCCTGCCGGTACGCCGAATTGGCCTGCTCCGGCGAACTGCCCCACGAACCGCCGCGCACAACGCGTATCGAGCAGCCAGGATTGATCCACGCACTGCCATCCACCGGGGCACGCATGTAATTGTCGTGCCAGCAGTCGGACGTCCATTCCGATACGTTGCCATCCATGTCGTAGAGGCCAAACGCGTTGGGTGCGTAGCTCATGGCCGGCGCAGGCCCCCAATGACCGTCGCCGTAACCCTCGAAAGCATGACTCCAGCGCCGGCCGCTGGGTGAACGGTCGAGCGAGCCGGTGAGATTTTCCACCCTGCTCTTCGGCGCGCCGCCGCCCCACCAATAACGCGTGATGCTGCCGGCCCGCAGCGCATATTCGAACTCCGACTCGCTGGGCAGGCGGAACTGCTTGCCGGTGCGCTGGCTCAGCCATTGCACATAGGCACGGGCATCGTTCCAGGAAATGTTCACCACCGGCAGGTTGTCCGCGGCGGCGTGCCCGGCATAGTCGTCTGCCCAGGTTGCGTTGGAAACATCGCGCATTACGCCGGTGCGTTCGTCGTACACGCTGGCGCCGCCCTGCGTCACGGATTCGGGCTTGTAGCCGCTGGCACGCACGAACTCGCGAAACTCGCCGACGGTAATGTCGGTTTGCGCGATCGCAAAGCCCTTTTCGATGACCACTTCATGCTGCGGCGCCTGCGAATCGGCACGGCCGGGTTCGTCATCCGGCGCGCCCATCATGAACTTGCCGGTAGGCACCACCACCATGGTGGGCGATTGGCCGCCCATGTCCACATAGCGATCGGTGAACACCTGCCCCGGCTTGAAGCTGGCATACAGCCGCGCGTTGGTGATGCGCTCCGCGAATTCGTCGAGGCCGGCCAATTGCGGGCTGATCGACTGCGCCTGCCCGGCCAGCTGCTTGGCCAGATCGACGTTGCCGGCATCCAATGCCGAGCGCGCCTGGGCCAGCACGTTGGCGGCGCGCTGCTGTCGGATGTTGTCGATCTGGCTGCGCACGTCGTGCAGTTGCGGTGAATCTGGCTGGATCGGCGTGGCTTCGGCCATCGACTGTTCCGCGCCGGCGAAGTCGTTTTGCGCCACTGCCGCCAACGCATGATCGAGCACTACGCGCTGCACCTGCAGAATGCCCTGCGCCGCCACGGCGTTTTGCGGATCGAGGTTCTGCACCTGGCGATAAACCTCCAGCGCGTTATTACCGGTCGGCTTGTCCGCCTTGCCCTGCTGCAGCATCGCGGCCGCCTGGGCCAGCATCGGGCGCACTTGCAACAGCGTCTTCATGCTTGCTTCCAGCGGCGCGACGTCGTTGGCGGTATTGGGCAGGGCCTTGAGATAGTCCAGCAGCGTGCCGGCCGAGCCGGAATCGCCCACCGCGATGTCCTGCGTAACCTGCGCAATCAAATGAGTGCGCACCTGATCCAGCCCCTGCCCGGCGTCGCGGCTGTCCGGCTTGAGCTTGAGCGCCTCCTGGTACAGGGCCGCCGCACTGTTCTTGTCGCCGGCGATGCGCCCGGCCTGGAACGCCTTGTCCGCCCGTTGCACCAGCGCCTTCACCTCCGGCGAATCGGCGCTGGTCTGCTCCGGTAGCGGCACCGGCTTGCGCACGAGCCGCGAGGCGATCACTGCCGTGGGCGCCAGCGTCAACGGCGGGCCGGCGTTGACTTCGTCCTGCTCGGGAGCGGCTGCAAGGCTTGCGCGAGCGGGCACCACCGGCTTCACACGCCCCACACCGGGCGCGCTGGGGTTGGCCACCTCTTCCGGGCTCACATGAAAAAGCTGGGGAAAAAAATGATAAGTGAGCCCGAAAGCCAGCACGAGCACGCCGAGCGCCCCGCCGAATGCGCGTTGGCGTTGTACGGTTTCCTTGCTCGGCATGGTGGGCGTTCCGTGGCTGGCCTGCTATGGTTCGCTGCTTACCATATGGCACCCATGATGGCGGAGCAATCGCGACTTGCTTGTTCCGTGATCTCGAAGGAACGCAAATGCCCCTCCTTGCACCACCGCCCAAGGCGGAATGGATCGAACAACGCGGCGAACTTGAACAGTGGCTGGCCGAGCTATCGTCCGGCACGGTGCTCGGCCTCGACACCGAATTCATGCGTCGCAACAGCTTTTATCCCCAGCTGGCCCTGCTGCAGTTGGGCGTGAACGGCCGCTACGCCTTGGTCGATCCGCTTGCCTTCGACATCGGCACTGCGTTGAAGCCGCTGGATCGCGCCGACGTGATCACCGTGATGCACAGCGCCAGCGAGGATCTGGAAACCCTCTCGCCATGGTTGCCGGAAGGCCCACGCGTGTTGTTCGACACGCAGATTGCCGCGGCCTTCGTCGGCATGGGCCTGGGAATGAGCTATCGCGCCCTGGTGGCGGAGCTGATCGGCGTGGAGCTGGACAAAGGCGAAACACGCTCCGACTGGCTGCAGCGCCCACTCACTGCTTCGCAACGCGATTACGCCACGCTGGATGTGGTCTATCTCGAAGCCGTGCACCACCAGCTTGCCCAACGCCTGGCGCAACGCGACCGCGCCGACTGGCATGCGGAAGATTGCGAGCGGCTCAAGCGCAAGAGCTGCCCGCGCGAAGGCGACCCGCAGCCCCAGCTCACTTTTCGCGGCGCCGCCGAGTGGCCGCGCGAACAGCAGGCCCTGCTGCGCCGCATCTTGCTGTGGCGCGACGTCACCGCCCGGCTGCTGGACAAGCCCCGCCCGTGGCTGCTGGAAGACGCCCTGGCGCTCAGCATCGCCCAGCAGCCGCCGCAGAAACTGGAAGAGCTGGAACGCCGCTGCGCCGGCCAGCGCGCCCTTCGTTCGGCACAACGCGCCGAGCTCTTCGATCTACTGCAGCCCGCCGTCAGCCCCGAAGAAGTCGCGAACACCGCCGCCATTCCCCCATTTCCGCAAGGCAAGGCCAAGCAGGCCCTGGCCGAGATGAAGCAGAGCGTGGACACCCTGGCCACCCAAATGGACCTGCCCCCCGGCCTGCTCTGTTCGCGCCGAGTGCTGGAGGAATTCGTGGTCTCGGCCCGCTGGCCGGAAGCCCTGGAAGGCTGGCGCCGCAGCGTGCTCTACGACCGCCTCACCGGCCTGCTGCCCGGCTAGCCCCGGGGCTTGGCGCTCCCCCGCTCCGCTGCTACCATGTACAGCTCGCGTGGGGCGGTAGCTCAGCTGGGAGAGCGTCGCGTTCGCAATGCGAAGGTCGGGAGTTCGATCCTCCTCCGCTCCACCAATTCGTTCCCGACAAAACAGCGCTTTATGCCTTGCGGCGTGAAGCGCTGTTTTGTTTTGGGGCTTGGGACTTTGCGCACGCCACGATGAGAATTGCCTCAAATTGACAGACCTATCGATGACCGCTAACCACATCGACACGACGTATCGAACGGCTCAACCTCGTCGACGACAATGGCAGAATGAGTTGTAAACTAAGGCATGGAATTGCGTGGACAACTCTGACCAGCGCGGGTCCAAAAACGCCTCGCGTCATCGGTGTGTTACTTGGCCCCTCATTGACGCTGCCGTCGTCACCTCCTCTTTTGCCGTGTCGGCCATCTTGCTGCGGTGGGACCTCGATGGGCTCGTGTTCAGTTCGCCATCACGTAACCCGCCCCATGAAGACCAGGCCTATCGATTAATGGTCGCCCCCTGAAACAAGATTGCAGTTCGTCGATACGAAACCACCGCGAGGTCCTGCGTTGTCCTCTTCCCAGGTCAATACGGCGAGATCCAGATCTGCGGGAGTGGCCAGATCACGGACGGCATCTAATCCCCGCGTAGCATTCTGGTGTTGATCAGGCTGCCTCGGCCTTAGCCATCCATCCTCCTGATCTATAGGGCGCAATGAAAGCCTTGAACGCCAGCACAGGACAACATTGACAATCCAGACCAGTGTGCTTAAATATTAACCACTTATCTACTACACCTATCCGTTCGGGCCAGGGACTCCAAAGAGGTTGGACACTGATCCGGCGTATGTGTTGGTTCGGTAGACTCGTGACCTCCAGAACCTTTACAGGTTTAGCGCAGCGATCCGGTCTATTGCCGCAGCGGACGGTAAGAATAGTTAGATATCTTTCGAGAACGGGGACCAACGCAGTTGGTCCCCGTTTCTATTAGTGGCAGTCGTTGCTGAACATGTTGATATGCGTGCTCTGTGGCACATCAACCATGTCGTCATGACAGTTTGGAAAGCTTCCCTCAATTCTCGTTTCCTGCCCCCACTCATAGGTCACGTTGAAGTGCCTGTTTGTCGGGATACGCTTGCCGAAACGAAACGTCCCCGTTAATTCACACATCGTAAAGTGCGGCTCGCCGGTCGGAAGTTGTGCGTGAATCTCTTTTCCATAATCAAAGAGCTTCTGATCCTCATCGACGAAATACTGTGTCTTGTAACTGGTTGCCCTTCTTGGTCGCCGCAAATCTCTCAATGCCTCCACTAACGAAGGAAGTCTACGGGTGAACTCGTTATGGAGCGTCTCAGTTGCACATAGTGCTCTAAGCTCGCGAAGCTCCGGCGCGAGGAAATTGCGAAGAGGAAGGATGATAGCCTGCTCTTTGTCCGCCTCATTCATAAATGAAAGCAAACACGTGAAATTTTTCAAAAGTCGCGTCAATGCAGTTTTGATGACATTTTTATAGTGCGCGCTCTGCGTCGCATCCACAGTGGCGACGAAATAAGCATCATTTACCCTCAGCTTCGTGACGATGCTCTCGTGAATTTTGTCAACTACCAACATCGCCGCATCCACCGTTTTTGTCGAACGGTGCAAATACTTATCCATCAGTTCCAGGCTTGTGGTGGGATCAAAGATGCCAATTTGGAACGACAAATTGAGTTCCTGAACACGCCGCATACTCCGCGCTTCACTTGGAATGATGCCGACTTGGCTCTTTTTAAAAAAATCAATAAGCCTTTGATCCGAAGAAATCAACCCAAGAAATATCTGCATATCACTGCAATAGCTTGACGATGACGGAAACGGGAATGTTGATCTTCTCAAGCTCTTTTTCTGGAAGCGAACTTAGTGCTCTAAAAAAAGCAAGCATTGCCTCTTTGTTTCGGCCATGCAAAACCTGTGAAGCTGACTGGCTTTCCGGATTATTTTCCGGGGCCAATTTATAATTAGCTGACCTTGGAGCCAACATCACTTTCGCTGGATGAGACGGATGCTCGATCAACTCGTAATTACCCGCACTTTCGGTCTCTTTAATCATTCGCTTGAGTCTTAGATCACCTAGGACCTCTTGGAGATCGAGGTTTGGAAAGCGTTCTTTAAGAGCTCGCGGAATGTTACTCACATAGATGGGCTTCTTCTGACTCGCCCAGTGTTCGCCGGCAATCACTGCCAATGCGTCAATCAACTCTGCTTTGCTGGTCATATCCGGTCTTCTCAGTCAACGTGTGAAGTCATGCATCGATAGGTTCGTCCAAACGACTTTTCGGCCCTTCTGCCTTTGTGACATTAAGCAACCTAGCAGGCAGTCGGAGCTGCTCAGGTTTCCCGCAACCCCACCAACAATCTATATCCATGGATCTTTTCGGATTTCGACGTGATCGGCCAGGGGCCGACTCATTTGAAGTATCTTAGGACCTCTAGACGGACTTCGGAATCATACCAACTCCCTTTCCGCCATCCATCGCCCGCCTTCTGCTCTTAGTTTATAGAAGAACGATTCCAGGCTACCTTATCCTCCGCCACAAAACTAAACCTGGAACCGTTATCTGTATTTCTGCCGGCTTTTCGAGTCGAGTGAGCAATGTTTTATCTTTGGAGCGAAACGTCCACAGGTTGCCTCTGATCCACGATGTGGGCGTCATCCAACTCCACCCTCGACAAGCTACTCTCCGCAGCTATTTTGTTCCACGAGGCGTTTCGCTGCCGGGACGTGCTTCAAAGCCGTATTTCACCGCATAGGTGGTTTACAAAAGCTCGTACTCTCGCTGCTTGAGCCATTTTGCCGCCGCATAGGCGGTTTCAACGCCCGCGCCGCCGGGCGTTGTGTTTCGTGCCCCGTGAAGTCCCATGGCTCGCCCGCCGCACAATAATGAGTTAGATAGATATGTCAAATGGATCCTCTCCACCTGATGGTGGCAAATTGAGCGACGCCGCATCTGACACGGCCTTTGCGATTTCGAGGAACTGTTTGTCCGGATAGCCTGGATGCCTCACTAGAGACCATTCACGCTCCACATCCTCCTTAGTCCAGAGTTGGACTTCATGCTTTCGCAAGTAGTCACTGGGGTTGGCAACTTGATTGCCCGGGAGGATACAAACCAAACACGCCACGACCTCTGATGAGTGACTTGAATCCTTGAGTGCATCAAAGACCTTTGCTCGACGGCGGACCAGTTTGCTGAATTTCTTGCGAGCATCATCGAGGGTCACAGAGCATTCAACCAACATCCAACGACCACCTGGCGTCGTCATTACTATGTCGGCCGAGTCTGTATTCATTGAAAGGCCTGGATTGAACCCTCGCAAAAACAGGAGTGCCGCAACCGCTTGCTCAAATCTTCGGGCTTCCTGACCTGGGGTGAGCAAAAGCAGTTGGAGCTTCTTCAGCTCCGGATCGTTCTTCTCTATGGCCACGTAACGCGCGTTGCTGGCTCTGGTTGGATGCGGAAACGGCTGTCGGCTTGCAACGAGACCTCCAATTTTCAAGATGGCGGTCACATCACGCGCACCAGGAAAGGAGGTGCATGACCATGCGCTCTGCTTGCCTTCGCCAGATGCAATCCACTCGATGCCGCCGAAAGGCTTCAACGGTCCACGCATAGTTTTTGGCCCATCGCGTCCCATCAACGTAACAGCATTCCAGCTGGTGGCTCCATGAGCAAGGATCGCGATCTTTAGCCGGTCGCCATCCCAACCACTCCGTTCCATATCGAAATTGGCCGGCGGCTCAACGACGACTTCAACGTGCGGACTGACATTTCTTAGCCGCGGATCAGGCAGATCCAGACTGTGGAGCAAATGATCGAAGCCATCAAAAAGTGGCTCATGACGCCCAAGCTCCGCGTCCAAGGCGGGTGTGAAAATCTGATGCCATGACTCCATCACTTGGGATCCGCCAAGCGTGGAGACCATTTTGCATTGAAGAAACTCAACCTTTCGCTCCGGTACAGCATCAACTGGCTGAAAGGGGCGCCGACACTCCAAAAGGTCTTCATTTAATGAAAAGGTTGATTCCTGTATTTGAATGTTTCCGCTCAATGCTGAGTCAAAAATTTCGCGGAGCTTTGCGCGCGGAAGCTTGTCCATTCGAATTACACCAGCAACCAAATTCAGAGCACCCTTATGAAACGCCTCAAGGTCCGAACTAAGCCGCCAACCAAACCTAACTGAAGCAAAAAAAAGAACATTCTTGCCGGCGTCCTTATGCGCGAGGTATCGAATTTCGCAGGAATAGTCGTCCAAGATCCAAGCGTGGCTGTCGGTGCGAAATGCGGCAGTTTCCGTGTACTCCATAGCGTGGCCACCTTTAAAAGCTAGTTTGTGTTCGCGACTGGGCCAGCCGATTCGCCAACCCTTCGCACCTGAAATCAAATCGTGGTTCGACTATCAGTCGATCAAGAACTGCTCCAAGAACGGTTCCGGATCAACACATATTCCGAAAAAAAGCTAATCCACGGACCTCTTATCATGTTCCGATGCCACCTATCTTTTAGCGATAAACGAGTAGCTCGTAACATCGTTAGCACTTGGACAAGCCATGTCGCATGATATTCACCTGTTCGCCTTCATGACCATCTCCCTCGATCAAAGTGATATCGAAAACTGCATTGATTAAATCTTGGTCTTGCTCCAACGCATCCAAGGCGACGTCAACGAGGCTAACCATCATGATTAGGTCGCATGGACCATTCGAGCAAACCAAGACGGCATTATCGTAGCTTTGACATAGTGCCCACCGCTTCCGGAATTCCCGCGAAGGTCGCGGGAGTTCTTCGTCACGAAAATCAAGTCATCATTCAAAATAATAGGCATAAAATACCAATCTTATTTATCGGCGAGACCTTGTCATTCAATATGAACCGAATCATGGGAACCACGGTTTTTGCTTGTTTTGCAAGAGCAGCGCT
The DNA here is from genome assembly GCF_003977665.1 of Dyella choica. Lineage (GTDB taxonomy): Bacteria > Pseudomonadota > Gammaproteobacteria > Xanthomonadales > Rhodanobacteraceae > Dyella_B > Dyella_B choica. The sequence goes on along the minus strand of NZ_RYYV01000003.1, from coordinate 203,718 downwards.
GAGGCACTCATCAATGAGAAATTTTATCATCTCGCTCTTGCTTCCGTGCCGAGCTGTGCTTCAACTTTCGGAAAGGAACATTGCGGCTCTCTCGCACCGTGGCCCCTACTGGCGGCATGATGGGTTCGCGCGGCCGCCCTCGCATGGGATTGGTCTTTGCATACAACGCAGCCTTCTCCACATCCGACTTGGTGAGATTAGGGTAAGCCAGCAAGATTTCTTCAATCGGATAGCCCTTGTTAACAGAGTCAGCCACATCGTAGGCAGGAATACGCGTCCCCTTAATTACTGGAATTCCATTCAGAATGTCAGGATCGGAGACGGCCCAATCACGAGCGTCCACCAATTGATCATAATTACCAATGATGGCCTCCACGCATCGTCGCAAGTTGACTGACACTAGGTCCGAAGAAACAGTTATCCCCTCAAACGCCAAGGCCAAGTTCTTTTCCAAGAGCTCTTGCGTGACGTCATTCACTGAGGAAATAGGAATTAGCGCCTTCATTCGATCGATGATTTGGCCGCGTACCTTGGCCGTAAACAGTTCCGATGTTCGAAAGTAAACCGCCAGGAACAAACAGGCGGTCAGGGACAGCTCACGCCCTCCAACACGGAACAACTCGACCGGTAAGATACCTTCATCCATCGCACGATCAACGTCTTGGATTTCAACGCCCGCGACGAACGCCGCCTCAGCTGTCTTGAGGTGATGAGGCGTGTTCACAGCAGTTGAATGGGCAGTCATAGCATCACCACTAATCTTTCAATTGGAACATCGCTAATCGCCGCCACGGATATCATAGATACTGACGAAGTCGAGTCGCTCTATGCCTTCAAGCTACAGCGCACAAATCCAAGCGGCGATCGCCTACATAGCACACTCACGACATCTGTTACGGTGGATGTGCCATCGGCGCCATCTGTTTCCGGGCCACGCCGATGACCATTGCAGCAATGCAGTGAAAAAGCGCGGGTCGCAGGGATAGGAGCCCATACGACCCGCTAAATCACAATCAACCTGTGAGGTGTTGATCATGATCTGCAACGATAATACGACAAGCGAACGCCCTTCTGAACTCTTCTGGCTCATCCACGAGCCACAGCTTCCCCGAGACCCGGAGCAAGCGAAGCGGCACACCTCCCAAATGAAAATCGCCGGCACATCGCTGGCCATGTATGTGATTCGCAATCTCTTGAAACACGAAAAGGCCTTGCGCCGGAAGAAAGAGGCTCCCGCGCCGTCCGATACCGAGGCATGGCCGCTCAGCCCGACGCAATTGCAAGGTCTACGCGCGGCGCTGTATTTTCTTCGCATACATAGCGACCAGCTACTGCAGGCAGAGCGGGGCGAATAAGCTGTTTGCGTGTGCGTGATTTTCCTTTGGCGGCACACCTACTGGAGGTCGGCGTGCCGCATTAGGAATCAAGGTGCCCAGCGGCATGAGAGAACTATGGTTCCGAGTTGAATATCCGCTCGCTCAAACGAATCCTTGGACCCTCAACCAATTTAGATTCGCATCCGAGGACGTAACTTTTTTATGTTGAGTGCTTCGCACGGCACGTTGAAACTGGATTCCGGCTTTCGCCGGAATGACGGCTCGCGCTGGAACGGCATCTATGTGATGCTAATTTTTCAGGAACGGAAGCCCGAATAAGATGGGGAGAACCTCAGGTTCCAGATGGATTGTCTGCAAATCCATACGAAATCTGGAACCTTTACCAAGCCACAGTCGCCATCCTCAAACCCAACGGATCAGAATCTGGCAAGAGCCGCCTCGGGGATCGAATTCCGAGGTGATCTCGCCCCAGGGGTAACGATAAATCGCCTGCTGCGGCTTTTTCTCGGAGGGCTGTCCAAGCGCTTTCAGCAAAAAGGCTTCATGCTTCCCACGCAGCGCCTGCAGATCACTACCCGCCTCATCCGCAAACGAAAAGGCCACTGTTTTAAGTTTGTCATGCTCGAAGCCCAAGGATAGATGGGCAGCATGCCCTGCGATTTCGTAGGGACCGGCCATGTGAAAGACCCAGCCGGTCTTCATGTCGATTTCGCGGTTGAACGTTACTCCGTTCGACACGACGTCCTGCAGTGTCATGCCGGCCAGAAAAGTCAGCTTTAAAAGTAGGTTCCAGGTTGACTTACCTGTTACGACATATTTCACCGATCAAAACACCCCACTGTTCGCGCCCTGGCAAGTCAACGAATGGGATTCGAGTCCCCGAGAATTCGCTATGTCTCTCTACTTGTCATCCCTTCGCGCGCGTGGATGGGGATACGTAGTGCGAAATATCACGATCAGGTCTGCGCCGTAAGCCTTTTCCTACGTAGCAAAGCGATGTTTGCCCGTACACAGCATCGTAAGGTTGGCGTTAGCATCCCATGCTCTCAGGGAACGCATGGAGGGTTGAGCGATGCGAAGATTCGTCGCAAAGATGCGAGCAGAGACATCCACTGCTGCATCGCGAGCTGGAAAGCTCCGAGGTCATTAACTGGATGACCTCGTCTCTGTCCCCCTTTCACGGAGAAGCCACCATCGCTCATTACAGCAAGCGGTGGAGCGCACAGCGTGTCATGCATTCGACATCTGACCGTACCGCCTGAACCGACTTAAAACTTTGGTAACACCCCCCTTGCTAAGCTGTTGGACGGCGGGGAGTTCAACAGGGTTTACGCATGGCTCAGCGGCGATTTTTCGCCGCTGCACGGGCAGCGTCTCCGCCGAATCATCCACCTGTTTTCCGTTCGTCTTGAAAAGGATGTTCGTCTAAGAAGTGCGTCGAAGTATGTCCCCAAATCAAACGAGGATTTCACGATGCTTACCCTTCAAAGAGACTTCAAGTATGAGGGTGATGCAAGGCAGGCGATCTTTACCAGCCTACGCGTCAAATTCAATTACCCGGTTTTCAATTACGTCGCCGATCCGAACGGCGCCGCGGTCATGCGCACCAACGGCGTGGAAAAAACCCTGGCCATCGCCTGCGAGCTGACCGACACCAATTATCGCGCGGACCTTCCACCGCGTGACTTGATGGGGGAGAACCCCGCAAGCTTCGTCAATTACTTGCAGCAGGCCTTCGCCAACACGAATTTCAATGTCGAAGACATCGCTTTCAATGTCGACGTGCTCTACAGCGACGTTGTCAGCAACATCCCCGTCGGCGGCACTACCTTCGGCTGCTTATATTTTCCAAAGACTGCCGCAGCAGCGCCAACCAACGGCCTGGTGACGGCGACAGCGCTGCCGCAACCTGCCTTGCCCATCGCGAACCTGCTTTTTGCGGGCAATGTCTCGTTGATCAATCGAGCGCCCTATGAGCAGCTGTTCGAGGACTACCGCAAGCTGACCTCCTCGCAGGACGAATTCGGTTTCGCCAACTTACTGCGTCAATTCGTAGTCCTGGCGGACGATCGCACGCACGAACTCCCCACTCTCAACGAAGCCGTGCTGGCGCGCCTCACTACGATATTGACCGAACGCGGTGTCACCAAGACCAAAGAGGCGATTGCGCTGGTCCAAGAGCGCTTTGCACAGCTGTTCAATTTCGGCATTCAGGTCAAGGAAATCAAGCCGCTGGCGGTCGCCGGGCGTTTCACCATCAAGCCCAAGGACAACCAGCCGGTTACCCACGACGATGTGCAGCTCTACGACATCACCGTGAGCTATGCCGTCCTGAGCGAAAACGATGCGACCAGCTTTGCCAGCTCCCGCGTCGATTGGGCGAGCAACCCCAACAAGCTGGAAAACAACGCCATCGCTTTCACCTTCGACGATAAACACCCCATCGTCGCCAGCGCGGTGCACGGTTCGTTGACCATTTCGGTCAAGGCCTTCGACGGCTCAGTGGTGTGGAGCAAGGGCTATCGCCCGGACGACCCCGCCCTGCAGAAACTGGATATCGTCGTTGCCCTGCAGCGCCCCGGCACGCTCAGCACGGCGGATGGAAAGCAGGTCGCCGTTAGCCAGAAGCTGCGCGGCAAGTTGATTCTCGTCCATGCGGGCACCTCGCTCAAAGACGCCATGGTGCTGGTCCAAGCCAAGAAGAAAGGTGACACGACCTGGCGCATCGTCAGCGCCGGCGCCGCTGACAGCGCGGGCAACTTCACCATCCCTTACCCGGTTGGCAACTACGTTGCGGCTCAGGCGCTGGTCTCCCTGACGCCCAATAGCCCTGTCGATATCCCGGTTACGCCGGGTGATCCGGATGGCCATTCGATCAGCGACGATTTCCTGTACCTGCTGGTCGATCTTCCCTTGCCCCCGCCGGTAGAAGAAGAAAAGGAAGGTACGTGCGATTGCCGCTCGACGGAAATCGTGCCGCGCTTGCCGGATCACAATGACCTGATCCATTCGGATGCGTTTTCGCAGGATGTCGGCGGTTCGTGTGTCAGCCTCTCCACGCCTCACCGCACTCTGCGCGAATTCAACTATCAGGCCATCGTTCGCACTTCCGACCCGGACGTGGCGAACTACACCCTGATAAAGAGGAATGACGGCAGCTTCGATCTGACCGGTGGCAGCACCAAGGTTCAGCGCGGCCCGGTGGATCTGCACAATCCGGTCAAGTGGCAGGACGCCCCTGATTACCACAGCAACCTGTCGCTGTACCAGGCCGTCACGGTCGCCACCGGCCATATCCTGCACTACAAGGCCGAATTCAGGGCGGATGGTTACTCGCTCGGCGACATGCTGTATTCACTGCCGCTGGCGCCGGGTCAAAAGAAGCAAATCGTGATCTTCGACGCCGCGCACTCCCTGCAAGGCTCGGAATCTCAAGCCTTGAGCCAGGGCGAGCGCCTGGCGGCCAACCTGACCGACGATCGCGGGATCACCGACCAGATCGCCGGCAACCTGGGCGAATCGCTGCAAGGCAGCAGCGATGCCACCACCAGCGGCGTCAGCGCGGGCCTGGGTGCAGCGGGTTCTGCCGGTTTCTTCGGCGCGTCGCTGGGTGTCGCTGGCGGTTACGCCAATGCCAATTCTTCGGCGCAGCAGAATAGCGCGCGCAACGTCGGGGAGTATTTCCACGAAAAGCTGCGCCAGTCGATCATGCAGAACGCCAGCAGCTACCGCCAGCAGAATGCCTCGGTGGTGACGCGGGTGCAGGAAGGGCAGCATTACTCGGCCGAAACCGAAGTCGTCGCCAATCACAACCATTGTCACGCGGTGACCATGGCCTACTTCGAGGTGCTACGCCACTACGCGATCTTCCAGGAGCTGACCGACGCCGAAGAATGCGTGTTCGTGCCGCTGCTGATGACCCACTTCACGCCCGACAACATCAGCAAATGGCGTGATGTGCTGGCGCGGTATCTGTTGCCTCTGCATGGCGACACCTATCTGCAGCCGTATCGCACGTTGCGCATGGGCCGCGCCCATCCCTTGCTGGGTGCATTCGACGCCAACGACCGCATTCGCACCAACTACGCCAATGTCGATTTCCCGGCCTCCAGCTACGATGACGAGGTGATCAGCAACATCCAGGGCGAGTTGACCATGCGCGTCAACCTGCCCCGCCCCAAAACCCGCTATGACCGCATCAAGTCGCTGCCGATCATCACCAAGACGGTGACGACCCAGGAGGTCGATCCGGCTTCGGCTGCGATGAGCGCGGTGGCTGCGTTATTCACGTTCGGCTTGTCGCTGGCGGCTGGCGACGATGGTACGCATACCGTTACCCAGCAGGTCATGGCGCGCGCGCAGCTATTCGATGCGTTCATGCAGATGGATGCCAATTATCAGAGCGTGCCACCGGCACAATGCGTGCGCATCACCAATTTCCGTCCCTTCCAGATCAAGATCTTCGGTTCGGACCAGACGTTTACGCCTTTCAATTTTTTCCAGGAGAGCATCCTTGACCGCCAGGCCTGGACCGCCTACGCCAATATTCTGGGCTACACCGATGTGCTCGACTTCCTGGACTACTACTTCAAGGACCGCTTGATCGCCGAGTGGGACGGCATCTTTTACCAGGATATCGTGCCCTATGTGTTCCAACGCCTGGTGGATTCGCTGCATTTGGACTCAGTTGCCACCGAATGGACCAGTTCGCAACGCTACAAAGGCGGCGAGCGAGTGATGCGGCTGGATATGAACGGGTCGACCAGCCTCAAACGCAATCAGTTCAACCCGAAGCTGAAACTGTCTTGCGGCGATACCCATCTGAAGAGCATCACCGATCAGCTTACGCTGATAGTGGAGAACGTACGCCTGACCTATTCCACGCCTCACTTCAACGGCGTGTTGTTCTCGGGCCACTCGGGCATGGATCTGTTCCCCGAGGTCGAGCTCTACGCACCGGAAAGCGCCAACGAGAAGCGCAATCCGCGCAAGGAAGACGCGTACGTGGTGCAGCGGCTGATCGAGCATCTGAACAGCAACGTCGAGCACTACAACAAGGCACTATGGTTCAATCTCGATGGCGACCGGCGCTTCGCCTTGCTCGACGGCTTCAACATCCAGATCTACGACGATTTTGGCGAAGCCGTGGGTTACCGCAGCCTGGCCTCGGTGGTGAAGAACCAGTTGATTTCGATTGCCGGCAACTCGCTGGTGTTTCCGGTGGCGGCCGGCTACAAGGTCAGCAAGTCCTATATTGTGGAGCGCAACGCAGACGGCAATGCCGAAGACGTGTCCCTTCTCGACCATTACGCTCCCTTGGAGCCCACGCCACCTTACCGGGTGAGTATTCCCTCGCGCGGCGTCTATGTCGAATCGGTCAAGGGGCAATGCGATGCCTGCGAGGACGAAGAGGACAACACCTCGCAAGACTGGACCAAGTTCACCACCGACGAGCCGACGCAGATATCGCCGTTGACGCCACCAGTGCCGACGGTTACCGACTGGAAGGCGGCGTACAAGGATTTTGCACCGCCTATCGTCAATATCCAGAACGCGCCAGCCACCCCGGCCCCCGGCGTGGGGCTGGCCGGCATCACCGATCTGCTCGGCAAATCCGGCATCTTCAAGGACGTCACCGGCCTGGACGCGAACCAGCAGAACGCCATCAAGACGCTGCAGTCGAACAACGAGAATGTGCGTGCACTGGCCGATAGCGCGAAAGGCCTGGCCATGCAGCAGCACAACACCGACAACTCCGACAAGATCATCAATTCGCTGAAGAAGGCCAAGGACAGCGGCGGCATCACTCAGCAGGAATACGGCGGCCTGCTGAAGAATCACTTCCAGCAGGTGATCGACGGCGGCGAAAGCCAGAAGCTGCAGGCGGCACAGGCCAAGCCCTCCTTGACCGACGCGGCGATCGACGCTGCCAACCAGGGCAAGGGTATCAAGGCGCAAAAGACCACGCCGGAAGGAGGTACCGAATCAGTCGAGATCGAAGGCGGTAGCGGCGAAAACGTGCTGGCGCAAGTCAACGGCAACATTCCAGTCCTGCAACAGGCCAACGATATGGCCTGTTGGGCGACGGTCGCCACCATGATGGTCAACTGGAAGAACGGGCAGAACCAGACCGTTCCGCAGGTGCTGGCCATCGCCGGCACGCAGTATGTGAACAAGTTCAACAACAGTCAGGGCCTGATGGCGTCCGAAAAACAGGGCTTCATCAGCGCGCTGGGCATGACCGGGGAGGCACCGGCCAGCTATACCTTGCAGCAGTACATCACCTGGATGCAAACCTACGGTCCGCTATGGGTGACCACCGATTCGGCACTGGACGCCGGTCCGTTCTCGCCGCACGCCCGCATCCTCACCAAGATCACCGGCAGCGGCACGCCCGATGGCGTAGGCACCAACTTCACCTTCATCGACCCGGCCACCGGCAGCACCACCAGCTCGTCCTTCGGTGACTTCATCAATGCCTACGAGCAGATGGTGACGGATAATCCGTCCGACAATCTGTTCGTACAGATAGTCCACTTCACGGATAACGTCAGTGCCGGCGGCAGCTCCAGCACTAGTGGCGGCGAGGGTGCGAGTGAAGGTGGCACGGTCGATACCGATCCACGCCGCGAACAGGTCGAAGTGGCCCGGCAATTGTCGGTGTTCAGCGGCGCGCCCGCCGGTTCGGTGCGCAAGATGTTCGCTGACTACGTCACGAAGAAAATGGCGCAGGTCTGGAATGGCAGCGGCGGCATCATCTGCTTTGCCGATTACAAGGATCAGTCCAGGCAAGTGGACTACCTCAATTCCAACTTGGTGCCGGCAGGCTACGCCGCCGCGGCGGCCAAGGCCAGGGATGCCATCACGGAAGCGTTCGACGAGTGGGACAACATCTCGGCGGGCAAGCCCGATCCATTGACCTGGGCCGACCCTGGCACGTGGGCCTACACGCGTAGCTTCGTGGTCAACAACCAACGCTTCTGCGCGATTCGCTGTTTCCCGCTGGTCAAGCCCAATTACGCCAAGGACTATTTCCCGGTGTTGGCGCACGAGGTCTGCCATTACCTGCTGTCGTTCAGCGAGGACGCGGTCCTGGCCGATACGCGCGCCTATTTGTTCGATCCGTCGATCACCGCCGCAGCCGATCTGACGCTCGGTGCCACCGCGCGCAACGCATTGATCCAGGAAGTAGTGGGAAGGCGCCTGAACTATCTGGCGCACCTGGAAATCGACACAGCGACGCCCGTCGCGGATGCCTCCACCGGGGCCAACATCGGCAAGAAGGTGTTCGAATGGGCGAAGGGGCCGTTTGCCGCCAATACCTATTACGGCCCGATCACCCAGTTCCTGACCAAGCTGCCTAGCGATGCCGCTCGGCGCAATCAGGTCGGGATATGGCTGCAGAACTTCTACACTTCGGTGGACATGTACGACGACAGCGGCTTCACCACCAAGCTCAAGAACGATCTGAACATGGCTGGTGAATTCCTCAAGAAAGCAACGCAAGCGGACTACGACGCACAGGCACCGGACGGTATCCACTGATCCGATGGGCGCTTCCTCCCCTGCCGTGATGGGCAGGGGAGGAGCGCATTGTCCTTGTAAGTCAGCGCATCACACCCGTTCAGATGCCCTCGGGAATGCCGCTGCGACCGTCCATTTTCGAGATCTCCCAGTCGCAGGCAAAAAGCCAGATCAAACTTTAATGAGCTGAAACGTACCCTGCCCAGGCAGTGCATTGATCATCTGGGCACCTTTGTCGATCAAGCTCCTTGCCTCCGGGCCGACGTAGTAGTCCCCGCCTGGCAGCCGCCCCCATTCCTTTTTCATCCAACGGGAAATTTTCTCGAAATAAGGTCTGGTTTGCACCGCCAGCGTCGCCACGTCGTCAGACCAACCGATATGTCCAGCAACGAGGTAAGGATTTTTGAAATAAGCCCGCATATATGCCAGCAAAGGATCCCTGGCGTCCGTAAGTCTTACAGGGGGATGGCCGAATGGATGCAGTTCGGATCCAGAAACGACTGAAAGATAACAAAATGGCCCATCCACCGGATCAGCGCTGAGCTCCCTGTCGATCAAAGGCGCAAGGATATGCAGACCTATAGAAGTAGAGAATCTCTGCAAAAACTCCAGGTCCGACGATCCACAGTAAAACCCGATGCTACGTCCCATAATTCACGCACTCCTCAACACTTTCCCGCAAGCTTACTCATTCGTTGCAAAAATGCAGGAACCGTCATCTACCTCTACGCACAGTGAGACATAAGCAAATACCTTTTAGCGCACCTTCTTTTTCGGATTTTGCAAAAGCCCGGTAGGCTCAAGCTCCTCTATGACCTTCCTGATTCTTTCAACCCCGTCGCCATTCGCCGCCGATATAGGCCCGTCATTCACCTGAACCAGCGCGCCAGACTTAAACCCGTTCGCCGTGTGTTTCGGTGAAAGATGATTCAATACATCAGCATTGGAAAAATACGTCAGCCAGCCTATTCGCACATCGCCAATCGGCTGGCGCAGCAGGTTATCGACTTCGGACCGCGTAACCGTGGCATGGTGTGGCGTCCAATAGGAAACCGCGATGTCCAGCAACTTCCTGGCAACCTCTTCTGATTCGAACTCTGGCGCCAAATGAAGAGTGACGTTGTCAAGATTGCGTCCGTTGCTTCCGATACTGACTTGAACCGAAAGATCTGCAGCCCCTTCCATCGTACCCAGGACAAACCCAGCCCGAAAACTCAATGCTGGGCGGCAGTTATCCGAGAACTCCTTATTTCTCGGATCCTCGTTTACGTACACCCAGTCCTCGGGTAGGGACGCAACAACCTCTTGGTCAAAATTGGAAAAATCCTGCTTGACCACTCCGGAAGATTCCTTTGGGTCGCGAACAACCTGCAACATTGCCAGCCCCGGAAAAGCATCACGGATATTCATCAAAAAATGCTTGACCTGATCAATGAACTGTCTTCCCGACAAAGGCCTATCGTACCAATAGCAGCTGACACTCAGGCTTTGCATGGAAAGTAGCATTTCTTAAGATTCCAGCAAGTTACGACCATGTTGGTCAAGCGAGTAGGCTGGGATGACAATCCCAGCTTTCCGGTGGCATCTCGCCGCTGGGATTGCCATCCCAGCCTACGCATCGCTCCAGGCAGAGCGGAATGGACAAGCCGTTCGCCTACGCATGACTCTTTTTGCGCCGCACCCCATGGTGATCGGATTACCGTGTCTGGAATCAGAGGTGGCCAAAAACATGGGGAAACGCTTGCGTCTGGCTATCTGTGCATTACACCAGGTTAGATACCCTCGGGAATTCCGCTCCGCCCATCCATTTTCGAGATCTCCCAGCGGTGCAGATCGTCCCATTCGAACTTGATGTCGTAATCGAGCTTGTTGTCCACGGTTAGGAGGAAGACGCCTTTCTTTTTGTCGAGGTGCTTCAGAAGCTCAGAACCCTTTTCGTTCATCAGCTCATAGAACGGCCCATTCCTGATCGCTCCTACAAGAGTCACCCCAGCCCCGCCCACATAAGAGGCGTTCGAACCGTAACGAAGCTCTTCCGCTCTAAAACGGTAGTAGGCCTTCGTCCAACCCGGATCAAGCGATCCGACCAGGCTTACAAACTCTTTTGCGAGGTCAATGACGATTGCGGAAGCTTCATTATTCATGTCTAGAAGGCTCTTCTGGTGTAAGTCTGACCAGGCTGGTTCAGGAATTTGTCGGCGAACGTATCAACCAAGTTTCCATTTGCATCGGTCACTTCGTATTGAACGCTAAGCGACCCGGGCCTGCCTGTTACAGGGTCGAAGTCGCCAAGCGTGTGCACAAAATCTACCTGATAGCCTTTGGCAGTATAGCGGGCATAATCGTTCTCGAGGGTCTTGAAGGCAGACATGTTGAAGTTGCCTTCTTGCGGAAACATATTTTGGGAACCTTGGTCAAGCACAAACCGGTGGCCAACCAGATGCCCGCCCTGATCTCCGGCAACGCCAGCCGCTGCTGCATCCGCCTGCGCCTGCACCTCAGCAGAACTTCTTGCTGCTCCCGAAAACGCCTGTTTCAGAGTGCCTGACGCCGAAATCGGGTTGCCGTTGGCGTCAAGCGTCCATGTCACGGTGTTCTTACCGACACTCTTCGTTACGGTGCTGGCCGCGACTTTGCCCGCAGGCGCCTTTGTCGCAGCTCTTTGCTGCGGTGAAGGACTACGCGCTGCTTGATTGGCCTCTGGCTCCTTCTCACCGGCCGCCCGCGCCCGTATCTTCGGTTGCAGACGCTCATCCTCCAGCAGCTTGCCCTTGTTCTCCGCCAGCCAGTCTGCGAATTTCGTTCCCAGACGCTCGCTCTTGCGGACCGCCTGCATCAGCGCTTCTTCGCTTTTGCCGCGCAGAAGGTAAGCCACCAGCGCGATCAGGATGGCGATGATCATCAGCACGTGGCCATCGGCGAAGCGGTGCGCGGCCATGTCCTCGCTGTGGTAGTAATCGGCGCTGTAAGGAGCATCGGGGCGGTCCTGCTCCACCGGTCCCCACGCGATACGAAAGCCTTCCACGTAGAGGCGCAGCGCCTGCGGAATCGTGTCGACCAAGCCTTCGGCGAGCATCTTCAGGCCAAGGAAGATCAGCACCCACTCGCCCAACAAGCTTCCCGCCTCAGCGCCAACAACCGCGCCTGGGATGGCACCAACGCCGCCGGCCAGTGAGCCCAGGCCGGCGCCCACGGCCGTGCCGAGCACAACGCTTCCGCCGTAGTAGAGCGCCATGTCCCGCACGGTGGTGAACAAGATGTCCCAGACGGCATCCAGGCTGATGCCTTCCAGCTTCCGCGCTACCGTCTGGCGCGCAATGGGGCCGGAGTCGGCCAGGGCGGCACGCAAACGAATGACACGGCCTTTGTAGCCGTAGATGGTTCGGTAAACGCCTTGTGCTGCCTCGGAGGCTTCGGCTTCGAGCCGTGCCTCGGTCCGCTGCAGCGAGTTCCAGAAACTATCCAGCAGTCCTTCGGACATCCCTTCCCCCTTTTATGCACAGCGAAAAGCCCCGAGCAATGTGGGGCGTTGCCTAGACCGGGCGTCAGAACTACTTACCGTGCTCCTACTGGCGGAACCTTAGCATGCGGCCAGCCGCCAGGTGTACGGCCTGGTTGGCAAGGCGTGGCGACTTGTTTTTGTCACATTTCTTGGCAGACGCTGCGGATGCGGCAGCTGTCTCCTCTACCCATGGAATCCCCTAACACCGGGGTAATCGATTACGACCTGCCGCCCTGCACCTTTCACAAGCCCATCACGCCTCCCTGTGGCTTGCTGAATGGCGCTCTCACCGCCCGTAGCGTCACCTTTCCTGAGCAGGTCGGGAGCCAGATTGCCTACCACTTCAATAATTCAATTAACCGTTCACCGTGCAAGGGGAAACATCATGCATAAACTGACTCGTGCCGCGCTCGGCGTATGCCTGGGCTTGAGCCTATCCGGACTGACCGTGGCTGCGGAGCCTCCTGCCACCGGTCTGGGCGAGGCCTGGCCCAATGCCGTCGACGTCAGCACCAGCCCGCACTGGCACGTCTATGTGTTCGTGTTGAACGGGATCCAATATATCCAGGTCAACGACCTCAACGGCCATGTGATTGGCGCGGTCGGCACGGCAGGCGGGCAATTCATTACGCTGCCGGTCGGCAAATCTTCGCAGTATGTGTCGACGCCTCAGCAGCGTGCGACCAGGATTTCTTCGGTTGGAGCGGCAACGCCAACGACGGTCTATAGGGACAGCTCGACCGTGATTACGGTAACGCCACAGGGTAACGGCATGACGAATCTGAACGCGTCTCCCGCGGGCACATGCACAGATCCATACTCATGCGGTTCATTCAACGGACAACGCTAGGACTCCATCCAATGCCCGGTGGGGCTGATCGCGACACCGGGCACGATGGCGTCGACCAAAAGGATACTTACCTGATGTCCGGAGGCTATAGACCGGTATCGCGTGCGTCCTTCGAATATAGCGGCTCTATCCCGTACTGCGCGCAAACCGAGACCGCTGGTTCCACGCACTACCCGCGGAACCAATTCATTCCAGTCGACGGATGCAAGCCGAGCGGGATGCGCCTGGAAACGGACAACTACCAACGCGGCAATCCGCTCCTGCCTTTCTGCTACTCGTACCCGAATACGAATGTCACTCACATTCTTCTTCATGCAAGCGTCTGCAACCGTTTCCCAGATAACGCGATGGACGGTCATGCGCAATGCATTGGAAAGCTTGCTCACCGGCCCACGCAAGTCGCATGAATAGCTCAATCCTGCCTCATTGAGCATCTGTGGCAGCGCACCTTCCCGCAAAGCGCTGGGAAGGCCTCTTTCCCGCAGCATGAAAGGATAAAGACTGTCGGCGAGACGATGAAGCTGGTCTTGCGCAGCCAACGCATGACGCTGATAGCCGCGATCGTCAACAGCTGGTTGCAGCTGCCGAAGCCGCCCCAGCATCACGGTAAATCCAGCCTGGACGCTTTCCTTGATCTGTTCCAGTGCCTGCGAGGTCATGCGCAACTGCATCTCGCCCAGGTAGACGTTTCGCTGCGCCAAAGCCAGCGCCATGCGAACGTCGGTACGCTCCTGCTCCATATGCTTGTCGAGCGATCCGACCCGCGCCCCCATGATCAACATGGTTGAGATCGCAAGCGACAGGATGGATTCCGCTTGAAGAGTAATGGGATCCCATACCTTGGGCATCAACAACATCACCGCGCAGCTTGCCGCCGCCCCTCCTACCGCAGCACCTTGCCAGCCATGCCGAAAAGCCAGCCACACCACCGGGAGGAACATGGCAACCTGGGCCATTTGCCGCGCTGGAGCGTACGGCAGCGCGCTATATCCGATCCACAGCAACAAGGCAAGAACAGGAAGTCCGAGGCAAACACTCTCAAATAAAAGACGGCTATTTTCGATTCTGCCTTGCAACTCCGACCAATGTTTGGCAACCAGTTTCTGATAGCAGAGCAAAACAAGCGGGGTAACGGTAAGAGTGCCCAAAAAACCGCCAGTGAAGTAACGTGATGCCCACTTGTAGTAATTCAAGTCATAGTCAACCGGAACATTTTTCAAGAGCGTAATCAAGCTCAAGTCGCGCAGCGTCAAAGGCACGCATGCCAGCAAGGCACAGCCGAGCAAATGTCCCATCCTGATATGCGCAGCATTTCCAAGCATTGGCGGCCAGCGTCTACATACCCAATAGACAACCGGAGCCACAAAGACGATAGGCGGTATGGCGCAGCCAATGCCCCATGCCACACCCCAAACCGGCGAACAAACAAAACCGATGTAGACGTAATACCACGACTCACCGACGATCAATGCCGGCCAATAGCGATAGGGGACAAGCAAAAGGGATGCAAGCCTCAATCCGGCGGTGATCTGCCACTGGGCAGGCGACAAGGCTCTGAATGCCAAGTACGCAAGACCATAGCTCAAGACCACAGCAAGCTGACGAACCCACGGCCGCTCCCATAATCCCTTCCCCATCGATCACCCCTTATATATTTTGACCGACTCCTGCACGACGCCGGCATGGACGTCCAAAGCGGATCGATCATTCGATTGCAGGTGTGAAGCTGTGGTGAAGCGGCGTGCGCCCCCTGTGCGACGAGCTTTCGCCGTGTGCGACAATGCGCGGCTCGCCACGGATTTTTTGCGATGCCTATCACAGGGATCGAAGCGGGCGCGTAGGCGCTTTCTCTTCCGAGCACGGCACGAATCAGTCCTTTCCGACACGCCTGCACCGAAGCGGACAGGGTCGATTGCGGCTAGAATCCTCCAGCGTCCCAACGACCTGCCGTGCAGGGTGATCGCAAGCTGCGCGACAGGGCGAAGTCATCTTCATCCGCGCCATAACAATAAGGAAGCGCAAGCAACCGTGAGTGCATCCGAGCAACAGCCTCACCTTCCCTTCGTCGAACCCGGCCTGATGGTGATCCACGGCAATCGCCAGGAGGATCTGCGCGATTTGCTGGCGGCCTGGCTGCAACGCACCCCCCTGGCGCCGCTGGAGAACGAGCTGATGCTCGTGCAGAGCAACGGCATTGCCCAGTGGCTCAAGCTGGCATTGGCGCGGCCAGTTGCAACCGGCGGTTTAGGCATCAGCGCAGCGGTCGACATGCAGTTGCCGGGTCGATTCCTGTGGACAGCTTATCGCGCCGTGCTGGGTGAAACAGCGGTGCCGGTCACTTCGCCGTTCGACAAGTCGCGCCTGGTTTGGCGCCTGCTGCGCCTGCTGCCCCCGCACTTGGCCGAGCCGGCTTTCGCACCCTTGCGCGCCCTGCTGGGCGAAGCTGGCGACTGGCGGCGGCTATACCGCCTGGCCATGCAGGTGGCCGACCTGTTCGATCAATACCAAGTGTTCCGCGGCGACTGGCTGGAAGACTGGGAACACCGCAACGACGTACTGCGTGACAAGGCACGCAACCGCGTCGTGGAATTGCCGACCGCGCAGCGCTGGCAGGCCAGGCTGTGGCGGATGCTGCTCGATGACGTTCCTCCCGCGCAGCGCGACAGCCATCGCGCGGGCGTACACAAGCGTTTCATTGAGCGAATGCAATCGCCGGACCGACCGGCGGGAACGCTCCCGCGCCGCATCGTGGTGTTCGGCATCACTTCGCTGCCGCCGCAGGTACTGGAGGCGCTTACGGCATTGGCTCGCGATAGCCAGGTGCTGCTGCTGGTCACCAATCCCTGCCGGCACTATTGGGCCGACATCATCGAGGATCGCGAGCTGCTGCGCGCCGAACACCGGCGCCACGCGAACAAGCCGGGCCTGCCGCCGGAACCGCGTTACGAAGATCTGCATTTGCAGGCCAATCCCCTGCTCGCCGCCTGGGGCAAGCAGGGACGCGATTTCATTCGCCAGCTCGATGCCTTCGACCAACCTGAGCGCTACCGCGACCGTTTCACGTCGATCAAGCGCAGCATCGATCTGTTCCGGGAATTCGGTAACGACTCATTGCTGCACCAGGTGCAGCAGGCCGTGCTGGAACTGGAGCCGGCGCCCGCCGATCCGGCCTTGCGCAAGCGGCTGCCCGATACCCGCTCGCTGCATTTTCATGTTGCGCATAGCCCGCAGCGCGAGGTGGAGATTCTGCACGACCAATTGCTCGCCCTGTTCGAACGGGCCGCGCGCGAGGGCCAGCCGCTGTCTCCCCGCGACGTGATGGTGATGGTGCCGGATATCCGCACCTACGCCCCGCACGTCCGGGCGGTGTTCGGGCGGATAGCCATCGACGATCCGCGCTACTTGCCCTACAGCGTGGCCGACCAGCCGGGCCGTGGCACATCGCCGTTGCTTACTGCACTTGAACGCCTGCTCAAGCTCACCGAGTCGCGCTTCACCGCCAGCGACGTGCTGGACCTGCTCGACGTGCCCTCGCTGCGCCGACGTTTCGGCATCGCCGAAGACGACCTGCCCATGCTGCGCCGCTGGATTGCCGAAGCCGGCATTCGCTGGGGCCTGGATGGCCTCCAAAAACAGACTTTTGGCCTGCCGCCGGAGGAGCAGAACAGCTGGCGCTTCGGCCTGCGCCGCATGTTGCTCGGCTATGCGACCGGAGATGGCCCATCGCTCAACGGCGTTGCCCCCTATGCGGAAATCGGCGGCCTGGACGCCGAATTGATCGGTCCACTGAGTCAATTGCTGGAAACGCTGGAGCGCTACTGGCAGTTGTTCTCGTCACCGGCAACACCGGTGCAATGGAGCGAGCATCTCGGTCGTTTGCTGCGCGACTGCTTCGACACGCGTGGCGACGAAGACGACGCCCTGCGCATCGGCCGTCTGGAAGACGCACTGGACAGCTGGCTGGATGCCTGCCGGGAGGCGAATTTCTTGCAGGCCATTCCCCTTTCCATCGTGAGCGAGGATTGGCTGCGGGCAATCGACCAGCATCAGCTGTCGCAACGCTTCATGGGCGGCGCGGTGAATTTCGGCACGCTGCTGCCGATGCGCGCGGTTCCCTTCCGCGTGGTGTGCCTGCTCGGCATGAACGACGGCGACTATCCCCGTCGCCTTTCTCCCCCCGATTTCGACCTGGTGGCGAGCCCCGGCCAGCATCGCCCGGGGGATCGCTCGCGCCGCGAGGATGATCGTTATCTGTTCCTGGAAGCTTTGCTCTCGGCGCGCGATGTGCTGCATATCAGCTGGGTGGGACACAGCGTGCGCGACAACAGCGAGCTGCCGCCGTCCGTCCTGGTGGGCCAGTTGCGGGACTACCTTGCCGCGGGCTGGTGTTTGCCCAAGGCCGCCGAATCCCGCGATGGCGTGCTGGGTGCCGTCACTACCCTGCATCCGCTGCAGGCGTTCAGCGAGCGCTACTTCGATCCCGCCTCGCCGCATTTCACTTATGCATCGGAATGGGCGCATGCACGCCGCGCAAGAACTCCAGCGGAAGCGGCGCCACTACCGGCTTGGCAAACGGCGCCGGTGTTGGATATCCGCAGCTTGCAGCGTTTTCTCGCCAGGCCGGCCGCCTGCTTCTACAGCGAGCGCTTGAAAGTGCGTTTCGAGGACATCGACGCCGGCATGGATGATGAGGAACCCTTTGGCTTGGAGGGCCTGGAAAATCACTCCGCCACCCAGGCGCTGCTGCAAAGCGTCCTGGCGGTGGACGATGCGGATGCCGAAGCGGCCCTGCTCGATGCTGCGCGACTCCTGCGGCAGCAAGGCGTCGCACCGGCCGGTGGATTCGGTGCGCTGGCGGTGGAAGCCATCGGTGGCGATGTGCGTCGGGTCCTGCGCCGTTGGCGCGCATCGCTTGCCCACTGGACGGAGCAGGTGCCCGCACAAGAGTTGCGCCATACGCACGGTGAGCTGGTCGTGGAAGGCTGGCTGGACGATCTGCGCATGGGCGATGACGGCAGCCTCGTGCGCTTGCTGCCCATGGCCGGCCAGCTAGCCCAAGGCAAAGTCGTTCGCTACGACAAACTGCTGCAGACGTGGGTGCTGCAATTGCTTGCCAATGCGAACGGCGTCCCCATGGCCAGCCGCTTCCTGGCTTCTGACGCTACCGTGGTATTGAAGCCCCTCGCTGACCGCGCAGCCGGCGAATTGCTCGACACGCTGCTGGATGCCTGGCAAGTAGGCATGCACAAGCCCTTGCCGATTGCGCGCCGCACCGCCTACGCGTGGCTGCTGGCGGAGCGCAACGAAAAGATTCCGGCCGATGCGGCCCGCCCCTGCTATGAGGGCAGCGATGCGCCTGGCGCGCCGCCTGGTGAAATCAACCGCGAACCCTGCCTGGCCCGAACCTGGCGCAGCTTTTCCGCGCTGCATGCCGATGGCTTCGAGCAATGGCTGGCGCTGTATCGCCCGCTGTTCGACGCCGCCAGCGTGGAGAGTGACGCATGAGCGAGATGACGCCACTCGACCCCTTGCACCTGCCCTTGCAAGGCGTTCGCCTGATCGAGGCCAGCGCGGGCACCGGTAAAACCTGGACGCTGGCTGCGTTGTATCTGCGGCTGGTGCTGGGGCATGGCGGCCAGCAGGCGCAATTGCCGGCACAGATCCTGGTGGTCACCTTCACTCGTGCCGCCACGGCCGAATTGCGCGAACGCATACGTGAGCGTCTTGCCACCGCGGCAGCCGCCTTTCGTGGGCAGCGGGAGGGCGATGATTTTCTGCTGCAGCTGATCGCCGAATACCCGCATCCTGACCAACGCGCGGCAGCGGCTCGCCAATTGGATCTCGCGGCGCAATGGATGGACGAGGCCGCTATCCACACCATTCATGGCTGGAGCCAGCGCATGCTGGCGCAGCACGCCTTCGAAGGCAGTGAAGCGATCGATGATGTGGCCGATGAAAACGAGCGCCTTGCCGAAGCCGTACGCGACTACTGGCGCAGCTACTGCGCACCGCTGGGGGAAGCCGAGGCAGCCTGCATGGCGACGCAGTGGCGCAATCCGCAAGCATTGCAGCGTGCCGTGCGCCCCTTGTTGCTCCTCCCGCTGCAGCGCGTGCGCGTTCAGGGCCAGCCGTTACCGAAGCTTGACGATCTACCCGAAGCGTTGCGCCGGCATCAAGCGCCGAGACGCCTGGCCGAACTAGCTGCACGCGCACTGTGGCAAGCCGATGCCGATACGATCGAATCGATGCTGCGCACGGCCGTGCAGGCCAAGGTGCTGAAGAACAATATCTTCCTGCCCAAGACACTGGAGCGCGAACTACCCGCCCTGCGTGAGTGGGCCAACGGTGCCGACGTCGACCCGGCAACGCTTGAACGCTATACCCAGACCAAGCTCGACAGTGCGGTGAGCAAAGGCAACGAGCCGCCCGCGCATCACGTGTTCGAAGCGATCCAGAGCCTGCTAGATGTCCGCAAAGCCGAACCGCCGCTTGCCCCTTTGCTGCTTTCGCACGCACTGCCCTGGATCGCCACGCGTACCGAGCAGATTCGCGAACGCCAGGCCAAGCCCGGCTTCGACGATATGCTGCGTCAGCTCGATGCAGCGTTGCAGGGGCCACACGGCACACAGATGGCGGATACCATCGCCGGGCAATATCCCGTAGCCCTGATCGACGAATTCCAGGATACCGATCCGCTGCAATGGCGCATTTTCCAGCGTATCTACGCCGACCGCCCAGGCACCGGCCTGCTGTTGATCGGCGATCCCAAGCAGGCGATCTACGGCTTCCGCGGCGCGGACATCCATACCTATCTGGCCGCGCGGGACCAGGCGCAATCGCCGACCTGGACGCTCACGACCAATTACCGCTCCGTTTCTCCCTTGGTGGCGGCGGTAAACCGGATCTTTCACTATGCGGACCAATGGCCGCAGGGTGCGTTTGCATTCGGTCACGGCGCCCGCAGCCTGCCGTTCTCGTCCATTGATGCCGCCGGTGCAAAACGAAGCCTCTTCCACGCTGGCCAGCCCGTCGCCCCGATCCATCTGGAAGTCTTCGCCGGCGACAAACCGTTGAGTGTAGGCACCTACATGGAAACGGCTGCGGCTCACGCGGCAGCATACGTTGTCGATTTGCTGGAAGCCGCGCAAGCCGGACGCTGCCATTTCATCGATGAAGCTGGCACGCAAGCCGCGTTGCGTCCCCGCGACATTGCCGTGTTGGTGCGTAGCAAGCGAGAAGCAGCCTGTATTCGCACAGCGTTGCGCCAGCGTGGCGTGCACAGCGTCTATCTTTCGGAAAACGATTCGGTCTACGCCGCCGAAGAGGCGCCGGACGTGCTGTTGTGGCTGCAGGCCTGCGCCATGCCGTCCTCCGATCGCGCCATGCGCGCGGCGCTCGCCAGCGCCACTTTGCAGCGCAGCCTGGAGGAGCTGGATCGCCTCAACCACGACGAAGCCTACTGGGAATGGTGCGGCGAAAGGTTTCGTGAACTGCAGTCCTTGTGGCAACGGCACGGCGTGTTGGCCATGCTGCACAACCTGCTGCATGCGTTCGACCTGCCCGCACGCCTGCTGGCCAGGCCCGATGGAGAACGCGTACTGACCAACCTGCAACACCTGGCGGAACTGCTGCAGCATGCAGCGGCGAACCTGGATGGCGAATACGCGCTGATCCGCTACCTGGCCTCGCAGATAACGCGCGCCAGCGAAGGCGATGCGGAAACCTCCGAAGAACAAGTGGTGCGCCTGGAGAGCGAAGCCGACCTGGTCAAGCTCATCACCATCCACAAATCGAAGGGTTTGCAGTATCCCGTGGTGATGCTGCCTTTCGTCAGCCGTTACCAGGAAGCGCCGCGCGGCAGCGTGCAACCCTGGCATGACGATGCAGGAAGAACCTGGATCGACTTGGCCCCCGATGCGCAGGCGCAACAGCGCATCGAGCATGAACGCCTGCAGGAAGACCTGCGCCTGTTCTACGTGGCGCTCACGCGGGCCGAGCATGCGTGCTGGCTGGGTGTGGCCTGTGTTGCCGATCGCAATAGACCCTTGTTGCACCGTTCTGCCTTCGGCTACGTACTTTCGGGGGGCGAACAAGCCATCGAGCCGGCCGAGTTGCTGGCACGCGTCGAAGCGTTGCGCGACGGCTCACGCGATATCCAGGTGCACCTGGCCGAGGCATTCCCGGGTGGGCGCATCTACCGTCCTACGCGCCGCGCGGGTGCCGAACCCCAGGCGCGCGCGTATGCGCTGCCACCGCCTGAACCGTGGTGGATATCGAGCTACAGCGCACTCACGCACGGCGAGGCCGCGCTGGCGCGCCAGACTGCGCCGGACACCGCCATGCAGGATGTGCTTGCGGAAGCTGCGCGCGAATCCGCCGAATGGACAACCGCCGGCATCGACTACGGCATGCATGCCTTCCCACGCGGCGCGGAGGCTGGCACCTTCCTGCATGACTTGCTGGAATGGATCGCCGAAACCGGCTTCGCTGCGGTCGCCAAGGATGTCACCGAACTCGAACAGCAAATCGCTCGCAGATGCCAGCGCCGTGGATGGCAGGCCTGGATCGCCCCCCTCAGCCAATGGTTGCCTGCCTTGCTACAGCTGCCATTGATGTTGCCTGATGGCGGCACGTTGACACTTGCGCAGGTAACGGATGCAAGACGCTACCAGGCCGAACTGGAATTCTGGTTCGAGGCGCATCGAGTCGACACGCAACTGCTGGATCAGCTCGTTACCCGCCACACTCTGGGCGGCGTGCGGCGTCCCTTGCTGCCGTCCAATCGCATCAACGGCATGCTCAAGGGCTTTGTCGACCTGATCGTCGAGCAGCAGGGCCGCTACTACGTGATCGACTACAAATCCAACTGGCTGGGTGATTCGTCCGCGGCCTATACGCCAGCCGCCATGCGCGAAGCTACTCTGCAAGCCCGCTACGATCTGCAATACGCCATCTACACGCTGGCTTTGCATCGCCTGTTGCGGGCCCGGCTGCCGGGATACGACTACGAACGCCACGTCGGCGGCGTGCTTTATCTCTATCTGCGCGGCCTGGATCAGACCGGGCATGGCGTTCACGCCGAGCGATTGCCATTCGCCTTGATCGAAGCCATGGACCGGCTGTTCGCGCAGGAGGCGCATGCGTATGTCGCGTGACGCCATGTTGGCGATGCTTGCGGAAGCCGTAACGCGGCGCGTATTGCGTTCGCTGGATCTTGCGTTTGCCCGCTTTGTCGCGGAGTGCGATCCGCATGCCGAAGCTTCATTGCTGCTGCTGGCGGCACTGGCGAGCCGGCAACTGGGCGATGGCCATCCGTGCCTGGATCTGCAGGCACTCGACGCCCTGGCGGCAGAACAGGAATGGCCGGCGACGTGGCTGGAACTGCTTTGCGCCGCAGCCTTGCCGGTTTCCCCGGTAGTGGCCGACTCGCACGGCATGCCGGCCGCAGCCCCCCTGGTGCTGGATGGCCGCCGCCTGTATCTGCGCCGCTACTGGAATTACGAGTGCCGCGTGGCCGAAGGCATTGCCGCCCGGCTCGGTGAAAGCATGCTTCCTGCGCAAGCGCTGCACGAAGAATTGCGGCGTTTGTTTCCCGCCCGTGCGGACGACCATGTCAATTGGCCGCGCGTGGCCTGCGCGCTGGCTGCGCGCGGTGCTTTCAGCGTCATCACCGGCGGGCCAGGTACGGGCAAAACCACCACCGTCGTGCGCTTGCTCGGCCTGCTGCAGACCCTGCATCTGCGCCAGCAGGCGGCACCGCTGCGCATTCGCCTGGCCGCGCCAACCGGCAAGGCGGCCGCGCGCCTGAACGCCTCGATCGCGCGCCAGATCGCCTTGCTCGACGTAGAGGAAAGCGTGCGCGTGGCTATTCCACTCCAAGTGGAAACTTTGCATCGTCTGCTGGGTGCACGCCCAGACAGCCGCCGCTACGCCCACGACAGCCGGCACCCCTTGCACGTGGATGTGCTGGTGGTCGACGAAGCCTCGATGATCGACCTGGAAATGATGGCCGCCGTGCTGGATGCACTGCCGCCGCATGCGCGGCTGATCCTGATCGGCGACAAGGATCAGCTTGCCTCGGTGGAAGCCGGCGCGGTGCTGGGCGAGTTGGGCCGGCGCGCGGAGCAAGGTTGCTATAGCGAGGCCACCGCCAACTGGTTGCAGGAGGCAAGCAGTGACGACGTCGCCGCATACGTCCAGGAAGGCGCGCAAGCGCTCGATCAGCACATCGCCATGCTACGCAGCAGTCATCGTTTCGACGCCGCCAGCGGTATCGGACAGCTTGCCTCTGCCGTGAATGCAGGTGATGCAACGGCGGTGAATGCCCTGCTCGGCTCGGCTTCCGGCGACATCGCGTGGGTGGCTTCCAGTGTCAGCGCTGCCTCGATCGAAGCGCTGGTCATGCACAGACAGGCCGGCCAGCTTGCCGAGAGCGGACCGCAGGGTTTCCGCTACTACCTCGACCGATTGCGTCAGCATCGCCCTGCCCTGGATGCCGATGACGCGAGCTATCGGCTTTGGGCGCACGAGGTGCTGGAAGCCTTCAACCGCTACCAGGTGCTGTGCGCGGTTCGCCATGGACCTTGCGGCGTCGAACAGCTCAACCGTGACGTGGCCTCCACGCTGCTGGGCGCAGGACTGATCGAGGCCGATCGCGGCTGGTACGAAGGGCGCCCGGTGATGATGACGCGCAATGACTACAGCCTTGGCCTGATGAATGGCGACGTCGGCATGACTTTGCGGATGCGCGGCGTCGATGGCGAACTGCGCCTGCATGTCGCCTTTCCGATTGCGCGCGGCACTTCATCCGAAACGCCGCAAAATGACCATGCTCCCGTACGTTGCGTATTGCCGTCTCGACTTGGCGACGTGGAAACTGTCTATGCGATGACGGTGCACAAGTCGCAAGGTTCAGAGTTCGAGCACACGGCGCTGGTACTGCCGGAAGATGCGCCGGCCGTGCTCACCCGGGAACTGCTGTACACCGGGATTACCCGTGCACGGCGCTGGCTGACCTTGGTTGGCACGCAAGCCGCGATCGAGCATGCGCTGGCGCAACGGACACGGCGCTATTCGGGGCTTGCGCAGAGACTTGGTAGCCACGCCTCTTAGCGTGTCACGCTACGAGATGGTCGCGTAGGCTCGGATGACAACCCCAGCACCACTTGTGCCGCATGCATGGCAATGCTGGGATGGGCATCCCAGCCTACCGGTTATGAGGAGTGTAGCTATGAAACTGAAGGTCATTCTGGCTGATGACCACCCTATTGTCAGGCTTGGACTCCACCACATGCTGAAATCCTCGGGGATCGCCGAGGTCGTCGCCGAGGCGAACTCTCCCTCAAAATTGTTGCATGCGCTGTCCACCGTTCAGTGCGACATCGTTGTGACTGATTTGTGCATGCCCGATGATCACAGCCGCGATGGCCTGTCGCTCATTCAGCGGCTTACCCGTCTGTATCCCGGTATTCCGGTGATTGTCATCACTGTTTTGCGCAATGCCGGCTTGTTGCGTTCCGTACTACAACGAGGCGCGCGAGGTCTCATCAACAAAGCAAGCGATGTGAGCGAGCTCGCTCTGGCCTTGCACGCAGCAAGCAAGGGGCGTACGTACATCGACAAGGGGCTTCGAGCTACGCTGTCGACGCACACAGCGCCACTGCACGTGCCCCCGCCTCTGACCGTGGCCGAAACAGAAGTGCTTCGTCTGTTTGCCTGCGAGAGCCTCTCGGCCCAGCAAATTGCCGCACGCCTGCACCGTAGCCACAAAACCGTCAGCCGCCACAAGCGCAGTGTTCAGGCCAAGCTGGGTTTGGAGACCAACCAGGAGCTGCTTGACTACTGTCGGCATGTAGATTTGGGTGCGGCCTAAGCGCGTAGGCTGGGATAGCAATCCCAGCATGGGATGCCGTGTGGAAGGCTGGGATTGGCATCCCAGCCTACACGCTGTCGGCATGGTGGCCGAAGGCGACCGTCATTCGCTTTCCATCAGGATTTCGCGGCCAGGCCATGCATAGCCGCGCTCTATCGGGCTTGCCAAGACATTGGCCGACACGCAGCCGGGAAAGAGGTTGCGAGTCTCGTTCTTGTGATTGCTGGCGTTGTACAGATAGGGCACATGCGACCAGCAGCGGTACCCCAGCTGCTTCAAGGCCCTCACTTCAGACTCCGCTTGCTCGGCACCCGGCAAACGGAAGTAGATCATCGGCCTATGGATGCGCAGAGTGTCGATTCCACCGGCCAGGAGATCCATCAAGGCACCTTGCTGGTTCACCTTGACCAGATGCAGGGCGGGTAAGCGCAGTTCATCCAACGGCACGGCGTGGATGATTTCGCCCTGCTCTCCCTGTGCTTGCAGCGAGATCGGCAAGGACATGGGGCCAGCGCTGGGTCCGAGCCAGCGGGCATGCGGGTAGACATTGGTCAGCTGATTGATGGCGACGTTGGCGCACATGTGCTGGAAAGCCAGGCGGCGGGCTTCGGTCACGTGGACCGCGCCCTTTGCTCCGACCACCCGCGCCAGCCACAGGGTATGCGCCGCATGCTGCCCACCCAGTTCCAGAATCGTCTGCCCTGCATCGACCAAGTCACTGAGAAAATCGATTTCCTGCTCGATCCATTCCCCGTACAAGGCCAGGGATCGTGCCATGGGCGAGGCATCCTCGATGGCAGTCATCAAGCCATAGCGAGTCGACCAGAATCGAATGCCGGGTTCCGCAGGGAAGCTAATAGCAGGCATGGGGCAAAAATCACTACTCGATGGATGAGGCCCGGATGGGCCGGAGCCAGGCAGATCGCGATCGCCAACCACCTTGCCGGCAGTCGGCAGGCTCCAATGCAGGAGCCTCGACGACGGCGGCTCCGATGCAGCCGAGCGGCGCGGCGGCGCCAATAAAGTCGTAAGCGTAAGCGCATGCCGGGGCGATGCGGGCAAGGCATCCTGCGCGGTCAAGCCGAAGTCCGGTGCACGGCGCGCGACTAGGCGAAGCGGGCCTGCATGCTCGCGCCCAACCCTTCCAGCCACGCTGAGCGAGACTCGGCCGTAAGGCGCAAAGCGATCGGGACAAGATGCGTACAGGGGCAGCAGCCGGGGCGACGTTGGCGCTGAGGAAGGCTGCTGGTTTATCGACATTGCTCATCTATAAAAAACGCCACTCCGGTTTACGGATGCAAGCTGGCCGGTCATCGTTTGAACTTGTGCGATGTAGGAAGTGGCGTGTGCCCGTCCAACACGATTCACCGCGTAAGTGTGGACTTCGGTCGCCCCGCATGCATGCGGATTTATCTCAAAGCTCGCTTATTCCCGGTCGCCGGGTTTTGCACTTTGAGATCAATCCCAAGGCAGTCCAGCCGCCGCTTCGATACCTTGATTCGCGTTGCGGCTCGCCAAGAGGCAAAGGGGGCGCCGCACATGGCTTCATCTCATTGCTCCTGTCATCCACTGCTTCGCGGCGACTGGCACGGGCTATGCCCGTTCGTTGGTTCAAACCTTTTCCAGCCAAGGTATTCCCATGATCAAGCGCTCTCTCCCGATGGCTCTGTGTATCGCCAGCACCATCCTGGCAGCTTCCTCGGCAATGGCTGCGGACGGCACCATTACCTTCACGGGCAAAGTGCTCGACAACAGCTGCACCATCGCTGGCGGCGGCGGCGGCACGGCCAACTTCGCCGTGAATCTGCCCAATGTAAACAAGACGGCGCTCGCCTCGGCTGGCGCGTTTGCCGGCGCAACGCCTTTCCAGATCCAGCTCAGCAATTGCGAGAGCACGAAAGTCTCCACCTTGTTCGAAATGGGGCCGAACGTCGACGTCAACACCGGCGACCTGAAGAATACGGCCCCGAGTGGCGCCAGCAACGTCCAGGTTCGCATCACCAATGGCGACGATGACTCCCCCATCAACATCGCCCAAGCCTCGCAAGGCTCGCATAAGGTGGACATCGATAGCACGAGCAAGAAGGCAATACTCAAGTACTACGCCAAATACATCGCCACTGGTGCAGCGAGCGCCGGCAACGTGGACACCACGGTGATGTACTCGATGATCTACGAGTAAGCCGCTGCGGAATCATCGCCCCGGCCACCGCGAGGTGGCTCGGGAGGGGACACGCCCTTGACGGCGCCGTTTTCTCTCTCACTCCTTTGATGGACAAGGTGGTCTGTCCGTGCGTTTGTCGACTGTAAAAACCCTTATGCTGATGGGGGGCTTGACGGCCATGCTGCCGTTGCAGGCCTCAGTGGTCATTACCGGTACCCGTGTCATCTACCCGGCCAGCGAATCGGAAGTGACCGTCAAACTGTTCAATGATGGCAAGCATCCGGCGCTGGTGCAGGCCTGGATCGACCAAGGCGATCCGCAGACCACGCCCACCAACGCGAAGGCCCCGTTCACCATCACGCCACCCATAGCACGCATGGATCCGGGCAAAAGCCAGACCTTGCGCTTGAGCTATACCGGTGAGCCGCTGCCGACCGATCGCGAATCGGTGTTCTACCTCAATGTGCTGGAAGTGCCGCCCAAGCCCCAGGCGCAAGCCCATGGCTCCAACAACTGGTTGCAGTTGGCGATCCGTTCGCGCCTGAAACTGTTCTTCCGCCCGGACTCGCTCAAGAACTCGGTGCAGGATGCCTTGCCGCAGCTGACCTGGCAGCTGACCCGCGAGGGTGGCAAGCCGGCGCTCGCCGTGCGCAACCCCAGTGCGTATTACGTC
This sequence comes from Dyella choica, assembly GCF_003977665.1. Classification (GTDB taxonomy): domain Bacteria; phylum Pseudomonadota; class Gammaproteobacteria; order Xanthomonadales; family Rhodanobacteraceae; genus Dyella_B; species Dyella_B choica. Next base: position 175,796 of record NZ_RYYV01000003.1, on the reverse strand, counting down.
ACCCTTACCGACGTGGAGCTTCGCGGCGACGGCCACACTGTCAGCGCCAAGGTGGATCGGATGCTCGCCCCCGGCGATCAGCAAACCCTGTCCCTGCAGGGCGAGCCCCCCGCTGGTGCGCAGGTGCATCTGCGCGCCATCAGCGAGCTTGGCGGCATTCTCGAAGCAGACCGCCCACTGGCGCCCTGAGCAAGCAACGCAAAGCCAGCCTTGTGCCGGACCTGCCAATCAGCGATGTAAAGAGGGGACAACAAACGCTCTTGGGTCCATGGCTGTCCACGTCGTAAGGATTTATGTCACTGGTGCTTTCCCTTCCCTCGCCGCGCATGCGGCCTCGTCCGTGCAGCATGGCCATTGCCGGACTGCTGGTGAGCGCGCGCGCCTGGAGCGCTGCCGCAGCGGCTCCGGTCGAGGTGCAGTTCAACGAGCAGTTCCTGCATTATCCCGGTAATCAGCAGGCTGACCTGAGCCGCTACGAACGCGGCAATCCGGCCTTGCCCGGCACGTACACTGTCGATACCAATGTCAATGAGCTGTGGCAGGGACGCCTTACCGTGCGCCTGGCCCAGGTCGGCGCAGACAGCGCCAACGTCCAGCTGTGCGTGAATCGGGATTTGCTCGATCGCCTCGGGGTCGACCTGACCCAGTTGAGCGAAGCTGCGCAAGCATCACTGGTCGGCAGTGGAAGCTGCGCGTCGATCGACAAATTGATACCGCAAGCCAACGCCGTGTTCGACAACGGCGAGCAGCAGCTCAATGTCAGCGTGCCGCAGGCGATGCTGCGCCACCATGCCCGCGGCTGGGTCGATCCCAAATTCTGGGACAACGGCGTCACCGCCGCTACGCTGCAGTACAACGCCAATACTTATCGCAGTCATACGAACGGCAGCGGCTATGACAGCAACACCTACGTGGGCCTCAATGCCGGCCTCAATGTCGGTGCCTGGCGCCTGCGCCATAGCGGATCGCTCACCTATGGCCAATCCTCGGGCCAAGCGGGCAGTTATCACTACCAGCGCAACCAGACCACATTGCAGCGCTCCCTGCCCTCGTTCAAGACCCAGCTTTTGCTTGGCGAGGGCTACACCGACGGCGAGGTCTTCGACAGCGTCGGCTATCGCGGCATGCGCTTGGCTTCGGACGATCGCATGTACCCGCAATCCCAGCGCGGTTACGCCCCTACTATGCGCGGCATCGCCAACACCAACGCCCGCGTGCAGGTACGCCAGAATGGCATGGTCATCTACGAAACCACCGTAGCGCCCGGTGCCTTCGTGATCGATGACCTCTATCCCACCGGCTACAACGGTGATCTGGAGCTGGTGATCACCGAGGCCGATGGCACAGTGCGCAGTTCGAAACTGCCCTATGCGCCCGCGGTCAAGGCGTTGCGCGTGGGCGCCATGCGCTACAGCGTAACGCTGGGGCATTATCGCGATCCACAGATCCAGAACACGCCCTGGCTGATCGAGACCACGCTGCGGCGCGGCGTGACCAACACCATCACCGGCTATGGCGGCGTTACTGCCGCCCAAGGCTACCAGGCCACTCAAGGCGGCGCGGCGCTCAACACCCGCTACGGCGCCGTGGGCCTGGACCTCACCCTGGCCCGCGCCCAACTTCCCATGCACCCGGCCATGAGCGGAAAGAGCGTGCGCCTGTCCTACAGCAGGCTGCTCAGTTCCGATACCAACATCACCCTGGCTACCTATCGCTACTCCAGCGCAAGCTACCTGAGCCTGCGCGATGCGATGCTGCTGCGTAATCCGGTTCGTAACCTGTGGTACGACACCGGCAGCCTGCCCGATCAGTGGTCGATTCCGCGCCCAGGAACGCCGCAGCTCCATGGCGTGAATCCGCTGCCTTATGGACGCATGCGCGGGCAATTTCAGATCACCCTCAACCAGACCCTGCGCGCCGGAGCCGGCAGCCTCTATCTCAGCGGCTCCACCCAGGACTACTGGGATCGCCGCGGCCGCACCACTCAATTCAACGCCGGCTACAACAACAGTTGGCGTGATGTGACTTACGGCATCGCGCTGGCCCGTCAGTACGATTCCACGTTGGGCCGCTGGGACAACCAGGCCATGCTCAACGTCAGCGTCCCGCTCGGCTCCGTGCACCGCCGCAACCCGCTGCGCAGTACCACTCAAGTGCAATATGGCCAGCGTGGCGGCAGCAACTTCAATGAGACCCTGACCGGCTCCGCCGGTGTCGACAACAACTTCAGCTACAGCACTACGGTCGGCCGCAACACTGGTAATAACGCCTCCACCACTGCCAGCACCAACTTCACCTACCAGGCGCCCTTGACCACCCTGACCGCCAGTGCCGCTCGCGGCAACGGCTACAACCAGTTCGGTGCGGGTATGTCCGGGGGCATCGTCGCGTATCGCGGCGGCATCGCCTTCACTCCCAGCATGGGCGACACCGTCGCCATCGTCGAAGCCAAGGGCGCCAGCGGCGCGCGCGTCACTTCCGGTTCCGGCCTGCGCGTCGATCGCTTCGGTCACGCGGTGGTGGCCAACCTCATGCCCTTCCAACAGAACGAGATCGAGATCGATCCCAAGGGCCTGCCGATGAACATCCAATTGCAGACCACCACCCAGCGCGCCGTGCCGACCGATGGTGCGGTGGTGCCGGTGAAGTTCGAGGTGCACGGTGGCGGCCGCGCGGCGCTGGTAGAGGCCATGCTGCCGGATGGGCAACTGCTGCCCTTCGGCGCGGAGGTGCTCGACGCCGAGGGGCAGGCGGTGGGCGTGGTCGCCCAGGCCGGGCGGGTAATGTTGCGCAATCTCACTGCCGACCAGGGTACGTATACCATTCGCTGGGGCGATCAGCCCGATCAGCGCTGTGGCTTGGCCGTCGATCTGCCGTCACCCAAGCCTGGCGACAAGGGCTGGGTGCGGACGGCAGGAACTTGCCGTATCGAAGGGCCACTGGTGCAAACGAAATCTGCGCCGGATATGCCCTCCACCGAAGGCGAAGATTCGCAAAACGCGCCGCCAGAAGCCCAGCAGACATCGCCTGTTCGCCAAACGCCTGCGCCCATGGGCGCGAACAGTCCTTCTGCGAGTATCCAGCGAGTCAATGCCAGATTCGATGCGATCGGTGCCTTGCCGATGGTTACCCGGGACGATGTAACACACCGCCCTCTTCGCCGTACCAACTTGCCAACAGCCGATGCCATGGCGATGCCTTTGGCTCATCGCCCTCAGCAGGGCGTGCGGCTGTGGTGAACGACTTCAAATCGACCATGAAATGCTTCCACGCAAACCAGCCAACCCGTTTCGGCATCGCTTTTCAGTTGATGGCGCTAGTGTTGTTCTACGTTGGCTCAAAAGGCGCCTGGGCCGCAGCCTCGTGCGTCGGCGAAGCGAGAGTGTACGAAATCTACTTCCCTACCAGCATCTCGGTGCCGCGTGATGCGCCCGTTGGAACCCTGCTGACACCGTGGAAGACTACCGCGGGCTCAGTCCAGTGGACATGCACGGTGACCAATGCTTACTTAGGAGCGGCAGCGACAACGTCAGCCTATAACCAGGCTTCGGGAGTCACCACGACTTATAACGGCGCAACGGTCTCAGTCTATAAAACCAATGTCGCGGGCGTGGGTATTGCCCTTGCGCACAGAGATCTCATGGGGGTGAGCTGGAAAGGTTGGCTTGACCTGAAGAATTACTGGTATGGCGGGTGGTGGGGCAATTGGACCACCGGCATCAACTGGGGCGTGCAAGTAGTATCCGCCCTGGTCAAAACAGATGCCATTGCGGCAACAGGCAGGATACCGGCGGTTACGGTTGCACAGACGGCCGTAGTTACGACAAGGGAAGGCGGAGGGCCAGCAGACCCAGCATCGCCCGTGCCGAACACGTTGAGCTATCACAACATAGCAGCCCCCATCAGCATCGTCCCCCTCTCCTGCACCGTCCCCGATGTCGCCGTGGACCTGGGCGAAGTCGCCACCGCGGGTTTCAAGGGTGTCGGCTCAAGCGCCGGCAACCGAAATTTCAACTTCAACCTCAACAACTGCCCCGCCGGCATGCGTTCGGTGAGCCTGCAGGTGCACCCCACCAACGGCATCCTCGCCGGCACCGTTGACGTCGCCAAGCTCAACGCCAACAGCAGCGCCAAGGGCGTGGGCGTGAAACTGCAGTGGGCCAATGGCAATCCACTGACACTGGATGCCAAGAGCCAAGTCGCCGACTACCAAGGTCAGGCGATCAGTATTCCCCTCAAGTGGAATGCGGCTTACTACCAAGCGGACAAGATCATCCAACCCGGCACCGCCAATGCCAGCTTCGAAGTCACCCTGTTCTACGAATGATTCTCCGCCGCTCCCCGCGGCTTGGTCGAGGAATGGCCTGCATGCGTTCGTTTACTTTTACTGGTCTGGTCCTGGTCATGGCGATCTGCATCACGCCCGTGGCTGCCATCGCGACCGATGCCCGTATCGAAGTCACCGGCAAGATTGCAGCCTCGCCCTGCAAGGTCAGTGTAGGCCAGATCCAACTGGGCAATGTCCCGATGTCCAGCTTCCAAGGACCTGGCCAAGTGGCGGATGGGGGCGGTCAAAGCACTCAGTTGCGCTTGACGAATTGCCCGTACGGTCTGTCCCGGATCATCTACCAGATCGTGCCCAGCAATGGCGCATTCGATGCGCCGCACGGCATTGCGAAACTGGATGCGCGCAGCACCGCCACCGGTGTCGCGGTGCAGTTGACGCGCCATCCCAGCGGCGTGGTGCCGCTCAACCAGGATACCGCGTGGAACGAATACAAGCCCGATGATCCCAACAGCGGCGACAACTACATCACGCTGCGGGGTTACTACTACCAAACGGCTGACACGATCCGCGAGGGCTCGGCCAACGCTTCCTTCACCATCACTTTCAGCTTTCAATAGAGGAGTGCTGCGCATGTCGACTGCATTCATGTCGCGTCGCCATCGTTGCATCGTGCTGCGCATGCTCTGTCGTCTTGGATGGCCGCTAGGCCTGGCATGGGCCGGGATCGCTTGCGCCCAAAATCAGGCCACCCTGGATGTCACCGGCAACATCAAGGGCGCGCCATGCAGGATCAAGAACAGCGCCATACCGGTCGACCTGGGCGAGGTGAAAAGCTCCGATTTCAAGGGCCAGGGCCAGCGCCTGGCGCCGGTGAGCTATCGCATCGAGCTGCTGGGTTGTCCCCGCTACGCCACGATCACGTATCAGATCGATCCGCAGACCACCATCGTCGATGCATCCCAAAGCGTCATTGCCATGCAAGGCGGGCAAGGAAGCGCCGCCAAGGTGGGCTTGCAGTTGCTGACGGATCAGGAAAAGGCGCTGCCGTTGCGACAGGCGATACCTGTGCCAGGCTATGACCCCAGCCACGGCGGCGATCTGTCGATTCCGCTGAAAGTGGCCTTTTATCAGACCGAAGCAGGCCACGTTGGCGGCGGTACGGCCAAGGCATCGGCCACCTTCACCCTGAGCTATCCATGACTGCGTGGCAATGATGAGTAGCAAACCAACTCTCCTGCGCCTGCGTGATCGCCATCCATGTTCTGATGTGCGTAGTGCGCCCGCTATCGGGTTGCTCCCATCAAAACGTGGCGCTGTGGTGAATGATTTCAAAGCGCCGGTGGAATGCTTCAAAAGAAATAGAACGGCAGCTTGCGTTATCGCTGTTCGGCTGATGGCGCTGATGCTGTTCTCCGTTGGCGCAAAAGGCGCCTGGGCCACAGCCTCATGCACCGGCGGTGGGAGAACGTACGCAATTTACTTCCCTACCAGCATCTCGGTGCCGCGTGATGCGCCCGTTGGAACCCTGCTGACATCGTGGGTGACCACCGCGGGCTCAATCGAGGGGTCATGCACAGTGACTAATGCTTGGTCTGGGCCGGCAGCGACAACGTCAACCTATAACCAAGCCTCGGGAGTCACCACGACTTATTACGGTGCAACGGTCCCAGTCTATAAAACCAATGTCGAGGGTGTGGGTGTTGCCCTTGCGCACAGAGAACTCTATTGGCTGACATGGACAGGTTGGTATGACCTAAGGAATTACTGGTATGGCGGGTGGTGGTTCCCTAGTCCTAGCGTCAACAATGCCAACTGGGGCGTGCAAGTAGTATCCGCCCTGGTCAAAACAGGCACCATTGCGGCAATAGGTAAGATACCGGCGGTTACGGTTGCACAGACGGCCGTAGTTACGACAAGGGAAGGCGGAGGGCCGGCAGACCCAGCATCGCCTGTGTCGAACACATTGAGCTATCACAACATAGCAGCCCCCATCAACATCGTCCCCCTCTCCTGCACCGTCCCCGATGTCGCCGTGGACCTGGGTGAAGTCGCCACCGCAGGTTTCAAGGGCGTCGGCTCCAGCGCCGGCGGCAGAAATTTCAATCTCGACCTCAACAACTGCCCCGCCGGCATGCGTTCGGTGAGCCTGCAGGTGCATCCCACCAACGGCATCCTTGCCGGCACCGTTGACGTCGCCAAGCTCAATGCCAACAGCACCGCCAAGGGCGTGGGCGTGAAACTGCAGTGGGCCAATGGCGGCACTCTGAAACTGGATGCCAAGACCCTGGCCACCGACTACCAAGGTCAGGCGATCAGTGTTCCGCTCAATTGGAATGCGGGTTACTACCAAGCGGACAAGATCGTCCAGCCCGGCACCGCCAACGCCAGCTTCGAAGTCACCTTGTTCTATGAATGACGCGATATCAGTGCAGGAGCATGCCGCTTTGGATGAGCCATATCGCGATACTGAAAACCCTTGCTCATGTTGCCTGCCTTCCCGATCGAAGAAATACGACGACTCCATGCTAGCGAGAGGAAAGCGGACGCGGCGGTACTCGGGCCTGGCGCAGGGGCTCTCGTCCCAGCCTGCCTAGTACGTAAGCTGGGATAACCATCGTAGGCTGGGTTGCAAAACCCAGCATTGCCATGCAGCAGCACGCGCGATGCTGGGATTTTCATCCCAGCCTACGCGCTGCCGTCAATCCATCGGCAAGGCGTCCAGGCGTTGCATCAATTGAGCATGTTCGGGCAGACGAATCCCGAAGACTTCCTGCAGCACTTCGCAAATTTCCGCTGCGCTGCCCAGCGTGCGCTTCACCGATTCGCCATCAAGGCTATGCAACGTGAATTGGCGGCCGGACAAATTCATCCGCTGCTTCGGCGCAAGACGTGCTGCCCGGAGGGTATGGCGGAAATGCGAGGCCGGGTACGTGGAACTGTAGTGATTGGCCACTTCGTAGTCGACTGGAAAGCGCGGCTGCAGGTCAAAGCGGTAGAGCGTGAGCCACTCGCCGCGTACCAAGGATTGTGACCGCCAATCTCCGCCGGCGTGGGTCAGCCGGAAGGGTTCATGCGGCGTGGACTGTTCGATGTCCGCACGCAGAAGCAGCACGCCACTGGGTGTCTGGCCGCCAAAACCGACGTCCGCCAGCCAGCTTTCACCCTCCAGCTCCACACGCAGCAACATATGCGTTTGCGCCGGCAACGAATCAGGATCACGCCCCCATAGGACGCGCGCTATCAAGCCTTCCACCTGGAAGCCTATCGCGGTAAGCGCAGCTCGCAGCAGGGAGTTTTGTTCGAAGCAGTAACCACCGCGACCATTACGCACCAGCTTGCGTTCGATCCAGGCGAGGTCCAGCGAAACCGGCAGGCGCAGAAAGGGATCCAGGTTCTCGAAGGGAATCGAAGCGGTGTGCTCGGCAATGATCGCACGCAAGGTGGAAAGATCTGCCCGCACCGGGCCAGCATGGCCGATGCGCTGCAAGTAAGCGTCAAGGTCGAAACGATGAGACATGCCGGCACAGGATCCGAGGAAAGAAAGCGCGGGGAATGCTAACAGTATGGGCAGGACGTGCAAACCAAGATGGGTAGTCGCTTGCCTCCCTGCCCCGCAGGCCTGGAACACAAACCCTACCAGCAGCTTCCGTTGGCATTGGCTTTGACATCCGCGCTGTCCGGCAGCTTACGCCCCGCATTGTCGATCGACAGGTTGCCACACGCATCGCCCAGCTGGCGGCCGATCGGCATCGCCATGGCGACAAAACCTTGCTCCGCCTTGTCCAGCACACGCAATGCCAGCGCGTAATAACCATGCTCCGATATCGCCGAATCGGCCATTCCAAGCTTGCCCAGGTCATCCGCGTAGCGATTGTATGTGGCGTACCAACGTTCCTGCGCCTGCGCGATCATCATCAATGCCTGGTGTGCGTCTGCACGATGCGACCGGAATACGTAGCGGGAGTAGGATTGCGTCGCCAGCGCGGCCAATATCGCGGCAATCGCCATTACCGTGATCAGTTCGATCAGGCTGAATCCACGCAAGCGGTCCATGGCTTCACTCCTTTCAGCTATCGGGCGTTAGCAATGACCAGGAGCGGCGACGCCACAGCGGACCATCGAGGGACAGCGGCAAGTCCAGCCCGCCCTTGCCTCCCTTCAACTTGATGCCGGGCAGGATCAGCTTGCCGCCCCCCGGAAGCATCGCCATCGGTAGCATGCCGCTTGCCGGCGGGCTCTCGATCAAGGCGCCCGCATACGAACCACTGCCGAATTTCAGGAGCGAGCGTGCTCCGCCGGTGGCGGCGTCGATGGCCATGATCGCCCCGGTGGGCACATCACCGCCAGGTATCAAAGTACTCACCAGCACGGCATTGGTGTTGAACAGCGCCGTGGGCGTGACGATCACGCGTTCGCCCGCGACCGCGTCCAGCTCGATGCGCCAGCCGCCAGCCTGCATCGGGACCGGATTCGAAGTAAGGGTGCGCAGGGTTGCGCTGCCAACGGCATCGGTGACCGTTTTCTCGCTCAATGCCTGTGGCTGGAGACTGTCACGCAGGACGGTAAGCGGCCGGCCCTTGCCATCGACCCGATCGCGTATGCCGTAGATCGACTGGATGGTGGCGTTACTTATATCGCCATGCCCCAGATACTTGCCGGTACCGAATACGACGATAAAACGGTTCGTCGCCGGGTCCGGAAAAAGGCGCGGCATCACGGTGATGGCTTGCGCTCCCTGCACACTCGGACGATAGGCCAGGCTTGCGTTCCAATTCGTGGGATTCGGTGAGGACAAATCGAAGCGCCACAGGTTGCCGGACAAGTCTCCGGCAAAGGCGACGTCATCGATCTGGTCATTGGCGTAGTCGCCCAGCACGGGCGTGGCCAGTCCATAGCTGAAGACACCCTCCATGGGCGGTGTCTTCAATTCCGCTATCACCGAGCCAGATTGGGCATCCAGCACAAACAGCGGGCTGAAGCCTGGCGGTGTCCCGGATGCTTCGACGCACCGAGCAGGCCTGTCCGCTTTGCTGCAATCCGCCAAGTAGCCGCCAGGAATCAGCACAGCCCAACGGCCATTCGCCAACCGCGCAATGGCAGGCTCGCCATAGGTGTAGCCCAGGTCCGCCGGGTCATAGGTGGCGCCCGTCTCCGCCACACCTGGCGGCGCATCCGCATCGAACTCCCATAACACCGTGCGTGCGGGATAAGCCTCGCTGGCTGTATCGGGCTTGGTGATATCCAGCGCATACACGCCCCGACCACCCAAGCGCAGGCCACCCACCAGCAAGCTGTGCCATTCGTGCATGCCGTGCCGGCTGAAAAATACGTCGCGCGTGACCGGCGTTCCGTCTACCGTTGGCTGGAACTTGAAATTGCGCGCGTCCGTAAGGTTGCCAAGGTTGCCGTACGCCGCACGCGGCACGTAGGCCCAGCTTTCCTTGCCCGCATCTTGCCCTTTCGCGTAGGTGCTGCATTGGCCATTCGCATCCGGTGCCTTGCAGATTGGCGCAGGCGTACGAAACGCGTGCAACATACCGTCGTTGGCAGCGACGTATAGCATCGGCAAGCGATTGGCGTTGCTGGCCACGAAGGTGCTGTAGCGTTGTGACTGGAATTCGTTTTCCGGCGCGGGAACGGAAATATCACCAATCTTCGTTGGCCAGCTGTTGACGTACCTGCCGGAGGGATGGCCCACATACACGGCCTGCGAATGAATGATGGCCCCTAGCACGTTGCCGCGGAGACGCAAGCTACCCTCCGGCTCCAGCGTGCGAACTCCCCGTAGGTAAGCCACACGCGCCTGCCATGTATCGGCAGAGACCTCAGGCTGCGGCCACATCAATCCTTCCTTCTCGTAGGCATCGAAGAGCGACGTGGGTTCGAATGCCATGCCGCAAACCTCGCCCGATGCCTTCCGGCTTGCAGTCAATATCGTGCGGCCGGCGGGCGGCGTAAACCGCGGATCCGTGAGCATCGCGGCGGCATCCCATGCCACGTCGGTTGCCGCACCTTGCGCATTCAAGCGGACCGCTTTCAGCTGACCTGACCAATCGCCAGAGTCGTAACCACCCAGGAAGGCAAGCGTTTCTGCAGTCAGCACGCTGCCGTTCAAGGCAAGCGTGGCCGGCGATGACGCTCGCGAGCGGTCCAATGGCACCGGACTGAGCTCCACGGTGCCAGGCAGGCTGGGCTCGGACGCTTGCGCCATAGGCATCCCCATTGCCAAGGCACACGCCAGCCATGCACTTGGTATTTCAAGGCGGGACCGGCGCATTGAACGTACTCTGCACCACGCTCAACGCATTGGCGCTGCCGCCAGTCGCGCGCACGGTGATGCGATAGAGGTGGATGTCGATCTGCCCGTCATGGCCTGGACCGGTGTTGCCGGACTCGTGCAAGCCGCCGACACCTGGCGGGCGTTCGCCGCCAAGGTCTTCGATGATGTAGACCGGATTTTTTGCCAGTGCCGCGGTAGGTTGCCCGGCGTTGCTGGTGTAACCGCGGTGGCCCGGCCCTAGATACTCGACGCCAACACCGGACAGCCAACCCGGCGAAAACTGGAATCGTGCGACGACACCGCCCGGTGCATAGAGCGAGGTATCGGGATTGTAAATTACGCAACCATCGTCGGCCGGGATGCTGGCTTGCGCGCAATGCAGACGAGTGCCCGCCTGCCCGGCCATCGACCAAAGTTTGTATTCCACGCCGCGCAACGCCGTTTCCGCGCTCATTCTTGCTTGCTGTGCGTTGCGCAGGCTGCCGGCCATGCGCTCCTGCAGCAGAGAGTGCCGCGAGGCGTCGATGGCAAGCATGCTCAGCAGCAGAAGAAAAATGAGTGCCATCAGCAAGGCAAAACCAGCTTGATGTGCTCGCATTCTCGCAACCTCCTTCAAGGATTGGCATTGCGCACGGCAACCACTGCCGTGAACTCCCGCCGCAGCACTTGCAACGGAAACCCTTGCTGCGCCGGCGTTACTTTTCGGCCATTCGCCACTGGCGATGCGGGCGCCGCTATTCCATCCGATGCGTAGCTGTAGGCCAATTCACCCGGCGTAAGCGAGTACAGCGGGTTTTGCCCCGACATCAGCAGATCGATTTCGATCAGGCCAACCGATCGCCACAGGCAACCGCGATCGTTGCCGCCGGCCATCGGCAATGGCAACGCAGGGCAATCACTACGCGTACTGTTGTCCACTTGCTCGGCGGTGTAGTAGCGGACCGTGCCATCCGCCCCCTGCACGCCATATTTGAAATCCAGCCGCTCCACGCCGCGCGCAATTTCCTCGCCGGTGCCGCCCCGCGCCTTGTCACCGCCATTGACTCGCCGCACTAACGCGCCCGTGGCGTGCCCCATGCCATCTCCGTTATCCACCACCTTCAAAAAATACGTCACGGTTTGCAGGTCGCGACTGAGGCTGAACAACCTTGGCACAGCCATGTTCTGGAACACATGCGGTTGCGTGAAGTTGTTGCCGGTGGAAACGAGCTGGCTGCTGCCCATCCCCCTCACCGCAAAGATCTGCGCGCTGAAACAATCGGCCAGCATCACCAGCGGGGCATCTTTCTTTACATCGCTCGCTTTCGGTTCGCCGGGCAACGGATGCAATCGCACCGTCACCGAGCCATCCGCATTACCCAGCAACGTGCTGCCTTGCGCTCCATCTTCCTCGAGGTTTATCGCCCAGCCGCCTGCAGGCTTCAGGTAGCGCACTGTAAGTACCGAGGCACCTATCACGCGACTGTCAACGCCCTTGCCCATGGCGGGAATATTGAAACCCTCCCGATTGCGCTTGTCGCTCGGATCCACCGGTGAGCAGCGGCTTGCCGTGCAGTCGTATCCACGCATCGCCAGGAAGGAAGGCAGGGAATAAGGCTCGCGCGGTTCAGCTGGATAGGCACCGCCCCATGGCGTGGTGACGTCGCTCAGGGCCTGCATGAGCAAATCGGCATCGCGGGCATAGACAGTCGGCGCGCGCAGCCCGTCCAGATAAGGACCCGCAGCGCTTTGGTACGCCATTCCACCCGTGCCGGTGCAGTACTGGGCTCCCGCCATGGCCAGATCGTTGCTGATCTGCGTGATCGCGAAACGACCTTCTTCCTGGAGTAGCGCTAGCTGCTCCTGCGCCAGGTGAGTGTTCGAGGTCGATGCAAACACTGCCACGATACCCGCACTCACCAGCAGGCCGAGCACCATAGCGATCATCAGCTCGACCAGGGAAAGCCCGTAGCATCCCCGCTTCACGGCTGGAACTCCCAGGCGAAGCTCTGCGGCAAAGCTTTCGCCTTCAGCGAATCTCGCTCCACCCAGGTGATGGTCATCGAGCAGTCGCCGCCATAGGGCGGTCGCAGCAGGATTTGGTCGTGGGTCGGGGCATGCGAAACGCCGCCGTAGTCGCATTGGATGCCCGCCTCCGCGCCCGGCGGCAGAAAGACCTTGAGCTGGCCGTTCCAACGCTGCCGGTCGTACAGGGCCAGTTGCCTGGGCGTGCAGCCTGCGGCGCAATCCTGCCGGCTGCCGTCCGGATACACCCCGTTGTAGTCGCCGCTCCAAACTCCAATGGGATTGGCCCGCATGCGCTCGGCCATGTTCTGCGCCAGAAACGTCACCTGAGTGCGCAAGTACGCCGCGTGGTCAGCCCGTGCGGCCATCGCCATCAAGGCCGCTGCTCCGATCAGCCCAAGGCTGAAGACCAGCACGGCAACCAGCACTTCGATCAGCGTGACGCCTCGCGGATATGAAGGCAGCAGCATCGAAGTCCCTTCCCGGTTGAACCTGGCAGCACTCTCGCCCCGCGGCACGCCCCACGTCAGTCGGGCATCACCCCGAACGGCAGTCCGATTCCGACCTGTTCGCCGGAGCTTGCAGACCGCGAGGCACCTGCTTAGACTATGCGGCTCCGCCGGAATAGCTCAGTTGGTAGAGCGGCGCATTCGTAATGCGTAGGTCGTAGGTTCGATTCCTATTTCCGGCACCAGTTTTTTCAATAAAAAACAGCGCGTTATACGCCGCGGCGTAGCGCGCTGTTTTGCTTTGGATGGCACGATTTCGCAGTCCATGTGTGGCGAATTTGCGGCAAAAGGTCCCGCCGTCAGCCAGTGGGCCTGCATCAATCTGCAATCTATTGCCATCTTCATGCCCCCACGCCCACGATGGTCTAGCTGGGCGGGTGCCTCAGCGTTGAAGCAGCGATCCACGGCCTTTCTGAGACCACGACCTGCCCCGTGGGCGAATCCCTGCCGCCACTCCACCCTGAGACCGCGCTCCGCACTGGCGCGCAGCCGCGCCAATCTGAGCCCTAAGCAGGTGACCCAGTAGGGTCATGGATATGCAGGGAACAGAGTCAGCGTCGGAGCGCGACAAAGTCTTGCTCGACGAATGGGAAACCTCGTTCTCGCGTTTGGTCCACAACCAGCGCAAGAGATGTACATCGCTTGCCTGTGGTTGCGCTGGGAAGGTCCGGGCGAAGAGCTGCTTTCCTTTGCCGCGATCACAGATCAACCGCCCCCCCCTGAAGTTGCCTAAGCGGGCCATGATCAGTGCATCATCCCGATCAAACCGGAATATATTGACGCTTGGCTCAACCCCGACCCCGCTAACCTCGCGATGCTCCATCACATTCTCAACGACAAAGAACGCCCCTACTACGCACACAAGATGGCCGCATATATGGACCAAACTCGACGTAGCGACCCGTTGCTTTCCTTCGCAGATGACGCTTCCGAATGGATTACCAACCCGTGCGACATCGACATCAGGTTTGCCGCACGCAAATCATCGAATGGTGAATATGAAATTTTAGCTGCGCAGGTGGTGGTCGGTCCGTTTCCATTCCCCCCGTCATCTGACTTCAACTTCCAGATTGAGATTGGCAATTTTTGGTTTGGGCAACTGCGCCAACACAATGTCGCCTTCGCCGTCGCAAACGCCATTCTTCAAGAGGCGTACAACGGCGTGCTTGCTGTATTCGGCAAGCTGCTAAAGTTTAGGCAAGGCCAAAGGAACTACTACCGGTCAAACAAGGGCAGCGAATGGCAAGTCTTACATGCCGGCCTGTTGATACAGTCGCCTGTTTCCCACGACCGTCCCGACGCATCCGAATGGCAACAGCTAGACAACGACCTACGGATGACATCCCCACCGTTCGACGGTCTTGAGGATTTGCTTTACTACTTGGAAATGAAAGATGATTTTTCGGACGACGGCTCGACTTCGCGTCTCCGCATCAACATCTTTGCTCCCGTTGGAATCTCCATCGATAACACAAAGGTCGAGGAAGGAAAGATACAAGTAGCCATTGTGGCGCATCCCACACTAGCGCCTGATTCGATCCACGTTGGGCTTAGAGCTTCACCTTACCGTGGAGTGAGCACGCGTCTGCAGGTAGCCGATCTCCTCAAATGGGAGCCTGCAGAAAACGGCACAAAACTTGGAACGGCGGTGATCGAAATGCCAGGAGTAGATGCCGCACAAATTATGCTTTCCCTTGGAAATCAGTACGTGCGGCGTTACTGGGTGACCGACCCAATCAGGTCGCAAAACCAGCGCTATATGGCCACAAGGCTGTTTGACAGCAAGCTAAAGAGAGTTCGGCACTACCTGCTTGACGACTCAAATCCTGACAAGTTCGAACTTGCCGTCGCTTCACTGCTTTACATGATGGGTTTCAATCCTGCCGTCCAGTTGGAAACTGACTCGTCGGACATTTTGGTCATGGCCCCTAGTGGCCGATTTGCTCTAGTCGAGTGCACGTTGAGGGTGTCGGACGTACCCGCCAAGGTGGGGAAGCTGGTTCACCGCAGAGAGATGCTCATCAAAGAGCTGTCTACGGACAACCCCAGCGTGCAGGTGCTCTCCGTCCTAGTCTGTCAAGCCGAGCGCGCGCAAATTGCGGCTCAGGAAAAAGAGCTTGCCCAGAAGGGAGTCGTTCTCATGGCGAAGGAAGATCTGCAACTTGAGATCGACACGAACCTGCACGTGCCGGTAGACCCTGAGGTCAGATATCTGAATCTGCTATCTCGCATTTCCCAGTTGGCCACTCCACCACCTCCGGCCACCGGCGAGCTGTTTGGCCTCTAGATGCATCAATTCGCATTGGGGGATTGGACTCCAAATCATTGTGCTACTCAAAACCGGGGGACGTCGCCGCCCCCATGCGACCTGCCCCTCCGAACTATCGCCAAGCGGATGCGAGAGAGCGCCAAACGGCAGGTTTCGTCACCATGATACATGCAGATCATCACCCTTTAGAGATGCGGTGTAGCCAAGGTAGATTAATGCGTCCAAGACCGCGTTTTTTAATTCTTTGGTCATTCCTTGTCGAATTAATGCATCCCCTCCGCTATTGGCTTCTGCCAAGATGTCAGCAGCGAGATGATTGTAGATATATGCGGCGGCTTGGTCGCCAAAGTGCATTGCGATCACTAGGCGTTGATCTGTTGCGGCACGGGCATCTGGAGCAGACAGCATTGGAATACCTCATGGATAACGCTGGAGTTAAGCGGCAAAGCCGCCCGCCTTGGATGAACTATTATGTTCGACTAGCTAACTGAGCCTGGATTGCCATTGGACATACTGAAGTACGTAGGACTAGGTGCCCATTTGCCATCAGGCAACACGGTGAAAAAGCTTTTGATATCTTCGTAGTTGCGCATAAGCGCATCTTCGCTGTAGCCACGAGCCGGCAACTGGGCATTGAGATGAATGACTAACTCTTTGGCATTGAACTCGAATGGCTGCTTACCGGGCCACCACATAATCATAACCAAATCCATGGCGATACCAGTAGCCTCCCCACAGGCGGCATTCTCAATGCATAGCCCTCGAATCGAGGTAGATAAAGTCCTCATTCATAACGAAGGATCCCATAGATTTTACTTGGAATTAAGCTATTCCAGAGGCGTACGCCTTGAACGAGATACTAGGCTATAGCTCCACCATTTGCATCAACGAACTAGCAATCGCTGCGTTTGAAGCTAACGTCCTTCGACTCTAAAATCTGCGCGCTCGCTATTCGTATAACTGTTCGCGCTCCGCCGCATTAGCCAGTAGCATTGCCGCATTTCTATCCTTTTGAGCTTTGGTTCTAGCCTTTCTTTGTGCGCCCTGACTTTGCGCCTTCCGCCTTCCCTTCTCTCACCGCCAGCCGTCGCTCCAACTCCGCACTGAACACCTTCAAATCCGAACCGCAAGCGTGCAACCACCTGCGAAGTTGCAAGGTATCGAGCCTAATCCCTCCCCGCTCAACGGCTGAGATGTATTGCTGAGATAGACCTGACTTGGCCGCCAGTTGAACCTGGGTCAGGCCTCCTGCTTTTCTGGTCTCAACCAAAAGTTGGAGAAAATCAGGGTATTCAGGCTCATAAATGCTCTTTCCCTTGGGCATAGATATCAGCTCGCTCGATGGTCTGAAGCGACGCTAAACAAGAAGATGAGATACCCTATGTACTTGTACAAATACATGAGGTATTTTACATGTGTACTCAAGGCATGGAGTTGCTATGAACCTAACAAGGACAAATACGAAGCGCGCCGCTTTCCAGCCATCGGACGAATTTCACAAGGCGGAGGAACAGCACGTCAGACAGCTTGGCCCTCAATCGCACGCGCTGCCTCTGTCTAAACACACTGCCATCGCCTCCGATGCCATCCTAATTGGCCTCGCTGCGCAAGTCCTCACGCTGGATTACTTCCTCATCAGCATGGGCAACCACTTGGCTGCTCTCATCACGACCTCCATGGCAGCCGCCACAGCACGGCTATGTCTTCGCAGCCTACATAGCGGCTGCCACGCCGAGATCCGCCCATGGGTTCGCCCCCAGCAACAGCACCGGTCCCGTCCTCTTGCAGCCCCAACCGTTCAACCCAGCCGCTAGCTGGACGCGCTGCACGCCACGTACGGCGCAACCACCTTGGAGCACTCGTGATGAACGCATCGCCCAAACTCATCGCTTACGCGTCCTGCAAAGGGGCGCGGTTTAAGCGTTTGGCAGTGAGAGAACCTCCCGCGTCGTACCACGCGCGTCCTCGGAAGCCAGCGCACATCCTGGTGGTAGCGAATGATCCTGAAACGCGTAGCGCTTTCACTGGCGAACTCAAGTCACTTGGCCTGGACGCGCTGCCCGTGCCTGACAGCCTAACGGCCTTGAATGCCATCGATTTCAAGGCACCCGACGTAATCCTGATGGCCCTGGAGGGGCCGGACGCAGCCGTCTACCTAGCCGTGCTGCGTGTCGCTGTAGCCAATCTTGCAAGGCGCGCCCACATTCCCCTCGTTGCCGTCGTAGGGCAAGGTGGCGAAAGCTGGCGACGCATCTTGGATAGCCGCCTGGATGGTGTTCTGCGCAGGCCCCTTCGCCCCGAGGAACTGTACGCCACCCTCGCACGGTGGCTCGACTTGCCGCCTCCTGTCGGCCAAGCGCCGGATGAACCCCTTCCACCCTCATGGCGCCGTGCCTGTATCGACATGGACGTCCAGGAGTATGAGCGAGCCCTGGCAAAGCAGGACATCGCCAACATGGTGCACTTTGCGCATCGCGCGAAGGGCGCAGCGTTGGCGCTGCATGCCGATCGGGCGGCCCAGCTGGCAGATCAGCTGGAACTGGCGGCAAGAGGCTATGCACCGCTTCCTATGGATGAACTACAGCGCACGCTCGCCGCGTTGAAAGTCGCTATCGCCCGACACTTTGACTAGGCAGAAGATGCGAGCAGCGGGAGAGGAAAAGCGAACATCAGGCTAATCTGGAAAGGGAGTAAGCCATGTCCGATACCATGACGCCGCGCTTGCGCGTGATGTTGCTCGAAGACCACGTACTGGTACGCCATGCCATGGAGCTGCTGCTCAAGCATGAGTACGGATTGGACGTGACCGGCAGCTTTTGCACTCCGCGGGAACTCTTCGAGGCTTTAAAGCAAAACCGACCCGACGTAGTCGTGACGGACTACGCCCTGGGCGCGGCCGATACCGATGGCGCCAAGCTGCTGCGCTCCCTGCACCTGCACTATCCATCTGTGCGGGTCTTGGTGGTGTCGTCCCACTGCAACACCGCTACGATAGCTCTGGCGAAGAAGGTCGGCGCCCACGGCTTTATTGGCAAGACGCAGCATGAGTCCGAACTGCATTTCGCCATCCGAGCGGTGGCGGCGGGCCGAACCTATTTCAGCCAGTACCTGGTTGATACCATCGATCCTATTCACCCCGCCAAACCCAGTGACAAGCCCGTCGCAGACCTCGGCGACGAGTTACTGGACGCCTTCAAGCTTTCTGCACGGGAACACGAGGTGCTGCGCTGCATGCTCGATGGCATGTCCATCACGGCCATCGCCAAAAAATTTTCCCGGTCGGTTACCACGATCAGCGCGCAGAAGCATTCCGCGTTTCGCAAGCTAGGTCTACGTAACAACCACGAGTTGTTCAAGGTGCGGTATCAGCGCGGCTGATCCGCATTAGGTGCGGTCACCGGCAGGGCTTATCCGAACAAGCAGGTCTTGCGGCTCAACGAAACGGACGAACACGCCGCGCTTTCTTCAGAAGGCGACGCGCACACGCATGACGGTGATTTCAATTGCGGCGTATGGACCGCCAAGGAGCACGAGCGTGAAGGTTTTGACTGTGACGCCCCACTGCCGTTTTTTTCGGAAAGGCCCATGGCTCAATCATAGTGAAACTCACCGCCCCAATTTTCATCGACGGAGGGGGCGCTCCAAGAGCCACCCCAAAAAATAGAATTCCAAAACCCCGAAAATGACGTCCAACGTAAACATCGACCAATTTGTTGCCGTGTCTGACATACCAAGGATCTGCTGCATAAACATGCAAAAGAACCCTATCACCCACGAAAACGGTATGGTTACGTAGGCAATGAGAGTTATTGCCTCCCCCGCACCTCCCAACTCGGAGATCAAACACCACACCGATAGAAAAATAAATATCAATGAAAACACTATCCCCGTTATTGATAATCTCATGGCGATGACACGCCACCCGCTTGATCAGCCGTAATCACAGGGGTTAGTCGCAACGCCATTGGTCGATTGCTGCAATCATTGCTGCATCTAAAGATTTTAAATCTGCCGGAACCAGAGTTTCCGAGCGATAGGTGTATTGAAGCGCATAGTCGCCGGCAAGTATTGACCGATCACAATCGAAAACATAAGCACCAAATGACCTGAAAGACATGGTAGGAAGATAGTGGCAAGATGCCAACAAAACATCATCGTCCTCTAGATGCGGCTTAGTCTGACTAGCAAGCCTCCTCGCCTTTCCCCAGATAAACCAGTCTGGCTTCCAAAGCTTCTCGTTATGCACAATGACGACCGCGCCATCTTGGGCTGGCTTCAACTCAGCGCCAGGGGCCGACGCTATTTTTTTAAGCAAGGCGCTCACACCGACATCCCCCCATCTTTGGGACCTGTAAGCAGATTTCGCCTCTACAAGCCCGCCGACAATGGAAGATGGGGTGCCGCAATCCTTCACATGATGATCGGACATCGTTGCACAACCAGCGAAGGCAAACGCACTTGGAGTCCCGGGCAAATCTTCTGGCACCCAAGGAACATCCGCCACTTTATTGATATCGGGAAGGCAAAATTTTGTCTTAGCGCCGCCGATCACATGAAGTTCGGATGCAGCGCACGTGCAAATGGCGAATACCCCACACACAAAGGCTAACATTCGCATCTTTTTTAGCTCCCCTATGGGCGACACGCAGGTGATGAGCACCAATCGTACCGGTCACCAATCAAGCCAGATAGCGTCTCGCCATTGCGTCGCTCCATTCCCTTAGCCCCATGAGGAGCCATCTCACCGTCCGGTAGGTACATTTGGCATCACTGCGGCATTGGAACGCAGATGACCTCCCAGCATGTTTCCTCCAGCAAGGGTGAAGCACAATTGCTTGCCAGCCTCGGTCGCAGGAATCAGTACGTAAACGTGATAGGTCATCAGGCCGCCTTTAGCAACTGCAGCGGCGTAACCAGGAATGTCTTTAACATAAGGAGTGATAGTGGCACCATCCCAAAATACGCCACCGTACGTGTCAACACTGTTCACCACACCACGTTTATTGCATGCGCCAACCGCATACGTGACGTTGAATTCCTTCCTCCTGGCGAGAGCCAGAAGGTCGGTGGCCGTTGTAAAGTCGATTCGCGTAAGAATCCTGGATGGCCGTGGAGCATTGCTCATCCACTCTATTTGTGGCTGATCCTTCAAGTCGACGTGGGTTAAAGTTACTACGCGAATGTCTTTGACTGGGCCACTGAACGGCCACGCACATGCAGAAAGAGATACCACGCACAAAGCAATAATAGATGCAGAAAAGCGTGTGCTACGGAACATCTCAATTTCCGCCTCGGCCGGGAATGAAGTAATTCGGGTTTACAACAGGAGCGCCGTTCAGCACGGCAGCGGGACTGTTCACTCCGGGGCCTGAAGCATTCATCATTTCGTGGATGTCCCAATACATCCTTTGACTCACTATAACACCTCCATTAATTTCGCTCACGAAAACACGTCAAGGCGAGAAGAGATGAAGTTGACTGTCCCATATTGCAATCTTTTCGCAAGGATGAGTCAGGCCACCTTATTCCGACCAAAGAGCAGTTTAATAAACACAAACCAAATCAAGGTAACGGCCAGGAGCGAATTTGCAAACATCAAAATAAAGTACCAACTCCCCAACCCAACGCCATGGGAATAAAGGGAGCTCGAAAATAAATTTATTGGGAATGCCAGAATGACGCCTGCTAGCGTGTTAATCCGACTCACACAATGCAACTGTACTCCACAGTCCAGTCGTCTAAAAATGACCGCCAACAACAGGCCAAAATGGACCAATGCACCAATCATAATGAACGCAAGAATTTTTATCTTTGACATAATTAACAACACACAAGACTCGATCATTCACCCTATTGGGTAAATTTATTCTCGACTTTCAAATGTTCAATTGCGGGTTGATAACCCTGGCCTGCTGCCTTCTTGAGCCAAAACTGCGCACGCCGTCTATCATCTGATGAAGATCTACTAATTAGAAATCCATACGCAGTGTACTCACAATTCGAATCACCATTTTCGGCTCCAATGATTGCCCATTTCAACGCCTCATCCAGATTTAGCGTTACATTTGAGTAGAATCTGGAAAGGCGCAGAGCAGCCTGACCTGACCCATCGAGCGCTTGCTCGATGAGCTCTTGCCTTTGCTGTGAATTCAGCACGTAATCCTTCTCTAAAAAGTCTTGAGAAGGAGCAGCGAATAATGATTCACTGCTCAGTGCAAAAAAGAGTAGCGCAAGGAAGCGACCGGTTCTTGTCATCTCAGTACCCTATTGATGGTAGAACGGCACCATTTTACCTGGATTGCTAGGATCCATTGTAATGCCGCCAGCCGAAATGCTTGTTCCTGTCCAGTCAACCGGACGACCATTGGCGTCACGAGCACCAGCAACAACGCTCTGACCTTCATCATTGAGCCAAAGGAAATTGTTCGGTGCTGAAACAACGCTTCCATCGGGTAAGTCATTGGCTAGAAATTGTGCATAAGAGGACGGATACCAAGGTTTTGACGGGGTTACGCCTGTATTGCAGGATAGAAGAACGACTGGCTCACCAGGCTTATAATTTTTATCGTGCTTAATCATGTTCGCCAAATCCTGAGGCAGGATCGGATTGCCTTGCGCATCTACGATCATAAGTGGATTACCGTGTGCCGCCACTGTGTAGATACCTGGATTAGCCGGATAGTTGTTTGCCCCTTGCCATTGACTGGAACCAGAAGGAAATAAGTTTAGGTTTGTCTGAAGACCAACGTAGTCAAAGTGGCTTAATGGATCGTTATCAACATAGGCATACAAACTCCACTGCCCACCGTCATGTCCCATCGGGTCCACTTGCCGATACCTCCCCGCCGCCGGATCGTAATCCCGATTGACGTTCTGGTGCAGCCCGGTCTCCTCATCGTAGTACTGCCCCGGGAAACGTAGGTTGTACGTATAGCCATGATTGTGAGCCTGTCGCTCACCGAACGCATTGTCCGCCGGCGACCAGCTCCAGATGGTGGTGCCTCTGGCATTCTGGATCACGCGTGGCGTGTTCAGGCCGTCAGCCAGCACGTAATCGACACGACTGCGGCTGCGCTGGTTATCGACCACGGCAATAGGCAGGTCATCCAACCAGATATAGTCACGCTGGGCAGTGCGGCCGAAGGTGTCCTGCTCGGCGATCAGCTGGCTTTGTTCGTTGTAGACGTAGCGTTTGTCTTCCCACTGCGGCATCGTGGCTACTTTGGCAACGCGTTCACCAAAGGCGTTGTCGGTGTAGGCCGCAACCGGGAAGCGATTGCGCTGCACCACGGTCATTCGGCCGCGACCGTTGTAGTCATAGCCCCAGGTTTCGCCGGCTACGCTGGCGCCCGTGGTGTTGCCGTCCTTGTCGTAGCTGCGTGCATTATTGCCGATGCGAGTCAGCCTATGCGTGCCGCTCTGGTAGCTGTACGGGCCGATGTCCTGTCCACTACCGGTTTTGCTCAAGCGATCGCCGGCCTTGCTGTAGGTGTAGCTTTCCAGCAGCTTGCCGGTTGCGTCCTTGACGGTGGCAAGGCGACCCAGAGCGTCGTAGCTGAAGGTGTTGCCGGTGCCGCCTTCGGTCAGGCCAATGACGTTGCCGTTGGCATCGCGGCTGTAATGCAGGCTCAGCGCGGCACTGGTGAGATCGGTCAGACGATAATTGGCGTCGTAGGCGCGCGCGACGGTCTCACCATTGCCCAGGGTGTAGCCGGCAAGGGGACCGAAAGGCAGATAGGTGATCGCGCTGGCCACGGTGGAGGCAGCGCCTCTGAGCGGCGTGACCGTGACGGCGCTGATTTGGCCATTGCGGTTGCGCGTATAGCTGACCCGCGTGCCGCTGGGCTGCACGATGCTGCTCAGGCGACCGGCGGGGGTGTAGCTGTAACGCGTGATGTCGGTCTGCTGGCCCACGGTTTGGCGCTTTTCGGTGATTCGGCCCTGCGCGTCATAACAATACGTGGTGCTGACGGTCGCCTCCAGCACACGACTGAGGTGGCCCATCGGATAGGAGTGGGCGCTACAGCCAGTTAGGAGATTGATGTCGTCGTAGACGTAACGGACGGCTTCGCGAGCCCTGCCGGTGGCCAGGCTGGTCATGCGGTCGAGTGCGTCATAGGTGTAGCTGCGCGTGATGCCGCGTGCATCGGTGCTATGGATAAGGTTGCCGGCAGCGTCGTAGACATTCTTGGTGCTGCCGCTGTCGGGGCTGGTGTGCTGGGTGAGATTGCCCAGGCCATCGTAGGTATCGACGGTGTTCAAGCCATCGGGGTCGCCGATGCCATCGATGCGATCCAGGGCATCGAAGTCGAAGACGCCTTGGGTGTTGGCCGTGGCGCTATCCTTGCCATTGTAATTATCGATGGTCTGCACCAGCCGGTTCAGCCCGTCGTAGCCGAGCTTATGCTGGATGCCCAAGGCGTCCGCGCTGAGCACCAGATTGCCGTTGCTGTCGTAGCTGCCCTGCAAATTGGCATTGAACACCGTCTGCTTGAGGCCATCGACCGTGCTGGTCATCTGCCCCAGAATGTTGAAGGTGCGGCTCAGGGTCTTGTGCAAGGTGCCGGCGCTGTCATAGACCTTCTCGGCGATCTTGTTGCCGGCAGCGTCGAGGGTGTACTGGGTCGAATTACCGAGGGCATCGCTGAGCTTCACCAGACGATGGGCCGCGTCGTAGCCGTAGGTAGTGATGACGCCATCCGGGTCGGTGACGGTTTGCACGGCGCCATAGGGCGTGTAGGTGAAGCGCGTCGTCGCACCGTTCACGCTCTGCGAAGCCAGCCAGCCGCGCGGGGTGTAGGTCCTGTCCGTCGGGATGCCATTGGTATCGATCGTGCGCGTAACGTGGCCATCGGCGTCGTAAGAAGCCAGGGTGGTGACGTGGCCCACGGCATCCGTGATGGTATGCACGTCGCCGGCTTGATGGCAGGCCGCACCGGGGGTGCGGCAGTCCTTCGCGCTACTCGTCATGTAGTAGCTATACCTGGTGGTCTGGGCGATGTCGGTGCGGGTGCCGGTCGCTGTCAACATCAGCCCCGCTTGGGGGCAATGCGTGGTGTCGACCGCCGTGCAATAGGTATAGGTGGTGCGACGAACACCCGCGGGCACGCTGCCGGTAGCGCTACAGGCGTAGCCCGAAGCAGCGCCATGGTCGGGATCGATATCGCAACGAGCCAACACTTGGCCCATGCCGTTGTAGACCCATTGCGTGGCACTTGCCGTGTGGCCGGTGGCATTCAGCACGGTTCTTGTCAAAGGAACGCGCAGCGTATTGTTCCAGTTGAATTGGGTGGTCCGTTGATTGGACGTCCCGGATGCCTCGATTTGCTGATTGAGCAGACCGGAAGGGTCGTAACTCGTCTGGGTCAGGTTGCCGTTGAAGTCCGTGCTTGAGGCGGGATAACCCTGGGCATCGAAGGTGGCCGACGCATAGGGTTGATCGCATTGCACGCCGCACGGCGCACTGACGGTGGTGCGGTGGAAAGAACCAAATTGCTGATTGAAGGCCAGCGTCGACTGCGAACCAGTCGGATAGGTGACCGAGGTCGTGCCGTCGTTGTTGTACGCCACCTGGGTCTCGGCCACGTTGGAGGCCAACATCGACAGCGTGGCCCGGCCTTGAGCGTCATAAGCCACGCTGGTGAAGCGTGTACCGGTTTCGTCGATGTCACCCGTCAGGGCAACGGGAAGGTTGGCGCCGCCCGTGAGCGTGCTTTCGTTATAGACGTACTGGCGGGACGTCTTGTCAGGGTACGCCACGGAGGTCAAATTGGCATTGCCGTCGTAGCCATAGCTCACGACGCCGCCAGCGGGCTGCGCAATGGCGGCCACGGTGGCGTTGCTGTTATAGGAGAAACGCAGCACCCTTCCACGCGGATCAGTCACCGTGAGCAACAGCCCTGCAGCGGGTGCCACACTAGAAGGCGTGGTGGCATCGCTATAAGTCAGCGTCGTAACCAGGCCGTCCGTATCGGTGATCGAAAGCAGGTTGCCGTTTTGATCGTAAGTTTCCTGGTTGCGCGTACTGGCATCGAAATACGTCCAGCCAGTGACCGTGCCGGAAGCATCGGTCTGGGCGGTCAGGCGATCGGCCACATCGGGGGCGGAGGTCCATTGCCCGGCGTTCAACGTGAATTTGAGCTCCCGGCCATCGTCACGGATGGCGGTTGCGGTGGCCTGCCCACCGCTGACGACGTATTGAAGGCTTCGGTCGAACGTATGGCGCCAATTGGTGCCGATGTGCGACTGGGTGACAAAGGTCTGGCTGTTGTAATAGCGGTGCAGGCTCAGCGCACCCAGCGAAATGTCCTGGTCGTCCTTGTATTCATTGCCGGTCGCGGCATTGATCGGATCGCCGATGCAATTACAGGATTTCCCTAGTTCCTTGCCGTCCTGGCTTACTGCATTGGGAACGACTGCCAAAGTGTAACCACCCACATCTGTATTGTGGTCCCAGGCATTGATGGTCGTAACGATCGCCCCTGTCTGTAAGTTGATGCGGTAGACCGTATCGTCAGACCAGTCACCCGCCCAGAAGGTGACTTTGTCGGGATCGGGAAAGACAGACGAGAGACTCGAATCTTGCCTTATCTCATACTGTTGAATGATACCGCCCGAGCTATTCAATAGATAAGCAATACTCAAGCTACCCACCAGCACGTTGCCATTGGGTAGCTGCCGAATTTCATTTAGCTGCTCATTCGTGCCGGTACTTGCATCCGTTGGATCGGGAAGGACCGCCACGAAATCGGGTAATGGCGCCCCTGTGCAAACGTTGATTTGATGAATGCTTTGACCGATCGAGGTGTAACGCATCGTGCATTGATCGTTGGCCAATGCCATGTCGTCGATGTCGTCACCTGAGAAGGGATCCTCGGGTATCGAATAAGTAGCAAGCAGGCTACCCTTGCTATCGAACTTGAGAATGGATCCGGGACTATGGGTCGCCATGCCATTCTCACCGACATAGACGTTGCCTTTGTTGTCGACGACTACCGACGTAGGCAAAGTATAGCCACCGCCAAATGTGCCAACGGCACCGCTGTTGCTGATCGTGTGGATCAATTCGTCGTTGGTGCCGTCGGTGGGAATATAGAGCTTATTGGAGGCATCGAACGCCATGCTTCCCCAATAGGCATTGCTGACCCCAAAATCGAACGTATCGACCAGGCCGCCGTTGTGGTCGAAATGCTTGACGATATGTCCCCAGCTGTACCCGTACCCATGCGTCATGAGTACAAACACGTCGCCCTGATGAAGGGGAGCCCCGTCCGCTAAGGCAAGTTGGGCACCTGAGGCAGCCGCCAAGACCACGAGCAAGCGTGACACACTCGCTCCGAACGCCGCCCGAAGGCGCCGAATCATTTCCATCTGATTGTCCCCTGTTTCAAAACAACGCCAAACCGCGTGTTCCGAAGAGGGGCCCATAAATGAATGCGCCGATGGCGCTTCTATGGGGTCCCTCCCCTAATGGCGTAAGATGCGCTTGAATTTTTTCCGCGTCAACACATCCCATCCCCAACGGGATGAGAGAGCACTGTGATTGGTGGCGTTAGTTTCCTGAAAGGAAGTCGGTACTGTTTCCACCCGTGTTCCCAAAGGCCACACGGCGAGGTCTTATGGAGGACCTCGTCCACACAAGATTGGCCCGTGAAGGCACGGTATTCCGTAAAGCGCCCTTCTTCCTTGTTGATGGAGCGTCGTCTTGATAGGAATGTTTGTCAGGAGCATGACAGACGGGTACGAGGGGCCGATGTCTGAAGGCCATCCGACTGCCCTGCGCGACGGTACCGAATATCCTCTTTAATCAGGGCTGGGCGATCACGGAACATCTGCTTTGGATGCCAGCCATCCTCCCAACCATCAGCCGGTATTCCCAAATGAAAATCACCCTACGGAAGGTATTGAATCGGTTTGGCAAGGCCGTGATGTTCATCCTGATTGTTGCTGGCGCGTTGCTTCTGCTCGCAGAACGTTTCCAGGAAAATTCGTTCCTGAATTTCATACGTTCCTTGATGTAGAGCCAGCTTGGAAGCCTGCCGCTATGCTGGCGAAACAGCTGCATAGCGTTTTGCGGTCCAGGAGGAATCGATGCAAACCCAACACTGTCCGATCTGTAGACTAGAGGTGGCCGTACAACCGCGATATCCGCGATACGTTTGCGCTGAATGCGCAGCGAAAGCCATGTCCCAAGACGGCAGACGACTGGCGTTTTTCAATACCGACGTTGGAGGAGGGTACGCTGCCATCTACGCTGACACAAAGCAGCCTTATTCAGGCCATGAGTGCTTCATTGATGGCATCCGTTGCCACGCGGATGAGGCAAGGTTTGGCGGCATAGTCATTGAATTGGCCGCCCACTGATCGTTTTAGTAGCCCCACTTCAATTCCCGCCACTAGAAGCGCTCCGCCTCCACGCAATCCACCGGCACCGGCTTCACCCGCGCGGCCCACGCCACACCCGCTACCAGCAACACCACCCCGAACATTGTCTGCACGCCGGGCAACTTGCCCCGCAATACAAACGCGTAACTCAGCGCTGCCAGGGTTTCGAACACAATCAGCTGCCCGGCAATCGCCGTGGGCAAACGCTGGCTCGCTTCGTTCCAGCAGGTGGTCCCGAGCCAGGAAGCGAACAGGCCGATCGCGGCCATCAGCGCCATGAAAACGATCGGACGCGGGCCGAGCGGCATAGGAAAGTCACTGCCGCTGGCACGCATGCCTAGCCAAAGCAATGCGTAGCCTGTTAACGCCAGCGGCAAAGTGGCAACACCTTGAGCAGTAGCCCATGTACGTGGATTGCGCCCCGGATGATGGCGCAACCAATCCGCGTTGCGCAGCGGATACCAGGTCCAGCAAGCCATTGAGACCAGCGCCAGCAAGGCACCGGTGGCATAGCGCAGGAAATCGGCGTGATCCTGCGTATGCAGGGCACTCAACTCGGCTTGATTCACACAAGCGATGCCTGCAGCAATCAGCAGCAACGACGGCGCCAGGCGCGCCCAAGGTAAGCGGCCGTCACGGCGTGCGTTGCGCAGGTTCGCTGCAATCGCGATCACTACCGGCAGTGTGCCGATGATCATGGTGGGCAACGGCGCGCCCGCGCGCTGGATCGCAGCAGCCAGGCAGACGTAATAAAGCAGGTTGCCTACGGCGGCGAGCTTCAAGGCTTCCATCCAATCGGCGCGACTGAGCTGGCGCAGAGCCGCGCGGTCCAGCCACGCCAGCGGCAGCGCGATCAGGCCGAAGGCAAGATAGCGGCCCACCGATTGCAACGCAGCCGGGTATTCGGGCACCAGCAACGGACCGACGAATACCAGGCCCCACATCAGGCCGGCTACGAGTGCGTAGAGAGTTCCTGTCCACATGGGGCAAAGCATCCGCGCAATGCCCGCAGCCGTCTTGTACCAGATTGCTATCGTTTGAGCGCACGCTGATAGCGCGCCGGGGTAGTGCCATAGCGGCGCGCGAAGCTGCGCGTCAGATGGGCCTGGTCGGTCAAGCCGACGGCGGCTGCCACCGGTGCCGGCGCCTCGCCGGCGGCGAGCAGGCGCTTGGCCATGGACAAGCGCAAGGCCATTAGCATCTGCTGAGGGGTGGCGTGATGGCAGGTCTGGAACTGGCGTAGGAAATGAAACGGGCTGAGCCCTGCCAGCGCAGCAAGCTCATCCAGCGTGACACGCTCGGCCAAGTGCACATGCAGATATTCGATCACCTGAGCAAAGCGTGAAGGCGACTCGGCACGTGCTGCATGCGGTACGTGTGCATGACGGCGGAATTCGCCTAGCAGCTGAAGCAGCAAGCTGTCGAACGCGAGCGGTTCACGGGCCTGCCAAAGCGCATCGAGCAAGGCCGTGATTAGCCGCGCGCCCTGCGCATCCGCATGCACCGCATCGCCGAACCACCAGCCAGGCTCGCCCGTAACCTCAGCCACCGTGGCCGGATCAATATAGATCATGCGATAGCGCCAGCCGCCGTCGGTCTCGGCGCAACCGGTATGCAGCTCTTCCGGGTTCATCAGCACCAGCGAATCGGGCGGCGCCAGATGGTCGGCGCCGCGATAGCGGAACCGCTCCACACCAGACTCGATCGCCCCAAGGCCGAAACCCTCGTGCACATGCGGTTCGAAGGCATGCCGCACGATATGCGCGCGGTACAGCTCAATGCCCGGGCGATGCGCCGGGCAGCGGAATTGGGCACTGTCCGCAGGGTTATCGAAGGAATGAGGAACGCCTTGCATGCGCCGATGATGGCACAGGAAACGAGCCCCTTCCCTGCCAGCCGGCCGGAAGGGTCACGGGTCTGCCGCGCCGTACCCGTCCAACCGGCATCACCTGTACGTGCATAGCCACCATCAAAAAAAGAAGCCCGGATGGCTCCGGGCTTCTTGCTTTTCGACAGGATCAGCGTGCCTGTCGATGATGGTTAATCATCGTCGCCATAGTAGCGCGTGGTGTACACCACGGTGCGGGTTTGGACGACCGGCGCACTCTCATAAACCACGGGCGCGGGCCGGTACACGACGGGTGCCGGGGCGTAGTAAACGGGCTGCGGAGGCGGCGCAACAGCGCTTCCCACCAAGCCCGCCACAGCGCCCGCTACGACGGCGCCGGCAATCCAGCGGCCACCGCTCCAGTAACCACCGCGGTGGTGCCAATCATCATGATCGTGCCAGTCATGGTCGTGCCAGCCACGATCATGCCATCCGCCCCGGTCCCAATCGCCGTGACGACCCCAGCCTTCATGACCCCAACCATCGTGATCATGTGCCGATGCGGCCAGGGGCGCAGCCAGCACGGCCGCAACGGCCAAACCCATCAACATACGACTGACTGCTACACGCTTGCTCATGACGCACCTCCGTTGGTGTCGGCTCCAATGCTCAGCTCGCCGGGCTTAATAAGCACTGAAGGTTTTCTTTCCTCTTCTGCGACATGGTTCCAACAGTAGACTTGCGTCACACGGCATCATGGGCGGTGGCTGGTTTGTGCCCACCCCGTTGCACACTGTTCGCACAACGACGGGCTACAATTGCACGGCATTTAGCGATTACTAATGCATTGTGTGGGCGCCGTTCAGGCTTGTCGCCATTCAATGAGCACCATGGAATGCAGGGGTGAACTTGATGTTAGATTTAGTGACCGATTGGGGGATTCAACCATGAGCAAGTTCGTAATCAAATCTCTTTGCGCGGCTGTCACGGCAGCCAGCATCGGCCTGGCCGGCTGCGGCCACCAGGCCAGTGCGGATCCGGCACTGGAAGCGCAGCAGCAACAGCAAGCCGCAGGCCCGCAGTATGCACAGGTGGTCAGCGTGACGCCGGTGCATTCCTCGGCGAACACCCCCCATCAGGTCTGCCAGGACGTGGTGGTGAACCACACCACGCCGCCTAGCGATCAGCACAACATCGCGGGCACGGCGATCGGCGCGGTGGCCGGTGGCCTGCTGGGTCACATGGTCGGCCACGGCAAGGGCAACACCCTGGCCACGGTGGCTGGCGCGGCGGCGGGCGGCTATGCGGGCAACCGCATTGAAAACGCCCATCACCAGAGCCAGGTGACGTCCAGCACCGAGCACGAGTGCAAGACGGTCAACGAATCCAGCGACCGCGTTGTCGGTTACGACGTGCAGTACGTGTACAACGGCGTGACCCGCACCACCCGCATGGACCATGATCCGGGCAACCGCGTGCAGGTGCAGGAAGGCGTAACGTCGGTGTCCGACGCTCGCTAAACCCGACAGCACCTCTGAATCAAAAGGCGGCGATCCTGCGATCGCCGCCTTTTTTCTTGCCCGCGTCCATGAGTTAGCATCGGCTCGGTCGAGTCGCGCTCGCTGACCGGGGCTATCGCATGTCGCGTGCAAGAGATTTTTCCATCCATGCGCTGGGTGGCAAGGATGTCGAGCTGTTTCGCAAGCTGCTCACGCTGATGGGCAGTGCGTTTGACGAAGTCGATACCTATACGAGTGCGCAGCCACGCACCGCTTATCTTCGCAAGCTACTGGACAGTGGCCAGTTCATCGCGTTGGCCGCGCTGGAAGGTGAATCCGTCATCGGCGGACTCGCGGCTTACGAACTGGTGAAGTTCGAACGGGAGCGAAGCGAGATTTATATCTATGACCTGGCCGTTGCATCAGAGCATCGTCGTAAAGGGGTCGCGACAGCCTTGATCGAACAGCTCAAGGCGATCGCATTGGCGCGTGGCGCCTACGTGATCTACGTGCAGGCCGATCCTCCGGACGAACCTGCCGTTGCGCTGTACACGAAACTCGGCACCCGCGAGGACGTTTTTCATTTCGACATCTCGCTCACGTAGACTGGGACGACAATCGTAGGCTGGGTTGCAAAACCCAGCATTGCCATGCATGCAACCCACGCAATGCTGGGATTGTCATCCCAGCCTACGCGGCCAGGACTTTCGTAAAAAAAACCTCCCGCGGGTACGGGAGGTTTGGGTACGGCATCGCGCTCAGTGCTTCTGCTTGTAAATGCGCTTGCTGTTGTGATTCTCGGCGCGATTGAGGTTGCGCTGTTCCTGCTTGGTCAGGTGGCCGTTGTGCTTGGCCTCGTCCACCGATTCGCGGCGGGCGATGTTGGCGTCGTGCGCTTCGTCACGCGCGGCCTGGGCCTGGGTCATGGTGCCGTTCTTCAAGCCGTTCTGGATGCGATCCTGTTGGTTTTCGAGGCGATTGTTCACTTCGTTCACGCGCGGGTGACCGGGCACATCGGTTTGCGCGAGCACGCTGCCGGATGCCATCGCTGCACCGATGACCAGACCGACGATGATGAGCTTCGACTTTGCATTCATGGCATTTCCTTGAAATGGATTAGCGGACGTTCTTGGGAATCGACCGCCTTGCCGTTACCGGCACGGCGGCTTGCATACGTCGAGTGGGGTCATCTGCTTGAATGTCGCCGATGGTGTCTCCCGTAGCGTCCTGCTCCATCGTGTGCCCCTCACCCTCCGCAAGCGCCAAGAACGAGCGGCCATGCCCTGCGTTGACAAGCGCGCCAACGAACATCGGATCGGTTCAGCTCGCCATTATGTTGCGCTGCAAAGACGGTTTCGCGTAAGCCAGTCAGCCGCACGCCTCGATCGCTCGTTTAAAGGCCGGTCGCTCCTGCAGCCGATCACAATAGGTCTGCAGGGCCGAGGGAAGATCCTGGCCGACTCCGCGACGCCAAATTCGAAGAGCCGTCGCCACGGAAATGTCGGCAAGGGTGAGGTTGCCGCCCACAAGGAATTCGCGGTCGCCGAGTTCATCACCGATGCGCTCGATGGTGCGCTTGACCCTGGACTCGGTTTCGACCGCCGACCAATTGCGCTTTTGATCGTCCGGCGCGCCGAAGCGGGCCGCAAGCAGGGGGGTCATGAGTGATGATAGTGAAGCTTCCCCAAGCAGGCTGAATTGAAGAATCCGGGCGTAGCGCTCGTCGTCCACCGACGGCAAGGCGTCGGTTGGCCCATATTTCTGTGCGACATAGAGCATCATCGCGACCGATTCCGACATCGACACATTGCCGTCTTCTAGAAATGGCACGGTGCCGAAGGGGTTGAGCGCGCAATAGCTTTTGTCCGGCGGATAGCCGACCGGCACGAAGGTCTGGGCCAGCCCCATCTCTTCGCACAACCACGCCACTCGCAGTCCCCGCGCCCCGTGGGGAAAATCGTATATTTTGATCACGGCACTTCCTCCCGGGCTACGATGCGCGTGCGGAAGACCTGCGCGAAACAGCCAGCAGACCGCCCAGCCAGACGCAGGGAATGACCTCGACGGGGATCACGATGGCATACCAGACGGGGCCGAGTTTCCCTCCGCCAATGGCATAGTAGGCGACCACGCCTGCTAGTCCCGCGACGACACCGATCCCTGCCAATATCCAGGCGTGTTGCATGGGCCGGCTCAACGCCAGGCGGGCAGTGACGTAGCCACCAGCGACAGTAAAAACTGCGCGATAGGCTGCGGCCAGCGCGAACAGTGAATCGGACATCAGGCGTGGCTCGCTCGGCAATATGCCGGCGGCGCGTAGCACTGCATCCGTACCGATAGAGGTGAGTGCCGTGACGATGACACCGGCAGCCACGGCGCGGGTGCTGGCGAGCCAGGGCTTCACGGGAGCACCCCCTTGCCCTGGGCGGCGAGCAAACCATCCAGCTTGCGCATCTGGCTCTCGTGCCCGGCGCGGGCGCGTTCGGTCCAAATGTCGTCATGCATGGCATCAAAGCTGACGGTGAGCTTCACCCCGTCGGATGTCGCCTTCAACTCGACGACGGTGGCGACCTCATAAGGCGCGACGCCGGGCACGAAATCGGCCAAAGTCTTATAGGCCAGTCGGCTTGGCGGTAACACCTCGGTGTAGGTGACCTTGCATTCACTGCTCAGCGGCATGCCCGCCTGCTGCATGAACGCCACCTGCTCCGGGGCTACGGCAGTCATTCGATAGATCAAATCGCCGCCGGGGCGCAGGTCGAGCGAGGTGACAGTCACCTCGAACCCTTCCGGCCCCCACCAGGACTCAATGCCGGCCTGGGTGGTCCAAAGGGCCCAGGCCTCGTCGATCGAGGCGCAATAGCTGCGCTGGATCGAAAACTGAGCCCTTGCGGCAGTCGTTGCATGATTCATCACGATTTCTCCCGAGAGGCGGCCTTTGCAGCCGCATGCTTTCGTTCGAGGGCGGCGCCAAACCGATCCAGCCGCGCCTCCCAATGGCGACGGTATCCCGCCACCCATGCTTCAAGTTGATCGAAGGCTTCCTTCCGCAGCGAGTACAGGCGCTTCTGCCCGTCAGGACGCATTTGCACGATCCCCGCCTCGGTCAGGATGCGCAGATGCCGCGATACGCCGGACTGGTGGATGTCCATGCGCTCGACTATGTCGCCGACCGCGCATTCACCCGACTTCATGGCCTCGACGATGCGAAGGCGAGCCGGGTCCGCAAGGGCACTGAACAAAGTTATATGCGTGCTCATGCATATACATTATTCCGCATATTTGTGGTCGTCAAGTGCCGCTCCCTGGCCGATGCCGCTTGCTCGCCACCATGGCGCATCGCCTATACTTTGCGCCTGCGCAGGCGGGTTTCCGCCGGGCGATAAGGCCCTTTCAGCCCTCGTAGCTCAGTTGGATAGAGCGTCCCCCTCCTAAGGGGAAGGTCGCACGTTCGAATCGTGTCGGGGGCACCAGCTTTCAAAGATTTACGCCACACCAGTTATCGCCAAATTTGCGTCGCAGGAGGTGTGGCGTGTCACCGAGCTTGGTCTTCGCGCGGAACCAATCGCCAAGCGTGTCCTTTTTTGCTCGTCTTCCCAGCGAAAGCTGGGGATGTCTGTAAGGCGGCTTGAAGCATCCGGGCGAAATGAAAAGTCCCGCGATGAGCGCGTAGGCTGGGATGACAATCCCAGCTTTCCTCACGACATCCCGATGCTGGGATTGCCATCCCAGCCTACGCGCCGTGGCGAGCAAGCGGCGCCGTTCCCGGCTCGGCCGGCACGCGCCCGCCTGATAGAATAGGCGTTTCCCCATTCCAGGCGTCCAGGCGCCACGTCCCAGGAGTCCGCATGTCCCACGAAATCCTCAAGGCGCTCGGCCTTACCGGCGAGCAGTCGGGTACGTACCTCGGCAACGGCGAGTGGTCCAAGACCACCACCGCCGGCACCTTGCAGCCGCTGAACCCGGCCACCAACGAGGTGATCGGCACCGTTCATGCCTCCAGCGCCGCCGATTACGAGATCATCGTCAAGCGCGCGCAGGAAGCCTTCAAGGTATGGCGCACCACCCCCGCCCCGCGCCGTGGCGAAGCAGTGCGCCTGTGCGGTGAAGCCCTGCGCAAGCACAAGGATGCTCTGGGTTCGCTGGTGGCGCTGGAAATGGGCAAGATCAAGCCCGAAGGCGACGGCGAAGTCCAGGAGATGATCGACATCGCCGATTTCGCGGTCGGCCAGAGCCGCATGCTCTACGGCAACACCATGCACTCGGAGCGTCCGGGCCATCGCATGTACGAGCAGTACCATCCGCTGGGCCTGGTCGGCATCATCAGCGCGTTCAACTTCCCGGTGGCCGTGTGGGCCTGGAATGCGATGCTGGCGACGATCTGCGGCGACATCTGCATCTGGAAGCCGTCGCCGAAAACACCGCTGTCGGCCATCGCCACCATGAAGATCTGCAACGAAGCGCTGCAAGAGGGCGGCTTCCCGGATCTGTTCTTCCTGTTCAATGACGCCGGCACGGACCTGTCACAGGCCTTCGTGGACGACCACCGCATTCCGCTGATCAGCTTCACCGGTTCCACCAAAGTGGGCCGCATGGTGGGCGAACGCGTGGCCAAGCGCATGGGCCGTTCGCTGCTGGAGCTGGGCGGCAACAACGCGATCATCGTGGACGCCAGCGCGGACCTCAAGCTGGCGATTCCCGCGATCGTGTTCGGCGCCGTCGGCACCGCCGGCCAGCGCTGCACCACCACGCGCCGCCTGTTCGTGCACGAATCCATCCTCAACGAAGTGACCGACAAGCTGGTGGCCGCGTACAAGCAGGTCGAAGGCAAGATCGGCGACCCCACGCTCGCCACCACGCTGATGGGCCCGCTCAACAGCAAGGATGCCGTGAGCGCCTATCTCGCGGCAGTCGAAAAGGCCAAGGCCAGCGGCGGCACGGTGCGTACCGGCGGCGGCGCTTTGACCGAGCGCAAGGGCAACTTCGTGCTGCCCACCCTCATCACCGGCCTGAACAACAGCGATGAAGTGGTGCAGACCGAAACCTTCGCCCCGATTCTCTACGTCATGCCGTTCAAGTCGGTGGACGAAGCTATCGAGCTGCAGAACAGCGTGCCGCAGGGATTGTCTTCCTCGATCTTTACGCAGAACCTGAAAGCGGCTGAGCAGTATCTGACGTCGGCCGGCTCCGATTGCGGCATCGCCAACGTCAATATCGGTACCTCGGGTGCGGAAATCGGCGGCGCGTTCGGTGGCGAGAAGGAAACCGGCGGTGGCCGCGAGTCGGGTTCGGATGCGTGGAAGGTGTATATGCGCCGGCAGACCAACACCATCAACTATTCGGACGCATTGCCGCTGGCGCAGGGCATCAAGTTCGATCTGTGAGTTGATCGTCCCCTCCCCCTCCGGGGAAAGGGTTGAGGTGGGGTGATAGGCAATCTCACCTCACCGTCATTCCGGCGCAGGCCGGTACGCGGGGAGAGCACATGGACGTGCTTGGCTTTGAGGAGCGAGGAATCCAGTCTAAAGGCGCGTCCGAAGGACACAAGCCGGTTTTGAGTGCTTCGCACGACATATTGAAACTGGATTCCGGCCTGCGCCGGAATGACGACAATGCAAGCTTGTATGCCACCGGTAGAATATAGCTTCCAGGGAGAAGTCCTCCTGACCATCCAACCATGAGCTCGCTGACACCTTCCCCCTTCGACTTCCGCGGCTACCGCGTCATCGTCACTGGCGGCAGCAAGGGTATCGGCCGCAGCATGGCACTGGCTTTCGCCGCATCCGGTGCTGCCGTATCGATCTGCGCACGCGGGCAAGCCGCGCTGGATGAAACGGCCAAAGCCATCGCCGCCTACGGCGTGCCCGTGCATGCACAGTCATGCGACCTGGGCGACGCATCCGCCATCCATGCCTATGTCAATGCCGCTGCGCAGGCAATGGGCGGCATCGACGTGCTGATCAACAACGCGAGCGGCTATGGCTTCCAGGACAAGGAAGAGGACTGGGTGGCCGGCTTCCATATCGACATGATGGCGCCGGTGCGTACCTCGCATGCAGCGTTGCCCTATCTTTCCAAGTCCGCGCACGCCAGCATCCTGCACCTCAGCTCAATCGCCGCACTGTATCCTCGCCCCAATACTCCGCCCTATGGAGCGGTAAAGGCGGCGCTTAGCCACTACACCACCTCACAGGCCCTGGGATTGGCTGCGCAACGCATTCGCGTCAACGCCATCGCGCCGGGCTCGATCGAATTCGAGGGCGGCCTGTGGGATCGATGCAAGCATGAAGATCCCACGCGCTATTCCTCCGTGCTGTCGAAAATCCCCTTCGGCCGCTACGGCACACCAGAAGAAGTTGCGCATGCGGCGCTATTTCTCGCCTCACCATGGGCCGGCTGGGTGACAGGACAAATCCTGTGCGTTGATGGTGGCCAGCGGCTATCCCCATAATTCAGGCAAGGAGAAGATGATCATGCAAGATCTCAACAGCACCCAACGTTTCAGCGATCGCGTTGCCGACTACGTCCGCTACCGCCCTACCTACCCTCAAGCCTTGATCGACTGGCTGCGCAAGGCACACGGTGTAACCGCCGACTGGCGGGTTGCCGATATCGGCGCCGGTACCGGCATTTCCAGCAAGCTGTTTCTCGACGCGGGCCATACCGTCATCGCGGTAGAACCCAATGCCGCCATGCGCAATGCGGCGACCCAATGGCTGGGAAGCCACGCGAATTTTCTGGCAGTGGACGGACGTGCCGATGCCACCAGCCTGGATGACGCCAGCGTCGATCTCGTTTCCGTGGCTCAGGCCTTCCACTGGTTCGACCCGGAACGTAGCCGGCACGAATTCCACCGCATCGTTCGCCCCGGCGGCCTGGTGGCGATCTACTGGAACTCGCGCCGCCTTACCGGCACGCCGTTCCTGGAAGGCTACGAAAGCCTGCTGCAGACCTATGGCACCGATTACACCAGCGTAGCGGAGCGCTATGCCGACGAACAGCGCATGCATGCATGGTTTGGCGCCGGCTGGCGCGGCGCGGCCAGTTTCGACCATTGCCAGTTGCTGGATTTCGACGCGCTGCGTGGCCGGCTGATGTCTTCCTCCTACGCTCCGCAAGCCGGCCACCCCAAGCACGAGCCCATGATCGAAGCATTGCGCAAGCTGTTCGATGCCTGCGCCATAGACGGTCGGATAAGCGTGGACTACGACACGCAAGTTTATGTTGGTGAGGTT
Source organism: Dyella choica (assembly GCF_003977665.1). Classification (GTDB taxonomy): domain Bacteria; phylum Pseudomonadota; class Gammaproteobacteria; order Xanthomonadales; family Rhodanobacteraceae; genus Dyella_B; species Dyella_B choica. The sequence continues at coordinate 137,500 of NZ_RYYV01000003.1, read as the reverse complement.
CCCTGATGTATCGATGGCTACGCCCGCTGCTGTTTCAACTTGATGCCGAAACGGCGCATGGCCTTACGCTGTATGGTCTGGACGTGGCCTGGCGCAGCGAGCTGATGCGTTTCGTGGCGGCACCGCCGGTGGACCTGCCGGTGGAAGCCTTCGGCATCCGCTTTCCCAATCCGGTCGGCCTTGCCGCGGGACTGGACAAGAATGCCGACCATCTGGATGCACTGGGCGCGCTTGGCTTCGGTTTCATCGAGGTAGGCACGGTGACGCCGCGCCCGCAGATCGGCAACGATCGCCCCCGCCTGTTCCGCCTGCCGCAGCACGAAGCCATCATCAACCGCATGGGCTTCAATAACGGTGGCGTCGATGCGCTTGTTCGCAACGTACAGGCCTCCCGTTATCGCGGCGTGCTGGGCATCAATATCGGCAAGAACAAAGACACCCCCAACGAGCAGGCGGTCGACGATTACCTGTTCTGCCTGGAGCGCGTCTACGCGCACGCCAGCTACATCACCGTCAACATTTCCTCGCCCAACACCAAGGGCCTGCGTGATCTGCAGGAAGAAGCCACCCTGCGCCGCTTCATCGAAACGCTGCGCGAGGCGCAGGAGCGGCTCGGTTCGCAGCAAGGCAAGCGCAAACCGATGCTGCTGAAGATCGCGCCCGACCTTTCCGAGGCGGAACTGGACAGCATTGCCGAAGTGTTGCTCGCGGCCTGCGTGGATGGCGTCATCTGCACCAACACCACCATCGACCATTCCGCCGTCGCCGGGGATCTGCACGGCAATGAGACCGGCGGGCTTTCCGGCAGACCTCTGCGCGCGCGCGCCACGGAAGTGGTACGCGGCATGCGCCAGCGTCTCGGCGATCGCATCGGCATCATCGGCGTAGGCGGCATCCTTGAAGGTGGCGACGCAGCGGCAAAACTCGATGCCGGCGCCGAACTGGTGCAAATCTACTCCGGTTTGATCTACCGCGGCCCTGAACTAGTCGCCGAATGCGTCAATGAGATTCGCCGCCAGCAGGAATATAGAGATGGTCGCTGAACGCGTCGACATGGGCGGCTATACGCTGATCGAAAACGCATCCTTGCTCAAGCGCAATACACTGCGCGTCGACGCGCGCGCCAAGCTGCTGGCGGAAGTACGCGATGCCAGCAAATTGCCGGAGCTGCTGGACTTTCCCGCCATTCGCACCAGTCGCCTGCTGGTATTAGGTGAAGGCAGCAACATTCTGTTCACCGGCAACCTGGACGGCACCGTCCTGGCCATGGAAACCCGTGGCGTGCTCGTGGAGCAGGAAGGCGACCTTACCCGCATTGCCGTTGCTGCCGGCGAGCGCTGGGACGACTTCGTGCGCTGGACGCTCGGCCAAGGCTTTGCCGGCCTGGAAAACCTGATCCTCATTCCCGGCACGGTCGGCGCGGCGCCGATCCAGAACATCGGCGCCTACGGCACGGAAGTGGCCGAGTTCATCGAAAGCGTGGAAGCCTGGGATCGCATCGAGCGACGCGTGGTCACGCTGGATCGCAGCGCCTGCGCCTTCGGCTACCGCGACTCGCTGTTCAAGCACGAACCAGATCGTTTCATTGTCACCGCCGTACGCTTCGCCCTGCCCCGCCAGCATGTATTGCGCATGGATTACACAGGCATCCGTGAAGAATTGGAACGCATGGGTGTCAGCCATCCCGCGCCGTTTCACGTCGCTGAAGCCGTCGTGCATTTGCGCACGCGCAAGCTGCCCGACCCCGCCGTAATCGGCAACGCCGGCAGCTTCTTCAAGAACCCCATCGTGGATGCCGCAGTGGGTGAAGCCTTGAAACACGAACGTCCCGAACTCGTCGCTTGGGCGGGCAAGGATGGACGCTGGAAACTCTCCGCCGCTTGGCTAATTGAAACTGCTGGCTTCAAGGGCATGCGAGAAGGCGACGTCGGTATCTCCAATCGCCACGCACTGGTGCTGGTTAATCACGGCAAGGCCAGCGGCGAGGAGCTTTGGGCCTTTGCGCAGCGCGTGATTGAAGGCGTGCATGCGCGCTTTGGCGTGAAACTGGAGCCGGAGCCGGTGGTTATTGGCACAAGCTAATCCAGGCCTGTGGCCAAAATCCTTCCGACTATTTCACTATCGCTTGCGTCTATTGACCAAGGGCACGTAACGACTGAGCGAGGCAGTGTTTCGGGCTGATTGCATATGGCTGAAAGCATGCGAGCTTCGCCTTGTGCGTTCCGCTTTGACGATCCCGCATCCCCACTAGGCGAGTCACCTCTTCACATCTCCACCGTCACTCATGCTCGATATGGAATACCTAACAGAAATCTGATTCTTCTTAAAAATCTCATCCACCAAGTGACTTGTATATTGTTTGCAATAATTGATATTTCTCAATCCGTATGATTCAAGATCGGCCAATGGAGGTATCCATACCCCGGCTGTAGTCGTATACGAGTACTCTCCGCTATCTCTGTCGATTGAATAGCTAACGGAGATATCTATGCGTTTTATAACAACCACTGAATCATCAATTATTTTTCTATCTACGCCTATTTTATTATAAAAAATGTCTTCATTTTCGTGAAACAAAGCAACCCACTTGGCGTACTCGTCAATTAGCGGCTGTGGGGCACCCTCTTGCTTCAACGAAGCAACCGAATCCCCAGCACTCGGCAAAGTGCCGTGAAATCCGAGTACTGAATGACAATCAACATCCAGCCTAGATCCCGCCAATGCCAAATAGTTGGCACAGGCAGACAGGCAAGCACCATCGACCTTTATCTCAACGCCTTTTCTGTCAGCTATATTTTCGGCAATTCTTAACGCTACAGATGGGTATCCACCCCCACTATGAAGTATGACCTTGCTAAACTCTCCGTTGGCAACCTTCAAATATTCATTGTAGGAATTTTTTTCTATATCCCCCCTAAGCTCAATGCTTGACTTGGACAACCTAGTCCAACCAGCCATTGCCGGAAAAGAAAGAAGTGAAATCGCAAGAAGTGAAGCTATCTTTTGAATGTTCATTTTTTGTCCCAATTTGAAATCAAGCCCTGGAAAAACCAGGGCCAGACCTCACTACTGTCTTTACTTTGAGCTCCCATGGCATTCCAACGTAGATGTCGTCGTAGTAGTTCCGTCTTTAGTGGTAGTCTTTGTTTTGGTGTACGAGCATCCAGCGCTGATGCCGCCATTAACGATATTGATTTCATCCACGGTCAATTCTTCCATTATCTTCTCCTGATTGTTAGGTACTAACCTGTACCGAAAGGGCAGGAAACACCTGCAATGAGTATTTGAGCGGCACTAACGTGCTTACAAACGGAAATGGATCCACTATCTCTTGCGATCTCATCAAGCCGGCAAGAGATCACAACAAGAATCGCGTCGACCTGTCGCGCTACTTTATTGAATTGCTGACAACTGCTATCCCCTCATCGATCTGCCGACGAAATTGACCATTCCCTGCGACATAACCGCGACTTCGTTAGCGGCAGCGATCGTCTCGGGGCGATGTGCAATCATCAGGCGGGTCACGTTTAGCTCACGCACGAAGGAGTTAACCTGACGCTCACGCTCGATATCCAAATGACTGGTTGCTTCGTCCAATACAAGCAATCGCGGAGCTCGGTACAGCGCGCGCGCCAGAATCACGCGCTGCTTCTGCCCTCCCGACAATGTCGACCCCATATCGCCAACGAGGCTCTGATAGCCCATCGGCATGGCCATGATGTCGTCGTGAATGGCGGCCGTGCGGGCAGCGCAGCCAACCTTTGCTGGCGTTGCTTCAGGGTCGAAAAAACTGATGTTGTCCTCAATGGAACCTGCAAAGAGCTGATCATCCTGCATCACCGCGCCGACCCACTGGCGGTAGGTGTCCAGACCAAGCTTGCGGATATCGACACCGCCGAACCGTACTTCTCCGTGTGTAGGCTGTAGGAGCCCCAGCAGCACCTTTCCCAACGTGGATTTGCCACAGCCGCTATGACCAATAAGCGCAAGAGATTGCCCAGCTTCAATGCGAAGACTGCAGTCCTTTAGAATCCACGGCTCGCCGTCTGCGTAACGGAAGCTGACGTTACACAACTCGATGCAGGCCTCCGGCAGCGCACCGGTCCAAATTGTTTCAGCCACCTCCTCCGGCGCAGTCAGCGCAATATCCGCCACACGCTCGGCGTGCAGCTTCAGCATGCGAAAGTCCACCCATTTGTCGATCAACCCGGCCGAACGAGTCGTAAACAGGTCGGCATAAGCGATAAATGCGATCAGCATGCCTGCCGAAAAATCATTGCTTAGCGCCTGCCTGGCAGCGATCCAGATCAACGCCACGCGCCCCAACCCAAACATCAACTGGTTGCACAGCGTAAAGGCAATACCCAAACGCTGAATGGCGATATCACAGTTGGTGGCGGATACCGTGACATTGGCATAGCGCGACAAGCGCTCTTCCTGCTTGTTTGCCAGTTTGACCGGCATGGCTCCACGGATCGATTCCAACAACTCGCTTTGCTGACGAGCGGCATGGACAATCTGTTCCTCGTTTGCGCTGCGCAGGGGGTTGAAGAACGCGTAGCGAGCTATGCCATACAGAGCAAACACGCCCACAACTAGCAAGGTCAGCCACCCGCTATAAAGCGCCATCACGACCAGCGTTATCACCGACATGAGACCATCCAGAAGCGATCCCATGAACTGCACAGTCAGCGTCTTCTGGATGGTCTGGATCGAACCGAAGCGTGACATCACATCGCCAACATGGCGCTTCTCATACCAGCCCAGCGACAGCCGCATCAAGTGCGAAAACAGGTTGCTAGCCCATTGCACGCTCAAGGTGGCGCTTAGCCACGTCACGGCCCATGAGCGCGCAGCGGTGACCTGCGCCGAAAAGATGGCGATGCCAATGAAACCCAGGCCCAGGAGATTCAGCAAATCTCGATCAGCCGACACCAGCACTTGATCCAGCACCCACTGCAGATAGAACGGACCGGCCAATGCGAAAGCTTCGAGCGCCAGCGCCAGCAGCAGAACTTGCATCATCGCCGGCAAGAGGCCACGCACACGCCCCGTCAAAGCTCGCAACGAAACGGATTGCCGCTCGCTAATCGGCGAAAAATTGCCACGAGGCGTCAGCTCCAGCGCAACCCCGGTGAAGTGTCCGGATGCCTCATTGCAGCCCAGCGTGCGAATGCCCCGTGCCGGATCATGGATGACGACTCCCTTTCGTGTAACCCGTTTGAGCACCACGAAGTGATTGAAATCCCAATGCAGCACACACGGGGTATGCAGTTTCCTTACCTCATCCAAATCGAGCTTCAGCGGACGACAAGTGAAACCCAACTGCCCAGCCATCCTCATTACGCACCCCAAGGTAGCTCCTTTGAGAGAGGTGGAGAAGCGGCGACGCAAGCCGGCAAGGTCTATATCATGGCCGTGATAGCTGGCAATCATCGCAAGGCACGCCAGGCCACATTCGGCAGCTTCGGTTTGCAGCATCATCGGCAATCGACGGGACCATCCAAATTGCAAATGATCTTGAATGCCCTGCCAGCGTGAAGGCGTGCCTGGCCGCTGAGTTCCGTCAGCCATGTTCACCTCCCCACAGATGATGCGCGATGCCATACAGCGGCTCGAACACCCATTCGAGCAGCGTGCGTTTCTCCATAAGAATGTCGGCATCCACCGCCATACCGGGCTTTACGGCCTCCGGCTTCCCGTAGGCCATGACCCGCTGGCTATCGAGGGCCACCTGGATGCGATACAGCGGCTCCTGCGGTTGCCGACCGGTCAACGCTTCCACTTCAGGGGTGGTCAACGCGCTGCGTGAGATCTCGGCTACCTTGCCGAAATGCTGGCCGAACTTTTGATAGGGGAAGGCTGCATACCGAAGTACCACGCGGTTGCCCGGCTCGATGAAGCCTACCGCCCTTGATGGCACTAGCAGTTGCGCTTGCAGAACCGAACCGGAGGGCAGCAGAGACAGCACGGGCTGCCCTGCGGCGACCATTTGACCTTCCTTGAACAATATCGCCGACACAACGCCATCACGCGGTGCGCGAATCACCACGGCGCGCAAGGCTTCGTTCTGAGCGACGGACTGGCTTACCTCGGCCAATTGTCGTTCGGTGCCATTACGCTTGGTTGCCGCGTCCAGTGGTATTTGCGAGAGCTGTTGTTGCGTTGCATCCAGTAGTTGACGGGTATCCAGTTCTTGGCGCAGCAGGGCTTTGTATTGCGCTTGTGCATCGTAGGCCGCGGTCTGCTGCTGTTGAATCTGGAATGCCGAAACGTAGCCCTTGGCCCCCAAGGGCTTGATTCGCTCCAGCAAGGCTTCAGCGCTATCCGCCTGCTTTTCCTGAATGGCGAGCTGGCCTGCGATCTGATCCAGCTGCGCTCGCAGCAACGCCGCTTTGTCACGTAGGGCAGTCGCTTGCTGCGAGGACAGTAATGCTTGTGTTTCCAGGTCGGCCTGCAAGCGGATCCGTTGTGCTTCCAGTTGCTGGCTGACCAAGGCATGCGTGTCACCCAATGCGACACTGTTCTGCTCGCCGGAGATTTCGATCAGCGGCTCACCCTGCTTGACCTTCTGGCCATCTCGCACCCAGACACGCGTCACGAGCCCGGCGCCTGAGGCGGACAGGGTCAGCAAACCAGCTGTGGGCACCAATTGGCCACTAACGGCTTCGCGGCGGGTGTAGTGACCTAACATCAGAAACAAGAGCAGCGCGGTCGCGAAAGTTATCGCGAGGAGAGCCCAGGCCCAACGTGAAACTGGAGCCGCGATGAGTATGGAGCCGAGCCATTCTCCACGCTTGGCTTCCAGTGCTTCCGATCGGAACAACGATACCCTCGACACAACCTACGCCTCCCCTCCGATTAAACGGCCGCAGCCATTCCAGCCGTTAGGTTGAAGGAGCGTTGGAACGCACGCGAGAGTCCTTATCCGCTTCGAAGCGTAAGGTGATGCCGACACCGCGAGACTGATCAAATCGAAGCTAACCTACACGACGTCTTCCAAAATGATCGCACCGAGCGTGCCAGCGCGTAACAAGAACACCATTTTTGTAGGGCGTTCCATTGCCCCGCCGCTCATCGCCGAGGCACCCAATAATCCGGGCATCATGAGGCACCTGCAGGCACCGAAATTACGGGCCAACGCTTGCACACTCAGTTGTTGTGGCTAATTCAACAATAGCGACCCAACGGCGGAAACGATTCCCGGCTGCCCCCATGAGCAACGCACGGAACCGGCTCCATCCACTTGAGCAGCTTTGGTGGAGCCGCGCGATGGGAAAGCGGTATGGGGAGGCTCGCATACCCCCGCGAGCGCGGTCATCGCATAGCGAAATGCAGCGACTTCTACTGGGGAAATGACGACATCGGCCTCAGTCACAGGACGGCCCAGCTCGTCTTCGCGATCGGTAATATATTCGGTGATGCTGCGGGTCATGATGTGCGGTATCTCGTAATCCGCAGCATGGTCGAGGTGAACTTGAAAATAGACATTGGGCAAGATGCCGTGCTGCGTCTCGCCGGCACCCTCATGGCCAGGATGGTCAAAACCCAAGGTGTGCCCTACCTCATGGATAAAGAAATTTCTAAACCAAATTCTGATTAAAGCATCGACCGAATACTCGGACACGTCCATACAATCTTCAAGCGATTGCGGAATTCTATTTGCAATCAAAGCCACTCGAGCGAATGGATGATTCGCATCCCGAGGGAACGCATAACCATCAGCATTGGGCGGTACCCAACCAGGGACGTCTTGCTCATTGAAGATGGCGGAGATGACTAGATTTGCTTGCGTCACCGTGGTGACGGGCGAAAAATTCAGGGGAAAGTCCAGCCCCACCGTAGCGTTCATCCATTGGTTCATGGCTCCTTCCATATAACGCCGGGTATCGACCGTGTAAGTGTGCCCGCGAAATTCAAAAGTCACATTGGTCGCATTTGGGTCTATATAGTATTGGACCAATGAGTGATACATCAGCGGCACGCTGTAAAATTGATTATTTGACATACGAAAAATTTGAACTGTGTTGCCCGTATGGGCCATGCATGGCATGCAATGAAAAATCAGGAACAACCATACTAAGCGCTTCATGAGCATCTCCTTGCATGATATTGTGACGGATCGCGTGTGCGTACCTGCCTTGGGAAGCGATTAATCGAATCGGAGCGGACGTCTCAACAGTCATGTTGTTGAGTTACGTTTTTGCGACTGAACAGACGCTGCCGCCCACCCGGTCAGGCTAGACAGGCGTATTGCTGCGCACTAGAGGGCTTATCCATGCCGCAGCGTAAGGTGACGCCGTCGGCCGGGATGAAAATCCCGGTAACTGGGGACTGCACACAGAGCTGGGATTGTCATCCCAGCCTACGCCATGCGCTACTAAACCTTATGATCAGCCGAGGCCAAACCGGCGCATCAGCTTCTGTACGACTTCCCTGCATGTTGGGATATGAAGTTGAAATGTCACCGCAAAATAGGCGATCCCGTACGTCGACAATACCAGCGTGGCCGTGAGGATTGGCCCCCAGGCGGGCATGTAGTGTTCGACCACGCAGGCCGCCAACGCCGCGACGCCTGCCGCGATCCACAGCTTGGCCATCAGCAATAACGCGATGCCTGTGGGACCGAGGTTCTGGTTCATCTTCCTGCGCAGCAGATGAAACTCGATCCATCCCGCAACGCCGGCCGAAGCAGTCAGACCGACTGCGCCCCACTGCATGGGAATGCCCAAAGCCTTGGGAATCAGCAAGGCACTCGCCAGTCCTAGCACCACGGTAAAGGCTAGCCGCACCATCGCAAAGCGCAGCGGCGTGCGCGTATCGCGCAGTGCGTAGTAAGTGGACGAATACAGGCGGCCGAAGGTGGAGGCAAGCAGGCCCACACCCGAGCCGGCGAGGATCGCCCAGACGTAATACGAATCCTTGGTTGTGAATGCGCCGGTTTGGTACAGCGCCGCCACGATCACATTCCCTAACGCAAAGAACGCCATCGCGGACGGTACGATGAAGAAGGCGATGCGTTCCAGGCCGTTGTTGAGGCGCGCGGAGAGCTTTGCCGCCACCTCGGCATCGACATGATCACCCGCCATGCGCGAAAGCGTCGGCAATTCCGACGCGGAAACCGCCATGCCGAACAAGCTTACCGGCAGCAGGTTGATCGACGCTGCGGTCGTCATGCCCGCCACGGCACCGCTGCCCAGCAGCGTCGAAATGGCCTGGTCGACGAAGGCGCTGATCTGCACCACGCCACGTCCGATCGCCACGCCCAGGAAACTTCCGCCCACCTGCTTCACGTGCAGGCTCTGCATATCCAGACGCAGGCGCAGGGTCGGCACCAATTTCAGCACCGGTCCCAGTTGCACCAGGAACTGCAGCAGGCAGCCCAGCACCGTGCCCCACGCCAGGTACACGATCAGGCGGTTCGCCTCCAGGTGACGGAAGATCAGCATGCTGAGGATCATGCAGAGATTCCAGATCACCGGCGCCGCATAGGAGAGAAAGAACTTGTGGTGGCTGTTGAGTATTCCCAGACACCACGCCGACCACACCAGGATGCCGGTACCGGGAAAAAGAATACGCACGATCAGGATGGTGAGTTCGCGCTTTTCACCCGTATAGCCGGGCGCGATCAGCCACAGCAAATACGGCGTGGCCAGTATCCCTAAGGCAACGATGAGGGAGATGATCAGCGCAAGAATCGCGAAGATCGCGCCGGCCAGACGATCGGCTTCCTCCTGCTTGTGCTGCGCCAGCAGGCGCGCGTACACCGGAATGAAGGAGGCCGAAAGCACCCCCTCCCCGAACAGGTTCTGCAGGAAGTTCGGCACCCGCAGCGCAGCGCTGAAAATGTCCGCGGCATCGGACAGGCCGAAATAATGCGAGAACACGCGCTGCCGCACCAGGCCGAACAGGCGGCTGCAAAGAATGCCTGCGCCGACCAGCAGAGCATGGCCGCGGCCTGCGTTTTTTGTCATGGGTTGATGGCTTGGCTGGACAAACGACAAGGTTAGCATTGTCGGCAGGGACGTAGGCTGGGTTGCGAAACCCAGCATTGCCATGCTTACCAGCGCGCGATGCTGGGATTTTCATCCCAGCCTACACAGAGTACCTAGCGCGGCTGCTCCTGCTCGTCGACCACCACGTAGTGCCGCTCCCCGCGCTGGGGGTCGAAATACACCGCGGTGAGCTGCCCGCTGGCTGGATCGATGAAACGCTCTCCGGTGTCCTCCCAGCGTGGATCCGGGCCACCGCGCAGGAGCGGCTTGTAGCGCCAGCGTTCGATCGCCAGCCCCACCACCAGCAGCAAGCCGCCAAAGATGAGCTGCGGCAGCAAGGCCACCATGACCCCGGTCAGGACGGCAATGCCAGCCCCTACCAGCAGCAGGCTACCGATCACGTACAGCACGACGGGCAACATGGCTCAGGTCGGCGGATCCAGCACCACGGCCGTGCCGTAGGCCACGATCTCGCTCATGGTCTGGCCGATTTCGGCCGAATCGAAGCGCATCATCACCACCGCGTTCGCGCCCATCAGCTTGGCGTTGGCGACCAGGCGATCCAGCGCGTGGCGGCGGGCTTCTTCCAGCATCTGGGTGTATTCGTGGATCTCGCCGCCGACCAGCGAGCGCAGGCCGGCCATCACGTTGCCGCCGATACCCCGGCTGCGCACCACCACGCCGAATACCTGCCCCTTCACCTGGACCACCTGATGGCCCGGAACATTCTCGGTTGTCACCACCAACATGGTTTCGCTCCCTTCGTGGAATTTTCACGCACGATACTCCGCCTTTGCCCTACGCGCGCGTCTCATCCGGCACTTAGGCAGATGCGCGGCACTATGGCAACATCCAGCGGTCTAAAGTTGTCCCTCTTAAGGAATCCGAACATGCTGTCGAGCCCTTTCAAGACGTTGGCGTGGAGCCTGTTGCTGGGTATGGGGCTGGCGGGTGCCAGCATCCCGGCGGCCCGTGCCGACGCCACCGCGGCCTCCAAGGCCGTCGCCAACGACGGCAATGTGCTGCGAAGCACCCTCGATAACGGCATGCGCGTGGTGATCGTGCGTGAAACGCTTTCCCCCATGGTCACCACGCAGATCACCTATCTTGCCGGCGGCTACCAGACGCCGCAGGGCTACCCCGGCACCGCGCATGCGCTGGAGCACATGATGTTTCGCGACAGCTGGGGACTGACCGGCGCGCAGCTCAACGAAATGACCGGCAAGATGGGGGCGGACAACAACGCCTTCACCACCAACGATGCCACCCAGTACTACTTCGTGGCGCCGTCGAATTACCTGGACTTGCTGCTGCACATCGAATCGACCCGCATGAACGGTGCGCTGCTCACCAAGCAGGATTGGGAGCGCGAGCGCGGCGCGATCGAACAGGAAGTGTCGCGCGACATCTCGCAGCCGGAGTTCCTCGCCTTCCAAAAGGCCGAGCGCATTCTCTACGCCGGTACCGGCTATGCCGACGATCCGCTCGGCACGCGTCCGTCGTTCGACCAGACCACCGCGCAAAACCTGCAGAAGTTCTACAAGGATTGGTACACGCCCAACAACGCCCTGCTGGTGATCGTGGGCGACGTGGACCCACAGCAAACACTGGCGAAGGTGCAACAGCTGTTCGGCAAGATTGCCAAGGGCGCCACTCCCGCGCGCCAGCCGTTGAAACTGCAGCCGGTGAAGCCCGAAACGATCGCCGCCACCACGCCGCACGGCACCGGCTCGGTGCAGTTCATGTATCGCATGCCAGGCATGATGGACAAAGACAACGCCGCCGCGCAGGTGCTGCTGGATGTGCTCACCAATGCGCGCAGCTCGCTTTCCCAGCTGGCAGCACAAGGCAAGGTGCTCAGCACCAACGCGCAATTGCAGCCTTTCAGTTATGGCGGGGTTGGTGTGATCGAAGTCGGTTTTCCCAAAGGTGGGGATGCCGGCCGCGCGCAAGCGGACCTGGATGGCGTGATCGATGACCTCCTGAAGAACGGCGTGCCCGCCGATCTGGTCGAGGCATCCAAGCGCTCGGAAATCGCGCAGGCGCAATTCAACAAGAACAGCGCGGTGACGCTGGCCAGCGCCTGGTCTCAGGCCATTGCGTGGATGGGCCTGAATTCGCCGGAAGAGGCGGAAGAGCAGATCCGCCAGGTCACGGTGGACGATGTCAACCGCATCGCGCACCAGTACCTGAAACCTGCAGAGCGCGTAACGGTGGTGCTCACACCCAACCCGAACGGCCAGCGTCCGCCGGACAGCAACGGCTTTGGCGGCTCCGAATCCTTCAACAGCAACGAAAAGCTGGACGCGCCGCTTCCGGCATGGGCCGCGCAAAAGCTGAGCAAGCTGGAAATGCCGCGCTGGACGCTGGCGCCCGTGGAAATGAAGCTGGACAACGGCATCCGACTGATCGTGCAGCCGTCGAGCATCAGCAAGACCGTCACGGTGGTGGGCCACATCGACAACAATCCGAAACTGCAGGAGCCTGCCGGCAAGGAAGGCGTGGCGCGCCTGCTCGGTTCGCTGTTCGACTACGGTTCCACCACGCTGGATCGCGATGCCTTCCACAAGGCGCTGGACGATGTTTCCGCCACCGAAACCGGCGGCACCGATTTCGAAGTGGCGGCGCTCAGCGAGCACTTCGATCGCGCGATGCAACTGCTGGCCGACAACGAACTCCATCCTGCCTTGCCGCAGCAAGGCTTCACCGTGCAGCAGGGAACGCTGGCGCGCGCCCTGGCCGGTGAAATGCAGTCGCCGCAGTACAAGATGATGAAGGCGCTGCGTGCCGGCCTGCTGCCGGCGGGCGATCCGGATCTGCGCCTGCCTACGCCCGATACGATCGGGGCATTGAGCTTGCAGGACGTCAAGGATTATCACGCCAGCACCTATCGACCCGACCTCGCCACCATCGTAGTGGTAGGCGACGTCACACCCGAACTGGCGAAGGCCACGGTGGAGCGCTACTTCGGCCAGTGGAATGCGCAAGGCGCGAAGCCGGACGTCGTGTCCAAGCCGGTCGCCGTCAATCCGGCCGGCTACGTGGTGATCGACAACTCGTACGCCTCGCAGGACCAGGTGCTGATGGGCCAGATGCTCGATCTCACCATGCACAACCCGGATCGCTATGCCTTGCAGCTTGGCAACAACGTGCTGGGCGGCAATGGCTTCGCTTCACGCCTGATGACCGATATCCGGGTGAAGCATGGTTATGCCTACGGCGCGGGCTCGGGCATGCATTTCGACCGTTCGCGCTCGATCTTCTACGTGCAGTACGGCAGCGACCCGGACAAGGTCGCCCCCGTCAATACGCTGATCCGCCAGAACCTGGTCCAGATGCAGACCGCGCCGATCAAACAGAGCGAGCTGGATAACGCACGCCAGTACGAGATCCGTTCGATACCGGTGAGTGTATCCAGCATCAACAGCATCGCGCGCGCGCTGCTGGATTGGGCATGGCACGGCGAACCACTGGATCAGCCGATGGTGGCGGCAAAGCACTACCTCACGCTGACACCCGCGCAGGTGCAGGTGGCGTTCAAGAAGTACCTGAAGCCTGAAAACTTGATGCAAGTCGTGCAGGGGCCGCCGCCGGCGAAGCATTGATCCCAAGTCCATCCCGCTCCCTTGCGGAGCGGGATGGACGATAAAAGCCAGGGCCAGCTCGAAAAACACGACCAATTGCCCTGTAAATACATAGATTTACGCACATCTTTGCGCGACGTATACTCCATTTCGTGCTATGGAGGTTAGGTCATGCATACCACCAAAGCTTTCAAAAAGGGGCATCCGCAGGCCTTCCGCAGGCCGGCCAACGCGCGGAAATTTATGGGTGTCTGCGGAATCACCGGGACACGATATTCGCCCCCCGAGTCCTCCGACTAGCCTGATCGGAGAACCTCATGCGACCTGCCGTCTCCATCATCGTGCCGATATTCAATCGCCTGCACTTTCTGCGTCAGGCGGTCGACTCGGTCTTCGCGCAGACCTTTCCGGATTGGGAGCTGATTCTTGCCGATGACGGCTCCGACGACGAAACCGTCGCGTACATGCACCAGCTGCAACAGCAACAACCGCGCGTCAGGCTGCTGCGACTCCCGCACTGCGGTAACGTCTCGGCCGTCCGCAACGCCGGCCTACGTGAGGCGTCCGGCGAATACATCGCTTTTCTGGATACCGATGACGTGTGGGTTCCGACCAAGTTGCAAACACAAATCACCTCCCTGCGTGCGAGCTGCGACCGGAAGTGGAGCTACACCGGATTCCGCTTGGTGGACGCATCACTGAACCCCCTGCCCAGGGCACCGCAATTCAGTGCGGCCGATGGCTGGATCATCGATGCCCTGATGAATGCTCAGACGACGATCGTGCAGTCGAGCGTAGTGGTCCGTCGAGACTTCTTCGATGAGGTAGGCCCGTATGACGAGTCGATGCGATGGTGCAGCGACTACGAGCTTGCGGCGCGTTTCGCGCTACGTGGTGCGGCCGACTGTATCGATCAGCCGCTCGTCATGATCCGACGCCACACAGAGCACTGCTGTGACGATGTGAGTGCCTGCCACGACGTCGTCCTGGCGCTCAAGAGGATCCGTCGATACGCTACCGGTGCCCACACCCAGGCAATCTTGCGGAAGCGGCTCGCCATCGCTTCCGCGTTCCTCGCGAGGAGTCAGGCAGTGCGTGGATCCAAGCTATCCGCGCTCGCCACCGTGCTCGGGAGCCCGCACTACTCGTGGCGTTACAGTCAGTGGTGGTTGACCGCGGCCGAAGCGACCGCGCGGGCACTAGCTCCAACATCCGTGCAGAACGTCCTGCGCCGGGCGCGTCACGCGCTCAGGCCCCGGCAATCCTGAGCCCGCCATGTCAACCGTACTCGCTCTTTGGCGCCAGCTCGATCATCGTCAGCGGTGGCGACTGGTCGGGTTGCAACTGCTGTCGGTAGTGATGGCCATCTGCACGGTCGGTGGCATCGCCTCCGTCGTTCCTTTCTTCACCGCGCTCGCCAATCCCGACATCATCCGGCACAACGCGATCCTGCAAGGGATTTTCCGGCACCTTCAGTTCAGCAGCGAGACCTCGTTCCTGATCACTTTGGGAGTGGCCTTTGCCGGGATGGTCCTGCTGTCGAATGTCGTGAATCTGTTCGGGCAGCTGGCGATCAATCGGTTTGCTTACCAGGTCGGCGATACGCTCTACGTTCGCCTGTTCCATGGATACCTGCTACGCGACTACGCGTTTCATCTGCGCAACAACAGCTCGGTGCTCGCCACCAAGGTACTGCATGAGACCGCGCGAGTGACCTCGGGGCTGCTGCAGCAAGGACTCCTGCTGGTCACGAATGCGGTAACGGTTCTCTGCGTCGTTGCATCCATTGTGTTGCTCAATGCCCCGGTCGCCGTGGCCATCTTTGCGGGGCTGGGCGTGATCTATGCGGTGATCTACGCCTTCGCCCGTGGGCAGTTGCTGCGCAACGGCGAAGCCGCGGGCCGTTATGGCGCCGAGCGGGTCGCCACCGTCAATGAGAGTTTGGGTGCCATCAAGGAAATCCTGTTGATGCAGGGCCGCGAGCTGTTCGTGCAGCGATTCGCCCGGCAATGCAGCGCATACTCGCATGCGTTATTTAGAATCTTTGCCGTCTCGCAGAGTCCGCGATATATCCTCGAATGCGTGACTGTTGTTTGCCTCGTTGGCGTCGCCCTATATTTCCGCAGCCGCACCGGTGCCGCCGGCCCGTGGGTAGCGCAATTGAGCTTCGTCGGGTTTGCCGCCTATCGACTGCTGCCGTTGCTGCACCAGGCATTTACCTCCGTGGTAAAGATTCGCGCCGATCACCCCGCATTCGTCAGCATCAACGCCGACATGCCCCGCTTCCCGCCGGAGGAGACGCCGGCTCCCAGCGAAACGGACCTGGCAATGTGGCACGGCAGGCCACGCAAGGAAATAAGCTTGCGCGAGGTGTGCTTTCACTATGCAGCGGACTGTCCCGCGGCACTCTTGAATGTCTCGCTCGCCATTCCCGCAGGCTCGGTAGTAGGTTTCATTGGGCGCAACGGTTCCGGCAAGACGACCCTGCTCGATCTGGTCAGTGGATTGCTCTCGCCGCAATCGGGATGCATCGAGGTCGACGGAGTGACCCTTGATAACACGAATTGGAACGCGTGGCGCTCCACCATCGCCTATGTTCCGCAGCAAGCATTCCTGCTCGACGCAACGTTTGCTCAGAACATCGCCCTGGGCGTCCCCACCGAGCAAATCGACATCGAGCGGGTGGAAACGGCGGTGCGGCAGGCCAGCCTGGAGGAGTGCGTGGCCGCCTTTCCCAACGGCCTTCACGAACGGCTCGGCGAGCGCGGCAGCCGTTTGAGCGGCGGGCAGCGACAACGGCTAGCCATTGCGCGAGCGCTGTATCGTGAGGCTTCGGTGTTGATCATGGATGAAGCGACGAGCGCGCTTGACGTTGCCGCCGAGAGCGCGATCGTCGAGATGCTCAACACGTTGCGAGGCGACCGCACCATACTCGTCGTCGCGCATCGAACCCAGTCGTTGCGCTACTGCGATCTGATCTTCGAGCTGGACGGCGGCAGGATCGTCCGAGAGGGAACTTATGGCCAGATTCTGGCATCAGCCAAGGCGCTTGCCTAAGGAAACTCTGAACCTATTCAGAGTTTCCCTAACAGCGTACTCACACGCGCTGACGCTTTTCCAAATCCGGCAAAAACACGGCCAGCACGCCTATCAGCGGCAAATACGCACACAACGAATACACGTAGCCGATGCCGTGCGCATCCGCTACCCGCCCAAGCACCGCGGCGCCAATGCCGGCCATGCCAAAGGCCAAGCCGAAGAACAGGCCGGAGACCATGCCCACGCGCCCCGGAATCAGCTCCTGCGCATAAACCAGGATCGCCGAGAACGCGGACGACAGAATCAGGCCGATCAACACGGACAGCACGCCGGTCCAGAACAGGTTGGCGTGCGGCAGGGCCAGGGTGAACGGCGCCACGCCGAGGATCGACACCCAGATCACCCACTTGCGTCCGATCCGGTCACCCACCGGGCCGCCGATCAAGGAACCCGCCGCCACAGCGAACAGAAACACGAACAGATGCATCTGCGCGGCCTGCACCGACAGGCCGAAGTTATGCATCAGGTAGAACGTGAAGTAGCTGCTGATGCTGGCGAGATAGAAATACTTGGAGAAGATCAGCAGGCCCAGGATCAGCAGGCACGCGATCACCTTGCTGCGGCTCAGCGCTTCGCCAGCCACATGGCGCACCGTTTGGCTGCGGCTGACGTGATGCAATTGGTACCAGCGCCCCACCTGCAATAGCACCACCATCGCCAACAGCGCGGCCAGCGAAAACCAGGCGATGCTGCCGCGCCCATGCGGCACGATGATCCACGCCGCCAGCAGCGGCCCCAGCGACGCCCCGGTATTACCGCCCACCTGGAACAACGACTGCGCCAGGCCGTGCTGCCCGCCTGAGGCCAGGCGCGCTACGCGCGAGGATTCCGGATGGAACACGGAAGAACCCGTTCCCACCAGTGCAGCCGCCAGCAACAGCACGGGGAAATTCGGCGCGATCGCCAGCAACAGCAAACCGCACAGGCTGGAGCCCATGCCGACCGTCAGGGAATAAGGCATCGGCTTGCGATCGGTCACCATGCCGACCAGCGGCTGCAGCAGCGAAGCCGTCACCTGGTAGGTGAGCGTGATCAGGCCCACCTGCGCAAAGCTGAGCTGGAAACCGCTTTTCAGCAGCGGATAGATCGCAAGTATCAACGACTGGATCATGTCGTTGAGCAGGTGCGAAAAGCTGATCGCGCCCAGGATGGTGTAATCCGTGCGTGGCGCTGTCGACGGCAGCGAAACCGATTCGGTGGAGTTCTGCATGGTCCCTCGAGGTTGGGGATAGGTTGGACTGAGCGCCAGGCTGTAGGCGATACGTTAAGGTAGCCAGGGGTCGGCCTGCATACACTATCGGGTCAACTTCTATCGAAATTGGGCCAGTCATGAGAAATACCCGGGTCATCGGCTACGAGGACATACCCCGCGACGTTGTTGCCACCGGCAACGACTACCCGGCCGGCCTGGTCCTGCCCGGCCACCGCCACAAACGCGGGCAATGTCTGTATGCCGTCACCGGCGTGCTCACCGTCATGACCAGCGAGGGTAGCTGGGTGGTGCCGCCCTACCGTGCACTGTGGATTCCCGCCGGCATCATCCATGCCGTGCATATGGGCGGTCTTACCAGCACGCGCAGCGCCTACGTACTGCCCGAAGTCGCCGCACAGGCCGACCTCCCCGAGCACTGCACGGTCATCAGCGTATCGCCGTTGTTGCACGCGCTGCTGTCCGAAGCGGTGGATCTGCCTGCCGAATATACGCTTGGCACTCGCGACGACTACCTGATGCGCCTGCTGGTGCAGGAAATCGCCCGCATGCCGGCCCTGCCCTTAAACACACCCTTGCCGCAGGACTCCAAGCTGGCCGCCTTGTGCCGGTCATTGCTGGAATCGCCCTCGCTGGACGTCGATATCGACAGCATGGCCCGCAGGGCCGACATGAGCCGCCGCAGCTTTACCCGCCTGTTCCGCGAGCAGACCGGCATGAGCTTCAGCGCCTGGCGCCAGCAGGCCTGCCTGATGGCGGCCCTGGTGCGCCTGGGGCGCGGGCAGTCCGTGACGCATGTGGCGATGGAGCTCGGCTACAGCAGTACCAGCGCCTTCACCGCGGCGTTCCGGCGTACGCTCGGGGCTACGCCCAGTCATTACCTGATCGCAGGCAGCACTTCCTGACTGCCTGCTTTTTTGCGCGACGTATGTCATAACCATGTCAACGCGGCCCCGCACCATGGCAAACCCGTGGCATGCTGGAAGGCGCTACGTACCCGTCACGAAATCAATGCATCGCCCGATCAGCAACCCCCCTACCGAGGACACCATGTCCGCAGCCATCCTGCCCACCACGGAAACCGCAGAAGCCGCGCCGGCGGTCGACCTCAACGACAAAGCGCATTACATCCATCGTGAACTGTCGCAGTTGCAATTCAACAATCGCGTGCTGGAGCAGGCGCTGGACGAGCGTACACCGCTGCTGGAACGACTGAAGTTTCTGCTGATCTTTTCCAGCAACATGGATGAATTCTTCGAGATCCGTGTGGCGGGCCTGAAAAGCCAGCTCGCCTTCGGGCATGAGATCGTAGGGCCAGACGGCATGCCGCCCAGGCAGGCGCTGAACGAGATCAGCGAGATCGCGCATCGCCAGATTGCGCGCCAGTACGCGATCCTCAACGAGCGCCTGCTGCCGGACCTGGATCGCCATGGCATTCGCATCGTACGCCGCGAGAACTGGTCGCCGGCGCAGAAACGCTGGGTCCAACGCTACTTCCGTCAGGAAGTGGCGCCGATGATGACGCCGATCGGCCTCGACCCCACCCATCCGTTTCCCCTGCTGGTCAACAAAAGCCTCAACTTCATCGTCGAACTGGAAGGCGTGGACGCGTTCGGGCGTGATTCGGGCCTGGCTATCCTGCCAGCACCGCGCGTGCTTCCACGCATCATGCGCCTGCCGGAGGAAGTTTGCGAAGGCGGTGAAAATTACGTGCTGCTGTCATCGATCATCCACGCGCACGCGGAAGAGCTGTTCCCCGGCATGGAAGTGCTCGGCTGCTATCAATTCCGCCTTACGCGCAACGCCGACCTCACCATCGACCCGGAAGAAATGGACGACCTCGCCCGCGCGCTGCGCGGCGAGCTGTTCTCACGCCGCTTCGGCGACGCCGTGCGCCTGGAAGTGGCGGACAACTGCCCGAAGAAACTCACCGACTACCTGCTCAAGCAGTTCGGCCTGACCGAGGTGGAGCTGTATGAAGTCAACGGCCCGGTGAACCTCACCCGCCTGTTCGGCATCATCAACCGCAGCCAAAGCCCGCAACTGCAGTATCCGCCCTTCGTGCCGGCGATCCCCAAGGCGCTGAAGAAAGCCGAGGACCTGTTCCAGGTGATCAGCAAGCAGGACGTACTGCTGCTGCATCCCTTTGAATCCTTTGCGCCAGTGGTGGATCTGCTGCGCCAGGCCGCGAAGGACCCGGACGTGCTCACCATCGAGCAGACGCTATACCGCACCGGCGCCAACTCGGAAATCGTGGATGCCCTGGTGGAAGCCGCGCGCGCCGGCAAGGAAGTGATCACGGTGGTGGAACTTCGCGCGCGCTTCGATGAAGAATCCAACTTGAGCCTGGCGCAGCGCCTGCAGCAAGCCGGCGCAGTGGTGATCTACGGCGTGGTCGACGTGAAAACGCACGCCAAGATGATGCTGATCCAGCGCCGCGAAGGCCAGAAGCTGCAGCGCTATGCGCACCTGGGCACCGGCAACTACCACAGCGGCAATGCGCGCCTGTACACCGACTACAGCCTGCTCACTTCCGACGTGGCGCTGTGCGAGGACGTGCACAAGCTCTTCAGCCAGCTCACCGGCATGGGCAAGCTGTTGAAGATGAAGAAGCTGCTGCATGCGCCATTCACGCTGAAGAAGTCGCTGCTGGACCTGATCGCGCGCGAAACCGCCCACGCGGAAGCCGGCAAACCTGCGCACATGATCATCAAGATCAATGCGCTCACCGATGCGAAGATGATCCGTGCGCTGTACAAGGCCAGCATAGCCGGCGTAAAGGTGGATCTGCTGGTACGCGGCATGTGCTGCCTGCGGCCGGGCATTGCGGGCGTTTCGCAAAACGTCCGCGTTCGCTCGATCGTCGGTCGCTTCCTTGAGCACAGCCGCGTGTACTGGTTCGCCAATGACGGTGACGAACGCATGTATCTGGCTAGCGCGGACATGATGGAACGCAACCTGGACCGCCGCGTCGAAACCGGTTTTCCGATCGAGGACCGGAAACTGCGCCAGCGTATCCGCAAGGAGCTGGATCTCTACGTCGCCGACACCACCACCACCTGGGAACTGAACACGGACGGCAACTACTCGCGATTGCATCCGCTCGATGGGCAGGCTACACACGATGTCCAGCGGCAATTGCTGGAGAAGTATTGCGGCGCGGGGGCGCCGGCGGCGCCGTAACGCCCAACTCTGGTAGGCTGGAATGACAATCCCAGCATCGCGCGGGTTGCATCCATGGCAATGCTGGGTTTAGCAACCCAGCCTACGACCATGCCGTGGCGAAGACACGGATCACGCATGCGCGTGCCGCTTCACCCACTCCACATACCGGTCGACGAAGCCCTGTAGAAACTTCCTGGTGCTTTCCACGCCGATATTCCCCTCCTCGTCGATCAGTCCATCGCTGAACTTGAGGAACACTTCCGGTTGCCCCATCAGCGGCACGTCCAGATAAGCCAGCACGTTGCGCAGATGCTGCTGCGCCAGCGCCGCACCGGTGGCGCCCACGGAAATGCCGATCACAGCGCCCGGCTTGTTGGCAAAGGCGCTCGTACCGTACGGGCGCGAAGCGATATCGATGGCGTTCTTCAGTACGCCGGGCATCGAGCGATTGTATTCGGGAGTGACGAACAGCAGTGCGTCGGCCGATTTGATCTGCGTCTTCAGCTGCTGGCATACCGGCGGGTAGTCGCTATCGAAATCCTGGTTGTACAGCGGCAGGTTGTCGATGCGTACGTGCTCGAACGACCACTCCGACGGCGCCAGCCGCTCCACGGCCCTGGCCAGTTTGCGGTTGAAGGAATCCTTGCGCAGGCTGCCGACCAGCACTGCCACCTTGATTGCAGACATACCGCTCTCCTTGGGAAGCCGTCATCGGATCGCGAAGACCCTACGCCGGCGGGGTGCAACTTGGCGTGAGCCAGCTGGCATGACGCAAGCATGGGTAATGGCATGCGTCCTGCATGGCTGTCTTTGTTACGCCGTTGAAAGGCGTTACCGTTCCATTCGGGGAGCGTCGGCATTTTTCCGCCCAGGCCAAATCAGGCGGCAGGTGACCAAACCTGTCATGGCCATCGCGGCGGCGGCCGGCACACAAAAAGAATCGGAAGCGCGCATTCACTTCAAGGAACGGGGGTTGAGGTGGCGGGGGAGGCATCGCGAAAACTGGGCCGCAGGCATAGGTGGCTGTTGGCTGCCCTGCCCTTGATTTGGCTGCTTTGGTCTTCGCTGGCGGCCACCGGCACAGGTGTGCCTCTGCGTGGCGCCTGGCGTGAAGTGGCGCGCGACGACACCACCGAGTCCATTATGGCCGCGTTCCGGCAGGGGTCGCTCAAGACGTTCGATCCCGTGCTGCTGCAGCGTTTTCCTCGCAACGCCATGGGCAACTGGGTGGTGCTGCAGCCGCAAACAACTGGCTTGGATGGGGAAAACGTCGTGTCGATCTACCCTGCCCCCCTGGGCTCAGTCACGATCTATGGAGAGCAAGGTTTCACCCAGACCTATGCCATGGGCGATTTCAACGCTTCGCTCCACGGGCACGGCCGGCTGGCGTTTCGTCTGGCGCCCGGCCAGGCCCCATCGGCACCGATCCTGCTGAAGCTCGAACCCGGCAGCAGCATGGCCGCTCCCGCGCGCTTCGCCGTGCAGGGCATGGATGAATTCCTGCTGGAGGACTCCACCTGGCTCAGTTTTGCCACGGCGAGTTTCGCCGTGATGGCGACCATGGCGCTGATGGCCTTGTGTTTCGCCATCATGCTGCGCGACGTGACCTTCGCCTGGTACACCGGCTACATGCTTTGCTACGTGGTGGTGCAAGGCGTGCAGACCGGCTTCCTGTTGCATCCGCTCGGACTGAGCTGGCTGGTCGGGTCGGAAGTGCTGGTGGGCGCGTCAGCGGTGGCACTGTCGGTATCGTTTGCAGCGCTGTTCGTCAGCCGGTTCTGCGACGTCCAGCGTTATGCGCCGGCTCTGCGGGTACCGGTGATCGCACTGGGCTTTGCGATGCCGCTGATCGTGGTGCTGCGCTGTACCGACATCGATGCGCTGGTGGTGATGGCGCAGACGCTGGTGAATCCGGTGCTGATTCTCGGCGCCTTGCTGCTGCTGGTCACCGCCCTGTTGGCTGGTGTACGAGGCTCGCGCCAGGCCTGGTTCTTCCTGGCCGGCTGGACTCCCTTGCTCGTGCTCACCGCCATGACCAGCGCCCAGGCCACCGGCGCCCTGCCGAACCTGGACTGGCTGAATGACGCGAGCATCGGCATGGGCGCATTCGAAGCTATCGTGCTGTCGCTAGGTCTGGCCGATCGCGCACTCACCATGCGGCGCGACCGCGACAGCGTGCGCGTGCTGGCTGATCGCGACGCCCTCACCAATATCCTCAATCGCCGCGCCTGGACCGAGGCAGCCAACCGCCTGCTGACCGAAACCGCAGACACGGAGCGCCCCATTGCCCTGCTGTTTCTCGACCTGGACCACTTCAAGATGCTCAACGACCTGCAAGGCCACGCCGCCGGTGATCGCGCGCTGGTCGCCGTGGCCCAAATGTTGGGCCATGAACTGCGCCCCACCGATCTGCTTGGCCGCTACGGCGGCGAGGAGTTCGTCGCCATGCTGCACGATGTAAACCAGGAGCAAGCCCTGCAAGTGGCGACACGGCTACGCCGGCGCGTACACCGGCTGGAAATTCCGGTGATCTGTGAAGACCTGCGCCTGAGCGTGAGCATCGGCCTGGCAATGCGCAGCATGGGCGATACCCTGGACACGTTGGTCGAGCGCGCGGATCAGGCGATGTATTACGTGAAGCTGCATGGACGCAACCAGGTGCATGCCTATGAGCGGCGAACGGAGATGTATGGCACGCAGCGGTCGAAGACGCATTCCACGCTAGATCCCCCTGAAGCGTAGGTTGGGGTGCAAACCCCAACCTCTAGATGGATGGACATGGCAGGGTTGGAGTTTGCACCCCAACCTGCGTCATGCGCGGGCAGCCAGCTTCTTCGCCGCCGCCACCACTTCCGCATCGCCCGGCAAGACCAGGAATGCCGCGCCGGCCAATGGCGTATAAGTATCCGCCCCCACTACGCGTTCCAGTGGCGTGCTGCCAAAGCCGGCTTCCACCACCGCGGTGATGATGCCCTCGCCTACGCCCGCGCTCTTACGCCCTTCATCCAGCACGAGGATGTGTTTGGCGCTTTTCGCCTGGGCGGCAATGAAGGCATCGTTGAGCGGGGCCAGCCAACGCAGGTCGACAACGCGCACTTTCCAGCCCAGTTCCTGCTCGATGCCGCGCGCCGCGCGCAAAGCCATCGGCACGCCGTTGCCGAAGGTGAAGACCACCAGGTCATTGGCGTCCGCCTGGTAGACGCGGCCTTCGCCCAGCGGCATCGCTTCGCCTGGCGCAGGATAGGCGAACTGCCACTTGCCATCGCCCGCCTCGTAAAGGTCCTTGGTCATGTACAGCGCGATCGGCTCCAGGTACGCGCAGACCCGACCATCCACTTTCGCCAGCGCCATCATCGTGCGCAGCATGGTGGCCGCGTCATCGCCGCGACTCGGGCAACCAACGACCAGACCCGGAATATCGCGCAATGCCGCGATCGAATTGTCGTTGTGGAAATGACCGCCGAAACCGCGCTGGTAACCCAGCGACGCGACGCGCATCAGCAGCGGATTGCGGTACTGGTTATTGGAGAAGAACTGCAGCGACGCCGCTTCGCCACGGATCTGATCGCAGGCGTTATGGAAGTACGCCAGGTACTGGATTTCCGGAATCGGCAGCATACCCATGTTGGCATAGCCCTGGGCCAGACCGAGGATGACCGTTTCATCCAGCAGCGTGTTGAACACGCGATTGCCCTTGAACGTTTTATGCAAGCCCTTGGTGACGGTGTAGACACCACCCTTCTGCGCGACATCCTCGCCGAACAACAGCGATTCGGGGTACTTCGCCATCAGCTCGTGCAAGGCCTGGTTGATCTGGATCGCCAGGTGGCGCGGCGGCTGCTTTTCAGGCAGTTTGTCTTCGCCGCCGAACACGGCCACGCGCTTGTCCTGGTAATCGGCACGTTCGGCTTCGGCCTGCACTGCGTGCGGTGTATAGGGCGCCAGCGGCGCCATCACTTCGTCCAGGGTTTGCAGCCGGGGGCGGCGATCGGCGTCTTCCGCCGCGGCAAAGCAGCGTTTGCGGGTGGTTTCGTTCAAGGCCAGCAATTCGTCCTTGCCGTACAGGCCCGATTCCAGCGCAATGGCAGCGGAACGCAGCAACGGATCGGACGCTTCCACCGTCACCAGCTCTTCGATGCTGCGCCACTCGATTTCGAAATCGGTGCCGGCGTGGCCCATGATGCGTGTGGTCTTCAGATGCAGGAAGGTGGGGCGGCGCGTGCCGCGGCAATGATCCACTGCGCGCTGCACTTGCTCGTAACCGCTCGCCAGATCCAGGCCGTCGGCGAAGAAATAATCCAGGTCGGAGCGATGCTGGAAGTTGTTCGCCACCCAGCCGCTGGGCGTCTTCACCGAAATGCCAATGCCGTTGTCTTCGCAGACGAACAGCACCGGGGCGGGCAGCTTCTGATAGGCGGTCCATGCCGCAGCATTGAAAGCCGTCTGCGCAGTGGCGTGATTGCTGGAGGCGTCGCCGAACGAACAGATGGCGATCGAGTCAGCGGGAATCGGCAGCGTATGACCGATGCGTCGCGCCTGCTCGATGGCGATTGCCGTACCCAGCGCCTTGGGCAGATGCGAAGCGATGGTCGAAGTTTGCGGCAACACCCATAGCGGTTTGCTGCCCCATACCTTGTGGCGGCCGCCGGAAGCAGGATCTTCCTGGCTGGCGGCGAACGACAGCGCCGAATCCATCACCGGATCCATGCCCGGCAGCTTGCGGAAGCGTTCCGCCATGAAGCCGCCGGAGCGATAGTGCAGGAACGCCGGATCGGTATGCCGCGTGAGCCGCGCCACCATCGCATTGCCTTCGTGGCCGGAACTGCCAATGGTGTAGAACACTTTGTTCTGCACGCGCAGCACGCGCGCCATCAAGTCGAGATGACGCGAGATCAGCTGCGACTCCAGCAATTGGCGAAAGCCATGCGCGTCGAGCGCGCTGCCCGGCAACACAGGTTCGTGGTCGCGTGGCCGAGCGCGGACTTCGCCCTGCCAGAGCTGCACGAACTCGGTGAAGTTCTGGTCGACGATCTCGGCGCGGTTGAAACCCTTGTGGCGGGCGGCGATGGGTGTGGATGACATAGGGCGAAGGTTCTCTGCTTTTGATCAGTGGGCGCGACGATGCTTATACGGCGCGCAGCAGCTCGGCGCGCGCCCGGTCTTTGGGACGGCCGAAACTTTTCAATAGACGAATCTGTTCGACACGCGACGGAATCGGCACGGCGATACCGGCGACGTCCACGTGCACGATTTCGTTCACTTGGACCGGCAGCCAGTCGCCGGCCTGGTTCAATTCAAGGCCGCCCATCACTTCGAGCGGCAGGCCGGGAAAACGGAAGCGCGCAAAATGGGAGCGGAAGCGATCGGCGCCTGCGGGCGTATACGAGCCATCCAATCGCGACGACCACAAGGCAGTCAGTTGCTGCGCATCGGCGGCGCTGGTCAGCAGATCGAGGTCAGCCACCTCTACCGCAGCGCCGGCCAGCGCGCAGGCCGCGCTGCCAATCACCACCCACGGGTCTCGGCAATGCGACCGCAGCAGCGGCACGCTCGTTGCAATTGCTTCCCGCAATGCCTGGCCGGGATGCATCATCGGCGGTTCGACCATTCTTCCCGCGTCTGTCCCCAGATTTCGGCGACGACGTCCTGATAGGGCTCAGGCAGATTCGAATGGCGCAGGAAGCGGGAGCCCAGGCGCTTGGCCAGCGCGATCGACGGATGGTTGTCCGAATTGATCGAGTGGATGACCTCCGTCCAGCCCAGCTGTGCGAAGGCCCAATCGATGGCGGCCGCCGCGCCTTCGTAGGCATAGCCTTTGCCCCAGGCCTCGCGCGCCAGGCCCCAGCCCACCTCGGTGCCGGGCCAGCCTTCCGGATGCCAGGGACCGAGGCGGCCGATCCAGCGGCCGGTGGACTTTTCGACGACCGAGAACATCGAGAAACCCTGCACCATCCAGGCGCCCGCCAGCGAGAGAAAACCGCGCCACGCCACGGCACGCGGCTGCACGCCGCCGATGAAGTGGGCCGCCTCGGGGTCCGCCATGTTGGCGGCGTAGGCTTCGAAGTCCTCGCGCATCGGCGGACGCAGGATCAGGCGTTCGGTTTCGATGATGCGAATGTCGTGGCTGGACACGGTGGGCTTCCCGAAAGCTTTGCGCGAGGTCGTTTTTTGCCGTCATTTCCGCGGACGCGGAAGCGCTTTTCAACAGCGGATGCTGGTCAATCCATCTTCGCTTTTACATCAAATACATCAAAACAAGATGGGTTCCCGCTTAGGCGGGAATGACGTCCGGCTGTTTGTCAGAACGCGTTGATACCGGTCAGCTCGCGTCCCACCACCAGCTGGTGCACGGTCTCGGTGCCCTCATAGGTGATCACGGATTCCAGGTTCAACGCATGACGGATGGCCGAATGTTCCACCGTGATGCCGGCGCCGCCGAGCATGTCGCGGCAGTCGCGCGCGATGTCGAGCGCCATGCGCACGTTGTTCCACTTCGCCAGCGAAACCTGCGTGGGCTCCATCTTGCCGGCGTCTTTCAGGCGGCCCAGTTGCAGCGACAACAGCTGCGCGCTGGTGATGCGGCGGGCCATATCGGCCAGCTTCAGCTGGATCGCCTGGTTGGCAGCCAGCGGACGGCCGAACAGCACGCGCTCTTGCGTGTAGTCGATCACTTCCTTCAAGCATGCCTGCGCGGCGCCGATCGGGCCCCAGGTGATGCCGTAGCGCGCTTGCGTGAGGCAGCCAAGCGGACCTTTCAGGCCTTTCACGTTCGGCAGGCGCTGCGCATCGGGTACGCGTACGTTGTCCAAGAACAAGGCCGAGGTGACGGAGGCGCGCAAGCTCATCTTCTTGTGCACTTCCTGCGCGGTGAAACCCTTGCTGTCGGTGGGCACGATGAAGCCCTGGATGCCATCGTCGGTCTGCGCCCACACGATCGCGATGTGCGCCAGGTTGCCGTTGGTGATCCACATCTTGGCGCCGTTGATGATCCAATCGCCGCCGTCCTTCCTGGCGTTGGTCTTCATGTTGGCCGGATCAGAGCCGCCGTGCGGCTCGGTCAGGCCGAAGCAGCCGATGATTTCGCCCGCCGCCATTTTCGGCAGGTACTGCATCTTCTGCTCTTCGTTGCCATAGGCATAGATGGGATACATGCACAGCGAGCTTTGCACCGAAGCGAAACTGCGCAGGCCGGAATCGCCGCGCTCGAGTTCCTGGCAGATCAGGCCGTAGCTGACGCCGTTCATGCCGGCACAGCCGTATTTTTCCGGGAGGGTGGCGCCCAGCAGGCCGAGGCTGGCGATTTCCGGAATCAGCTCGCCCGGAAAACGCCCCTGGTCGAAACAGTCGCCGATGATGGGCAGCACTCGTTCGTCAACGAAACGACCTACGGTGTCCTGCACCATGCGCTCCTCGTCGCTGAGCAGGGAACGGACGTCATACAGGTCGAGCGGATTCAAGCGGGCGGCCATAGAGATTCCGGGAAACGGTCGGGGAAGCCCTATAGTGTAGCGGGGGGCCTTGACGGTGGTCATGCCGGGGTGCAACAGCGGTCGTCAGCCTGGCGCAAAGGGCGCCCTGGCCGCATGGGAGCCCCTTCGGGCCCGCACATTGTCATTCCCGACCTGCAAGGTATCCTGCCCGAGCTATCCCGCCCCCTCGCTCGAACCATCAAAAACGGCCTCTTCGCATGGGCTTGAAAGCCGCTGCCCCCTCGGAACCCGCATGATCAAAGGCATCCTTCTCGGTTTCGCCAGCTTCGCGGCCTATGCGATCAGCGATGCCTTCGTGAAGGCCTTGCATGGTTCGATACCGCCCTACGAGTCGGTGTTCTTTGGCGCCGTGTTCGGCCTCTGGGCGCTGCCATTCATGATGAAAAAGGGTGACCGCTGGCGCGACGTGGTGACGGCGCAGCGCCCCTCCCTGTGGTGGGTGCGCGCGGTGGCCGGCGCCGTCGGCAACATCGCCTCGGTCACGGCCTTCACCCTGCTGCCGATGGCCGAGGTGTTCACGATGATCTTCCTGATGCCGATCTTCGTGACCCTCCTGTCGGTGATTTTTCTGAAGGAGCACGTCGGCTGGCGCCGCTGGTCGGCGGTGGTGGTCGGCTTTGCCGGTGTCCTGGTGGTCTTGCGTCCGGGGTTTCGCGCCTTGGGCGTGGGCGACATCGCCGGCCTGGTATGCGGGCTGTTCGCCGCGGCATCGGTGGTGGCGCTGCGCATGGCCGGGCCGCACGAGAAGCGCATCAGTCTTTATGGTGCCGGCGTGATCGGTCCGCTGATCGTCGGCTGCGTACTGATGCTGCCCCATTTCCGCTGGCCCGTCCTGCACGAATGGAGCCTGCTCGCAGGCTATGGCCTGCTTGCCGCGTTGGCCGGCGTACTGCTGACGTATGCCACCTTGATCGCTCCGGCCAATCGCGTGGCGCCTACGCAATACAGCCAGATGCTATGGGCCATCGGATTCGGCTATTGGCTGTTCGGCGACCAACTCGACTGGCCGATGCTGCTCGGCATCGTGATGATTTTGGGGGCGGGCCTGTTCACCCTGGTACGCGAAGAGAAAGTCACGCTTTGGTGGCGGCGGCAGAAGATCGTGATCGGCGAGTAGGCTGGGATGACAATCCCAGCATCAGGACATCGTATGACAAGCTGGGATTGCCATCCCAGCCTGCGAATCAGGGTCTAAGTCCTGCCTAAGGCATCGCAGCTATCTTGCCGTCAAGCATTGCCGGGCACGTGTTGGCAACATCAAATAGCACCCTAGGGAACTCGTAAAAAGCCCCCTGAAGGCAGGTTCATGCCCATGGATTGATTCACGGGTTGGAAACGGGAGGCCACCAGACTGTGTCAACCATGCAAGCGACGAGCCGTTAAGGAACAATCCGACCGTCGCGTTGACGGACCTCTGCCGCCCAAGCCGCTGGCGGCCTGCATTTCAAATCTAAAGGGCTCTTGCTTTGGTCAGGAGCCGGTATCTGGAGAGGGTTATGAGTGCGGATACTCCGCGAACAGCCGGGCACTCGCGCAGCAAGCGTGGCTTGTGGATCAGCGTGGTGGTCGCCCTAGCGGTCATCGCCCTGGTGCTGTTCCACCTGTTCAATCGCCCACCGCAGAAGACCGGCGTTCCATCGCAGGTGGTAAGCGTCGCCACCTCCAGGCTGGGCGACATGCCGCAGATCATCCATTCGCTAGGTACGGTTACGCCGCTGGCCACGGTCACCGTCTTGCCGCAGTTGAGCGGCTACCTCACCGAGGTCGCCTTTGAGGAAGGGCAGGAAGTGAAAAAGGGGCAGTTCCTGGCCCAGATCGATCCGCGCCAGTACCAGATCAGCAAGCAGCAGGCCGAAGCGCAGCTGGCCAAGGACCAGGCTACGCTCGACCAGGCCCGCACCGACCTGGGCCGCTACACGCAGCTCTACCAGAAGAAGTCGATCGCCGAGCAGACGTACATGGACCAGAAGTTCCTGGTCCAGCAATACGCAGCGGCCGTGAAGTCGGACCAGGCCAGCATTGCGCAATTCGACCTCGATCTTCAGTACTGCCATATCACGGCGCCGGTCGACGGCAGGCTCGGCCTGCGCCTGGTCGATCCGGGCAATTACATCACCCCCTCCAGCACCAGCGGGATCGTGGTGATCACCACGATGAAGCCCACCACCGTGCAGTTCACGGTTCCGCAGAATTCGCTCGGCCGGGTGCTGGAGCGCTTCAACTCCGGCGCAAAGCTGGCGGTGACCGTGTTCAACAGCGACAACACCCGGCAGCTCGCCGTCGGTTCGCTGTATGCCATCAGCAATCAAATGGCCACCAGCACGGGTACCGTCACGCTGCGCGCAAGCTTTCCCAACGACAATGAAGCGCTGTATCCGAACGAATTCGTCAACGCGCAATTGCTGGTGGATACGCTGCATGACGCCGTACTGGTGCCGGCTCCCGCCGTACAAACCGGCGCACCCGGCGATTACGTATTCCTGGTCAATGGCGACGACACGGTGTCGGTGCACAAGGTGACGCTAGGCCCTAGCGATGGCAAGTACACCGCGATCCTCGCCGGCCTTTCCGCCGGCCAGACCGTGGTGACAGACGGCACCGACCGCTTGAGCGACGGCGCGAAGATCCGCGTTGCGCAGGCGCGTCCCGCCGGATCGGGCAGTGCGAGCGCACCCGCTTCGCCATCTTCCTCCGGCCCCTTGCACGGGGGCGGCAAAAGGAGGCACAACTCCGGCGCGGATGCCGGCTCCACCTCCTCCGCGTCGTAATCGACAGGCTTTGATCGGATGAATATCTCCCGCCTGTTCGTACTCAGGCCCGTGGCGACGTCGCTGCTGATGATCGCTTTGGTGCTGGTGGGCCTGGTAGCGATGCGCTTCCTGCCGGTGTCGTCGCTGCCCAGCGTCGACTACCCGACCATCCAGATACAGACCTTCTATCCGGGCGCAAGCCCGTCCGTGATGGCCACCACTGTGACCGCGCCGCTGGAAGTGCAGCTGGGCCAGATTCCAGGCCTGCAGCAGATGACGTCCAGCAGCTCCGCCGGCGCATCGGTGATCACTTTGCAGTTCAACCTTTCGCTC
This sequence comes from Dyella choica, assembly GCF_003977665.1. Taxonomy (GTDB): domain Bacteria; phylum Pseudomonadota; class Gammaproteobacteria; order Xanthomonadales; family Rhodanobacteraceae; genus Dyella_B; species Dyella_B choica. The sequence goes on along the minus strand of NZ_RYYV01000003.1, from coordinate 105,874 downwards.
AACCTCGACGTGGCCGAGCAGAACGTGCAGGAAGCGCTCAACGCGGCCAACAGCCTGCTGCCAAGCGGGCTGCCTGCGCCACCGACGTATGCCAAGGTGAACCCCGCAGACCAACCGATACTCACGTTGGCGGTGACGTCCAAGTCGATGTCGCTGACGCAATTGCAGGACGTGGCGAACAACCGCCTGGGCACCAAGATTTCCGAAGTTTCAGGCGTAGGCCTGGTCACGCCTTCCGGCGGCAACGTGCCTGCCGTGCGCGTGGAGGCCGATCCGCAGAAGCTCGCCTCCTATGGCCTCAATATCGACGATCTGCGCTCGCTGCTGGCCAACGTCAACGTGAGCCAGCCCAAGGGCAACTTCGACGGCCCTGAGCTGGACTACACGATCAACGGCAATGACCAGATCCAGGATCCGAAGGATTACCTGGACACGGTCGTCTCCTATCAGAACGGCGCACCGGTCTATCTGCGCGACGTCGCGCGCGTCACCCAATCGGCGCAGAACAGCGAACTGGGGGCCTGGTACAACAACACACCGGCCATCGTACTGAACGTGCAACGCCAGCCGGGCGCGAACGTGATCGCCACGGTCGACCAGATCAAGCGGATCCTGCCCGAGCTCGAGTCCACCCTGCCGGCCGGCATGCACGTGTCGATCGTCAACGACAGCACCGGCGAGATCCGCGCTTCCGTGGCCGATGCAGCCTTCGAGCTGGTGCTGGCGGTGATCCTGGTGGTGCTGGTGATCTTCGTGTTCTTGCGCAACCTCCCCGCCACCATCATTCCCAGCATTTCCGTACCGGTATCGCTGATCGCCACGCTGGCGATGATGTACGAGCTCAATTACTCCATCGACAACCTGTCGCTGATGGCGCTGATCATCGCCACCGGCTTCGTGGTGGACGACTCGATCGTGATGATCGAGAACATCGTCCGCTATCTGGAGGAAGGCGAAACGCCGTTGAATGCGGCCTTGATCGGCGCCGGGCAGATCGGCTTCACCATTCTGTCGCTCACCGTGTCGCTGATTGCCGTGCTGATTCCCCTGCTTTTCATGGGCGGCGTGATCGGCCGCCTGTTCAGCGAATTCGCCGTCACGCTCGCGGTGACCATCGTGATCTCCGGCGTGGTATCGCTCACCCTCGTACCCATGCTGTGTGCACGCATCCTGCGCGCCCAGGCCGAGCGCCATCCGAGCCGCTTCGAACGGATCAGCGAAGGGCTTTTCAACAAATTGCTGCATGCGTACGAACGCGGCCTGCGCTTCGTGATGAGCCACCAGACCGCGACGTTGGCCACTTTCCTGGTGACGCTCGTCGTCACCGTAGTGCTGTACGTGGCGATCTCCAAAGGCCTGTTCCCGGTGCAGGACGTAGGTGTATTGCAAGGCATCAGCGTCGCCGACAATTCAGTGTCCTACAACAGCATGGTGGATCGCCAGACACAATTGGCCGATGCCATCCTGAAGGACAAGGACGTTTCCAGCCTCACCTCGTACGTGGGTATCGACGGCACCAACACCACGCTCAACAATGGCCGCTTCCTGATCAACCTGAAGCCGCGTGACGACCGCTCCGATACCGCCGCTCAAATCGCGCGGCGCATCCAGGACGAAGCGGCGCAAGTGCCCGGCATCAAGCTGTATCTGCAGCCGGAGCAGGATCTGACCCTCGATACCACTGTATCGCCGAACCAATACCAGTTCGTGCTGCGCGGACCGAGCCAGCAGGCGTTCCAGCAGTACGTGCCGGCACTGCTCTCGCGTATGAAGCAGCTCAGCTCGATCACCGACGTCACCAGCAACCTGAACAATGAAGGCCTCAGCGTCAACGTCAACGTGAACCGCCAGCTGGCGGCTCGTTTCGGCATCACGGCGGCCACCATCGACAATGCGCTGTACGACGCGCTGGGCCAGCGCATCGTGTCGACCATCTTCAACCAGTCGAACCAGTACCGCGTGATCCTGGTCGCCAAGCCGGAGAATCTGCCGACGCTGGACTCCCTGGGCGATCTGTATCTGCCCAGCCAGACCGCCAGCAGCGGCCAGGTGCCGCTGAAGGCGATCGCGAAGATCGAGGTCGCCAAGTCGCCGCTGGTGGTCAGTCACCTGGCGCAATTCCCGGCGGTGAGCATTTCGTTCAACTTGGCCGACGGAACCTCGTTGAGCAAGGCGGTGCAGGAGATCAGCCAGGCCGAACAGGCGGTCAAGCTGCCACCGTCGATCACGTCTTCGTTCCAGGGCGCGGCGCAGGCGTTCCAGGATTCGCTGTCCAGTGAGGTCTATCTGCTGATCGCTGCGCTGGTGGCGGTCTACATCGTGCTCGGTGTGCTGTATGAGAGCTTCATTCACCCGGTGACGATCCTCTCGACTTTGCCATCGGCCGGTATCGGAGCGTTGCTGGCGTTGATGCTTGCCGGCGCCGACCTGGACATCATCGGCATCATCGGCATCGTGCTGCTGATCGGCATCGTGAAGAAGAATGCGATCATGATCGTGGACTTCGCGCTCGAAGCCGAACGCGATCATGGCAAGCCGCCGGCGGAAGCGATCTTCGAAGCATCGCTGTTGCGTTTCCGCCCGATCCTGATGACTACGCTGGCGGCGATGCTTGGCGCGCTGCCGATGCTGGTCGGCACCGGCACCGGTTCGGAGCTGCGCCGGCCATTGGGTTTGGCCATCATCGGCGGCCTGACGCTCAGCCAGTTGCTGACGCTGTTCACCACGCCGGTGATCTATTTGTTCTTCGACCGGTTGGCACAGCGGTTCCATCGCAAGCCGTCGCTGGCGGCTGGGGATAGAACGCCATGAGCATGAGCGTGCGGTTTGCTCTGCTCCCTCCCCTACGTGCAGCAGGGGAGGGTTGGGGTGGGGTGAAGCCCACAAGCTCGCGGCAGGTTCAAAGATCTCGGCAAGCTCGAACAACCCCACCCCAGCCCTCCCCTGCGTACCGGAGAGGGAGTCAGTTCATGGCTGCGAGTGATCGCTCATGAACATCTCCGCCCTGTTCATCCGCCGCCCCGTCGCCACCACCCTGCTGGCGATCGCCATCCTGCTCTCCGGCGGGCTGGCGTATTTCCGCCTGCCGGTGGCCCCGCTGCCGAACGTCACCTACCCGGTGATCGTCGTGCAGGCCAGCATGGCCGGCGCCAGCCCGGAGATCATGGCCGCCACCGTGGCGGAGCCGTTGGAAAAACGCCTGGGCGCGATTGCCGACGTCACCCAAATGACCTCGACCAGCGACGTCGGCTCCGCAAACATAGTGGTGCAATTCGGCCTCAACCGCGACATCAACGGCGCTGCCCGCGACGTGCAGGCAGCCATCCAGGCCTCGCGCGCGGACCTGCCTTCCACGCTTCGCAACAACCCCACCTATCGTGAATACAACCCGGCCGACTCACCGATCATGGTGCTGGCGCTCACCTCCGATACGCTCACGCGCGCGCAGCTCTACGATTCGGCCAACTCGGTGATCCAGCAGCAACTTTCGCAGATCGACGGCGTGGGACAGATCACCCTGGGCGGCAGTGCCCTGCCCTCGGTGCGCGTGGAACTGGAGCCGGATAGGCTCAACAGCTACGGCATCGGCCTGGAGGACGTGCGCGCCGCGATCAGCGCCGCCAACGCGAATAGCGCCAAGGGCCACATCGATCAGAACGGCCTGCGCTACGAAGTCACCTCCAACGACCAGATCAACAAGGCTGCGCCCTACCGCGACCTGATCATCGCCTACCGCAACGGCTCGCCGGTGCAGTTGCGCGACGTTGCCGACGTGCAGGATTCGGCCGAAAACATCCGCAACATGGGCTTGTACAACGGCAAGCCGGCGGTACTGGTGATCGTGTTCCCGTTGCCGGGCAGCAATATCGTCAACACCGTGGCACAAATCCACAAAGTGCTGCCGTCGATCGAAGCGGCCTTGCCGAGCAGCATCAGGATCGGCGTCGCGATCGATCGCTCGGTATCGGTCAACGCGGCGGTCGGAGACACCGAGCGCTCGCTGTTTGTCGCCGTGCTGCTGGTGATCGGCGTGGTCTTCGTGTTCCTGCAGTCGCCACGCGCGATCCTGATTCCGTCGGTGGCGCTGCCGCTTTCGATCATCGGCACGTTCGGGCCGATGTATCTGATGGGCTACAGCATCGACAACCTCTCCCTGATGGCGCTCACCATCGGCACCGGTTTCGTCGTGGACGATGCGGTAGTGGTGCTGGAAAACATCGTGCGCCACGTGGAGGCGGGCATGGATGTGCGCGAGGCGGCGTTGAAGGGCAGCAGCGAAGTCGGCTTCACGGTGATCTCGATGAGCCTGTCGCTGATCGCGGTGTTCACGCCGATCCTACTCATGCCCGGCATCATCGGCCTGTTGTTCCACGAATTTGCGGTAACCCTGTCGACCGCCATCCTGTTGTCGATGGTGATATCGCTCACGGTTACGCCCGCCATGGCCGCTTATCTGCTCAAGCCCGGCGCCGCAATGCATTCGAGGGCGAGCTGGGCAGTGTGGTATGAGCGGCAATTCGAGCGCTTCAAGCACGCCTACTCGCGTTCGCTCAGCGCCGTACTCGATCGTGCCCCCCTGGTCGGCCTGACCCTGATCGGCCTGCTGGTGCTCAACGTCCTCCTGTTCAAGCTGTTGCCGTCCACGTTCTTTCCCGAGCAGGACAACGGCATCCTGATGGGCCAGCTCATCGCCGACCAGAGCATTTCCTTTCAAGCGATGGAAAGGAAACTGGCGCAAATGCAGGCGATCGTGCAGCAAGACCCCGCCGTCGCTTCGGTGGCGGGCTTTACCGGCGGCCGCGCACTGAACACCGCCAGCTTGTTCGTGGAGTTGAAGCCCCTGGCCGAACGCAAGCTTTCGGCACCGCAGGTGGTGGAGCGCCTGCGTCCGAAGCTCAACGCCATTTCCGGCGGCAAGCTGTTCCTGCAGGCGGCGCAGGACTTGCGCATCGGCGGCAGGCAATCCGCTTCCGAATACCAGTACACCCTGACCGGCGACGACCCCGAAGCGCTGTACCGATGGATTCCCAAGCTGGTTACCGAACTTGGCAACCACCGCGGCCAGTTGCTGGACGTGAATTCCGACCTGCAGCAACACGGCCTGCAGATCTACGTCAACTTCGACCGCTCCAGCATGTCGCGCTACGGCTTCGCGCCCAACCAGATCGACAGCGTTCTTTACGACGCGTTCGGCCAACGCACCGTCTCGACCGTCTACAACGAACTGAACCAGTACTACGTGGTGATGGAGGTCGCGCCGAAATACTGGCAGTACCCGCAAATGCTCGATCGCATGTATTTCAGCAAGGCGGCAGGCAATGCCAGCGGCACCCAGCAGACACAGATGCCGTCGAGCACGGTCAAGGGCGTACTGAACTATCTGGCCGTCAACACGGCATCGAGAGCGAACTCGTCGACCAGTTCGCTCAATGCGGACGCGCGAGCCAATCAGCTGACCAATGCCATTTCCAACTCCAAGGGCGGCAGTTCCAGCGGCAGCGCGGACAGTACCGCCGCCGAAACCATGGTGCCGTTTCCGACCATGCTGGGCTACGTTAGCAACCACACCCCCACGGAAGTTGCCCACCAGGGCGGATTAGCGGCCGGCACCATTTCATTCAACCTGCCGCCAGGAGGCTCCCTGGGCAATGCCCTGTCGGCGATCCAGCAGGCCATGGGGGACTTGGGGCTGCCGGCATCCATCCACGGCGCCACCGCCGGCGCGGCACAGGTGTATTCGCAATCGATGTCGACCATGCCGCTGCTGATTCTTGCCGCGCTCGGCACGGTGTACATCGTGCTCGGCATGCTCTATGAGAACACCGTGCATCCCATCACCATTCTTTCCACCCTGCCTTCGGCAGGCATCGGCGCCACGCTGGCCCTGCTCATCTTCGGCACGCCGTTCTCGGTGATTGCGATGATCGGCATCATCCTGCTGATCGGCATCGTCAAGAAGAACGCGATCATGATGATCGACGTGGCGATCCATCTGCAGCGCGACGAAGGCTACGATCCGGTAAAGGCCATCCATGACGCTGCGGTCATGCGTCTACGCCCGATCATGATGACTACCGCAGCGGCCGTGCTCGGCGCGGTGCCGCTGGCCGTCGGAATCGGCCAGGGCGCGTCGCTGCGCCAGCCACTTGGCATTACCGTCATGGGCGGCCTGATTCTCAGCCAGGTGTTCACTCTGTACACGACACCGGTGATCTATCTCTACCTTGATCGTCTGCGTGCAAGGCTGGCCCTGTGGTCGGCCACGCTGCCGTGGAACCGATCGGATGCGAGTACGTGACTATGAAGACTTTGCATACGGCTCTGGCCGCCTCGGTGGCGCTGCTGCTCGGCGGCTGCATGGTGGGTCCGGACTACCATCGACCGCAGTTGTCCGTGCCCACGAAGTACAAGGAGCTGCCCGGCTGGATGGCCGCTTCGCCCGATGCAGATGCCGCCCCCAAAGGGGATTGGTGGACCGTGTTCAACGACCCTGAGCTCAATCAATGGGAGCCGATGGTATCGGTGTCCAACCAGACTGTGCAGAAGGCATATGCCAACTACCAGGAGGCGCTTGCCAGCGTGCAGGTGGCGCGCGCCGCCCTGTTTCCAACTCTCGGCATCACCGGTTCGGCGGCCAAACAGCGCAGCTCGGGCAGCAGTACGTTCGGTACAACCTCTTCGCGGCGTGCAATCGGCACCTCCGGCTCGCTGGAAGGCAATGCAAGCTGGGTACCTGACCTGTGGGGCAAGGTGCGACGCCAGGTCGAGGAGAACAAGGCCACTGCCCAGGCCAGCCAGGCCACGCTCGCCGATACCAGCTTGTCCGAGCAGATCCTCCTGGCCAACGCCGTGATCGAACTGCGCATCTCCGACGCCGATATCAATCTGCTGCGCAAAACGGTGGACGCCTATACCGAATCCTTGCGCGTAGTGGAAAACCAGGGGGCCGCCGGCACCGCGCGGCCTTCCGACGTAATTACCGCACGCACGCAACTGGAGAGCGCCAGATCCAATCTGATCGCACTGGGCGTGGCCCGCGCGCAATATGCGCACGCGATTACCGTGCTGCTCGGCAAGAACCCGGAAGAGCTGGACATCCCGCCCAGCACGAGCCTGCCGGCGCTACCAACCGTTCCGGTCGTGGTGCCTTCGGCACTGCTGCAGCGCCGCCCCGATATCGCCGTGGCCGAGCGCCAGGTGGCCGCGCAGAACGCGGCAATCGGGGTGGCCGTGGCCGCGTACTATCCCGATCTGAGCTTGTCCGCTGCCGATGGCTTTTCGCAGGCGCCGCTGGCCGGCCTGCTGCACGTCGCCAACCACGTGTGGTCGCTAGGCGCCGGCGTAAGCGAAACCGTGCTCGACTTCGGCGCTCGCCACGGTCAGGTCGCAGCGGCCAGGGCCACCTATGAAGCGGCGATAGCCAACTATCGCGGCACCGTGCTGAATGCGCTCGAGGACGTGGAGAACGACCTTTCCGACCTGCGCATCCTCGCCCAGCAGGCCCAGGTGCAGGATGCGCTGGTACGCGATGCCTCGCAAGGCGCACAGATCGCTCTCGACGAATACCAGGCCGGCACGTCCGATTACACCACCGTCGCCGCCGCCCAGGCCTCACAGCTGAGCGCGCAGCAGAGTTCGCTGAGCATCCTGCAGCAACGGCTGCTCGATACGGTATCGTTGATCGGTGACATGGGCGGCGGCTGGTCGGCCGATCAGCTCAATGCCGCGCAAAAATCGACCATCCACCGCTGATCCTGCACCCGCATGCCTATCGATACCGCCGCTGAGCATCTTGAACTTTCCCCCGTCGTCGCCGGCCTCTGGCGCATCACCGAATGGCAACTGGGCGTGCCGCAGCGCGTGCGCTGGATCGAGGAAGCGCTGGAACTGGGCATCACCTCCTTCGACCATGCGGACATCTACGGCGACTATCGCGCCGAAGCGCTGTTTGGCGAGGCCTTGCAAGCCTCACCCGAGCTGCGTGGCCGCATGCAGCTGGTGACGAAATGCGGCATTCGCTTTCGTTCGACCCAAAAGCCGTACCGCATCACCCATTACGACACCAGCGCGGCCTATGTCCGGGCGCAGGTCGAGCAATCGCTGCGCAACCTGCATGCAGAGAGGCTGGATCTGGTGCTGATTCACCGCCCCGATTACCTGATGGATGCCGCCGCGCTGGCGGAATCCTTCGCCACGCTCACACGCGAAGGAAAAGTGGCGCACTGGGGCGTATCCAATCACAGCACCAGCCAATTCGCGCTACTCAACCAACAATACCCACTGCTCACCAACCAATTGGAACTCTCGCCACTCCAGATGGGGTCGCTCGACGACGGCACACTCGACCAGGTACAGCAGCTTGGCTTGCGGCCGATGATCTGGTCGCCGCTGGCTGGCGGGCGCTTGTTTACCGGAGAAGACGAGCAGGCACTGCGTGTGCGGACGGAGATGTCCGCGATCGCTGCACGTCACGGCATTTCGTTGACGACGCTTGCCTTTGCCTGGGTACTACGGCATCCGTCGCGGCCGTACCCGATTACCGGGACGAGGCGTATCGAAGGCCTGCGTGACGCCGTGGCGGCGCTGGATGTGCAGTTGGACGCCGAGGACTGGTATGCGATCTGGACGGCGAGCAAGGGACATTCCGTGCCTTGAACTGCGTAGGCTGGGATGACAATCCCAGCGTCGCATGGGATGCATGCATGGCAATGCTGGGTTTTGCAACCCAGCCTACGGGTTGCTGACCCCATGCGGCACATGCCCGGTCGCTACATGTTTGCGCGCCGATTCGACATTGGCCGGCGAATCGTCGAAGAAGATGTCGGCACCAAACGCGTCCAGAAACGGCCCTTTGTCGCGACCGCCGAGAAACAGCGCCTCATCGATACGCACGCCCCAGCGGCGCAGCGTGAGAATGACCCGCTTGTGCGCCGGCGCCGAACGCGCCGTGACGAGCGCGGTTCGAATCGGCGAATTCTCGGCCGGAAAAGCCGCCTGCAAGCGATGCACCGCAGTAAGAAAGCCACGGAACGGGCCGACCGACAGCGGCTGCTCAGCCAGCTTGGTTTCATTGCGGTGGAACGCTTCCAATCCCTCCTCACGCGAGACGCGCTCACCCTCGTCACCGAAGATTACCGCATCGCCATCAAACGCGATGCGTAATTGTTCGCTGGCGCGTGGTGGCGCAGTGGAGGGCAGAATCGTTGCGGCAGCCACGCCCGCTTTCAGCGCTCGGGCAACATCCTCGGCATTGGCGGACAGAAAGAGATCCGCCTTGAAGGGCGCGATGTAATCGGAGGTCGGTGCGCCGCTGGTGAACGCTGCACGGCTGATTTCCAGCTCATAGTGCTGGATCGAATTGAAAATGCGCAGCCCCGTATCACCCGAATTGCGCGATAGCAGAATCACTTCCACCGGCGGCACGTCACCGGCCAGCTTGTTGAGGCCCAACAGTTTCTGCACCAGCGGGAACGCCACGCCTGGCTGCAGGATTTCCTCCTCGTGTTCGATCTGGAAGTTGCGATAGGCGTCCAGCCCTTCCTGCTCGAACAGGGCATGGCTATCGCCCAGGTCGAACAGCGCCCGCGATGAAATCGCGACGACGAGTTTGTTGTCACTGGCGGCGGTTGGGTCGTGGACGATTTTGCTGGAGCGGCTCATGGCTGCCAATCTAGCGCAAAACACGCGCTCCGGGACCGTCCTTTCCGGCTAGCGCCGCATCGGTGGCGTGGATCACGTGGCGACATTTTCGTCTATCTCGCCATAATGCACCGCCAGCCAGACGGTGGTCGTATCGCAGTCAGTCCATTCGACGCGGTGACGGCAATGGGCTGGGATATCTACAAAGTCTCCCGGGCGCAACACACGCTCAGCTTGCTCATGCTCGAAAGACAAGCCCGCGGAGCCTTGCAACAACACCACCCATTCGCCATGCGGCTCGCAATACCAAAAGCCTGGCGGACTGGCTTGACCGCTGGAAATGATCCGTTCGATCCGCAGCTTCGGCCGGCGCAGAAGCTCTTCAAAAATTTCGTGTTCCGCTTTGTTCGCGGCGGAAGGGTACTGCGTGAACAGATTCGTAAGCATGAGCCGCTCGACTTCCATTTCCATGCACGGGGCGCATTCAGTCCTGCGCGAACTGCTCGTCCAGTATACGCTGTTCGAGGTTGTGCTCCGGATCGAACAGCAAGCGCACGCCTTGCTCACGCGCCTGGCGAACCTCCACCGAGCGCACGTTGCGCACCTCGAGAAAATCCGCCGTGGCGCTTACCGGACGCTTGCCCGGATCAAGCACACGCAGGCTCACCAACGTGCGATGCGGCAGGATCGCTCCGCGCCAGCGGCGTGGGCGGAACGGACTGATCGGAGTAAGCGCCAGCACGTTGGCATCCAATGGAAGAATCGGTCCGTGGGCGGAAAGATTGTAGGCGGTGGAACCGGCCGGCGTGGATACCAGGATGCCGTCGCAAACCAGGTTCTGCAACTTCACGATGCCGTTTAGCTTCACTTCGACATGCGCAGCCTGGTTGGTTTGCCGCAGCAACGACACTTCGTTGAAGGCAAGCGCCTGGCGGGTTTGACCGTCGCTGTCGACCGCCTCCATCTCCAACGGAAAGAGTTCGGCGGCATGCGCGCGTGCAATGCGATCGGGCAGCTCTTCCAGATGATGCTTGTTCATCAGGAAGCCCACGCGACCCAGCTTCATGCCATAGACCGGCAGCGCGATGGCTCGATGGGCGTGCAGGGTGCGCAGCATGAAGCCATCACCGCCGAGCGCGACGATCACTTCAGCTTCGGCAGCCGGCACGTCGCCATAACGCTCCACGAGTTTGCGACGCGCTTGCTGGGCAACGCTGGTTTCGCTGGCGACAAACGCGAGACGCATGGCGGAAGGTCCGTCTGTGGGTGCGGTGGCGACCGAGCTTACGACACGGCGAGAGGCGAAACCATGCCCTGCTTGCAGGAGATCCGCGTAGGCTGGGATGACAATCGCAGGCTAGGTTGCCAAACCCAGCATTGCCACGCATGCACCTGCGCGATGCAGGGATTGTCATCCCAGCCCACGGGCGCCCTCCCCCGCGTAAAGAGGAGGGCGCTGGTTACAGCGATTGAAAACTACACCGGCACCTGCGCCAACTGCGCCAGGCGGCGCACCGCCACCGATGCGATCGGATAATCCGCATTCTGTGTGAGGATCTCCGCCAACATGCTGCGGGTGTGCTTGAGCGCAGGATCGTCACGCTCGAGCCAAGCCTGCACCAGCGACACGCTGCCGTTGCCGCCCTTGAACGCAAGCACCTGGGTAGCCAGTGCGCGATGCTGATGGTTGAGTTCGTCCAGCAGCGAACCGCGCGCCTGCGCATGCCAATGGCCATCCACCGGCAGGGCTTCGATCTGGCCGCGCAGCCATTCCAGGTCCAGCGCCTGGCCCAGTTCGTAGAACACGTTGGCAACCTGGGACAGGGGCTGGCCGGTCTGTTGCGACACTTCCACCATGTCGAGCATGGCGCGCAGCTCCGGCAGCTTGGCCAAGCGCAGCGAGAGATCGTTGGGCAGTCCCAGGCCCTCCCATTTCTCCTGGCTGGTGCCGAAGTCGGCCTTGCCGGCCGGGGTCAAGGTGTCGGGCAAGGTCGCGCTGAGTTCGGCTGCCGCAGCCTGGTAACGTTGCACGTTCGCGGCAATCTCCAGGCTGCCGCCCGGACGATTGAGCAGCCAGCGGGTGAGATGGCGCAGCTGAGCCCAGACCTGCATGGTCGCGTCGACCTGGGTGCTCTCGGCCACCTTGCTGTCCTGCGCTTCGATCTGGGCCCACAGCTCGCGCGCCCCCAGGATTTCGCGCGCGGCCGTGTACGCCTTGGCGACTGCCGCCGGCCCCTGCCCGGTATCCTCCTGCATGCGCATCATGAAGGTTGCGCCCATGCGGTTGAGGGTGGAATTGGTCACCGCGGTGGCGATGATCTCTCGCTTCAGGCGGTGGCGCTGCATGTGCGCGGCATATTTATCGTGCAGCGGTTTCGGGAAGTAGCGCACCAGTTCCTTGGACAGGTACGGATCTTCCGGCACGTCCGACTCCAGCAATTGCTGGTACAGACGGATCTTGTCGTACGACAGCAGCACCGACAGTTCCGGACGGGTGAGACCCTGTCCGCGCGCCTTGCGATCGGCCAGCTCCGATTCGCTCGGCAGGTTCTCCACCTGGCGGTCGAGCAGGCCCTCGCTTTCCAGCGTGCGGATGAAATGCGCCATCGAACCGATACGCTTCACCGACTGGTGTTCCATCAGCGTGATCGCCTCGTTCTGGCGATAGTTGTCCCACAACACCAGCTGGCCCACTTCGTCGGTCATCGAGGCCAGCAGGCGGTTGCGGTCTTCGAGCGTGATCTCGCTGCGCTGCACTGCGTCGCCCAGCAGGATCTTGATGTTCACTTCGTGGTCGGAGGTGTCCACGCCGGCGGAGTTGTCGATGAAGTCGGTATTGAGCAGCACGCCATGCTGGGCGGCTTCGATGCGGCCCTTCTGCGTGAAGCCCAGATTGCCGCCCTCGCCCACCATTTTGCAGCGCAGGTCCGCCCCGTTGATGCGCAGGGCATTGTTGGCGCGATCGCCCACGTCGCCGTGCGTTTCACTGCTTGCCTTTACATAGGTGCCAATACCGCCATTCCACAGCAGATCCACCTGTGCCTTGAGAATGGCGCTCATCAGATCATTGGGGGCAAGGTGCTCCACGCCGGCCTTGATGCCCAGCACCGCGCGCACTTCCGGTGAAATCGGGATCGACTTCACGCTGCGCGGCCACACGCCGCCACCGTTGGAGATCAGCGACTTGTCGTAGTCGTCCCAGCTCGAACGCGGCAGCTTGAACATGCGTTCGCGCTCGGCGAACGACTTGGCCGTATCCGGATTCGGATCCAGGAAGATGTGGCGATGATCGAAGGCCGCCAGCAGGCGGATATGGCGAGACAGCAGCATGCCGTTGCCGAACACGTCGCCCGACATGTCGCCGATGCCCACGCAGGTGAAATCCTCGCTCTGGCAATCGCGCCCCATGGCGCGGAAGTGGCGCTTCACCGATTCCCATGCGCCCTTGGCGGTGATGCCCATGCCCTTATGGTCGTAGCCGTTGGAGCCGCCGGAAGCGAACGCATCGCCCAGCCAGAAGCCGTGCTCGATGGAAATGGCATTGGCGATGTCGGAGAACGTCGCCGTGCCCTTGTCGGCTGCCACCACCAGGTAGGGATCGTCATCGTCGTGGCGCACCACGTCATGCGGCCGCACGACCTTGCCTTCCACCAGGTTGTCGGTGATGTCGAGCAAGCCGTTGATGAACAGGCGATAGCAGGCAATGCCCTCGGCCAGCTGCGCATCACGGTCGCCCCCGACCGGCGGATGCTTCACGAAGAAGCCGCCCTTCGAACCCACCGGCACGATCACGGTGTTCTTCACCATCTGCGCCTTCACCAGACCCAGCACTTCGGTGCGGAAGTCTTCGCGGCGGTCGGACCAGCGCAGGCCGCCGCGCGCGACCGGCCCGAAGCGCAGGTGGATGCCTTCCACGCGCGGCGAATACACGAAGATCTCGCGATACGGCACCGGCTTGGGCGCGTCCGGCACCTGCTTGGAGTCGAACTTGAAGCTGATGTAATGGCGATGCGCGCCATCCCACAGCTGGTAGAAGCTGGTGCGCAGCGTGGCCCGGATCGTATTCATGAAGCTCAGCACGATGCGCTCGTCGTCCAGGCTGGCTACGTCGTCGAGCAGCGCCTTCAATGCCTGCCACAGCACATGCACCTGCTGATCGCGCTTGTGCGCCAGCGCCTCGACGATGCCGTCGATCAGCTCCGGCTTGGCCTTCTGGGTATCGGCGCAGATCAGCGCCTGCATCTCGCGGCGCAGGTCGGCCTGCGCTTTTTCCAGCTCGGCGGCGGCGAGCGATTCGCGGCGCGGATCGAATTTGGCGTTGAACAGCTCGATCAGCAGGCCGGCGATGGCCGGATAGCGGATCAGCGTCTCCTCCATGTAGCTCTGCGAGAAGGCAATGCCCACCTGCTGCAGATACTTGCAGTAGCCGCGCAGCATCGCCACCTGGCGCCAGTCGGCCTGCGCCAGCAGCACGAGGTTGTTGAAACCGTCGCTCTCCGCCGCGCCACGCCACAGCGCTTCGAAACCGCGTTCGAAACGATCGCGCAGATGCGCCAGGTCGAATGCCAACGGCGCCTTCGCCTTCAGCTCGAAATCGTGAATGGTGAGCGTGCGGCCGTCGCTTTCCAGCGTGTAGACATGCTCGGCGAGCATGCGCACACCCATGTTCTCCAGCATCGGCAGGGCGTCGGACAGCGAGATCGGCGCGCCGACATGGATCACCTTGAAGCGCAGGCTTTGGTCGCGCGCATCTTCATACAGGTGAAGGTGGATCGAATCGTTGCTCTTGAGCGTGGTCAGCGCGATCACGTCCAAGGCAGCCTGTTCCGGCGCCACGTCTTCGATGTAGCCGGCCGGCAGCAGCTTGCCGAAACGATTGAACAGCGCCACGCCCTGCGCTTCGCCGATCTTGCCGATCAGGCTGTCGCGCAGGCCGTCGTACCAGTTGCGCACGATGTGCTGCAGGCGCGTTTCCAGCTCCTGCAGATTGAACTTCAGGTGGTCGCCCGGATGCGGACGCACCGTGACGTGCAGGCGGGCCAGCGCGGATTCGCCCATCAGCACGCTGGAGTCCAGGCTCTCGCCGTGGAACACCTCGCGCAGCATGGCCTCGATGCGCTCGCGCACGGTGGTATTGAAGCGTTCGCGGGGCACGAACACCAGGCAGGTGAAGAAGCGGCCATAGCGGTCGCGACGCACGAACAGCCGCGTGCGGGCGCGCTGCTGCAGCTCCAGGATGCCCATGGCGGTGGCGAACAGCTCGTCCTCGGTGCTCTGGAACAGCTCTTCCGGCGGCAGCGTTTCCAGGATATGGCGCAGCGCCTTGCCGGAGTACGCATCGCGCTTGAGACCCGAGCGCGCCATCACCGCTTCCACGCGCTGGCGCACCAGCGGCACTTCCTGCGGACGCATCATGTAGGCATTGGAGGTGAACAGGCCGAGGAAGCGCTGCTCGGAAATCGGCGTGCCGTTGGCGTCGAACTTCAGCACGCCCACGTAATCCATGTTGCCGGCACGATGCACGTGCGAGCGCGCATTGGTCTTGGTGAGGATGATGGCGTCGTAGGACCCGGATTGCGGCAGGTCGTGCGCTGCCAGCGAGCGCAGCGAACGCGGCGCCACCGAGCGCTCGGCCTTGTGCAGTAGCCCTAAGCCCGATGCCTCGATGGGACGCAGCACCTCGTCACCATCGGCCTGGGCCACTTCGTATTCTCGGTAGCCCAGGAAGGTGAAGTTGTCCTCGGCCAGCCAACGCAGGAACTCGCTGGCCTCGTTGACCGAAGCGGTGTCCAGCGGCAGTCGGCGGTTGGGCAGGTCGGCCGCGATGGACTGCGCCTTCGCACGCATTGCGTCCCAGTCGCGCACGGCTGCGCGGACGTCTTCGAGCGCGTCTTCGATCCGCGTCTTCAGCTGTGCCTGGATGGCTTCGTCGAGGATGCTGTCCACTTCGAAGTGCATCACCGACTCCGGCGTGCCCTGCTCGTCGCCGATACGCTGCAACTGGCCGCCCGCATCGCGGCTCACCCGCACCACCGGGTGCAGCACGAGGTGCAAGGTGGAGTACCCGGCAAGAATCATGCTTACCGTGTCCACCAGGAACGGCATGTCGTCGGTGATGATTTCCACCTTGCTGCGCGCCGAATTGGCGGCGCTGACTACACGCACGACAGCGCGCTGGGAGGTGCGCTGCTGCAGGAACTCGAGCAGGCCCGCGACCATTTCGGCCCATCCGGCAGGTGTGTGCAGGTCGATGTCGGTGCTGACGATGCGCGCGAAAAAGGCGCTGATAAAAAATTGCGCCTCATCAAGGCGCTTGGTCGGATAACCGTTTTTCTTCAACTCTTCGAGCACGACAGACACAAGGGGGATGTCGTTGGCCGCACGGATCGCATTCATGGCTTCTACTTAAGAAGTGGAGATGATGGGTTGTGGAGCAGGAAAGCCTTAAAAGGATACGCTTCGCCCTGCGTTGAATCCATCGGCAGCGCAGCAATGCGCGTCATGCGCGATTAACGATGTGCCGCGCTCCGATCGATGTGCGTTGCACAGATCAACCGTCATTACCGCGCAAGCGTCGACGTTGCCCTACACGAAGCCGATCCATGCATCCGGCCAGGGAAGCCAAGGCTAACGATGGATGCCGCGCCCCCTGAGCCAAACGAGTCCAACCGCTCGTCCCGCACAGTCCATCCTCGCTGGCCTGAGGGCACCAGGCGCATCATTCCTGGTACGCCCGCCCTTTGCCGGGCGCGCTTTGCTCACAGACTGAGGAAACCCGCCTGTGCCGGGAGTCACTGCCCAAACGCTGGATTCATACCGTGGATAAATTGTAAACTGGTCGGTATAGTCTAGTTCACGTCCTTGCCTTATAGGGGACGAAAGACACAGGTAAATCCGGCCCTGATCCGTTAAATGTAGGATTTTTCCGTTAACTCAGCCGGGTCCCGGCCCGCCGCGCCCCTCCTACCCCGATTACGCAAGTCATGGAGTTCTCATGAAGTCGACGCCAATGCGCACACCTGTGCTGTGCCTGAGCCTGCTGGCACTAGCCGCTTGCAGCGGCAAGGAACAGGGTCCGCCCAAGATGCCGCCGCCGACGGTGGGGGTGGTCGAAGCCCAACCGCAGACCGTGCCGCTGAACAAAGAGCTGGTCGGGCGCCTGTCCGCCTACCGCAGCGCCGATGTGCGCGCCCGCGTATCGGGGGTACTGCTGAAGCGTGTCTACACCGAAGGTACGGACGTGAAGCAGGGCCAACTGCTGTTCCAGATCGACCCGGTCACGTACAAGGCCAACCTCGCCAACGCCGAGGCGGCGCTGGCGTCGGCCCAGGCCACCTATGCCAATGCGCATGTGCTCGCCAACCGCGACCGCCAACTGGTCCCGCAGGGTTATGTCGCGCGTCAGCAGTTGGATACCGCCGAGGCCGATGAGCGTTCTGCGCTAGCCGCGGTGAAACAGGCCCAAGCCGGCGTGGAGACCGCGCGCGTCAATCTGAGTTACACCAACGTCACCTCCCCCATCGACGGCCGCGCCGGCGAGCAGCAGGTGACCGAGGGCGCGATCGTCGGCAACAGCACGGCGGATGCCGGCGCCAATGCCACCTTGCTGACCACGGTCGACCAGCTCGACCCGCTGTATGTGAACTTCACCCTGAGTGCGGCCGACCTCGACAAGCTGCGCCATGCGCAGGCCAGCGGCAACGTGCAACTGGCTGCACAGGACAAGACCACCGTGCAGATCACCCTGCCCAGCGGCGCCAAGTATGAGCAACAAGGTACGCTCAACTTCTCCGATACCTCGGTAAACCCGACCACCGGCGCCATCAACCTGCGTGCCGTGGTGCCGAACGCCGAACGCCGCTTGCTGCCGGGCATGTACGTCACTCTCACCGTCCACGTGGGTGAACTGAACAAGGTGTTCCTGGTGCCGCAAGCCGGGATCCAGCGCGACCCCGCAGGAGCTTATGCCCTGGTAGTCGGCAAGGACGGCAACGTCGCGCAGAAGCGGGTGACAGCCGACACCATGCACGGCCACGACTGGATCGTCGCCAGCGGTCTCGAAGCGGGCGACCAGGTGATCGTCTCCGGCGTCCAGGCCGCCAAGCCCGGAGCGCCGGCCAAGGCGACCCCATGGCAGCCTGATCAGACGCCGGCCGGCCAAGGCCCAGCCGCCGCTGGCCATCAGTAAGGAGAGCACTGATGCCGAGTTTCTTTATCGACCGCCCCATCTTTGCGTGGGTGGTCGCCATTCTGATCTCCCTGGTCGGCACCATCTCGGTGCTGGGCATGGGTGTTGAGTCCTACCCCAATATCGCGCCGCCGCAGGTCACGGTGACGGCCACCTTCCCGGGCGCCAGCGCCCAGACCATGGAAGACACGGTCACCAAGGTGATCGAGCAGCAGCTCACCGGCGTCGACAACCTGCTGTATTTCAGCTCGGCCTCCAACTCGAACGGTACGGCCTCGATCACGCTCAGCTTCGCCACCGGCACCAACCCCGACATTGCGCAGGTGCAGGTGCAGAACAAAGTGTCGCTCGCACAGCCCCAGCTGCCGGCCGCGGTGGTGCAGCAGGGCGTGGTGGTCGCCAAGGCCAACCCGGACTTCCTGATGTTCGTAGGCCTGATCTCCAACAATCCGGAGGTCGACAGCAACCGCCTCAGTGACATCGTCGGCTCGCAGGTGATCAACCAGGTCGGGCGCATTCCCGGCGTAGGCAGCACCTTCCAGGTGGGTTCCGAGTACGGCATGCGCGTATGGCTGAACCCTGACAAGATGCAGGGCTACGGCCTTTCCTTCAGCCAGGTGCGCGACGCGATCACCGCCCAGAACGTGCAGTTCGCGGCCGGTTCGCTCGGCGCCGATCCGGCCACCAACGGCCAAGCCTTCACCGCCACGGTGTCCGCCGAAGGCCTGTTCTCCACACCCGAGGAGTTCGGCAACATCATCCTGCGCGCCAACTCCGACGGCACCGTAGTGCGCATGAAGGACGTCGCGCGCATCGAGTTCGGCCCGCAAACCTACGGCTTCACCTCCACCTGGACCGGACAGCCGGTCGGTGGCTTCGGCGTCCAGCTGCTGCCGGGTGCCAACGCGCTGAACGTGGCCGAGGCCGTACGCGCCAAGATGGATGAACTGTCCAAGGACTTCCCGCAGGGCGTCACCTGGTTCGCTCCGTACGACAGTACGCCGTTCGTGCGTGTTTCGATCAACGAAGTGGTGCACACGCTGGTGGAGGCGATCATCCTCGTCTTCTTCGTGATGCTGATCTTCCTGCAGAACTTCCGCGCCACCGTCATTCCCACCCTGGTGATTCCGGTCGCCCTGCTCGGTACCTTCATCGGCCTGGCGCCGATGGGCTTCACCATCAACCAGCTGACCCTGTTCGGCATGGTGCTGGCCATCGGCATCGTGGTCGACGACGCGATCGTGGTGATCGAAAACGTCGAGCGCATCATGTCCGAGGAAAACCTGCCGCCGAAGGAGGCCACGCGTAAAGCGATGAGCCAGATCACCGGCGCGGTGGTGGCCATCACGGTGGTGCTGGCGGCAGTGTTCGTGCCGTCCGCCCTGCAACCGGGTGCCACCGGCGTGATCTACAAGCAGTTTGCTTTGACCATCGCAGTGTCGATGGGCTTCTCCGCCTTCCTCGCGCTGTCGTTTACGCCGGCTTTGTGCGCAACCATCCTCAAGCCCACGCATGAGGAAAGGAAAAACTTCCTCTATCGCTGGTTCAACCAGACTTTCGACTGGGTCACGCACACCTATCAAGGTCACATCAGCAGCGCGATCCGCCATGCACCGCGCTGGATGATCGTGTTCGCGCTGATCGCCACCCTGGCTGGCTTCCTCTACACCAAGCTGCCCACCGGCTTCGTGCCCAACGAAGATCAGGGCTTCGCGCTGGCCATCGTCAGCCTGCCGCCCGGCGCCAGCATCGAACGCACGCAAGGCGTGATGAAGGAAATCCGCGACACCTTGCACAAGAGCCCGCTGAACGACAGCTTCGTAGGCATGTACCAGATCGCGGGCTTCAGCTTCGTCGGTCGCGCCGAGAACGCCGGCATGGTGTTCATCAAGCTCAAGGATTGGAGCGAGCGAAAGATCACGGCGGATGATTTCATCCGCCAGGCCAATGGCGTGCTGTTCGGCATCCGCGATGCGCAGATCTTCGTGGTGAACCTGCCGACCATCCGCGGCCTCAGCCAGTTCGGCGGCCTGGACATGTACCTGCAGGCACGCAACGGGCAGCCCCGCGGCGAGCTGATGCAAGCGATGGGCATGCTGCTGGGCAAAGCATCGAAAAGCCCCGTGCTGTTCGGCACCCGCCCGAACGTGCTGCCGCCTGCGCCGCAGTACAACCTCAACGTCGATCGCGTGCAGGCATCGGCGCTAGGCCTGTCTGTGAGTGACGTGTACACCGCGATCCAGCTGACGCTCGCGCCGGTGTACATCAACAACTTCATCTTCGAGGATCGCGTCAAGCGTGTGATGGTGCAGGCCGAAGCGCCGTACCGCATGGATACGGAGGCGCTCGGCCACGTCTATACGCCCAGCACGCTGGGCGGCGCCACCTCCACCACGAGTACGTCAGCCGCCTCGTCGACCGGCAACAACAACTCGCCCTACGGCCCGTACAACATGATCCCGCTGTCCAGCGTGGTGCGGTCCACCTGGAGCATGGCTGCGCCCTCGCTCACCCGCTACAACGGTTATCCGGCGATTGAAATCGTGGGCGATGCCAACAAGGGCTACTCCACCGGCCAGGCCATGGGAACCCTGCAGGACTTCGTCAACAACGACCTGCCGCATGGCTTCGGCGCCGACTGGACCGGCCAGTCGTACCAGGAAGTGCTGGCCGGCAACTCGGCCACGCTGTTGATGATCCTGTCGATCTTCATCGTGTTCCTGTGCTTGTCGGCCTTGTATGAAAGCTGGTCGATTCCGGTGGCTGTGCTGCTGGTGGTGCCGCTGGGCCTGTTGGGCATGGTGGTCGCCTCCATGCTGCGCGGCTTCCCGAACGACATGTACTTCAAGATCGGCATGGTGACGGTGGTCGGCCTGGCTGCGAAGAACGCGATCCTGATCGTGGAATTCGCGGTGGAGCAGCAGGCCGAAGGCCAGACACTGTTCAACGCGGTGGTGACCGCGGCCCGCCAGCGACTTCGTCCGATCCTGATGACCTCAATGGCCTTCATCCTCGGCGTGCTGCCGCTGGTGACATCCTCCGGCGCCGGCGCCAACTCCCGCCATGAAATCGGTACCGGCGTGATCGGCGGCATGCTGTTCGCCACCTTCCTCGGCCTACTGCTGATTCCGGTGTTCTACGTCAGCGTGCGCCGCATGCTCGGCGACAAGATGGACGAGACCACGCGCAAGCTGGCCCGGCATGAGCACCCGCAGCCGTCCGATTCGGATCCGCGCGACGGACACTGAGCCGAACGCTGAAGCCCTAACGAAAAGCCCCGGCATGGCCGGGGCTTTTTTTGTATTCCCGTTCTCTTCGTGCCCCACCTTACCGCCATTCCCGCGCAGGCAGGAATGACGATCGGCTGTCTACGTGGTCAGCGCAGACCGGTTTCCGCGCGCGCGATCACCATGCGCTGGATCTCGCTGGTACCCTCGTAGATCTCGGTGATCTTCGCGTCGCGGAAGTAACGCTCCAACGGCATCTCCTTCGAATAGCCCATGCCGCCGTGGATCTGCACCGCCTGGTGCGCGATCCACATTGCCGCTTCCGAAGCCACCAGCTTGGCGACCGAAGCCTCGGTGCCGAAGCGCCCGCCGTTCTTCTCCGCCTCGCCCTTCGCCCACGCGGCGCGCAGCGTCAGCAGCGTGGCTGCGTCGAGCTTGCACTTCATGTCCGCGATCTTCGCCTGCGTCATCTGGAATGTGCCGATCGGCTGGCCGAACGCCTTGCGGTCGCGCGACCACTGCAGGGTGGCTTCATACGCTGCGCGCGCGATACCCACGGCCTGCGAAGCAATGCCGATACGGCCGGCGTCAAGCACGCCCATCGCGATCGAAAAGCCCTTGCCTTCCTCACCCAGCAGGTCTTCCTTCGGACACACGTAGTCGTTGAATTCTATTTCGCAGGTCGCCGAGGCGCGGATGCCGAGCTTGGGCTCGCTCTTGCCGGCATGGAAGCCGGGCCGCTGCGTGTCAATGACGAAGGCCGACACACCCTTAGCGCCGATGCCCGGCGTGGTGATCGCGAACAGCACGATGTAGCGCGCCACCGGGCCGGAGGTGATCCAGCTCTTCTTGCCGTTGATCACCCAGTCGCCATCGGCGTTCTTCGATGCACGCGTGTGCATGGCCGAGGCATCCGAACCCGATTGCGGTTCGGTCAACGCGTAGGCACCGATCGCATCGCCCTGCGCGATTGCGCGCACGTATTTCTGCTTCTGCTCCTCCGTGCCGTGCTTGAGGATGCCGTTGCAGAACAGCGAGTTGTTCACCGACATGACGGTGGAGGTAGCCGCATCGGCGGCGGCGATCTCGATCATCGCCAGCACATATCCGATCGGATCCAGCCCCGCGCCGCCATATTCATGCGGCACCTCGATGCCCATCAGGCCCAGCTGCCCCATCTCGCGGATGTTGTCCAGCGGAAACTCGCCCTTGGCATCGAGTTCGGCCGCCACCGGTACGATGCGCTTTTGCGCGAAATCACGGGCAATGGCCTGGATGGAAAGCTGGTCTTCGGTGAAACGGAAATCCATGAGCGGCTCCGGGGAAAAGAGGTGGGGAAAGCCGCTTATTTTAGCTGTTTGGGATTTCGGCCCTTGTTGCAGGGCAGCAGAACTTGGCCGTTATGCTTTCGACATGATGAGCCGTCTTAGTCGAAAAACACGCGTACCACGCTTGAGAAGTTTGAGGTCCATGCGAAGAGAATCGGCAAGAAGAAGGTCCTTGAGAGCAGAACTTGTCATGGCCAGGCGGGACTCCACTCGCCCCTTATCAGCGCCAGCCATATCAAGATCGGAGCAAGCTTTGCCCCTGCTTTTCTCGGCTCGGGTCACATGAACTGTCCTTTTGACGACTCCGTTATATCGGCCTCCCAGCTCTCTTTTTAGGCTCTCAATGCTGGGATTTCATCCCAGCCTACCCGGTACCGAGGCTTCCCCCCGGCTGCCCTTGACGCCCCATCATCCTAGGCCTACTCTTACACATCTTTCTATCGCGATATAAGGATGCACGATGGATCTGGCCACCGCCTCCAGCGTGTTGCGCCTGCTGGCGGATCCCACTCGCGTGCGGCTGCTGGCCCTGCTTGAGCGGGAGGAATTGACCGTGGCCGAGCTGGCCGCGGTACTGCACCTGGCGCAGCCACGTGTGTCCACGCATCTGGCCAAGCTCAAGGAAGCCGAACTGGTGCGCGACCGCCGCGCGGGCGTATCGGCCTACTACCGTGCCAACAGCGAAGGCGACGAGCGCCAGCACGCCCTGATCCGCTCGTTGCGCGAAAGCATCGACGACGCCCTGTTGCGCGAAGACGCTGCACGTTTGATTGCCGTCCTGGCCCAGCGCGCCAACGAACAGGGCTGGGCCGACACCGTGGCCGGCGACATGGAGCGCCATTACTCCCCGGGCCGCACCTGGGAGACCCTCACCCGCGCGCTGCTGCAACTGCTGGAAACCGGCGATGTGCTGGATATCGCTTCCGGCGATGGCGTGACCGCCGAACTGCTCGCGCCGCACGCGCGCTCCATCGTCTGCGTGGATGCCAGCGAACGCGTGGTGGAAGCCGCCGCAAAACGATTGGCGCCCTTCGGCAATGTCCAAGTACGCGAGGGTGACATGCACGCCTTGCCGCTGCCGGACGATCGCTACGACCTCGTGCTGATGCTGCATGCGCTTACCTATTCCGAACAGCCGGCCAAGGCCGTAGCTGAAGCTGCACGTGTGTTGCGCCCTGGAGGAAGGCTGCTGGCCGCCACCCTGGGCAAGCATGACCACCGCGCCGTGGTGGAGCCGTTCGATCACCGCAATCTGGGCTTCACCGAAAGCGACCTCAACAAGCTGGTCACGCAGGCCAAGCTCGAAGTGCTCAGCTGCGACCGCTTGAGCCGGGAGCGCAAGGCGCCGCATTTCGAAGTCATCAGCTTGCTCGCCCGCAAGCCGTAAGGAGTTCCCCATGAGCAGCTCTCTTCCCTGGCTTCACCCCGAACGCGTCGCGACACTCGAAGCCGCATTGCGCCAACGCATCCTGATCCTGGACGGCGGCATGGGCACCATGCTGCAGGGCCATCGGCTGGATGAAGCAGGCTTTCGCGGCACGCGCTTTGCGCATGGCCACGACAGCCAGCACGCGCATGCACACGATCATCCAGGCGCTTGCGATCTGAAAGGCAACAACGACCTGCTCACGCTTACCAAGCCGGAAATCATCCGCGGCGTACACGAGGCGTATCTCGAAGCCGGCGCCGACCTGGTCGAAACCAATAGCTTCAACTCCACGCGCATCAGCCAGGCCGATTATCACCTGGAACATCTCGCCTACGAGCTGAACCGCGAGGGCGCCAAGCTCGCCAGCGCGGCCTGTGCTGCACACACCGCGCAAAACCCGGCCAAGCCACGCTTTGCGATCGGCGTACTCGGCCCCACCAGCCGCACGGCATCGCTGTCACCCGACGTCAACGATCCGGGCTTCCGCAACGTCAGCTTCGAGGAGCTGGTCGACAACTACAACGAGGCCGCCAGCGGCCTGCTCGATGGCGGCGCTGACCTGATCATGGTGGAAACCATCTTCGATACGCTCAATGCCAAGGCCGCGCTGTTTGCGCTGAGCGAATTGTTCCGCGCACGCGGCAGCCGCGTGCCGGTCATGATCTCCGGCACCATCACCGACCGCTCCGGCCGCACGCTTTCCGGCCAGACAGCCGAAGCGTTCTATTATTCGGTCAAGCACATCCGCCCGCTTTCCGTCGGCCTGAACTGCGCACTGGGCGCAGCCGACCTGCGCCCGCACGTGCAGACGCTGGCTCACGTTTCGGATTGCTATGTCAGCACGCATCCGAACGCCGGCTTGCCCAATGCGTTCGGCGAATATGACGAAACCCCGGCGCAGATGGCCGCGGTGATCGGCGGGTTCGCCCGCGATGGCCTGCTCAACATGGTGGGCGGCTGTTGCGGAACGACGCCGGCGCACATCAGGGCGATTGCCGAAGCGGTGCGCCATTGTGCGCCGCGTTCGCTCGCCGCGGAGAAGCAAAAGGCAGCGTAAGCAGTAGTCGGATGCTTCGCGGGTCTGCATGGCCGTCATTCCCGCAAAACCCTCTCCCTCATCTTTGGCCCTTGCCCCACAGGGTCCGGGAATAAGACACGCATCATCGATGAACACTAATCGCTACACCCGCCTTTCCGGCCTTGAACCGCTGGTCATCACGCCGGACCTGCTGTTCGTCAACATCGGCGAACGCACCAACGTCACCGGCTCGGCGCAGTTCAAGAAGCTCATCAAGGAGGAGCGCTACGAAGAAGCCGTGGAAGTCGCGCGCCAGCAGGTCGCCAGCGGTGCGCAGATCATCGACGTGAACATGGACGAAGGCCTGATCGATTCGGAAGCCGCGATGACGCGCTTCGTCAACCTGATCGCCGCCGAACCGGACATTGCGCGGGTGCCGGTGATGGTCGATTCCTCCAAGTGGAGCGTGATCGAGGCCGGCCTGCGCTGCCTGCAGGGCAAGGGCGTGGTCAACTCCATCTCGATGAAGGAAGGCGAGGAGCTGTTTCTGGAGCACGCGCGCAAGGTATTGGAGTACGGCGCCGCGGTAGTGGTCATGGCTTTCGACGAACAAGGCCAGGCCGATACCTGCGAGCGCAAGGTGGAGATCTGTTCGCGCGCCTATCAACTGCTCACCGAAAAGCTGGACTTCCCGCCCGAAGACATCATCTTCGACCCCAATATCTTCGCCATCGCCACCGGCATAGAGGAACACAACAACTACGCGGTGGACTTCATCGAGGCCACGCGCGAGCTGAAACAGCGCTTTCCGGCCAGCCATATATCCGGCGGCGTATCCAACGTCTCGTTCTCGTTCCGCGGCAACAATACAGTGCGTGAGGCGATCCACTCCGTATTCCTGTTCCACGCCATCAAGGCCGGGATGGACATGGGCATCGTCAACGCCGGTGCGTTGATGATCTATGACGACGTGCCGGAAGAATTGCGCGAACGCGTGGAAGACGTGGTGCTCAACCGCCGCGCCGACGCCACCGAACGCCTGCTTGAAATCGCCGACCGCTACAAGGCGAAGAAAGGCGAAGCGGTGACGGAAAACCTCGGCTGGCGCGAAAAGCCGGTGCACGAGCGGCTCGCGCATGCGCTGGTGCATGGCATCGACCAGTTCGTCGACGAAGACACTGAACAAGCGCGCCAGCAGGCCACCCGTCCGCTCGAGGTGATCGAAGGCCCGCTGATGGCCGGCATGAACATCGTCGGCGACCTGTTCGGCGCCGGCAAGATGTTCCTTCCGCAGGTGGTCAAGTCCGCGCGCGTAATGAAAAAAGCGGTGGCTTATCTGCTGCCATACATCGAGGCGGAAAAGCTGCGCAGCGGCGATGCCGCCAAGAACAACGGCGTCATCGTGATGGCCACCGTGAAAGGTGACGTGCACGACATCGGCAAGAACATCGTTGGCGTGGTGCTCCGCTGCAACAACTTCGAAGTGATCGACCTGGGCGTGATGGTGCCGGCGCAAAAGATCCTGGACAGTGCCCGCGAGCACAAGGCCGACCTGATTGGCCTGTCCGGCCTGATCACGCCCTCGCTGGAAGAAATGAGCCACGTCGCACGCGAGATGCAGCGGCAGGAATTCCATATTCCGCTGCTGATTGGCGGTGCCACTACCTCGCGCGCACACACGGCGCTGAAGATCGAACCGCACTACCAATCGCCCACCGTGTGGGTCAAGGACGCGTCCCGTGCCGTGGGCGTGGCGCAATCGTTGGTGAGCAGGGAGCTGGTCGACAACTTCATGGCGAAGATCCGCGCCGAATACGCGGACATCCGCGAACGCCACAAGCAGCGCGGCGCCGCGAAAACACTGGTCTCGCTGGAGCATGCCCGCAAGCAGCGATTCACCTGCGACTGGCAAAACTACACGCCGCCGCAGCCGCGCAAACCCGGCATCACCAGCTTCGACAACTACGACCTCGCCGAACTTCGCGCGTACATCGACTGGACGCCGTTCTTCCAGGCCTGGGAACTCGCCGGACGCTATCCTGCCATCCTCGCCGACGAAGTGGTCGGCAAGCAGGCCCGCGAGCTATTGGCCGATGCGCAGGCTATGCTGGACAGGATCATCGCCGAGCGCTGGCTCACCGCGCGGGCGGTGATCGGCTTCTGGCCGGCCTGCGGCATCGGCGATGATGTCCAAATCCAGCTTGCCGAAGACGGTGGCAGCAAACGCTTGCACCACCTGCGCCAGCAAGCCGAAAAACCGGCCGAGCGGCCTGACTTCTGCCTCGCCGATTTCGTGGCGCCCCGGGAAGCCGGTAAACAGGACTGGATCGGCGCCTTCGCCGTCACCGCAGGAATTGGCATCGAAGCCCATGTCGCGCGCTTCGAAGCAGACCATGACGACTATTCCGCCATCCTGCTAAAGGCTTTGGCCGACCGCCTGGCTGAAGCCTTCGCCGAACGCATGCACGAACGCGTGCGCCGCGAATTCTGGGGCTATGAGCCGGGCGAGTCGTTGGACAACGAAGCGCTGATCGAGGAGAAATACCGCGGCATCCGCCCCGCTCCCGGCTACCCCGCCTGCCCCGATCACACCGAAAAAACCGCGCTGTTCGAACTGCTCGACGCCACACGCAACGCCGGCATCCAATTGACCGACGGCTTCGCCATGTACCCGGCCGCCGCCGTTTCCGGGTGGTATTTCTCGCACCCGGACAGCCAGTACTTCGTGGTGGGTCGCATCACGCGCGAGCAGGTGGAAGACTACGCCAAGCGCAAGGGATGGACACGCGAGGAGGCCGAGCGATGGTTGGCTCCCAACCTCGATTACGACCCGGAATAACGCAAATTGGGGCGCAATGGTGGCGAACGACTACCCGCCTGGATAAACGCCGCCTTGATAGGGCGTCATTCCCGCGCACGCGGGAATGACGGCCATGAGGGGAGCAACTAACAAGGCAACCTACACCTTGCCGCCCACCTCATCCCGCCCGTGATGCCGCATGTGCGTCACCAGGTTGTACACCGAGACGAACACCGGGAAGAAGTTGGAAAGAATGCCCACCGAGTCGTTCTTGCCGAACACGAAGTAGCCTAGCAGCAGGGCGCTGCCCGACACCGACATCCACCAGAACGACAACGGCATCACCACGCGTTTGTATTTGCGTGTGTAGTAAAGCTGCACGAACCAGCGCCCCGTGAACATGAAGGTGCCCAGGTAGCCGACGATCTTCCAGGGCGTGATGTGGAAGTTCTGCAGGGCCTGCAGAATATGGGAGAGATCGAAATGCATGAGGCACAGCCGTCTTTGGCAAGGGGAACGAGGCATTTTAGCCGCCCCGCGGTTTGGACCCATGGAAAAACGCGCCACCTGCCGAAGAGTTGACGGCCAGCCCCGTGACCCGTATAGTTTCGCGTTCCCGGCGGGCGGTTAGCTCAGCGGTAGAGCACTGCCTTCACACGGCAGGTGTCACAAGTTCGATCCTTGTACCGCCCACCATCTGGATTCAATGAAAAAGGTCACCTCGTGGTGGCCTTTTTTGTTGCCGCCGGAGGCGCGGTGCGGTGCCCCACCTTTCCGACCGACGAACGGCAGCCAGGAACCTGCGCGCCATGCGTTTCATCCAAATGACATGTCGTTCCAGCATGCTTGGAACCACAAAGCCGGTCTCCTGCTCCCTCCCCAGGGTGTCGTTCCGGACGGACTTTCGTGAACCGCCGAATGGATGCGGCATACGCGCCTTTGCCCCCAACGAAGACGCCTTGGCATCACCCTCTTCATCCTGAGCAGCATGAGCATTCGCAACGCCACCATCGCTCGACGCGAGCGCAAGATCGGTTTGTCCGAACAGGAACGCCTCGCTCCGAATGCTCGACGGCGGCGCCGTGATGACAGGCCCTACCAGGATCGGAAACGGGAACATGGGCCGCTTTTACCGCAGGCAGGCCAGGGCGCCAGCTGGTCCAGCAACTGGGTGGAGTCGTGATTCGCTACGGATTTTTTTAACTGCTGACCCGCAAGAGTGTCTAGAGCGACCTCGGCGCAACGCGATTCCTGCGAATGCCGCGTCACTGCCGCGACTCGTAGCAGCGCTCCTCATAGTGATACGTCGGGTTGTTTTGCTGGTGGCTTTCCTGCACCTTCTTGCCCGCGTATCCCCCGGCCACCACGCCTCCGGCCGTGGTGAGCACCTTGCCCTTGCCGCCGCCGAACTGGTTGCCCAGCAAACCGCCTGCCGCCGCGCCAATCAGAGTTCCCGCGATCTGATGGCTATCTTTCGGACGGTCCTGCACCCTGACCTTGTGGCAGACCTGGTGAGGGGCGGCAGCGGGAGTGTTGCTGTTCTGGACTGAAGCGACACCAGCGCCCGACATCATCAGGCATCCGATCAAGGCGAGGCTTGCCGGCCTACGCATGCTCATGGCGACACCCTACTTCAGCGGAGTTTAGGCATTATCTTGCGGCAAAGCTGCGGAAGAAGTCGTGAGTTTGCCAATGCGCTCAGGTTGCGCGCGGTGCGCTGAAGTGGCGTCTGGTTCAGCGTGCCTGCGCAGGCGTAATTCACGCCATTGCACGTCGACGACGAACGGCTTGGTAGGGTGGTTCGTGCCGGCGCGCCGATGCTTCCTCCTCGGCCATGATCATGCGTGTTCGGTGATGGCCGCCAGCAGGGTCTTGCGATCAAAGGGCTTGGGTAGATATCTCATCCATGATTGCAATTCCTCCCACGGCGGCTCGCAATCGCCGGACATTACGATCATCGGGCATTTCAGCCCTTCATCGTGCATGGCCTTGCCCATTTCGATGCCGCTCATTCCCTGCTTCAGATTGAGATCGGTCACCACAACGCCAATGTCCGGTCTTACCGAAGCGACTTGCAGGGCTTGTTCGGAACTGTGCGCCGCCACCACTTCGTAACCGGCGTCCTCAAGCATGAAGGCTGTCACCTCAAGAACGTCCCGATTGTCATCCACGAGCAGAACAGTCTTCATGCCATCCCCACCCGATTTTAATAGGCCTTACCGGCGATGAGCCGAACGGTATTTGGCGACGCTGCAACGGACAATGAACAGGCCCCGGACAATGCAGACCATAGCGAAAACGGGGACAGGTTACGTGAAAACGAGGTCAAGACCCACGCGGTTATTCGTGAATAAAATGTGATCATTCACGCATGGGTGCGCCCTGCATGACTGGTTTGAGCTTGTCGTATTCCCCTCGCGGCTCAAGCATTGGCGCGCGAACTCAAGCGTACAAGCAGGATCTTGTTCACAGGCCCGCTTTGGAGTTCATGCCTGCAGACCCCGCCCAGGGGCGCGGCCACCGTGCCGTTGATGCCCTTCTTTACCGCTGCTCTAGCAGTTCGCCATGAACCTGCTCTGCGTGCGGATAACGCTTCAACGCATGCATGTCGGCACATCCTTCCTGCACCGATGCATAGGCGTTCTGTACCACCGTACGCGATGGCGCGGATAGGCGACCATCTGTCAAGGCGTGCTCATATTTCGCCTTGATGCGCTCCTCACAACGCTCCACTTCATCGATCAGCGCGCAGTAGCCATAGTCCATCGCATGGCGAAGATTTCCGAACAGGCGCAAAGGATGAATGGTCAGTATCCCCTCGCTCTGCGGATTGCCGCAGATGGCGGTACGCTGTTCTTGCAATTCCAGGGCAATCAGCTTGCGCTGGATCGAAAGATGCTCGAACAAGGCGCGGATTCTCGGATTGCCGATGTTGTCGGCCACTTTCCGGTAGTGCCTCGCACTGTCCATCGTGGCGCCGATAAGCCCACTGAGAATATTGACGTCGTAATCCGTATTCATGAGCCGCCTCCTCACACCATGAAGCTAATCTTGAATGCATGCCCGTACATACCGAGCGGAAACAAGGTAAAAATTTTCGGCTTGGCGAGATTGGGTGTCACAACGGCGGCAAAGGGTTGGCGCCAGCTTATTTTTTAGTCCGATTGACGGGGTCGGGATGGCGACAAAGCCCGTTCGACATCCTTACGCACAACGATGCCGCAATGGCAGTCCGCGTGCCGGTCCGGCGGGTTCAGATGCTCGCGCTCCCACGCTTCCGTAACTCGGCGCGATGACTGTGACATGTGCTCGACTCTCATCGCGAAGCCGCCTTTGCCCTCCCCGCGTTGCGCAGGGGAGGGAATCGATCACACGACCAAGCGATTCACCGGCAGGCGATCGAGCAGACCACCGGGTGAGTTTTATGTTCGCTTCCTGCTCAATGCGCAGCCGTCGAGGGCGATGCCGGCGGCATTGCGCTAGCGCTAGCGCCGGCGGCCGGTGCCGCGGCCGGCGGATTGGCGGCAGGCGCCGCCGCCGTGGAAGGATTCGCCGGAGCGTTGCCGCTCGGAGGATTGCTGGGATTGTTGCAGCCGCCGATGGCCAAACCGAAGCAAGCAACCGCCATACCAAGTATCGTGCGATTCATGATTTTTCTCCTGACGTGACATGGAAATGTGACGCGTCGTGCCAAATGGATTTGTAATCGTTCATCGCCGTACCCATCTCACAGACGATTACAAGCTTCACCTTGATCCCCTTGTATGCAATATTTCGTCGAGTATTTGTCAACGTCATGTTTGAAAAACCGAATACCCCCGACAATCCGGGCTTCCGGCCCCTGCAAGCCGGCCATTTCTGAACGCAGTCTGCGCGCGCTCCCTTCGGCCTCTTCCATCGGGCCGATGAGGTCCCTACTACCGAGCCCGGCCGTTTGGGGCTAAACAGCGCAGAGCGGCCAATTAGGATGTCCCCCCGCCGGTCTTGCGCAAAATCTCGGCGCAGAGAAAGTCGATCGTAGCCATGTGTTGCCGATCACGCCGGGGAAGGCATGCGTGATGCGACGCGGGCAGTTTCCTCGCAATGAAGCTCGGAACGCCATGACGGCCCAACATCCTGGTCACATCCACTTGTCCTGTTGTTGACATATTCCGTTGCAAGGTCCTTATGCACAGGACCACCAAGGCGGAGCAGACATGCGCCTTCGGGACTACCAACGCAAACTCGATTTCGCACAAACCAGCAAGCGCAGGCCGGATGCGGCCATTCCGGGGGAGAAGCCATGCGGTGTGCATGGCACAGCCTCGTTGCGCCCTTATCTGTATTGCCAATCGTTTCCTCGTCGCCCCCTGGAAGGAACGATCGATGATCGAACTTCGATACGACGCTCGAAATCCTGCATGGCGGGCCATGACCTTGTTTCGTCGACCACGGAGTACCGCTTATGACGACCACGCTGGATAAATCCTTAAGGCGCGAAGTAGAAGTAGCTGGGCAGCCCTACACGGTGGTGCTGGACGCCACGGGGCTGAAGATCACCCGTAAAGCCCACCGCAAGGGTATCGAGCTGAAGTGGACCGATCTGATCCATGGCAACACGGCAGCGGCTAACGCGTTGAATGCCTCACAGGAGGATGAGCGGGGCTAACGCCTTCATTGACTTGCCTTGGCTAGCAAAGGAGAGCAAGGGTGGGGTCGTGCAATCCCGCGATGACTGCAGCTTCTACTGCCTTGCCTCCAGCCGCATCCCGCGTGGCGTGAGCCAGCGTTCCACGCCCTCGAACAAGCCCTGCACCACTAACGCCATACACGCGGCGGGAATGGCGCCTTCCAGGATCAGGCCGGTGTCGTCCAGCCGGATACCGGTGACGATGGGCTGCCCATACCCGCCGGCACCAATGAGCGCACCCAGTGTGGCGGTACCAACATTGATCACTGCGGCAGTCTTGATGCCCGCAAGGATCGCACGCATGGCCATCGGCAGCTCCACGCGGCGCAGCCGCACGCCGCGGGGCAGGCCCAGTGCGGCAGCGGATTCGCGTAGATCCGGTGGAATACCGGTAAGCCCCGCATAGGTATTGCGCACGATCGGCAGCAGGCTGTACAGAAACAACGCGGCAATGGCCGGCCAGGTGCCGATGCCGAAAAACGGAATCATGAACACGAACATGGCCAGTGATGGGATGGTCTGCAGCACGCCGCTGAGCGCCATCACCAGGTGTCCGAGCCGTTTCGCGCGCGCCGCGAATACGCCCAACGGTATCGCGATCAGCACCGCGGCCGTAAGCGAGATCAGTACCAGGCGCAGGTGCTCCAAGGTCCGCAGCCACAAGCGCGTCCACCTGCCAACGCCGTCGCCATCCGGCTGCACGCCGAGAAAACCGGCAGCCACCACGGTTTCCTTTTCGCCGTGCAGCTTCACCATGGCGTTCATCTGCCGCATGGCGTCCGCACCAATGCGCCCGGTGAGTTTTTTCAAGCTGTCGACGAAGGCCGGTGAGCGCTGCTCCAGGTCGAGCCGGTACACATAGACAGCGTCATAGTGCGGGAAATAATGCCGATCGTCGTCTAGGGTACGCAGGTGATAGTACGGAATCTCCGCATCGGTACTGTAGAGGTCGATCGCATCCACCGCATCGCTGGCGAGTGCGTGATAGGAAAGCACATGATCCAGGCCGCGCACCTGCATCTGCGGCAAGCCATAACGCTGGCGCAAGCCCGGCCAGCCATCGCTGCGCGCCATGAATTCATTGGAAAAGCCGAAACGCAGTTGCGTGTGCGATACCAGGTCGGACAAGCGCTTGATACCCAATTGCGCAGCGCGATCGGCGCGCATGCCAATGGCATAGGTGTCGTTGAAGCCCAGCGAATCGGTGATGCCGATGCCGAGCGGCTTGAGCACAGCGCGCAGCTTGGGGATGTCCGCCTCCGGTGGAACATTCTTCAGCAGCTCGTGCGTAAGCGTGCCGGTGTATTCGGGATACGCATCGATATCGCCGTGCTGCAACGCGCTCCACAGAATGGCGGTGCCACCCAGCTCGCGCTGGTGCACTGTTTGCACGCCGGCCTGCCTGGCTGCCAGACGCGCCACTTCGCCAAGGATCACCGATTCGGTGAATTGCTTGGAACCCAGGCGCACAGGTGCCGCATGCGTCCACATGGGAAGCAGCAGCATGGCGGCCATTGCAAGCCACCGCCGCTTCATGGCGAGGCGCCCTGCAAGGTGCGCTGTGCCCCCACGAAGCGGGTCACAAAGGGATCGGCCGGTCGTTGGAGCAGATCATCCAGCCGCCCGTCCTGCACGACCTTGCCGTTACGCATCAGCACCAGGCGATCAGCGAACCACGCCGCCTCCGCGATATCATGCGTTACCACGATTACGGTCTTGCCGAGCTGATCGAAGATCGCCCTCAATTCGTCCTGCAATTCATGCCGGACGATCGGGTCGAGCGCACCCAGCGGCTCGTCCAGCAGCAAGGCGCCGGGATCGAGCATCAATCCCCGCATCAGGGCTACGCGCTGGCGCTGGCCGCCTGACAGCTCGGCGGGATAACGCTCCAGCGCACCCGGGGGCAGATGCGTCAACGCCGCCAGTTCCTCGGCGCGCTGGCGGATGCGCTCCCGGCTCCAGCCCAGGTGATGCGGCAACAGGGCCAGGTTGCCGAGCACGGTGAGATGCGGGAACAACCCGCCCTCCTGGATCACGTAGCCCACGCGCCTGCGCAATGCCAGCACCTGCGTCCGCTCCAGCGCTGCGCCATCCACTCTGATTTCGCCGAGATCCGGCCACTCCAGTCCCAGCAACACGCGCAGCAAGGTCGATTTGCCGGAACCGCTGCTGCCGATCAACGCGGTTTTACTCCCGGCGGGAAAACGCAGGCTGACCTCGCTCAGCGCGGCGATGTTGCCATAGCGTTTGCTGACGCCGCGTAGTTCGAACGCTTCGGATGCGGCGTTGCTGATGGATGGCATGCGGGGGCGGGGTGGCGGCGGAGGCTTGAATCTAGCGTATGCCCACCTCACCGTCATGCCGGCACTCGCACCGAGGAGCCTCCCTGAAAGGTGAATGTTGCATAGCAGCATGTATCCTTGTCGCCATGCCTTCCCACTCCGCCCTGCTCCACTATTGGCGCCGCCTGCGTGGCTCGGACCGCTTCGCCGAATGCCAGCGCGTGTTGCTCGCGCTGGGCGGTGTGATTGCGTATTGCCTATGGCGCAATCATGCCTCCGCCATGATCCCGGCCATGCTCGGCGTGATCGCCTGCGCGCTGGCTGAAACCGAGGAGCATTGGCGCAGCCGTTCCGGCACCCTGTTCACCACCCTGTTGTGCTTCACTGGCGCGGCCTTTGCGGTGGAATGGCTGCTGCCCCACCCGCTGCCGTTCGCCTTGGCGCTGGCCGTGATGAGCTTCGTGCTGGTCATGCTCGGTTCGATCAGCGCGCGCTACGCCACCATTGCCGGCGGCACGCTGATCCTGGCCGTCTACACGATGATCGGCACCGACCAGCCGCATCCGTCCACGAGTTTTTTTACCGAGTCCCTGCAACTGCTGGCCGGCGCCGCATGGTACGGCTTGCTGTCGCTGCTGTGGAGCGTGCTCTCGCCCCAACTCGCCGTACGGCATGCACTCGCCCGCGTATTCGATGCACTTGGCGACTACCTGCAAACCAAGGCTGCGCTGTTCACGCCAGTGCAGGGCGTCGATCGCGATGCGCTGCTGCTTGCGCTGGCAATGCGCAACGAGCAGGTGGTGGATGCACTCAACGATACGCGCATCGTGCTGATCGACCGCATTGGCATGCGCCGTCCGCGCGGCGCCACGGCGGCACGCCTGCAGCTGTACTTCAAAGCACAGGACATGCACGAGCGCGTCAGCTCCGCCCATTACCCCTATGCCGCCCTGGCCGAAGCGTTCTATCACAGCGACGTGCTGTTCCGCTGCGAACACGTCCTGCGCCTACAGGCACGCCAATGCCATGGACAAGCCGAGGCGTTGCGCCTGCGCACTTCGCCCCAGGCCACCGCCGACCCGCGTG
This sequence comes from Dyella choica, assembly GCF_003977665.1. GTDB lineage: Bacteria > Pseudomonadota > Gammaproteobacteria > Xanthomonadales > Rhodanobacteraceae > Dyella_B > Dyella_B choica. The sequence continues at coordinate 70,208 of NZ_RYYV01000003.1, read as the reverse complement.
TCGCGCAAAGCGATTTGCGCAGCGCCATCCGGGCTCTTCGTAACATCCCGCAACCGCCGTCCGAGCCGCTGTTGCGTTCCCTGGACGCATTGCTGCGGAACATCACCGCCATCCAGGTCCTGCTGGAAAACGAACACACGCCCATGATGCTTGACGGCGAAGAGGGTGCCTTGCAAAACCCGGGGCCGCAAACCTTGAGCGAAGCCTGGGAGCGCATCCACATCCAGCTCACCCCGCTCTCATCACGCTTCCGCCATGCGATCCGCCTGTCGCTGGCGCTGACGGCCGGCTTTGGCGTGCTGCGCCTGGTACATCCCCAGCACGGCTACTGGATCCTGCTGACCACCCTGCTGATCTGCCAGCCTAGCTATGGCGCCACGCTTGCACGCTTGCTGCAGCGCGTGTCCGGCACGATGGCCGGCGTGGTGATCGGCTGGGCCACGCTGCGTCTGCTGCCCGCACCGCCCTGGCAATGGCTGCTGATCGTGTTGTCCGGCGTGGCGTTTTTTGCAGCACGACTTCGGCGCTACACGATCGCCACTGCCTCGATCACGGTATTCGTGGTGCTGTGCTTCAACCAGGCGGGCAGCGGCTACGAAGTGATGTGGCCGCGCCTGCTCGACACCCTGATCGGCGCCGCCATTGCCGCCTTGTCGATCTACCTGGTGCTGCCGGATTGGCAAGGCCGCCAGCTCGACCAGGTGCTGTCCAACACCCTGCGCAATGATGCCCGCTACCTGCAGCAGATCATCGCGCAGTACGTGCACGGCAAGCGCGACGACCTGCCCTACCGGATCGCACGGCGCGAAGCCCACAATGCGGATGCCGCCCTCAGCGGCATGCTCGCCAACATGCTGCGTGAGCCGGGCCGGCAGCAACGCGGCAACGAAGACCTGCTGCGTTTCCTGACCATCGCGCATACGATGCTTGGACATATTTCCGCACTGGGCGCGCATCGCCAGGCGATCGGCTACGCCCAGGCCCGCGATACCGTGACCCTTGCCGGCAATCTCGTGGTCACGAAGCTGGAACACCTCGCAGATGCGCTGCTGACCAATGCGCCTGCCCTGGCGCCGGAGAGCGAGGCGGAGCAAAGCACGATGCCGCATGCGGAAGGGGGCAATGACGAGATTGCCCGGCTGGTGCTCGGACAGCTGGCGTTGATCCTGGCGCAGCGGGATCGGTTGGCGAGTGTATTGAGGGATATTCGCAACGGGTGACCCTGGGAAGCGTCATCCCGCTCCATGCGATCGTCATGGTCCCCGAATACCCGATCCATGGCGTCCCATGCACCAATCCCCACCGCAGCCCTGACAAAACCGTAATAGACGTATCCCGCCAACCGGTGGATAGTTACACTTACCTGAAGAGCACCACTTACAACTCCGAGGCGCCCAGCCTGCGGTTCCTTCATCCGGAACATGGCTTGGCGTCCGTGATCCCCCAAGGGACCACCAGGGTGGACGCGGAAACGCGTTCGCCTCCCGGCTTGGAAAGGAGCAAAGATTCATGTCCCCGCTGGCTGACCGTTACGGCCGTCGGTTTCCGTACTTGCGGTTATCGGTCACACCCGCGTGCAATTTCCGTTGCACGTATTGCCTGCCGCACGGCTACCACGCCGATGCGAACGCCGCCGCAGCGCTTTCCTTGCCGGAAATCACTCGACTGCTGCAGGGCTTTACCCAGCTGGGCATGCACAAGCTGCGCCTCACCGGCGGCGAGCCGAGCGTACGCAAGGATCTTGCGGACATCCTGCGTACCGCCGCCGCGGTGCCGGGTATCACCAAGCTGGCCATGACCACCAACGGCACCCTGCTCAGCCAGCGCCTACATGAGTGGATGGCTGCCGGTCTCAACGCCATCAATGTCAGCGTGGACAGCCTGGACCGCGCGGTATTCGCACGCGTCACCGGCCACGACCGGCTGGACGACATCCTGCATGGCGTGGACATGGCGTTGGCGGCTGGGCTGCCTACGGTGAAGCTCAATGCGGTGCTGATGCGCGACGTCAACGACAAGCAACTGCCGTCGTGGCTGGAGTACCTGCGCGACCGGCCGGTAGGCGTGCGCTTTATCGAGTTGATGCAGACCGGCGACAACCTGCCGTTCTTCCGCGAACACCACGTTCGCGCGCAAGCCCTGGAAACGGAACTGATCACGCTCGGCTGGCAGGCGCTGCCGCGCGCCGCCGACGCCGGTCCGGCGCGCGAATATCGCCATCCGGACTATGCCGGCCGCATCGGCATCATTGCGCCCTATTCGAAGGATTTCTGCGCTGGCTGCAATCGCCTGCGCGTGACCGCCAGCGGTGACCTGCGCCTGTGCCTGTTCGGCGAATTCGGCATTCCGCTGCGCCCGCTGCTGCAGTCGGACGATCAGCTGGAAGACCTCGTGCGTGCCGTCGGCGGCCAGATCGGCCGCAAGGAGCAGGGCCATTTCCTGCACGAAGGCCGCACCGGCATCACTCCCCATCTCGCATCCACCGGAGGCTGATTCATGCAAGAGCGCGAGGAACGCGGCGTCCACTTCCAGATGGCGGACGTGCGCCGCAAGCGTATCACCGCGCGCCGCGCCGTGGCTGTCGGTGAATTGAGCGCCGGCGCCGCAGCATTCGCGCAAATCGTCGAGCGCCGCCTGCCCAAGGGCGATGCGCTGGTGATGGCGGAAATCGCCGGCCTGCAAGGCGCCAAAAGCGCCGCGCAACTGATGCCCCTGTGTCATCCGCTGCCGCTGGAGTACATCAACGTGCGCTGCGAACCGGTAACTGAGCGTTACGCCATTCGCGTGTATTGCGAAGTGGCGACGTTCGCGCGCACCGGCGTGGAAATGGAAGCCCTGGCAGGTGCCAGCGCTGCGTTGCTTACGCTCTACGATCTGACCAAGCCCGTGCAGCCTGCTCTTTGTATCGGTGGCGTGCGACTGCTGTTCAAGGAAGGCGGCAAGAAGGGCTTGTGGCTGCATCCGGAAGGCATGAGCGATGCGGAGCGCGAGCACTACATGCCGCGCGGCCTGAACAAGCTGGATGGCGTGCACGCTCAAGTGATCACGCTGAGCGATCGCGCCAGCCGCGGCGAATACGCCGATGCTTCGGGCCCGCTGCTGGTGGAACGCCTGCGCGAATTGGGTGCGGATGTCCGTGACGTGGAGCTGCATCCGGACGAACCCGAAGCGCTGGCAGTCCGCCTGCAGGAATTGGCCGGCAGCGGCGCGAAGCTGATTCTCTGCACGGGTGGCACGGGTCTTGGACCGCGCGACCGCACTCCCGAAGCTTTGGCGCTGGTGGCCGATCGTCATGTCGACGGCATCGGCGAACTGTTCCGCAGCGAAAGCAGCCAGCACACGCCCTTGGCATGGCTGAGCCGGGCGCATGCAGTGCTGCTCGGCAACACCCTGGTGATCGCCCTGCCCGGCAGCGCCAAGGCAGTGGCGCAGGGTATGGATATTCTGGCGCCGATCCTAGCGCATGCCCTTGCCATGGCCGCAGGCGGAGGGCATGCATGAGCCAGGAAGCGCTCGCCTATGAACACGCCTTGCGCATCGTGCTCGATGCCGGCACCAGGCTGGGCGCGGAAGATTGCCTGGTCAACGCATGCCTGGGACGCGTACTCGCCGTGCCCGTAACCAGCGCCGTCGACCTGCCGCCGTTCGACAACTCCGCCATGGATGGGTTTGCCTTGCGCGGCGATTCGATCGTTCCCGCCGGTACGGAACTGCAGGTCGAAGGCGAGCAGGCCGCGGGCGACGGCATGGCCCAGGCCCGAACCGGCGCGTGGGATATCATGACCGGCGCGCGCATCCCCGATGGCCTCGATCGCGTAATTGCGGTCGAACAGACCGAGCGCCTGGCGCCTTCACGCGTCCGCTTGCTGGCCGATGTAATTCCAGGTCAGAACGTACGCGCAGCGGGCTCCGATGTGGCGCGCGGTGAAAACCTGCTGGATGCGGGCACCGTTCTGCAAGCCCAGCATGTGATGCTGCTGGCGGCACTGGGCATCGCGAAGGTGTCGGTAGGCGTGCGGCCACGCGTGGCGGTCATCTGCACGGGACGCGAGTTGGTCGACGATCCCGACCAGGCGCTGGAGCCGGGGCAAATCCGCAATTCCAACGGCCCTTTCCTTGCCACACGCCTGCCACTGGCTGGCGCCGAAGTGGTGCACGTGGAAACCGTAGGTGACGATGCGGATGCCTTTGGGTCGGCGATGCGCCGTGCCCTGGATGCCGGCGCCAGGATCATCGTGACCAGCGGAGCCGTCTCCATGGGGCGCTACGATTTCGTGCCGCAAGCACTGGAATCGCTTGGCGCCCAAACGCTGTTTCACAAGGTGGCGATCCGGCCCGGCAAACCACTGCTGTTCGGGTGCTTGCCGGGCGGCGCGCTGCTGTTCGGTTTGCCGGGGAACCCAATCGCCGTCGCCGTTGGCCTGCGCTTCTTCGTGGAACCGGTGCTGCGCGAGATGTTGGGTTTGCCGCAGGAAACGCCACGCCGGGTGCGGCTGAGCAAACCCTACAGCAAGAAGCCCCGCCTGCGTTTTCACCTCAAGAGCCGCCTGCATTGTGATGCGCTAGGCCGGCTGACGGTGGAAGTGCTCGACGGCCAGGAGTCTTACCGTATCCGCCCGCTGGCCGATGCCAACGCATGGGCGGTCGTGCCCGCCGATGTCGATGCATTGCCCGCCGGCGCGCTGGTCGATGTCTACGGCAGCGGCCATCTGGAAGGGTTCCTGCCTTGCGAGAGTGCCCTATGAAGGTCCGCATCAATTTGTTCGGCGCCTTGCGCGATGCCGATGCCAGCGGCTACATCGAACTGGAAGTCCCCGAACCGTGCACCATCGGCGAGCTGCGCGAGTTGCTGCGCGATCATTTGCGCACGTATGCGCCGCATATCAGCGTAGGGCTGGTGCAGCGATCGGCCTTTGCAAGCAACGACGAAATCCTGCACAACCATCGCCTGCTGCCGGAGCATGGACAGATTGCGATCCTGCCGCCGGTGAGTGGAGGTTGATGTGAGCGGCACTTGCCCTATTTGCCGTCATTCCCGCGAACGCGGGAATGACGGCAAATAGGGCAAGCGAAACACACCTGCATTTCGAGCACTGAAGAACATGTCAGATCTATACACCGCCGTCGTCGACATTCGCGAAACACCGCTGGACCCGGCAGCCGCACTCGCTTTTGTTTCCGATCCGCGCTTCGGCGGCATCAACATGTTCATCGGCAAGGTGCGCGAGCACAATCTCGGCCGCATCGTTACCGGCATCAGCTACGACCTGTTCGTACCGTTGGCGCTGCGTACCTTCGAGGAAATTTGCGAGCGGGCGCGCAAGGAAATCGACGTGCCGATGAAACTGTACATCGCGCATGCCAAGGGTAGCCTGCGCCTCGGCGAAATCGCCGTCATTGTCGCCGCCGGCACCCCCCACCGCGACGAAGCCTTCCGCGCCAGCCGCCTGGCGATCGAAGCCGTCAAGCACGAGGCACCGATCTGGAAACAGGAGCACTACGTGGACGGCGACAGTGCCTGGAGCGAAGGCTGCTCCCTGTGCGAGGAACACCGCGAAACCGAACGTGCAGCCGCTCATGGCAGAACAGCGCATGCCCACGGGCACGAGCATTGAACGCTTGCCCTTGATCGGCGTGGTGCTGGCCGGCGGCCTTTCCACGCGCATGGGGCGCGACAAGGCCTTGCTGCACTGGCAAGGCCGGCCCTTGCTGGAACACCAGATGGCCGTGCTGCATGCTGCCGGAGTATGCGAGGTGAAAGTCAGCGGCGATCGTCCTGACTACCACGGCGTAGTCGATCCCGTCCCGCAAGCTGGTCCGATCGGCGGCATCGCTGGTATCGCTGCCGCCTGCGATGACGCTGAGCTGTTGATTGTGCCGGTAGATATGCCCCGATTACAGCCTGCGCTGCTGCAGCGCCTGCGTGAGGCCGCATCCGCTGTCGGCTGCGTGCGCTTTGCGGGCCACGTTTTGCCGATGCGTCTGCGCCTGGACGCTCGCTGCCGCGATGTACTCAACACGCTAGTGGCATCCAGCGACAGGCGGGCTCGCTCCCTGCGCTCGTTGCAGGAACGCATCGGCGTCCATGAGATCGTGCTGTCTGGCGATGAGGCCACCCAGCTGATCGACTGCAATACGGAAGAAACCTGGCGGGAGGCGAGCACATGAGAGTCCAACTGGAAGGCCAGAGCCTGCGGCTGCGGATCGATGAAGACGAACTGGCGCGCTTGCTGGATGGCGGCTCGGCCGACAATCGCACCAGCTTGCCCGATGGGCATGTGCAAATGCAGCAGCTAAGCCTGTCGTCACGCATCGACTGGCGGCGGCAGAACAGGGTATGGCATATCAGCTTGCCGGAGACCGATGTGCGTGCGCTTAGCGAACGGCTTCCGACCCGTGATGGCTTGCAATACTCGCTTTCCACGCCGAGTGGCGAGACCTTGCAGTTAGTGTTTGATGTGGATGTACGGGATAGTGCGCGCAAGCGCTTGCGCAAGCCTTCGACTGGAGATGCTGCATGAATGCCTGGTATTGCCATGTGAACGCAAAGTTCCGTCATTGGCTTGCGTTACTACTGTGCGGCTTGGTATGCGCGACTGCCTTGGCGCAAACTTCACCCGTAATCCGCATCGCCTACGCCGGCTCCATGGGCGTCGTGATGGACAATGCCGCCGGCCCGGCCTTCGCCAAATCGCACCACGCCGCGTACCAGGGCATCGGCCAAGGTTCCTATGCGCTGGCGCGCCTGCTCGCCGCGCATCAGTTGCAAGCGGATGTGTTCGTTACGATCACGCCAGGTCCGATGCAGGTGCTCAAGCAGGCGGGACTGATCACCGCTGCCGTCCCCGTCGCCAGTACGCAGATGGTCGTGATCTACAGCCCGCACAGCCGCTTTGCCGCCGACTTTGCCGCCGCGTCGCGTGGCGAAAAGAAATGGTACGCAGTGCTGAGCGAGCAAGGCCTGCGCCTGGGCCGCACAGACCCTACTATCGATCCGCAAGGCGCCAATGCACTGCTGAGCTTGCAGCTTGCCGCGGATTACTACCACCAGCCCAGTCTGCTGAAGAACGTGGCCGGCGCGCTGCAGAATCCCGCGCAGATCTTTACCGAGCCTTCGCTGATGTCGAGGCTCGAAGCCGGCCAGATCGATGCCACCATCGGCTATCTCAGCGCTGCCCAGTCGCATCATCTGCCCACCATCGCCTTGCCGGATGAAATCAACCTGGGCAACCCGGACATGCAGAAAACCTGGTATGACCGAGCCTCGATCGCTCTGGACAACGGCAAGATCCTGCAGGTGCAACCGCTGGTGTTCTATGCCGGAGTGCTGGCCAATGCGCAGCAAGCGGAATTGGGGCGTGATTTTGTGAGCTTTCTACTAAGTGCGGAAGGGCAAGCGTTGTTTCGCGAGCACGGTTACAGTGCGCCACGTGGGACCGGCTTGTGATTGAACACAGCGAACACTTGAGTAGGCTGGGATGGCAATCCCAGCATCGCGCGCATGGCATGCATGGCAGTGCTGGGTTTCACAACCCAGTCTACGATTGGCGCTGGCTATGATTCTCACCGCGTTCAGGCTCCGACTCCCCGCATTCGTCAGTCTGCTGACGTTACTGCTGCTTGCCGCCCCTTTCGCCGGCCTGGCATTCATGACGTCGTGGCGTAGCTTCGGCTTCACCGATGGCGACGGTAGCGCCATTACCGTATCGCTGGGCTACAGCGTGCTGGCCCTGATCCTGATCATCGCCCTGGGTACACCGTTGGCGTGGTGGTTGGCGCGCCACCGCATTCGCGGCGCATGGCTAATCGATACCCTGCTGCTGCTCGCGCTGCTCACGCCCCCCCTGGCACTAGGCCTGCTGCTTGCATCCATGTATGGCCCCTATGGTCCGGCCGGCAGCCTGCTGGAGCGCGCGGGCCTGGTGCTCACCAATTCCGGCCCCGCTTTTGTAATGGCACAGTTCTACAGCGCCCTCCCCTACTATGTGATCGCCGCCCGTGCCGCTTTCGAAGGCGTACCGCGCGAGCTGGAGCAAATCGCCCTTACGCTGGGCCATTCGCCATGGCGCAGCTTCGTGCATGTCAGTCTTCCACTGGCCAGGCTTGGCCTGGCCGCGGCGATCGCGCTTGCGTGGGTGCGCGCGCTGGGTGAATTCGGTGCAGTGCTGATCGTGGCTTATTACCCGCAAGGTATTCCGGTGAAGCTGTGGGTGAACCTGCAGAACATCGGCTTGAGCGCGGTCTATCCGCTGCTGTGGGTGTTCTTTCTGGTCGCCATGCCGTTGCCGCTGGTACTGGGCCTGGCCGCACGCCGCAGGCACCTTATCTGATGCGCATCGACTACCGGATCGAACACCCGGTCAGCTTGCATGCCGCCTTCGACGTCGAAGGCTTCACCGTGCTGCTGGGCGCAAGCGGCGAAGGCAAATCGCTGCTGTTGCAAGCGATCGCGGGATTGACGCCGGCACGAGGCGAACCGTTCGGCGGCATGGCGCCGCAACACCGTGCAGTGGGCTATCTGCCGCAAGGTTATGCGCTGTTTCCACACCTCAATGCCTGGCAGAACGTGGCGTTCGCGTTGCGCGGCGCGCAACGGCGCGCGCATGCGATGCAGTTGCTCGAACGCGTGCATATGGCGGAATTTGCCGAACGTCATCCAGCTGCCTTGTCCGGTGGGCAGCAGCAGCGCGTGGCGTTGGCGCGGGCCTTGGCGCGCAGGCCGCAGTTGCTGTTGCTGGATGAGCCCACTTCGGCGCTGGATCCGGTCACCCGCGATGACGTCGTGGCGGAATTGATCGGCGAGGTGCACGAATTCGGGATACCGGCGCTGGCGGTGAGCCACGATCCCCATCTGGCCGCCGTCGCGGACCGGCTGGTACTGATGCATGACCGGCGCATCATCCAGATCGGGCCGCCAGGCGTGGTTTATGCAAATCCGGTCAACGGTGCCGCAGCCCGATTACTGGGTCATCGGAATGTGCATCATGGGCGGATTGAAGGCGCGCGCCGCCTGCTGTGGCAAGGTGGTTCCATAGTCTTGCCCAGACATGACGGCGATGTGGCGGACGGAGACGTCGACTGGACCATCGATCCGGCAGCGATTCGCCTGGTGGACGCACGCGACGCCTTGCCGGATACCATCCCGGCATCGATTGAAGTGCGGCAGGTCATCGGACGCGTCGTGCAATTGGGCGTGCGTTGCGGCAAGGGGCGGTTATGGGTATCGGTACCCGTTGACCAGGCCATTCCCGAAGCCGTGGCGGTGCAATTGCCAACCGAAGCGATACGGTGGTGGAAGCGGAACGGGGATACCTAAGCGACACCCCCGGCATCTGCAACGAAAAGCGGCGATCTGCTGGCCGTGTGTGCTTGGCTGCCTATACGTCCTGTGCACATTCCCGCTAGTCATAATCCGCTGCCCCCGTATGTCCTTAAGTCAAAAGCCGGCTTCGTTCCCTTGTGCACCGGATGACGGGCTCGGCCAGTGGGGTTCCAGATTCTTCCAGCGCTTCATCAGGGGCCTGATTCGCCCTGTGCGAACAGGCACGACTACACATCGGATGCAGTAGTAAGGAGGAGCCGCGCATGTCTGGTAACAACAAATCATCTACCCGCAACCAGCGTGGTTGCACGCCAACACCGATCACGCTTCCGCCTACACTTCCCGCCTTCCCTTGCTGCTGCGACAGTGACCCGGTCGAGGGGCTGAAGCAGCTGTTCGTCGATTACTTTCAAGGCCGGGGCATGGCGGCGGGCCGTGATCCGGCCACGCGCCCGGTCTTTCTTCGCCTGCATGGCGCAGCGCACGGGCGCTTTATCGTCTCGAAGAACCTGCCGGACGAGCTGAAACTTGGCTTGTTCGCCGAGCCTCGCGAATACGAGGCATGGGTGCGCTTCTCGGCAGACGTGCAACCGGGCGTTCCTGATCTGAGGGGTACCACCGGCATCGGCATCAAGCTGTTCGGCGTGCAAGGACCCAAATTGCTCGAACCCGATCAAGATGCGCTGACCCACGATTTCATTTTGCAGAATCACGACGTGTTCTTTGTCGACACGGCCAAGGACATGTGCGAATTCACCTGCCATTCGCTGCATGGGAAGATCGAGGAATACCTGCAGGCGCATCCCGTGACCGAGCAGATCCTCGACGACATGGAAAAAGTGGTCGATTCCGTGTTGACCACGCCGTACTGGAGTGTGCTGCCGTCGAGCTTCGGCAATAAGCGCTTCGTCAAATACAAGCTGGAGCCGGTGGAAGAGCCGCCCGCCGACGAGCCGCCGGACTACGATGATCCGTTCTACCTGCGTGCCGACCTGCATGCACGCATGCGCAAGGGCCGCGCGCGCTTCCGCTTCATGCTGCAGTTCCAGACCAATGATCGCGACATGCCGCTGGATGCGGCCACCGTGCGCTGGAGCGAGCAGCTCAGTCCGCCGATCGAGGTTGGCATACTTGAATTGCCGCAACAGGATCTTGCTGCGCGCGGTCAATCGACCTACGGCGAAAACCTCGCCTACAACACCTGGCACGCCCTCAAGGAACATGCGCCCGTCGGCAGCATCGCAGAAGCCCGCAAGGTGGTGTACCGAGCTTCCGCGAACAATCGCCGCAACGTCAACGGCCTGCCGCTGGCCGAACCGGTCGAGGCACGGCCCGCGCAGTATGCCCCGGGCGTCGACTATCCAGCCGCGGCGGATGAGCGCATCGTACGGGCGGCCATCCATCCGGCCATCGGTATCGCACGCGTAGGCAACAGCGAACACGACTATTACATCGGTCCGGAGCTCAGCGATCCTCCGGCCATGCCGCCGGGCTTTTACCGCGATGCGACTGGCGCACTCAAGCGTGAAGCGGCGCAATTCAGGATCTACGGCTACAACGCGGCAGGCCAGGTCGTGAGAGAACTGACTGCGGATTGGGCCAAGCTGACATGGGGTGTGCATCTGGCAAACCGCAAGGCCCAGTGGTATCAGTGGCAGCTTGCCATGGACATTCCCGAAGCGGCCGACACCGTACTCCCTCTGCGCAACGCGAAGGTTTCCGCGCGGGAAACGCTGGCCATCGATGCAGGTATGCAGCACATCAGCGGGCTGAACGCGCCACCGGTAATCTGCGCCGGCCAGTTCACCGGCCTACCAGTGAAGATCGGCGAACTGCTGACCGACGCTGCCGGCAGGTTGCTGGTACTAGGCGGGCACGGCGTATCGGCCTCTCCCACCGGCACGCCGATTTACGACCCGGCCGATACGGATTCCTTCATCAACGCCGATGGCTGGTACGACGATACCTGTGATGGCATCGTGACCGCGAACGTGAACATCGAAGGCCGCGAGATTCCGGTCGAGTCGGCCTGGGTCGTCACGGCGCCACCGAACTACGGCCCGCAAGTGAAGTCGGTGCGCACGATGTATGACCTGCTCTACGATGTTTACGTCCAGGCAGGCTGGCTGCAGCCGCCGCAGCTCATTTCGTTCACCTACGACGTCTATCCGATCCTGTCCCGGCTGACCGACTTGCAATGGACCAATAAAGGTTTTGCCACCTCCTTCGGTCATGACGGCAGCTTCGATTTTGCCAACCCGGAACTGATCAGAAAGCTCTCCACGCCACCTGCCAGCGTCGATTACGATCCGCATGCCGAATTACGCCGACAGGTGTTCAACAGCTTCCGTCCACCGAATCCGCCCGATGGCAACCAACTGCCTTGGCCATGGCTGTACGGTGACGCGATGAAGGTACCGGCTAGCGAAAGTCCGCGCCAGAACGCATCCGTCAGCGCAACGCAATACGAGATACTCGGACGCTGGGCGCAGGGCGATTTCGTCGCCGACTGGGATCCAAGCCGGAACAAGCCGAGCAGCTTGAGCGAGATTCCACTTGCCGAACAACCAGCGATGCTCGATCGTGCAGCGCTGGATTTCTGCCTGGCCGACGCTTTCCATCCTGGCTGCGAAATGACCTGGCCGATGCGGCACCTGTCGCTCTACGACAAGCCCTTCCGCATCCGTGTCCGTCCCGCTGGCGTGCCCGAACCGGATTACGGACCTACGCTGGACCAGGCAACAGCCCTGTCTCTCCAAGGGCCACTGCACGCGCAAGGCCCTGGCGACATCAGCCGCTGGATGGGGTTGCCGTGGCAAGCCGATACGGCTTATTGCCGCTCGGGCTATGACACTTCCTACGACCCCTTCGTGCCGACCTTCTGGCCCGCACGCGTACCCAATCACGTGCTGAGCGAAGCCGACTACGCCATCGTCATAGATCGCAATCAGGGACTCCCCCGTCGCATGGAAGCTTTCAATCGCCGCACGAACTGGAACCAGCCGCTGAGTGGAAGCGTGGCCGCGCAGATGGAGCAGATGGTACGCATCTTCGGCTCCATGGGCCTGTTGGAGTCGCGTTATGACCCTGACGTCGAACCGATGTTTCCTGCCACGATGCAGGTGGCCACCTACGGTCCGGACGTGCCGCCCAGTGCAAGGATGCGCACGGCCAGCACAGAGCAAGTGCTGCCTGAGGCAGCCAACTTCGCCTCCCATGAGGAAGCCCAGACGGCACCACTGCCAGTGTGGCACGGCAAGCTCCCCATGGGCAAAGCCAGAGCGGGCACGCCACAGAACGTAACTGCCGGCAAATTGCCGGAGGCTCATCCCAAAGCACGAATGCTGTCCGGAACGGCTAACTTTGCATCCGACGAAGAAGCACAGGCAGCGCCATTGCCGGTAAGGCACGGCAAACCCCGCCACTGAGTCGATGGGGTCACAACGCTACGACGTAGCGATCGCCGGCGGCGGCCCAGCAGGGGCCGCCGCCGCGATCATGCTTGCCCGCAGCGGCCTGCGCGTGGTGGTCGCCGATGCGCGTCGCAAGCGGGAAACATCCCGGGGTCACGGCTTTCAGGTCGGCGAAGGTCTGCCGCCTTCGGCGCGCCATTTACTGCGGGCGCTCAACGTGCACGATCAAGTGCTGCACGACGGGCATCGCGCAAGCCCTGGCACCATCGCCTTCTGGGGCAACCCAGTAGCGCATTGCAACGATTTCATCCATCAACTGCATGGCCCCGGCCTGCAACTGGATCGCATGCGATTCGACATGTCGCTGCGCGAAGCCGCCCGCAGCGCAGGAGCAACGCTGTTCGAATCCACCCGCGTGCAAGTCGATGATGCGACGAGCCGGCACACTTCCCATGCCCCGTACTCGCTGCAGCTGTGCACTAACGGCAGCCGTACACGCAGCATTGAAGCCGACTGGGTGCTAGACGCGAGCGGACGCGCTGCCTCCCTCGCACGTGCGCTCGGATCATCGCGCGTCCGCCACGACTGCTTGATCGCCCTGTATCAGCGCCTGCGCAGCAACCAGCATTCCGACCAGGATGGCCGCACCTGGATCGAGGCCGTCGAGGACGGCTGGTGGTACAGCGTGCTGCTGCCTTCGGGCGAACGATTGATCGCCTTCCTCTGCGACGCCGATGGCGGACCAGATCCATCTCTAAAGGAGCCTACCTCATTTTGGAACAGCCTCAAGCGCGCATCCAATCTCCATGCGTTGTGCGTGCAACATCAATATGTCCCGGTCGGCCGACCGAGGGGGGCGGATGCAAGCAGCAGCAGCCTCGATGTCGCGGCCGGTCCGGGCTGGCTGGCTGTCGGCGACGCGGCACTCGCCTTCGACCCACTGTCGTCCAAAGGCATTTCCAACGCGCTCTACACGGGCCTGCAGGCGGCACATACCATCATTGCGGCAAACCTCGGCGACCGCGGCGCGGTCGAGCGCTATGCCGCGCACTTGCACGGCATCCATGAGGCGTATCGCCTGCACCTGTCGCAGTTCTATGCCATGGAAACGCGCTGGCCCCAGGCAACGTTCTGGCGGCGGCGACGCTGATCGCTGCATCGAAATTCCGCCGAAAGCCCGTTGCTTTCTGGCGAAGATTGAGCGTTTGATCGCGCGACCTCACGGTGCCTCGTCGTCATTCCGGCGCAGGCCGGAATCCAGTTCAAATACATCGTGCGAAGCACTCAACATCAAGATGTTGTGTCCTTTGGACGCGTATTTAAACTGGATTCCGGCCTGCGCCGGAATGACGATGAGGTACTACAAGGCCCCGTGATCAAGTGTCGAAATTCTCCGGGCCGCAGCGGGCCTGCGCCGGAATGACGACAGGTACGGACATGCATCGCAGCAAGCCATGAAAGCTGTGCTTCAAGCCCGCAACTTGCTGTCGATCTCCATCAGCCGCTCAACTCCTTTCTTCGCCAGCGGCTCCATTCCTTCCCCGCCTGTCGCAAGATGCGCCACGATCTGCTTGCGCATTCCAGGTTCCCAGAACCGCTTCAGGTGATCGGCAATACCGATCGCCCCCGCTACCGGATCCGGCTCGGCCGCGAAGTAGCGGCTGATGTCATTGGCCATCGCCACCAGGCGTTCGATATTCATGAAGTAGTTCCTGCAGCGTGCAGCAAGCGCTGCGGATGAGTGTAGACGACGAAACTGCCCGGCCGCGCAAAGCCGACCAAGGTCACCTGCGTACTTTCGGCCAAATGGATGGCCAGCGCGGTAGGGGCGGAAATCGCAGCCATCAGGCTGATGCCGGCGCTGGCGGCCTTGGTCACCATTTCGTAGCTGGCGCGGCTGGTGACGAGCAGAAAACCCTGCTGCGGATCGACGCGTGCTTTCACCATCGCGCCAATCAGCTTATCAAGCGCATTATGCCGGCCGACGTCTTCGCGTACCGTCACGATCCTGCCGTCGACATCGATCCAAGCCGCGGCATGCACGGCCCCGGTGGCACGGTTCACGGGCTGTGCGGCCCGCAGCGCCTCAAGCGCGCGTTCCAGCGCAGCGGCTTGAATGCGTATTCCATCGCCTACGGGGGCGGGATGACGCACCGCGTCCTCCAGCATGCGCGCGCCGCAAAGGCCACAACCACTTCGCCCAGGCAGCAGGCGCTCACCGCTGCCGCCGGCGCGTTGTTCGAGACTGGCAGAAGCCACCCCCATCGCCAGTTCGATACCTTCCAGGCGATAACGCACTTCGATCGAATGCAGGTCTTCGGGCTTGGCCACCAGGCCTTCGCTGAGCGAGAAGCCCAACGCGAAATCCTCCAGGTCCAGAGGCGTCACCATCATCACGGCGAAGGGGGTTTCGTTGTACAGCATCGCCACCGGCACTTCTTCGGTAATGGCGTCGCTCACCTGCTCATGCCTGCCCTGGCGATAACGATCCACCTGGCGAATCGCGTAGCCGCGGTTGGCGTGCGCTGGATCAGGGCGTTTCGGCTGCATCCAGCAACGCCTGCTGAGCTTGGGAAAAAGCCTGGTAACGCTTCTGCCATTGCGAAGGTTGGTTGACGCGCGTCACCTGTACGGCCGTCACCTTGTATTCGGGGCAATTGGTGGCCCAGTCCGAGTTCTCGGTGGTGATGACATTGGCACCGGAGCCGGGGAAATGGAACGTGGTGTAAACCACGCCCGGTTGCATGCGCTCGGAAATGCTCGCGCGCAGAACGGTCTGCCCCGCGCGGCTCTCAATGCCTACCCAGTCGCCTTCACTGATGCCTCGCTCCTCCGCGTCGTGCGGATGGATTTCCAGGCGATCCTCGTCGTGCCACATCACATTGGCGGTACGGCGCGTCTGTGCACCCACGTTGTACTGGCTCAGGATGCGGCCGGTGGTGAGGATCAGAGGATAGGCCGAATTGACCTTCTCCGAGGTGGGCACGTATTCGGTGAGCATGAATCGGCCCTTGCCGCGCACGAATTCATCCACATGCATCACCGGCGTGCCTGCCGGATGCTCTTCATTGCAAGGCCACTGGATCGAGCCGAGGCGATCGATCTTGTCAAAGCTGACACCGCGGAAAGTGGGTGTGAGCCGGGCGATCTCGTCCATGATTTCGGACGGATGCCGGTAGTTCATGGGGTAGCCCATGGCGTTGGCCAGCCGTTGCGTTACTTCCCAATCCGCATGGCCGCTCCTGGGCTCCATGACCTTGCGCACACGGGAGACACGTCGCTCGGCATTGGTGAAGGTCCCGTCCTTTTCAAGGAAGGAGCAGCCAGGCAGGAACACGTGCGCGTATTTCGCGGTTTCGTTGAGGAAAAGGTCCTGCACCACCACGCATTCCATCGCCTCGAGCGCCGCCGTGACGTGCTGGGTGTTCGGGTCGGATTGGGCGATGTCCTCGCCTTCGATGTACAGGCCCTTGAACTGGCCGTCGATGGCGGCTTCGAACATGTTGGGAATGCGCAGGCCCGGCTCATCGTGCAGAGGCACTCCCCAGGCTTGCTCGAACGATGCGCGCACCGTGGCGTCACTCACGTGGCGATAGCCGGGAAACTCGTGCGGGAACGAGCCCATGTCGCACGAGCCTTGCACGTTGTTCTGCCCGCGCAGCGGATTCACGCCCACGCCTTCGCGGCCGATATTGCCGGTGGCCATGGCGAGGTTGGCAATCGCCATCACGGCGGTGGAGCCTTGCGAATGCTCAGTGACACCCAGGCCGTAGTAGATGGCCGCGTTGCCGCCGGTCGCGTACAAGCGGGCCGCGCCGCGGATCATGGCGGCGGGCACGCCGGTTTCCTCCTCCATCGCTTCGGGGCTGTGCTTTTCCTGCGCCACGAAAGCGCGCCACTTCTCGAAGGCAGGCTGCTCGCACCGCGAGGCCACGAAAGCTTCGTTCACCCATCCCTCGGTGACGATCACGTGCGCCAGCGCGTCGAGCACCGCCACATTGGTGCCAGGCCGGAGTTTGAGGTGATAGTCCGCCTTGACATGCGGCGTGCGCACCAGGTCGATGCGGCGTGGATCGACCACGATCAGCTTTGCGCCCGCGCGCAGGCGCCGCTTCATCTGCGAACCGAACACCGGGTGGGCGTCGGTGGGATTGGCGCCGATCACCAGCATGACATCGGTGTATTCGACGGAATCGAAATCCTGCGTGCCGGCCGATTCGCCCAGGGTGGCCTTCAAGCCGTAACCCGTGGGCGAGTGACAGACGCGTGCGCAGGTATCCACGTTGTTGTTGCCGAAGCCGGCGCGCACCAGCTTCTGCACCAGATAGGTTTCTTCGTTGGTGCAGCGGGAAGAAGTAATACCACCGACGGAGAACTTGCCGTACTGCTGCTGCAGCCGCTTGAACTCGCTGGCGACGTGCGCAATGGCCTCATCCCAGCTCGCGATCCGCCAGGGATCGGTGATCTTCTGGCGTATCATCGGCGTGTGAATGCGATCCGGATGCGTGGCGTAGCCGATGGCGAAACGCCCTTTCACGCAGGAATGGCCGTGATTGGCCTGCCCATCCTTGTTCGGCACCATGCGCACGATTTCTTCGCCCTGCATTTCGGCACGGAAGCTGCAGCCTACGCCGCAATAGGCGCAGGTGGTGACCACGCTGTGCTCGGCCTGACCGCGCTCGATCAGCGATTTCTCCGATAGCGTTGCAGTGGGACAAGCCTGCACGCAGGCGCCGCAGGATACGCACTCGGAGTCGAGGAACGGGTTGTCCTGGCTAGCGGCAACCTTTGAGTCAAAACCGCGGCCCTGGATGGTCAGCGCGAACGTGCCCTGCACTTCGTCGCAAGCGCGCACGCAGCGCGAGCAGACGATGCACTTGGAGGGATCGAAGGTGAAGTACGGATTGGATTCGTCCTTGGCCGAAAAATGCGGGTTGTCGGTGCCCGTCCTGGTTTTGGCGAGCACGTGGTTTGCGCCATCGTAGCCATAGCGCACCTCGCGCAGGCCTACCACGCCCGCCATGTCCTGCAGTTCGCAATGACCGTTGGCCGGACAGGTCAGGCAATCCAGCGGATGATCGGAGATATACAGCTCCATCACGCCACGGCGGATCTCGGCCAGCTTTGGCGTTTGCGTGCTGACTTTCATCCCTTCTGCGACCGACGTGGTGCAGGAAGCCGGATAACCCTTGCGCCCTTCGATCTCGACCAGGCACAGGCGGCAGGAGCCGAAGGCATCCAGCATGTCGGTGGCGCATAGCTTGGGGATATTGACGCCGGCCTGCGACGCGGCGCGCATCACGGATGTGCCTTCCGGCACGCGGATACTGCGGCCATCGATTTCCAGCGTGACCTGCCTGTCCGATAGGACCGCGGGCGTACCGCGGTCGATTTCGACGATGGACAGCATGATGAACTACCTCCTCAAACTTTCGTGCTCCCTCCCCCGCTTGACGGGGGAGGAACAGAGCTCATGGCGCAGCCTATTGCTTTGCACCTTCAAAATCCTCATGAAAATGATCCAGCGCGCTCAACACCGGAAACGGCGCCATGCCGCCCAGCGCACACAGCGAACCTGCAACCATCGTCTGGCACAGATCGCGCAGCAACACCTCGTTGCGGGCCTTCTCGGCCGCATCGCCGGCGACCATACGATCGATCACTTCCACGCCGCGCGTGGAACCAATGCGGCAAGGCGTGCACTTGCCGCACGACTCGATCGCACAGAACTCCATCGCAAAACGCGCCTGCGCAGCCATGTCGACCGTGTCGTCGAACACCACCACGCCGCCATGCCCCAGCATGCCGCCGATGGCGGCGAAGGCTTCATAGTCGATCGGCGTATCGAGCTGCGATGCGGGAATGTAGGCGCCCAGCGGACCACCCACCTGCACCGCGCGCACCGGCCGCCCGCTGGCAGTACCGCCGCCGTATGTCTCGATCAGCTCGCGCAGCGTTAGACCAAACGCCCGCTCCACCAGTCCGGGCCGTTTGACGTTGCCGGCCAGCTGCAGCGGCAGTGTTCCGCGCGATTTGCCCACGCCGTAATCCCGATAGTATGCCGCGCCACGATCCAGGATGATCGGCACCGTCGCCAGCGTGACCACGTTGTTGATCACCGTGGGCTTGCCAAACAAGCCCTGTATGGCCGGCAGCGGCGGTTTGAAGCGCACCTGCCCACGCTTGCCCTCCAGGCTTTCCAGCAGCGAGGTCTCCTCGCCGCAGATATAGGCGCCGGCCGCCATGCGCACTTCCAGATGGAAGGCCCTGCCGCTACCGCAGAGATTGTCGCCCAGGTAGCCGCGCGCCTTGGC
The DNA here is from genome assembly GCF_003977665.1 of Dyella choica. GTDB lineage: Bacteria > Pseudomonadota > Gammaproteobacteria > Xanthomonadales > Rhodanobacteraceae > Dyella_B > Dyella_B choica. Next base: position 51,159 of record NZ_RYYV01000003.1, on the reverse strand, counting down.
CGCTTCGATCGCCGCCTCCAGCGCACGCTGCGCATGCGGGTATTCGATGCGCAAATAAATGTAGCCGCGCGTTGCGCCGACCGCCAGGCCTGCAATGGCCATGCCTTCGATCAGCACGAAGGGATCGCCTTCCATGATCATGCGATCGGAAAAGGTGCCCGAATCGCCTTCGTCCGCATTGCAGACGATGTATTTCTGATTCGCCGTGGCCTCCAGGCAGGTTTTCCACTTGATGCCGGCTGGAAACGCCGCGCCACCGCGGCCACGCAGTCCGGATTCGGTCACCGCCTGCACGATCGTCGCCGGCTCCATCTTCAATGCCCCAGCCAGCCCGCGAAAACCGGCATGCGCCAGATAGTCATCCAGGCTGCGTGGATCGACGACACCCGCACGCGCGAACGTCAGCCGTTGCTGGCTTTTCAGCCACGCAATCTCCTCTGCTAGACCCAGCTTGAGCACATCATCGCCGCCATGCAGGAACCCGGCGTCGAACAAACCCGGCACGTCGGCAGGCTGCACAGGGCCGTAAGCCACGCGTCCTTCCGGCGTTTCCACTTCAACCAGGGGTTCCAGCCAGTACAGACCACGCGAACCGTTGCGCACCGTATGCACATCGACGTGGCGCGAAACCGCCTCGGCTTCAATAGCCTTGGCGACTGCGTCCGCACCCAGCGACAAGGCGCTGGCATCGCGAGGCACGTAAACGGTGATGCTCATGGCGCCTCCGACAGCAGCCACGCATCGAAGCTCTCCGGCGTCACGCGGCCTTTCAACTCATCATCCACCAGCATGGCCGGCGAGCAGGCGCAATTGCCGAGGCAATAGACCGGTTCCAACGTCCAAGCGCCGTCGGTGGTGGTCTGGTGGAAATCCACGCCCAACCGCTGCTTGATGTGCAGTTCCAGTTTTGCCGCACCCATCGCCTGGCAGGACTCCGCGCGGCACAGGTAGATGGTGCGCTTGCCGGTCGGATGCATGCGAAAGTAGTGATAGAACGTCACCACGCCATGCACATCCGCGCGCGACAGATTCATCTCTTTTGCGATCAGTGCAATAGCGGCCTCGGGCACGTACCCCAAGGCTGCCTGCACGCCATGCAGAACAGGCAGCAATGCGCCAGGCTGATCCTTCAGCCGGCCAGCCACGTCGAGCACGGCGCCACGGATCTTATCGTCGATCGGCGGCAGTGGCGCGACGCTTTTCGCGGATTTCATAAGGGTTATTCCTCAAAACAACGCAGCAGCCTTACTCAGCGCAATCCACACGCCGATCAGGAACGGAATGCCGACCAGGGCCCACGCGGCCACGCCCACGATGTCGAAGCTGCCGCGCGCCGCCTGATCGGCGTTGGCCACGACATGAGGCGCCTCAAGCTGCAGCGAACGCTCGCGCGCGAGTCCCTCTTCGGTCATAGGGTGCTCTTCCTTGATCGGCCTGACCATTAAATTGGCGATAAGGCCAATCAGCAGGGTGCGTTCCCTGGCCAACCAATCCGACGCCACTCCCCTCGACGTCGTTACAGCAGTAGATGCCACCGTCATGCTCGTCTCCCATCGTCAGCTCGGCCACAAGAGCGGCACCCAGAAACCGCTGCGACTCTAGCAGAATGCTGAGAAAGGGCCTTCCTGCCCTTTCTCAACGCGCCAAGTCCGGCACAGGTCCGTACTTGGCTACACTTAAATCAAGCCCTTACAGCGCTTGATTCGCGGCGGGCCATCCATGGCCCGCGCTATCAGGCTGTTTCTCAACAGCCTGATAGCTCAAATACATCAGGAGAACGACTACAAACGTGAAAGTCGCAGAAAGTTGCTGCTTCGCAACATGTTTTTTGCATTCATCACGCGATTTTAGGCATTCCATGGCGCTTTGCTAATGCTTGCGACGTGCTCATCCACCGCGCAGATGAGCAGCAAAAAATTGCAGCACTTTCCTTTGATAGGCGTCACCTGCATAGCGGCATAAATCGACATGCTCGGCACTACGCACGATCCACAATTCCTTCGGTGCTCGCGCCGCCTGAACCATCGCGTAGGATTCGGCAAGCGTCGTGTGGCGGTCGCGATCGCCGACGATAAGTAGTTTGGGGCTGAGCAGACTGCCTATATGGTCGATCGGACGCAACTGCTCAGGATAAATATCCAGGTGGCCGTGCAGCGTTGCGAGCAGGACGGGCGCCAGCCACCGCCCCACCGTCCCCAACCGGATCGCCAGGCGATCCTCCAGCGCCTGCCGAATCGTCGGATACACCTGCTCCAGGACGATGGCGTCGGCTTGTGCATCAGGCCCGGCAAGAATCGTCGCAGCGCCGCCCATTGAAGTACCGATCACGCCTATGCGTTCGCCCGGCAGCTGATGACGCAAGTAGCGCAATGCTGCCTTGACGTCATCCGCTTCGCGATAACCGAAGGTAATAGCATCGCCCGGGCTTTGACCCGACGCCTGAAAGTCGATCAGCAGGACGGCATAACCTGCCGTGTGCAGAAACCTGGCGCGATCGACCATGCTCAACCGGTTGGCGCGTACGCCGTGCAAGAGCAACACGGCGCCCTGGTGTTCGACGCCAGGCACGAACCAGCCACCCATGGGATGGCCCGATGCGTCGAAAATCATCACAGACCGTGCAGGCAAGTCCGAAGGCGGTGCACCCACATCGCGCATGACCGGATGGACCAGTGCCCAACCCAAGATCCAAATGGCGAGAAAGAACAGGATGGGAAGCGACAGCAGCCATGGCAACCACGCTAATCGGCGACGGGCACGCATAATGGAGATTCCCTGCACGGCTGCCGCGCGACGCGGCCAAGCGAAATCATGCGCTGACGGGCGGCAGTTCAAATGGCCTGCCGAGGAACTCAAATGCCAATGCTGAGGCAGGAACGGGGCACAAGGACTGCGCCGCTGATCAGCATGCGCAAAGACGCAGCCCGACTACTCTGGTCGACACCTGTCGGCGAGTCGGCCCAAGCTGCCTTCAATCTGCCACTTTTGCATTTCAAGCTTCCATCCGCTGATCACAAGATGGAATGGCCAACAGGGGGACGCAATACGAATCAGGCATGGATTGAATCGACGACGCAGGGCACGCACGAGAGCGAACCGGCCTGAGCCACGATCTGCATGGTGACGACATCCCTGACCTTGTCGCTTGGGAAAGCAAAGGTCTTCCCGACCGAATAACAATCGATGGACCAATAACCTCCGAAGACCGTTGGTATCGTCTGGTGTTGATCCATATCAGCGGGGTTTGAAAGGTAATCGCAAGCGATGCCGTCAAATACGGTATGGCTCTTGCCTGGTGCGTGAAATTGGATCAGAGCATCGCTGGGCACATTCTCGCCACGCAACCTGCGTCATTCATCAGGCTGGTCTTGCTAACGGGCACATAAGCCATGGAACATATCCAATGCTTGCTTTGAGATCGCATGACCTGGGCAAGACTATCGAAAAAAAGGGGACCTTCTTGAAACTTACGCAACGATTGCCCTGGCCCTTTGCGCTGGCGGCACGCATAGTCTGCTACTCCATTGCGCTGGCGATCATCTTTTACCAGTTGCACGGCTACGCATCCTTCCAGCTTATGCAGCATACGAACGAGTGCCGCATGCACTCGTATTCAGGATCCCCGCTGACTGAGGTGAAAGGCTTTGATGCGTGCCTCGCCGAAAAAAGCGGTTTGCTTGACCGCTTCCTTCTCACACGCTTCCATAAGGCCGTGGCCGCGCTGCCCAATGCCCCCAGCCGTTTCGTCGGAAGCTGGACGTCGACGCAACCCCATTGCACTTATCGGTTTACGCTTGCGCAGACAGGCGAATTCGAGGCCGATCCAATTGCCTGCAACATCAGCTCGCAACACTACTCAGGCCTTTGGGGCGTCGACGCAGACAAGATGATTTGGATTGCCGGAGTGAACGGCCGCCTCGACTTGACGCCGGACGTCAATCCCATCGAGTCGGCTACGGACAACTCCTTTATCCTGGTTGAACAGGACGGCAGTCGCACGAAATTCGTGAGGGATGCTTCAGAGCCTTCTGCCGTGGGCAAAGATGCTTCGAATGCGGCGCCCGGCAAAAACATGCGCCTGGACGTTTGGAAGCTGCGCGAGGAGGTTGCTGCGCTGGAGGCAATCGAAGCAACCGACAATACGGATCCATGCTATCCGGAGACAGATGATTCGGCGCAAGGTCCCACGCCCAAGGAAACCGAGGAATATGAAAAGAAGGCAGCGGCTTGCGTAGAAAAGACGCAGAATTCGTATGCCGCCTACAGAAAAGCCTGGGAAGCATTCAACGCAAAATGGCTCCCTCTGTTTCGCGAAGCCATACAGCACGGCGATCAAGTCGCCGAAGTCATCATGCGGCAATGCGAAACAACCTCGGTACTCGATCGCCATGCATTCGAAACCACCTGCGACGAAGACTCCGCACGACGCAGCCTGGCTCGCAAAAGATTGGTTGAAATCGGCTTTCTGCCGGCATTGGACCTAAGCGACGAGCTCAATCCGGGAGGGCTGGTTCCAGCCGATTCGCCTCGGCAACGAGAGTTGAACCAGCTTGCGGTCATGAAAAAATTTCGCGGCGGGGCGCTCGGCTTCAATCACATGCTGGTCGATTTTACGGGCAATGCCGGGACCGACGGCGAACTGGCATTGGCTCGGCGTTGGGCGCTCATGGAAGCAATTTCCCAGGATGCACCGCGCGCCTTTACGTTCATTGCCGGGTACACCGACACTTGGAATACCGATGCATTCGCCACGCTCCGGCTCAACCGCAAGCCCACGACACCTGGGTATATGACGTGGGGACCGGCCATGTATTACGGAGGCGGCAAAGCTCCTTATACCGGCCCCCGCTATTGGCGCCTCTCGCCAGAAGAGTTTTACTCCTCCCACGACGTTGGGAGCAAAGTAGCGGTTGCCGGACGTGGCGTAGTGGACTTCGAGCAAAGCCGTACGCAACTGCTCGCTGAAATCGAATCGTACATCCATCGCTACCTGACCCAGGACCCACGTTGGGGCGTGTTCCTGATCCGTCGCATCGGCTTTCATGAGTGGGTACCCGAGGGCATGGCAAGCCAGACCGGACAGCTCGATCCGAGCTGGGAAGGCAACTGGATCCTGGAAAAGGAGGGGGCTGACTGGGCCAGGCCCCTGTCACCGGCCAGCGGTCACGCTCAAATACGGCGCCAAGGCGATCGGACCCTTATCAGCATGGCCACGGACCACCATGAGGAACCCTTGCAGGACGTGGAAGATTGCGAACTGCGCTACAGCGGCGGCTCCACCTATCTGCCCAAGGTGGAAGCCCAGGGACAAGACCTTGGCGAAACATTGCTTGGTGACTTCTATGCCAATGGTCCAACCCGGGCAGGCAGCTTCCTTGCGGTGGGCGCCAACCGGGAAGCCGTGGCCCCTTTCGATCCGCAAATGCGTTACCGGCAAGTACTCATGCAGTGCGGCAAGGCGGAAGCACCTGACGCCACGCGCGTTCGCTTTCTGCTGCTGGCGGGCGACACGCTGGTTGAATTCGCCGCGGCCCGACCCTTCGATGGAACGCTCGCAGTGCGCCACTACCGCAGAGAACACTGAATCGACCGGCCTTTCCTAGACACCTAGAAGCCATTAGGGCAACAAGAGAGGTGTACACGCGCTGTAGGCTGGGATGCTAATCCCAGCTTTCTATACGACATCCCGATGCTGGGATTGCCATCCCAGCCTACGCGCTCTGCCTCCAAGGTACGGCATCGGCTAGTCACTCAGGCGGGTCATCATGGTGGCGAAAGCATTCGTATCCCGGCTTTTTCTCAACGGCATTGCTGGGACTAGATCCCGGCCCACGCCCTGGCGCCGGTGGCAGCTCGCACGGAAAGATCATGGCGCGCACCACGGTTTCCGACCACACGCCACAAATATGGAACACTGCATTGGCCCACCAGCCTAGCGGCAACGTCATCGGCCCATAAGGTACGAACGGTCCGAATGGCGTGCCGTAACGATGGGTCGATCTATGCATGATCTTGCTCCAAGGGCGGCCGCGAGCTTCAGTACATATGCTGACCACCGTTCATCGCCACGTTGCTACCGGTCATGAAGGCGGCGGCGTCACTGCAGATAAATCCAACCAGTGCGGCGATTTCCTCGGGCTGGCCGAGCCGCCCTACGGGAATCTGCGGAATGATCTTCGACTCCAGCACTTCCTTGGGCACCGACGACACCATCTGGGTGGCGGTATAGCCGGGCGACACGGTATTGACCGTGACACCGTAGCGGGCGACTTCCAGTGCGAGTGATTTGGTAAAACCGTGCACCCCTGCCTTGGCTACGGCGTAATTGCATTGACCGAACTGCCCCTTGCTGCCGTTGACCGAACTGATATTGACGATACGTCCCCAATGTCGGTCCACCATGCCGTCACAGAACTGCTTGGTGACATTGAACATGGAATCCAAATCCGTGTGCATGACCGTTTTCCAATCGTCGCGGCTCATTTTCTGAAAGCGGACGTCGCGGGTAATGCCTGCGTTGTTGATCAGTATGTCGACGTTGTGGCCATCTGTAGCGACTGCTTCGCCCATCTGCTCGCACGACATGTAGTCGGCCACGTCCACCGGATAGGCCGTGTAGCTGTAGCCCTTGTCCGCCTGCTGTTCCAGCCACTTGCCGACACGATCATTGCCGGGGGAATGGGTAACCAGGACCGTATGGCCGGCGTCATGGAGCACCTTGGCGATTGCCTCGCCAATCCCTCCCATGCCTCCGGTCACCAGCGCCACATGTCTAACAGTGTCCATGCTTGGCCCCGATCGGGTACTGAATGCTCAGAGAGCTACGTTGCAACATGATCTGCTCCAGCAGCGCGCCTACAGCGCGACGATGTCCCTTCGTTTCATAGCTAGCGGCCAGTCAGCTGGCCGCACTCACTCAACTATTGTCGCGGTAGAACCGGCGAAAATAATGTGAATGCAGCGAAGCGGACAGGCATTTCGTGTGACCAATTGGTTACAAGAAATTCAAGCACTGGCGACGCGCAGGCATTAGCCGCCAGAAAGAACAGATCGGCAAATCCATCCCGATCTACCTGGTGCCGGACGAGCAGGCCCGCTGTGGTGACGGCGATGATCACGATGATCAAAGTGATGGCGATGGCGATGACGGCTTTTCGCTACGATTCTCGGCCAGCCGCAGCACGACAAACGGGTGCAAGACCTCGACCGCCGGTGGCCTTACACAGCGGATGCGGGCTTCATCGGTACGGACACCTTCACCTATGCCTTGAGCACCGGCGAGCTGGATTCCAAACCCGCCACCGTCACTATCACCGCGCTGCCACCGGAGCGCCTGTCTGTCGCGAACGATGTCACCGTCAGGGCGCCACCTGAAATGCCGTCGCCCGTTGATCTCCTCACCAACGCCAGCGATCCAGATGGACAGACCCTCGCTGCGCATATCGTGGATGATCCCAGCCACGGTTGCCTGCTGCGCAAAGACGATGGCAGCTATACCTGCGTGCCGCAGAATGAGTGGTTCGGGGATGACAGCTTCAGCTATTACGTTGAAGACAGCGAAGCGGCCCAACTACCCCAAACATGGCTTGCCAGCTCGGCGGCCACGCACCACCCCCAATCCGCCATCTTGATGGCGCAAACAGCTATGCGTTGATTGCAAGCTAGAATGGCCGACAAGAGGGGATTGGAAAGTCGAACAGGGGCTCAATCGAAGACCGGCCCGGACGCACATGGCCGAGTTCAGCGCTGCATTGGATCCATGCAACCTGCGCACGCCTGCACGGAGTGATCCAGATTGCCAGGGCAGCGACTCCCGCGATCCAGATCGCCTGGCGAAGTACTCCCGAGCATGTGCCGCACCCTTGGACATTACCAGCGCGTTGGCATGCGGTGACTAGCAAGGAAGGCGGTCTCGTAGTGGATACTGTGCAAGTCACACATAAGCCGGGTTGGCGCCTGATGTTCGCAAGCACCAGGGTCCCCAGTGATGGGACGGATTCCAATAAGCCCTGGACCGCAACATGCACTATTCGGTTATACAAGCGCCAAGACCAGGACTGCTAGTTAACGCAATGGAACCAAACAGGGGATAATATGGAAATCACTGCTCAAGCGCTTTGCTATTTGGCGGCCTGGGATGCTGGACTGCCCCTCTCGGGCGGAATCATCCATGAAGAACGGCTGCGCGCATGCCAGCTGGACTATTCGTGGGACAGCCTCAATCGTATCGATGCCTTTCTCGATGCACTGCGACCCGAGCTGGGCATGGATTATCGCCGCTTTCTCGACACGCAGAAAAATTACAATCTTCTGTATTTCCTAGCGTTCTATGTGGGCGAGGTACGAGCCCGCACCGCCAGAGCACCGATGCGCTGGGCGACTTGGGATGAGCTTCTGAAAGAACTCCCGGATTGCCATGTCTTTGGCGAAGGCTTTCACAGCAGCGCAGTGCAAATGTCCCCGGGCGTGTTTCTGCCGTTGGCGTCCATCGTCAGCCGGTTGTTCGACGAGGAGCAAACCAAGAGCGTGCATTTAAGCGCAGGCATCGGCATGGAGAAATTTCCCATGCCGCCAGGCAGCCAGTGCTTGCCGCCCGTATCGGCACAGACGCTAGTGCCCAATTTCCCCAAGGCATTTGGCCAACTTTCGCTGATGGAGCGCACGTCCTACCAGGAAAGGGCCTGGCCCGCATGGATTGCGCAAGACCCGCTGGACCGGCTGCGTGGCAACATGCCGCTGCTGATGCAGAAAGGGCGCGTTGTTTGGGGGCACGTCGTACAGGCCAACAACGGATTGTTCGAAGGCAAAGTAGGCGGGGCGCCGCTGGAGGTTCTATACGACCCTCGCGGCCTGTTGCCGAATGAAACCTTACGCGAGATGGCGCGGATGCTCTTTGGGCTCAAAGGCCAGCCAAGCGATGATCCAGTTTTGCAACGTTACGCCGACCACTTGCAAAAGGAGGTATCGCGCCTGTTCGACTGGCGCTTGCCATCGAGCGCCTTCCCCTACCCGCTGCATGCCTCGACCAGCTATATCAGCAGGGATTGGCTGCCAGGCGGTCGCCTGGTGAACCCGCTGATTCCCCTGGTAGTCAGCGAGCACTGCCCGGGAAGCGTCGTCATCGCTCCCTCCGGCTTGTGGCCGGTCGAATACAAGGACGCCTGGATGAGATCCATAAGCGCATCCTCGCCTGCGCCGATGCCTGCTCCCAGTCCCGCTGCTGCCAGCGCGGTTCGAGCTGCACGGCCGGCAGCGACAGCCAGAAAGCAACAGCCAGAAAGCAACAGAAAAGCGCTACTAAAACGCGCTCCGCCATGGTGCTCTACGCATTTGCCGGGCTATGTGCCGTCAGCCTGCTTCGTCATGGAATCCACTTCACTCCATCCCATCAAGACCTTGCGGAGGCGCGCAATGGCTACACAACGCAAATCTCCTATGACGTGAACTCCCAGGCGATGCTGACGCCACCGGAGTCGGTGTTCCGGGAGGTCTCGTATTCATCTCCCGCCGGTTCACTGGGCGCCTATCTCACCCCCGATCCAGCGGATGGAGCCAAGCACCCTGCCATCATCTGGCTCACCGGTGGCGACGGCAATTCCGTGGGCAATGTGTGGCGCCCGGGCACTGATGACGATGAAGAAACCGCCAGCGCGTACAGAGACGTAGGCATCGTCATGATGTTTCCCTCCCTGCGCGGCGGCAACACCAATCCCGGCCGACACGAGGGCTTCTACGGCGAGGTTGACGACGTGCTTGCCGCGTTCGACTACCTCTCCAGGCAACCTTATGTCGATCCCACGCGCATCTATCTGGGTGGCCACAGCACCGGTGGCACCTTGGCATTGCTGACCGCCGAGGTAAGAAACCCGTTTCGCGCCGTGTTCGCCTTCGGGCCGGTTTCGGACGTTAGAAGTTATTCGGAGGATGTATTCCCGGTGAACCTCAGCCGGTACGGCGAGAAAGAGGCCGAACTACGCTCCCCCGGTACCTGGCTGGCATCCATCAAGGGCAAGGTCTACATTATCGAAGGCGCCGCGCAACCGAGCAACGCGACGTCATTCGAAACCATGGAGAAGCGACTCGGCAGCCTTGGTCCCAGGGTGCCCGCACAAGGCTCACTGGAGATGATCCTGGTTCCGATGAAGAATCATTTTTCCGTTCTGGCACCCGAGAACAAGCAGATTGCCGCGAGCATTTTGCGGGACACCGCTACCAATTCCGCGTTTGAGCTTTAGAGCTGCCGCCAATGCAAGTGAAGGAGAGTGCGGCTCGATCACGAGCCGCTCGACCTGCGCACCGCACGATTTCCGTGGTTTCCCCTTTTTCATCGCGGTCATTCCCGCGAAAGCGGGAATCCATGTTGCTCTCGCGCAGAGCCATCATGGATTCCCGCTTTCGCGGGAATGACGGCCAGGGCGTTACGGGCTGCGCTCATGGATGAGCTCGGACGCGTTCCGGCATAGTTGGACGTGAGCTCCGCTCGCGCTACCCCACCCCAATCCTCCCCTGCACGCAGGGGAGGGGGTAGTTTCCGGTTAGTTCATCGATTCGGCCTGAAACAAGCTTGTTCGGCGTATCGCCAAATCAAGGGATATCGTCCGAATCGGCCGGCCCTTCGGAATGGATCTGGTTCTCTGCAGGCAACGTGATCGCCTTGATTCCTGCTGTGTGCAGATGCGCATTGAGCGTCGCTAGATCCGCGCCGCGAATCGACTGCCATTGCGCGGCGGCCTTGTCCAGGTTTGCTTTGTATTCCGCAAAAGCCTGCCGCTGCCCATCAGTCGGCGCGCGGTCGGCACCTTCCACATCGGAGGCGATGGCAGTGAGGGCGTCGTTCATGGCTTCGAGATTGGTAGTCGTTTCGCTGTCGCCGGAAACGAGCGGGTCGGTTTTTTTGCGGAATGCGTCGATCTCGTCGTGCAGAGACTTGTTGTTGGCAAGTTTCTTGTCGGCCTGGTCGAGCTGATCGCGCACGGCATCCACTTCACCATGGGTTTGCCAGACCTGTTGCAGCGCGTTACCCACTTCGCGCGAGAAAGCCAGGCCTTCGGCGAGTGCATTCTGGTCGAGCGAGACGCGCGGATCGCCAACTACGTTCAGTGGGGCGCGATACGACTTGCCGTTGACGGTGAGCACCAGCTGGTACTTGCCCGGCAGCGCCAGCGGGCCTTCGGGCGTGAGCGGTGTGTCGGAATCCCAGGTAGCCGCGATGCTGTAGCCATAAAGCAGCGCCTCGGGGCGCGGGTAATGCAGGTTCCAGACGAAGCGATGCATGCCGGCGCTGGAACCGAGCGTTTCCGGCGAGCCCAGCCAACCCTTCTGGAAGTAGCGTTCCGCAGGAAGCTTTTCCGGCTTTTCTCCGCTGGAGAAATGCCGGACTGTCTTGCCATCGCTGTCGAGAATGTCCAGCGTGATCGGGCCTTTGGCGGCGCTGGCCAGTTGGTAATCGATGATGGCACCGGCGGGCGGATTCCTGCCCAGCGGCTCATCGGGCGGCAGCGGGGTGTCTTTGTTCTCGTTGGCGCGCACACGCACGGCGTCGGCGGGCGTGTACAACACGGTCTTGCGCGCGTTGTCGGTGCTGGCCTGGCGCAGTGGTGCAATGTCATCGAGGACCCAGATCGCCCTGCCCTGCGTGCCGGCAATCAGGTCATCGCCGTGTATGGTCAAGTCGCGCACCCATGCGGTGGGCAGGTTGCGTTGCAGGGACTGCCAATGCCCACCATCATCGAAAGACACGTACACGCCGCGATCGGTACCGGCGAACAGCAGGCCTTCGCGCTGAGGATCGGCGCGCACGACGCTGACGAAGTCATCTTGCGGCAAGCCGGCGGAGATATCCGCCCAGGTCTTGCCGTAGTCGTTCGTGCGCCAGACATGCGGGCGGAAATCGTCCTGGCGGTGATTGTCGACCGCGGCATAGGCGGTGCCCGGCTTCAGCGCGGAAAGGTCGAGCGAGCTGACGATGCCCCAGCTCGGCAGGTCTTTCGGGGTGACGTTCTGCCAGTTCTTGCCAGCATCGCGAGTGAACTGGATGGTGCCGTCGTCGGTACCGATCCAGATTTCGTCATTGCTGGCGGGTGCAGGTGCGATGCTGTAAATCACACCGTAGCCGCAATCACGCGCCTGTTGCGCGTTGGGATTGCCTTCACAAGCCTCCTTGGCGCCTTGCTTCTTGGCACTGAGATCGGGGCTGATGACATCCCAGTGCTGGCCTTGGTCGGTGCTGCGGAACAACACCTGCGCGCCGAGATAGAGTGCATACGGCGGCTTGGCCGAAAACGCGATCGGCGTGATCCAGGTGTAGTGGTATTTGAAATCGGTGGGACGCTGGCCGTAGCTGTTGACCGGCCAAGCCGTGACATTCTGCACTACGCCGGTGCGGCGATCCCAGCGCGACACCCGTCCGCCCAGGCCGGAGCCGAACACGATATTGGGATCGTCCGGATACGGCAGGTCGTAGTCGCGCTCGTCACCACCCACCGGGCGCCAATCGCGATAGGAAAGGGAACCGTAGTCGCTGCGGCTAGCTATGCCCACGGTGCCGGAATCCTGCTGGCCCGAATAGATCCAGTAGGGAAACTGGTTGTCGGTGGCAACGTGATAGAACTGGCCGGTGGGCTGGTTGTACCAGCTGCTCCAGCTCATGCCGCCGTTGACGGTGACAACGGCACCCTGGTCGCTGGCGGCAATCATGCGTTGCGAATCGCGCGGATCGATCCACAGGAAGTGGTAGTCGTCGCCGCCCGGCGCACCCTTGAAAATATCCCAATGCTTGCCGCCATCGTCGGAACGCCGGATGGACTGCCCGGCTGAATAGAGCCGGTCGCGATTTTGCGGGTCGACGGTGATGCGGCTGAAATAATCATTGGGCAGCCAGGATTCGTGGCTGACTGACTGCCAGTTTGCACCGCCGTCATCGGACCGGTACAGGCCGCTGTCCTTGCGCGGATCGGTCGAATGCACCACTGCATACACCCGATTGCCGCTCGCCGTGGCGATGCCGATGCGCGCCAGTGTGCCAGCCGGCCAGCCGTGGCCGCTGATGCGCTTCCAGCTCAGGCCACCGTCGGTGGATTTGTACAGGCCGCTGCCCCGCCCCGCGTTCGGCTGAAAGTACGACAGCCATGGATAGTTGCGCACCTGCCACGCGGCGGCATAGACGATCTTCGGATCGGACGGATCGGCCGCGAGATCCACGACGCCCGTATCGGCATTGATGAACAGGGTTTGCTGCCAGGTTTTGCCGCCGTCGGTGGAGCGATAGACGCCACGCTCCTTGTTCGGCCCGAAATAATGGCCGAGCACACCCACCAGCAAGGTATTCGCGTCATGCGGATCGACCAGGATGCGGCCGATATGCTTGCTTTCGGTGAGCCCGATGTGTTGCCAGCTCTTGCCGTCGTCATCGGAGCGATACATGCCGTTGCCCGCCGCCACGTCGTAGCGCGCGGCGACCTGGCCGGAACCGGCATAGATCACATTGGGGTTGGACGGAGCGACGGCGATGGCGCCGATCGAAGCCGTCGGCATGGTGTCGGAAGTGGGCAGCCAGGTGCGGCCTGCATCGTTCGTTTTCCACACGCCGCCGCCGGCGGTGCCAATGTAAAAGGTATCCGGCTTGCTGGGATCGCCGGCAGCCATCGTCGCCCAGCCGCCGCGAAAGGGACCTAGCTGGCGCCATTGGAGGGCGTCACCGGCATGGCTGGGTGCTGGCGATGTTTCTGCGTACAAAGGTGCTGCACAGGCAAGCAGGCACGCGCAAGCAAGCTTTGAAAGTGGACGGAGGAGAGAGCGTGTCGACATGGTGAACTCCCGCTTCAGGAGAGAAAGAAATCCCCTCCGCTAGAGGAAGGGAGAGTTGTTGTTCTTGCTTCCCTAATACGTCAGGGCAAAACCCGTATACCAGGTCCTGCCAAACGCCGGTTCCAATCCATTCTGCCAAACTCGGTCGAAGTAACGCCGATTGGCCAGGTTGCTCACGCCCGCCAGCAAGCGCAAGGAATGACTGATCTGCCAATCCGAGGCCACGTCGACCACCGTGTACGCCGGAATGCGTGCCGGCATGTACGTCAGGCCGCTGCCAAACGATTTGTCGGAATCCTGCCAGTACTGCGCCGCCGAAGTGACTGCGGTGAGGCTCAACTTCACGCGCTCATTGCGCCAGGCAACGCCGGTCTTGATTAGATAGTCGGGCGAGAACGCCGGTGTCTTGCCCACCTGGCCGGGAATCGCGCTGGCGGTGAACCTGGCATTGAGCAAGCTGGCGTTGAAGAAGGTTTCCAGATGCTGGCCCGCGCCCGCCAGTTGCGTCGGCGCGAAGATATCGTAGTCGAGCTGCGCTTCCAGGCCGCGGCTGCGCGTATCGCCAGTGTTCACGTAGATGGTGTCGATGGCGTTGATGTAGCGCGTTTCCAGGCGATTGCGGAAATTGATCCAGAAGACGCTGACGTCGTAATACAGGCCGGTGACTGGCGCACCATGCACACCGGCTTCCCACGATACCGTCTTGGACAATTGCGCGGCGTGTCCCTGCATGAGGTTGCTGAAAGGCGGCGCAATGTCGAAGAAGCGCAGCGGGCGCCAGCCTTGGGAGACGTTGAAATAGGTTTCGTTGCCGTGGCCGAAATCATTGCCCAGCCCCAAGCCGAACAGCGGCATATGGCGTTTGTCGGCTTCGTGAATCAGCGGGCGCGAGAGAAACGGCGGATGCACCGTTTCATCCACGGCAACACGCTCGCGCTCCAGGCGCACAGACGGCACGATGTGGATGCGATGCGGCAAACGGAACACGTTCTCGGCAAACAGCGAGGCGTATTGCGTGCTGCGGCGCTGATTGAGGATTTGCACACCACTGTGATCGTCGCGCGCTGCGACCAGGTTGGGACTGCTCCATTGCCGGAACGGATCGCTGCCGTGATACAGCACCGTACCGATGGTGAAGGCGTTGCCGTGCCCCCAGTTCTTGCGCAGGCGCACGTCGGTGCCGTAGGTGCGGAAGGCGTCATCCTGCAGCGTGGTGCTGCCCGGCGGAGCCTGCCCGGGCAGCTGTGCTTTGGCCGCACGGCTGACCAGGTCCTGATAGGTGAACCACAGTTTCGCTTCCAACGACCACTTGCCGCCAAGGTCACGCGTGTGGCCTAGCACCAGTTGATCACGGTTCACCCAATTGCGGTTGTAGGGCGTAGTGACTGTGCGTGGGTCTTGTTGCCAGCGGGTGTAGCTCAGTCGTCCCGGGTCGCCGGAGACAGCGCTGATCGCGTGGAAATCCAGCCACCATTGCTGGCGTTCGTCTGGCGTATAGGCGAGATACAAATCCGCCTGGCGATTGCGCGAATCATCGTTCGCTCGCGTGCCGTCGCTATGTACATAGCCCGCGTCGGCGCAGAACGCCCACGCCCCCTGGTTGCGCTCGATCACGTTGTAGCTGGAAAACAGGCCGTGTTCACCGACCACGTTTTCGGTGCTCACACTGAGCGGCGTATTCGCAGCTGGGCGCCTGGAAACCAGATTGATCACCGGCGCCGGCTCCGGCCCGTACAGCAGGCTGGAACCTCCGCGGATCAGCTGCACTTCGGACAGGCTCTGCGTGATCGGAAACGCGTACAAGGTGGGAAAACCCATCCAGTCGCCTTCCAGCGGGATGCCGTCCTGCATCACCAAAACGAATTCCGATTCCTGCGGATTGCCGATGCCGCGATAGCTGAAATTGAACTGCGTGGGCGTGGGCTGTTCGGAAACCAGCACACCCGGCGTACGCGCGAGCGTCTGATTGAGGTTGTTGCCTATCACCGTGGGCTGGTCATCCAGGTGCGTCACCGTGGTTTTCTTGGTGACGGTGATCCGGGGACCGTCCACCTCCGGCAGCTGGTATTGCAGCTTGGCCTTGAGGTATTTGCGCCAGTCGTTGGCACTGACGCTCACTGCCGGAAGCTTGGTGGTTTTATGGGCACCCGTAACCCGATCGTCATCCTGGGCCATGGCGGAAAGGGAAGCCAGCGAAAGCAGCAAGGCAAGCGGTAAGGCAGCACGGCGCAATGACGTCATTTGGCATCCTGGCGGCAGCAAGTTAGCCGGCCCTTATCGCGCATTCCAGGGGCGCTGGCTATATGCCATCGGTTTACCCCGGAGGTTGGATCGTGACAGCGTTACAGTGCGATGACCGCTCCCTCTCCCCGGCACGGCTTTACGCCCTCTCCTCCCTCCGGGGAGAGAAGCACGAAGCCCGAAACCGCGGGAGCAAACCCTCTTTCCCGCAAGAGATACCGCCCCGTGCAACTGCGTCGCCTCGCTTTACTCACGCTCGGCATCACCAGCGCCTTCGCCGCCCACGCCACCGTCGATCCCTCCCTGTTCCAGGACCTGCACTGGCGCCTGATCGGCCCCTACCGCGGCGGCCGCGTGTTGGCCGTAACCGGCATCCCGGGCGATGACCGGCATTTCTATTTCGGCGCGGTCGATGGTGGCGTGTGGAAGACCAACGATGCCGGCCGCACCTGGCAGGCGATCTTCGACGATCAACATGTAGGCTCGATCGGCGCCATCGCGTTGGCGCCGTCGCAACCGGACACCCTTTACGTGGGCACCGGCGAAGCCGACATGCGCTCGGATATCGCGCACGGCAATGGCATGTACAAGTCCACCGATGGCGGCAAGCATTGGAGCAGCATCGGCCTGGAAGACAGCCGGCAGATCGGGCGCATCCTGGTCGATCCGCACCATCCCGAGCGCGTGTTCGTCGCCGCGCTGGGCCACGCCTATGGCCCGAACGCAGAGCGCGGCGTGTTCCGCTCCATCGATGGCGGCCAGCATTGGGAGAAAGTGCTGTTCAAGGACAACGACACCGGAGCGATCGATCTCGCCTTCCAGCCGGATGATCCAAACATCATCTACGCAGCGTTGTGGCAGACGCGCCGTCCGCCGTGGAGCGTTTATCCGCCCTCGAATGGACCAGGCAGCGGCTTGTATGTGTCCCATGACGGCGGTTCGCACTGGACGCAGGTCCAGGGCAACGGCTTCGCCGCACACCCGGGCCGGATCGGCCTGGCTACCGCGCCCAGCGACCCGAAGCGAGTCTATGCACTGGTCGACGCGCCGGATGGCGATGGCGGCCTTTACCGCTCCGACGATGCCGGCGCGCACTGGAAGCGCATCACCGACGACCAGCGCATTTGGCAGCGCGGCTGGTATTTCAACCGGCTCACGGTCGATCCCAAGAATGCCGACCGCATCTATGTGATGAACACCATCGTGCTGCGCTCCGACGATGGCGGCAAACAGTTCATGGCTCTGAAGGGCGACCCCACCGGCGATGATTTCCACGAGATGTGGATCGACCCGAGCAATCCGAACCGGCAGATCCTCGGCGTCGATCAAGGCACCCTGATCACGCTCAACGGCGGCACCACGTGGAGCAGTTGGTACAACCAGCCTACCGCGCAGATCTATCACGTCAGCACCGACAACCGCTTCCCGTACTGGGTCTATGGCGCACAGCAGGATTCCGGCGCGGTGGCGCTGCCCAGCCGCAGCGGCAGTCATGACGGCATCACCATGCAGCAGTTCCACGAGCTCACCCCCGGCGGCGAGAGCGACATGATCGCGCCCGATCCGGACGACCACGACATCGTCTACGGCGGCCGCGTGGACAAGCTCGACATGCGCAGCGAGCAGGTCCGCAATGTCGATCCCACACTGGCGTACCCGGCGGCGCATTACCGTGCGGCATGGACGTTGCCGCTGGAGTTCTCCAAGCGCGACCACAAGGTGCTGTACTTTGCCAATCAACGCCTGTTCCGCACGGCGGACGGTGGCGAGCACTGGGCACCGATCAGCCCCGACCTCACCCGGTCAAATGCGGACGTGCCCGCCAACCTCGACGCGCCGACGGCCGCCGACGACAACCATCCGGACAAGCAACGCGGCGTGATCTACACCATCGCACCCTCCCCGCTCAGCGTGAAGGCGCTATGGGTCGGCACGGACGACGGGCTGGTATGGCGCACTTTCGATGAAGGCGAGCATTGGAGCAACGTCACACCCGCTGCGCTCACGGCCTGGTCGAAAGTGGGCGGCATCGAGCCCTCGCACTTCAGCCCGGACGTGGCGTATCTCGCCATCGACCGCCATCGCCTGGATGACGACTCCGCCTACATCTACCGCACCATCGATGGCGGCAAGAGCTGGACGCGCATCGACAGCGGCATTCCGTCCGACAGCTTCGTCAACGTGGTGCGCGAAGATCCGGTACGCAAGGGCCTGCTCTATGCCGGCACCGAAAAAGGCATGTACGTTTCGTTCGACGATGGCGCGCATTGGCAACCGCTGCAGCAAAACCTGCCGTCGACCTCCGTGCGCGACATCGACGTGCATCAGGATGACCTGGTGATCGCCACGCATGGCCGCGGCTTCTGGATCATGGACAACGTTACGGCACTGCGGCAAATGGAAGGTGCAGGCCTTCAAGCCGCAACGCTGTTCAAACCGGCTGATGCGTACCGCGTGCGCCATCCGGAGTTCACCGGCACGCCGATGCCGAAAGACGAACCGCTGGCGGCCAATCCACCCGATGGCGCCATGATCGACTACGCCTTGCCGGAACACGTCAAAGGTCCGGTCACCTTGACCATCCTGGATGCTGAGAACAACAAGGTGCACAGTTTCAGCAGCGACGACCAGCCGCCGATGCTCGATCCGGCGAAGCTGGAATACGCGCCGGAATGGGTGCCGATCCCCACGCCGCTGGCGACCAAGCCCGGCATGCATCGGTTCGTGTGGAACCTGCGCTATGCCGGCAAGGGCGAAGAAGGACGGCACCACCAGAAGGATGGCCTGTGGGCACCGCCTGGCAACTACACCGTGGAGCTTAGCGTCGGCGGACATCGTTACCGGCAGCCGCTGGTCATCAAGCCAGATCCTCGCGTCACCGTTTCAGTGGCGGCCATGCAGCGCGAATTCGAACTGGCCGGCAAGGTAGAGACGGCATCGTCGCAGGCCTCCAAGGCCGGGGCTGAAGCAAAACAGCTGCTGCAAGCGCTGGACGATCGCCAGGCACACGCCAGCGGCGCACTGAGAGACCTGATCGCAGCGCTGATTGCGCAGACCTCCGATGTTTCCGGCATGCCGCTGCACACCGATCCGCGCAATACCATCGGCTCGCAGCCGCGCCGCACGGACAGTTTGCGTACCCTCTCGGCAAATCTGGAAAAGCTGCTCGGCGCGGTCGATGACGCGGATGCCGATCCTAGCCAGGATGCGCAGCAGTCCTATGCAACGCTATCGCAAACGCTGGCTGCGACGCTCGGCGAGTGGCAAAGGCTGAAGCAGCAGGAGCTGGCGGCGCTCAACGACAAGCTGAAGGCGGCTGGGCAGAAGGTGATTACGCTGTAATTCCCATTGGCTCCCTTCCCCGCTCACAGCGAAGGGAGCAGTTCGTAGGCTGGGATGCCAATCCCAGCATCGCGCAGCTGCATGCATGGCAATGCTGGGTTTCACAACCCAGCCTACGACCCCTGCTAACGTGCCGCCAGGCGTGCCTGTACTTCCGCATAGATCCGCGCACGCTTGGCGGAAAACCAGCCCAGTACGCCGGTCACCGGCATCGGCTGCAAACCGGTCAGGCTCACATGCGCCACGCGCAGCAGATGCGCCCGGTGAAATCCCGCAAAGGCTTCCGCCAGCACCGTCACGTGGAAAGGCGCTTCCACATATTCATCGAACAGAGTGCCCAATACCGCTGCCGCACGCCGCGCGATTTCGGTGTTGGCGTTTATCACGCTGACGTCATTGGATGGCACGCTGTAAGCCGCCTCGATGGCGCGTGCGAGCTGATGGAATTCCGCAGCATGCAGCGGACGGCAATAGATGGGCGTTTTGGCGCGCGCCAGCAGCCACGCCTGATCGCTGCGGAGCAGCGCGCCGGAGTTGTTGGTGGCAATGTCCAACGCGTCGCTGTAGCTGTAGCCGTACTCGTCCATCAGCTCGATCGCCAGTTCCTCGCGCACCATCGGCTCTGCGCGACGCACACCCTCGCGTCCGTACCAGCGGATGTATTCCGGTGTCACCTGCATGAAGCTGCCGCGAGGCGGACGATTGAACAGCCGCTCTTCCACTTCTCCCTGCAGATGCGGATGGATCGCTTTCATGCCGGAGGCGTGCGCAGCAAGCACGCGGTCCATCAGCACTTCAGCCGAGACCAGTTCGTGGTGGTAATCGCCATACAAGCTGTCGTCGTCGACATGGGCGAAGTACACGAAGCGGATGTGCCGCACCACGCGCGAAGCGCGGCGTGCCCGCTTGGCGGGATCGTGCAGGCGGCGCCTCCACGCACGGCCATCCTGCACGGTGTGGGCACCATGCGCAGACGGCAAGTCGCTGAGCAAGCGACCTACCTCGCGATCGGAAACGTGCGAGGTATCCATGGGGGCGCCATCCGCCAGGCGCGTCGAAAAATCCGATTCACACACACCGACATCCTCGAACTGCGAGCGCACGGCCACCCATGCCGTTGCTCGACGCATTGAAGAATCCCGTAGCCAAAGTCCTGCGCGCGGCCGCACGCGGCCACGCGCGCAGAAGCCTAAGCTCCCGCACGCTGCGGACAGCCTGCGAATACCTTCGCGGTGAACGGATCAACCGGTTGGGGAAGCCGGCCGATGCCTCAAACTCCATGCGCCAGGAACGGCCGGACTGCGGTGGCATGGATGCGAACGCGCCACGCGAGATCCATAAGCATCGAAAGCCGTAGTGAAATCCAACGCGAATGCCTAGGGGGATGCCTCGCGGGACTGCACACGCTTATGCACTGCGCCGTAGGACCGGCAAGCAGGCACACGCGCCCTGGGGAACGCGCATTATAACGAGAACCCGATCACAAACGTTAAATTCATGACCTATGGCCCATGCTTTTTTCAAGCATACGTATGCACAGCCTGGATGCCCCGCCCATCAAGTGGCCGGCGGCCCCTTTAGTTCCACCATATTGCCTTGCGGATCAAAGAGATAAATGGAGGGACCCTCGCCCTTGGCGCCATACCGGCTGCCGATCTCGCCAACGCGCACGCCATGCGCCTTTAGGTG
Source organism: Dyella choica (assembly GCF_003977665.1). Lineage (GTDB taxonomy): Bacteria > Pseudomonadota > Gammaproteobacteria > Xanthomonadales > Rhodanobacteraceae > Dyella_B > Dyella_B choica. The sequence continues at coordinate 30,081 of NZ_RYYV01000003.1, read as the reverse complement.
CGCCAGGATGGCGGCTTCGTCGTAGCCGGCCACGCTCAGGCACAGGTGGTCCATATTGTGCCCTTCCGTCCCCGGTCCCTTGCCACCATGGCGGCCAAGCTTGCCTTCGATACTGACCAGGTCGATCAGCGAGCTGCCGGCGCGTAGCTGCACCAGCCCGATCTCGTCCTGCCGGCGCTCCAGCGTACAGCCCAGCACGTCGCAATAGAACGCCTGCATGAGGGGCAGGTCATAGGCGCGCAGGACGATGTGGTCGAGTTGTTCAAGGCGAAAAGGTGGCTTGTTCATGATTCCTACTTGAGCCGGCAGCAGTCTTGGGGAGCGTAGGCTTAGGGTGCAAACCTACACCACGCCGCGAGGTATAATCACCGGCTTGACGTACACGGTGGGAGAAGCGGGCAAACACCCGCTGCCGAAGGCGCAACGCCCGTAATCGCTCAGGCCCCATACCGCCGTGGACCAAGACTCTGGAGAGACCGGTTGAATCCGGCGCCGAAGGGGCACGAAGCAAAGGCTCGATCGAACCGGCCGCTTCCAAACTCTCAGGCAAAAGGACAGAGGGGCGCCCCGCGTGCGGCCTGCACGTTTTCTACGGACGCCCTTGCCCATGAGCCAGAATTCTCTCCCTTCCCTGCGTGAACTTGAGCACCACGACGCCTTCATCGAACGCCACATCGGCCCCAACGATGCCGAAATAGCGCAGATGCTACGCACGATCGGCCACGACTCGCTGGAGGCCATGACCGACGCCATCGTGCCGGGCCAGATCAAGTCCAAGGCGCCGCTGGCACTGCCCGAAAGCATCACGGAAGAAGAAGCGCTGGCGAAGATCCGCACCATCGCGCGCAAGAACAAAGTCTTCAAGAATTTCATCGGCCAGGGTTACCACGGCACGCTTACGCCGAACGTCATCCTGCGCAACATCCTGGAAAATCCCGCGTGGTACACGGCTTACACCCCGTACCAGGCGGAGATTTCGCAAGGCCGCATGGAAGCGCTGATCAACTTCCAGACCATGGTGGCCGATCTGACCGGCATGGACATCTCCAATGCCTCGCTGCTGGACGAAGCGACCGCCGCCGGCGAAGCGATGACGCTGGCCAAGCGTTCGGCGAAGTCCAAGAGCAACGTGTTCTTCGTCGCCAACGACGTGCATCCGCAAACGCTGGAGGTGCTGCATACCCGCGCCGACGGCATCGGTATCGAACTGCACGTGGGCATACCTGCGGAAGCCTCCAGCGTCGACAGCTTCGGCGTGCTGCTGCAATACCCCAACACGTACGGCCAGATCCACGACTACCGTGCAATGGCCGATGCGGTCCATGCCCGTGGCGGCATCGTTGCGGTGGCCACCGACCTGCTTGCACTGGCGCTGATCGCCTCGCCCGGCTCATGGGGCGCGGACATCGTGATCGGCAACAGCCAGCGCTTCGGCGTGCCGTTCGGTTTCGGCGGCCCGCATGCCGCCTATCTTGCCTGCCGCGATGCATTCAAGCGCTCGATGCCGGGCCGCCTGATCGGCGTGTCGGTGGACGCGGAAGGGAAACCGGCCTACCGCCTCACCCTGCAGACGCGCGAACAACACATTCGCCGCGAAAAGGCCACCTCCAACATCTGCACCGCGCAGGTGCTGCTGGCCGTGATGGCCAGCATGTATGCGGTGTATCACGGTCCGGACGGCCTGAAACGCATCGCGCTGCGCACCCATCGCTTTGCCGCCATCCTGGCCGCCGCGTTGCGCCGTGCCGGCATGACGGTCGGCACCGATTTCTTCGATACGCTGCACATCACCAACGTCGACGCCGATGCGATCCACGCCAAGGCGGCAAGCCTTGGACTCAACCTGCGCCAGATCCACGGCCAGAGCGTAGGCATCAGCCTGGACGAAACCACCACGCGTGCTGACGTGCTGGCGCTGGCCAAGCTGTTCGGCGCCGAGATCGTCGACATCGACGAAGCCAGCGCCACCACGCCGGACGAACTGCCGGCCGCGCTGTTGCGCAAGGATGCCTTCCTGCAGCATCCGGTGTTCAACACGCACCACAGCGAACACGAGCTGCTGCGCTACATGCGTTCGCTGGCCGACAAGGACCTGGCCATGGATCGCACCATGATCCCGCTGGGCAGCTGCACCATGAAGCTCAACGCCACCGCCGAGATGATCCCGGTGACGTGGCCGGAATTCGGAGGCATCCATCCCTTCGCTCCTGCCGACCAGACGCAAGGCTACAAGCAGCTGATCGATGAGCTGGAAGCCATGCTGGTGGAATGCACCGGCTACGATGCGGTGAGCTTGCAGCCGAATTCCGGCGCACAGGGCGAATACGCCGGCCTGCTCGCGATTCGCGCCTATCACCGCTCGCGTGGCGAAAACCAGCGCGACATCTGCCTGATTCCCGAATCGGCGCACGGCACCAACCCGGCTTCCGCGCAAATGTGCGGCATGACTGTGGTGGTCACCAAGTGCGACAGCAACGGCAACGTCGACGTCGAAGACATTCGCGCCAAGGCGGAGAAGTATTCCGACCGGCTCGCCGCACTGATGATCACCTACCCCTCCACGCACGGCGTGTTCGAGGAAGACGTGGTGCGCATCTGCGAAATCGTGCATCAGCACGGCGGCCAGGTCTACACCGACGGCGCCAACATGAATGCGCTGGTCGGCCTGGCCAAGCCGGGCAAATGGGGTTCGGACGTCTCGCACCTCAACCTGCACAAGACCTTCTGCATTCCGCACGGCGGCGGCGGCCCGGGCGTAGGTCCGTGCGCGGTCAAGTCGCATCTGGCCCCGTTCCTGCCGCGCACGCTCGGCGGCGAAGGCAAGGTCGGCATGGTGAGCGCGGCCAGCTTCGGCAGCGCCAGCATCCTGCCGATCTCGTGGATGTACATCACGCTGATGGGCCAGCAGGGTTTGCGCAAGGCCACGCAAGTGGCGCTGCTCAATGCCAATTACATCGCCAAGCGCCTGGCATCGCATTACGACACGCTGTACACCGGCCGTAACGGCCTGGTCGCGCACGAGTGCATCCTCGACCTGCGCCCGCTCAAGGACCGCACTGGCATCAGTGCCGAGGACGTGGCCAAGCGCCTGATCGACTTCGGCTTCCACGCCCCGACGCTGAGCTTCCCGGTGGCCGGCACGCTGATGGTGGAGCCGACCGAGAGCGAATCGATGCACGAGCTGGATCGCTTCATCGACGCGATGATCCAGATCCGCGACGAAATCCGCGCGATTGAAGACGGCCGCCTGGATCGCGAAGACAATCCGCTCAAGAACGCGCCGCACACCGCCACCATGGTGACCGGCACGGAATGGACGCACGCCTATCCGCGTGAGCTTGCCGCCTTCCCGCTGCCTAGCCTGAAACTGCAGAAGTACTGGTCGCCGGTAGCGCGTGTGGACAACGTCTACGGCGACAAGAACGTGATGTGCGCGTGCATTCCAGTGGATGCGTACAAGGAAGAGGCCGAGGCGTAAGCGCCTGATCCCTTGCTCCCTCCCCTGCTTGCAAGGGGAGGGCTGGGGTGGGGTTGCACGAGCTTGCTGCAGTGTTTGAGTTCCCCGCGAGATTGCTTCACCCCACCCCAACCCTCCCCTACTACACGTAGGGGAGGGAGCGGATATTCGGCAGTTCGCAGCGTAGCTGGGATGCCAATCGAATATAGCCATACATGCCGTGCCGCAATGCTGGGATTGTCATCCCAGCCTACACTTGCGCTGGTACCGCGCAATGCAGGCTCGCGCAAATCACACGCAACAATTCCGCCTCCGTGGGCGTGACCACGCCATCCGCACGAATGGCGCTCAACAAGCTCTGGATCACGATTTCCTTGGCCGCCGGCATCAAACCGTCCAGGTCATCCAGGGCCCGGTCGAAAGGAATCTGCCATTCCATGGGCAAAGTCTGCCAACTGGCCGCTGCGCCCGGAAACGCCTGATTTATCGCCAGCAGCCACGCACGACGTGCTGCAGCGTCATCATTGGCGCCGTAAGTGGCGACTACCGCACATACGAGCGCCACGCTGTCGCGGCAGGCGGGCAGCTTTTTCTGTCCGTCGACCGGAGCACTGCGCGGCCGGCAGGCTTCGCGCAAATGCATACGCAACAGCCGCACCAGGCAATAGTCGCGCAGATCTACCTGCGGATCGATGCCGACCACGGCATCCAGCGTCTCCAGCAAGGTCTGCTGGCGCCCTTGCGGCAGCTGCTTGAGCGCGGGATAGGCCAGTGACAACAACGGCAGGCGCGAGGTTGGCGGCAGCGTGGCTGCATCGGCGGCGAACTTGCCCGCGGCGAACTGCACGTCATCGCCGAAAGCGCTGGCGATCAATCTTTTCTGCTTCGATTGCAGTTCTTCGTGCCGAGAGACGGCCAGCGCAAGCATCAACGCAAGCGCGGATTCCGGTTGCCTTACGGCTTCCCTCAGCTGGGCGAAGACATCCCGCTGCGCTGCTGCAGCTTGCTGAGCGGCTTGATCGGCCGGGGCCGCCGTAACAGCCGGGGTGGCCAGCACGGCAACCCCAGCCGCCTGGCCAGGCCATTCCAAGGGAGCATGCGCTTGATCGGCTGCTTCCTCGGTCGCATTCTGGGCTTCGCTGCCTTCATCCTCAGGCGAAGACGCTTGCATCTGCGCCTCGAGCTTCGCCAGCTCCCGTTCCTTGAACCAGGGCTCCAGGTGGCGAATGCGTTCCATCAATGGCGGATGCGTAGCGAACCAGGCATTGAAGTCGTCCACATCGCCAAACATCATGTGCGCGACTTCATGGCGGTTGCCCACGTTGAGGCGCGAGCCCTCGGTCAACACGGCAATTTTCTTCAAGGCACCCGCGATGCCCTTCGTCTGACGGGTGAATTGAACAGCCGACGTATCGGCCAGGGTTTCACGCGACCTGCCCACGGCGGACTGGATCAGCCGTCCGAAGAAATACCCGATCGAGCCGATCACGACCAGCGCGAGGCCGAACAGGAAGTACGCCGGCAGCCTGCCCTCATCATCATCATCCCGCCGAAAGGAAAAGGTGCTGTCGCGTGTCCACACCATTTGGCGACCGATGACCGACAAGGCCATGATGCCGTACAGCAGACCCATCAGGCGGATGTTGAGCCGCATGTCGCCGTTCAACACGTGGCTGAACTCGTGCGCGATTACGCCCTGCAGTTCATCGCGCGTGAGATGATCCAGGCAGCCCTGGGTGACGCAGATCGCCGCGTCGGAAGCCGAATAGCCTGCTGCAAACGCGTTGATGCCCATTTCATCGGGCAGCAGATAAATGTCGGGCACGGGCGTTCCGGACGCAATCGCCACTTCCTCGATGACGTTGCGCAGCTGACGCAACTGTGGATCCTGCGTATCGGGCGGCACGACTTCTCCGCCCACATCTTCGGCCACCGCCTTGCCGCCCTCGGCAAGACTGGCTATGCGATACCACGCGCAGCCCACGATAAGCCCCACGACGGCGAGCGTGGTGATACCCAGCAATGGCTTTGCAATGGTCGACGCCTGGCCGAAATGCCAGTGACCGAACACCAGCAGCACCAGCATGTCCACCGCAAGCACGATGGCAAGCACCGCTGCGATGAACAGCGCAACCAGCATGCGGGTGCTGCCGCGTACACGCGCTTGTTCGGCAAAGAAATCCATCCAGTCCCTCCAAGGAGCCTGAGATCGATGCGTCCTAACGACGGCCAGCGATCAGCTGAAGGACACCTTGGGCACTTCGCGCACCGCGGCGTCTTCAATATGCAGCGGCTGCGCTTGCGTGAAGCTGAAGCTGTTGGCGATGAACGATGCCGGGAACACTTCGCAGCGATTGTTGTACGTCATCACTGCATCGTTATAAGCCTGCCGCGCGAAGGCTACGCGGTTTTCCGTGGAGGTCAGCTCCTCGGACAACTGCATCATGGTCTGGTTGGCCTTCAGATCCGGGTAAGCCTCGCTCAGCGCGAACAACCTGCCCAGGCTCTGGGTCAAGCCGGTTTCGCTAGCGGCCAGCTGTTCCATGGCAGCCGGGTCGCCAGGCTTGCCCTTTGCGTCAGCCAGTCCTTTGACGGCGGCATTGCGCGCCTGGATGACCGCTTCCAGGGTACCGCGCTCGTGCGCCAGATACGCTTTGGCGGTCTCCACCAGGTTGGGAATCAGGTCGTGCCGCCGTGTCAGTTGCACGTCGATCTGTGCAAAAGCGTTCTTGTAGCTGTTGCGCGCCGTGACCAGCCCGTTGTAGAGCGACACGGCATAGACCACCACGAGCACGATCAGTGCCAGAAAGACAAACAGCCCCATCGACATTCCCCCCGCTGCCATTCCATCGATCGGCGGCCAACCTCCTGGTCGGCTGCGTCTATTTGATGAGGAAGCCTAGCATGAAAAAATCACCCCGCGAGGAGTGCCTGCCGCAAGCGGTTTTTCTTCAGCCACGCGTCAAGTTCGCGCAAGCGATACCTGCGCACGCCGACGCGATACTGGATGTTTGTCGCCATCGTGTCCGCCGCGTGACACGTTCGAAGCGGTGTGCGAATCGGCGCGAAATGCAATCGCAACTTTGTAAGGCCAGCGACCAAGGATTGCAGCCAGTGCCATGGCGATCGCTGAAGGTAGACCGTGGCGCGTGAACTCCCCTCTCCAGTTTCAGTGACGGACAGTGCAGGTCGTGCGCAAGCCTTGGACTGCGCCAGAGGCCATAGATACGCCAGAGCGCTCTTAATCCGCAGGAACTCCTGATCCACTCCTGCACTCTGTCGCTGTTGGGAAGGGTGTCGTTGCTCACCGAAAATAATAATGATTCTCATTGACTGGTGCCAGCAAATGCACGAGAATGCGGCCCATTCTCATCTCTGAGGAGCCCAGGGGCCTCATGCATCGCGTTGTGAAAGCTAGACTGACAGCCTGTTTGTTTGCCGTACTTGCCATGTCCGGCATCAGCACGAAGGCACACGCGGACGAACCCCTGCTGGGTTTTCTCTACACCACCGACTTGCTGCCCAAGCATGGCCAGGAGGTCGAGCAATGGGTGACGTGGCGTCACCAGAAGGCCGGTGGGCAATTCGATCTGCTGGAAGGGCAAACCGAATATTCGTATGGCGCAACGGATTCGCTGCAATTATCTGGCTACCTGATCTACGACTGGACGCAGGCCTACCGCAATGGACCGGATGGAACGACAACGCCGCCGGAGCCGTATTCCGCCTATTTCCCGGATCCCTACCGGCATTTCCATAGCACCAAATTCATCGCTGGCGCGTTCGAGGCGATCTGGCGCGTACGCAGCCCCTATACGGACCCCGTAGGCGTAGCCTTCCTGTTCGAGCCGGAGATTGGCCCGCGCTTCCAGGAGCTGCAAGTCAGGGCTATTTTCCAGAAGAATTTCCTCGACGATCGCCTGGTGCTCGTCGGCAACGCTACATGGGCACCGGAAGTCCGCGAGCTTCCGGGCAATCCCGCCGCGGCTCCTGGCAGCGGCACCGATCGCCCCAACACCAATATCGAAACCGACGTGAATTTCGGTATCGGCGCTTCCTATCGTTTTACTTCCAACTGGGCCGTCGGCTGGGAGGTGCAGAACGAGCGGGAGATCAACCGATTCGCCTTGTTCGACCACAGCCAATGGATGGGCAACGCCGTGTATGCCGGCCCCACTATTCATTATGCCAATCAGCATTTCTTTGCGACGCTGACCTGGTGGCAGCAACTCCCGATCGCGCACAACTATATGGACCCCAGCGTGGTCGCCCGTGGCTACGACAATGACGTGGATTTCGAACACACCCGCGTTCGCCTGAAAATCGGCTACTACTTCTGACGAAAACAAGCCATGAAAGCCCAGTTCCTGTTGATACCTGCTGCTGCCATTGTCTGCGTGGCAACGCCTGCCTATGCCAAGGTGTATCTCAGCCTCGAACAAGCGCAGCAGCTCATGTTTCCCGGCGCCACCTTCGCGCAGCAAACGTTGACGCTGACGGATGACCAGGCGCGCGCCATCGAAAAAGCCAGCGGCACGGACGTGCGAAACCGCCAGGTCCAGCTCTGGAAGGTATCCACCGGCGGCTGGTTCATCGCCGATCAGGTGGTGGGCAAGCACGATTTCATTCCCATCGCCGTAGGGCTGGATGATTCAGGCGCAGTGAAGAGCATCGAGATCCTGGAGTATCGCGAGGCTTTCGGAGAGCAGGTACGCAATCCTCAATGGCTTGCTCAATTCCAGGGCAAGCGCAATGGCGCCACGCTCACGCTGACCAAGGACATCCAGAACATTTCCGGCGCCACCCTTTCGTCCAAGCACATCACGGATGGCGTGCGCAGGCTTTTGGCGACCTATGCCATTGCCATCGCCTCCCATTGAAAGAGCCAAGCCGCTCCTGGGTACGATCGTTCGTATCCGGGTCGATGGCCTGCCATCGGCACTGGCGAACGAAGTCATCAGCGGTGCGTTCGATCGCGTTGCGGAAATCCATCGGCTGATGAGTTTTCACGAACCCCAAAGCGAACTCACACGGGTGAACTGCGAGGCTGCATGTTATCCGGTGCCGGTCAGCCCGCACACCTATGCAGTGCTGAGCCATGCGCTGGAACTGGCCGAGGCTTCCACCGGGCTGTTCGACCCCACCATTGCGCCAGCCCTCGTGAGGGACGGGCTTCTTCCTGCCCTGGCGGGGGAGCCACCCGCTTCCGATGCGAGCTGGAAAGATGTCGCCCTGTCGCCCGACGGAACGGTCGCTTATGGCAAACCGTTGTGGCTGGATCTGGGCGGCATCGCAAAAGGCTATGCCGTCGACTGCGCCTTCGACTATATCGCGTCCCATCGCCCTGATCGCATCTACGTGGAAGCGGGCGGAGACTTGCGGCTTAGTGGTCCGCAGCCGGAGCCCGTGTACCTGGCCGCCCCATATAGGGAAGGCGCCGTTCCGGCGGTGATGATTGAAAACGCCTCGGTAGCCAGCTCCGGCAGCCAATGGCTGTGCGACGAAATACGCAGCCCTCAATTGGCCAGTGCCCATATCGATCCTCGCACCGGACACTATTGCAGGTTGGATCGCTTTGTGACCGTGGTGGCTCCCCGGTGCATGGATGCCGATGCGCTCACCAAGGTGGTCATGGCGGCCGGGACGGCATCGGCCCCGATCCTTGATCGTTATCAGGCGCTGGCTTTCATGCTGGATGGGGCCGGCTGGACCTCACTGGGCGCGAATGCCCCGACGGGGGCCGCCGCATGACGATGCGACCGCCGCCCCATCGCATTGTCGGCCATCACCCCATGCCGCTCAGGTTGTCGAGGCGCAGACGTTATACCGTCTACGCCGTCGGCTTCGGTCTGTGGCTTAGCGGCGCACTATGGCTGTTGTTTCACTATTTCCTGCAAAGCAAGGGCGAATTCGGCCCGAGCGAAAATCCGCTGGAGCCATGGTGGTTGCGCTTGCACGGAATCATGGCCTTCGCCGCGCTATGGACGTTCGGCCTGGTCTGGGGCGTACACATCGTGATGGGCTGGCGAACCCGCCGTCATCGGGTCTCCGGTGGCATCACCGTGGGGTTGCTCGGCTGGCTCGTCCTCAGCGGCTATTTGCTGTACTACCTCATCGACGACCAGTGGCGACAGCTAGCTGCCTGGGCTCACTGGGTCGTGGGGCTCGCCCTGCCGGTGCTGTTCATTGTGCATATGACGCGCGGAAGGCAACGCACCGCGCGGCAGCATCACGGCCCGCCTCAAGCCTAATTCACCCGCGCCGTACCGGGGCTCCCGGCGCCGGATCAAGCCAGCCCCGTCCCTTGCTCGCAATGGTGCTGCCGGACAGACGCTGCTTGCGGGTGGCTTCCTGGCGAAGGCGATTGAGGTGGGTGCCGCCGGCCTGGTAGGTATCGCCGTTTTCGGGCATGGGGAACTCCATTGCGCCACCGGCAGGGGTGCCCATGGCTACTCGGCCACCGTCCTCATGGCCGAAACCATGATGAGGAAGAGCTTGCCCGGTACCGCTGATGCCACCGGCACCACCCTCTCTGCGCATGGCCTGCCTGACGGCCTTCAACTCCCTCTCGTCGCCGTCCTGCCGGTAAGCCACCTTCCCGTGACGGCTGCTGCGCTGCTCAAGTGAACGTTGCTTGGCCATGACGTCTGCTCCGATGTCGAAGGAGACGTACAGGATGAACTCGCGCAGGTCAGCAGTTTGTGGATTTCGAGTGCATGCGGTCGACGAAAGACATCGAAGGCGGCTTCACCACGCCACGGTCTGGCCTCGATAGTTGCAGAAGCGCAGACCGCCCTTGCCGACCTCCGCTTCCACCACGTCCGCCATGCGTGGAACGCTTTCCTCGACACCTAGCGTTGCGTCGGGGCCGCCCATGTCGGTACGCACCCAACCGGGATCCATCAACAGGTACGTGCGAGGGTCGCCCGTTTGGCGTGCCACGAAGCTGCGCATCAAGGTATTGAGCGCGGCTTTGCTGGCCCGATAGGTTTCCCAGCCGCCGTCCGTATTGTTGGCAATGCTGCCGAGTCCCGACGACATGACCACAATGCTGCCCTTGGGCTGCACCAGGTCATGAAACATCTCAATGAAGTGCATCGGGCTCAACGCATTGTTGGTCATCTCGTGCGCAAACTCTTCGGCATCAACCTGCCCGATCGATGTATCAGGGGCTGTCGATATGCCTGCGCTGACAAACAGCAAATCCAACGACCTGTTGTGCAAGCGCACGTGCAGGGCAGCGACCTGGTGCGGTTCGTTGATATCGACGTGCTCGATCTCCAGCCGGCCATGAGCGTCCGCTTGCACATCGTGCAACGCTGTCTTTGCAGTAGCGCGCACGGTGGCAATGACCTGCCATCCTCGCGCCAGATACTCCTTCGCCAAACCCAGGCCCAATCCGCGCGAAGCGCCGACAATCAGCGCCGTAGGTATGTTCGAAGTTGCCATGGCAAACCTCGTCAAAAAGCCAAGGGAGTGCAAGGATACGCCGCTCTTCCAGGTGTCGAGGCCGATGCTGCGCGCGGTATAGCCCCGCGCAAATCGAAATGATCGATTCGATTTCCCGGGCCGGCCATGCCCACCCGGCCAGAGCAAACCCTGGAAAATGCAGAAGGGCCCCGCAGGGCCCTTCTTGTCATCCTGTACCTGCCGCCGATCAGGCGAACGGATCATCAAGCACGATGGTGTCATCGCGATCCGCGCCGGTCGCCACGATGGCCAGGCGGCAGCCGGAGAGTTCTTCCACGGCGCGCAGGTAAGCACGGGCAGCGGCCGGCAGCTTGTTCCAGTCGCGGATGCCAGCGGTGGATTCGCTCCAGCCCGGGAATTCCAGGTATACCGGCTGGCATTCGGCCCAGCCGTCGGCGTCGAGCGGGGCCAGTTCGCGGCGCTTGCCGCGGTATTCGTAGGCGATGCAGACCTTGATGGTCTCCAGGCCGTCGAGCACGTCGAGCTTGGTGATGGCCAGGCCGTTGATGCCGTTGATCTGCACGGCGCGCTTCAGCGCCACCAGGTCGATCCAGCCGCAGCGGCGCGGGCGGCCGGTGCTGGCGCCGAATTCGTTGCCGACCTTGCGCAGGCGTTCGCCCATTTCATCATGCAGTTCGGTAGGGAACGGGCCGCCGCCGACACGCGTGGCGTAGGCTTTGCAGATGCCGAGCACATAGTCGATGTCGCCGGCACCCACACCGGTACCAGCGAGCGCGCCACCCACGGTGGTGTTGCTGCTGGTGACGTACGGATAAGTGCCGTGGTCGATGTCGAGCAACGCGCCCTGTGCGCCTTCAAACAGGATATTGCCGCCGTCCTTGCGCACGTCGTGCAGGATGGTGGCGACGTCGTCGACCATCGGGCGGATGAATTCGCCGTAGGCGATCGCGTCTTCCAGCACCTTCTGGTACTCCACCGGCTCGGCTTTCAGCCATTGGGTGAGGATGAAATTGTGGTACTCCACCGCGCACTTGATCAGATCCGGCAGTTCGTGCGGATACATCAGGTCGGCCACGCGCACGCTGCGGCGGGCCACCTTGTCTTCATACGCGGGGCCGATGCCGCGGCCGGTGGTACCGATGGCCTTGCCGCCGGCAGCGGCTTCTCGCGCCTTATCCACGGCAATGTGGTACGGCATGATCAACGGGGTGGCCGGGCTGATCTTCAAGCGCGGACGCACGTTCACGCCCTGTGCTTCCAGTTCCTCGATTTCCTGCTTGAGCGCGGCCGGCGAAAGCACCACGCCATTGCCGATCAGGCACAACGCGTCGTCGCGCAGGATGCCGGAAGGAATCAGGTGCAGGACGGTCTTCTTGCCCTTGATGACAAGGGTATGGCCGGCGTTGTGGCCGCCCTGGAAGCGCGCCACCGCGCCCACGCGCTCGGTCAACAGGTCGACGATCTTGCCTTTGCCTTCGTCGCCCCACTGTGCGCCAAGAATTACGACTGACTTGCCCATGATGTGTCTCGCTCTAAAAGGACGTTCCGATCGGCGGAACGGGTAAAGGAAAAACTTAAAGCCGGGTGATGACCACCGCGTGAATCTTCTCAATACACCAGCTGCAGCGTGGTCAGGCCGATGCCGATGGCGATCGCGCCGACCACGCGCAAGCTGCGCGGCTCCATCTTCGAAGCTTCGCGCATGACCACCTGCCAGCCATTCGGCGCGGCGAACAGCACCAGCCCTTCGATCACCAGCACCAGGCACAATGCAGCATAGAAATCCCTTGGCATGGATGCTTGCTCAGCGCCGGGCCGGCGCGACGGCCGGGTTGCCAAAGTAGCGCAGGAATTCGGAATCGGGCTTGAGGATGATGGTGCCCCTGCCGTCGCCGAAGGATTTCCTGTACGCCTGCAGACTGCGGTAGAACGCGAAGAAATCCGGATCCTGCGCATACGCCTGCGCATAGATCTGCGCGGCCTGCGCATCGCCCGCGCCCCTGACCTTGTCGGCATCGCTTTCGGCGGTGGCGCGGATCACTTGCGCCTGTGCCTGCGTTTCGGCCTTGATCGATTCAGCCTGCTGCTTGCCCTCTGCACGGATCGCGGCGGCCTGCTGCTGGCGCTCGGTTTGCATACGCTTGTAGACAGCCGTCTTCACGTCGTCGGGAAATTCGATGCTGGTGACGCGTACGTCCACCACCGATACGCCCAGGGTCTTGCGCGTTTCGGTATTGGCCAGCTGCAGCGTGCCGGAGGCGATGTCATCCTGGCCGGCGGCAACCAGCCGATCCATGCCGTGCTCGCTTACGACATTGCGCAGCGCGTTGCTGACGATGGGGCCCAAACGCTGACCGGCCTGCAGCTCGTCGCCGCCCGTGGCGCGGTAGTAATCGGCCGCGTCGGCGATGCGCCATTTCACGTAGTAGCTGACGTTGATGCTCTGCTTGTCGGCGGTGGCATAACGCTGCGGCGCGGCATCGAAAGACAGGATGCGGTCGTCCAGCGTCAACGCCTGCTGTAGCAACGGCAGCTTGGCGTGCAGGCCAGGCTGGCGCTCGGTGCGCAAGATCTTGCCGAACTGCAGCAACAGAACGTGCTGGCCCTCGCCTACGGTATAGAAGCTGTTGAAACCGAGCAGGATGAGCAGAACGATGATGATTGCAGCGGTGGTCTTCATGGCTGCTTCCCCTTCTCCGCCTCTTCGCCCGCAGTGTTGCCCGGCTGTGCTACCGCGCCGGCAACCGGCAAGTTGGCGGCCGGCTGCGCTTCGCCGCGGTCGCCGCCGATGCTTATGACGCTGCGGCCTTCGGAGCCGTCGATGACCTTGTTACTCGCGTGCAGGATATCTTCCATCGTTTCCAGCCACAGGCGGCGGCGGGTGACTTCCGGCGCGGCGCGGTATTCCTTGAGGATAAGGTCAAAGCGCTCGGCTTCGCCCTGCGCCCGCGCGATACGCTCTGCCCTATAGGCTTGCGCCTCGGCCGCAAGGCGGCTGGCTTCGCCCTTGGCGTTGGGAATGTCCTGGCTGGTGTTGGCTTTCGCCTGGTCGATCAGGCCCGCACGGTCCTGGCGCGCAGCGATCACGTCGTCGAAGGCGTCCTTCGCCTCCTGCGGTGGCGTGACAGCCTGAAAGCTGACGTCCGTGACCCGCAAGCCGCAGTCGTAGGCATCCAGCGTGCGTTGCAGCTGGTCGCGCACTTGCTGCTGCAGGGTACCCAGATGAGGCGCGGGCGCATTGCCGTCGCTCTGGCCGGTGAGTACATCGTCCATTGCCTGCGCACCGATCACGGCACGCACGGCAGCCTGTGCGGCCGCGTTGAGCGTGCCGTCCGGATCGCGCGCACTGAACAGGTATTTCCTGGGATCAGCGACCTGGTACTGCACGTTGAAATCGACCGTGACGATGTCCTGTTCGCGCGTGAGCATCCGGACCTGGTCGGACATGGCGCGCACGCGCGAGGTCGCCACCGTCTGCGTGGTTTCGATCGGCGCCGGCAGCTTCAGATGGAATCCGGCGCCAACGGTCCGCGCATAAGCGCCGAAACGCTGCACTACACCTACCTGTCCGGTACCGATGACCGTATAGCTGGTCAGCAACAGCCAGGCCAGCAGGATGGCCACCACGATGGTGAGGATGCCGCCGGGGCCGCCCAGGCGCCCGATGCGCTTGAACAGATCCTTGAGCGCGGTCTCGACACCGGGCTTGCCAGCGGAACCGCGCTTGTTCTTGTTCCACGGATCACGTTGCCCGTTGCCGGGTTCGTTCCAGGCCATGGTCAGTCTCCTTGAGGCCGCTGGGAGGCCGGCAACAACGGCCGGAAAACGCTGGGTTCGAGTTGGTGGGACATGGTGACGGATGGTGAGCGTGCAAGCACCTCGGCAAGGTGGCGCACAAACGATCGCATTCTAGCAGAGACGGCTCGATTGGGTCCCGTCCCGGCAGGCAGCGGCGGTGTTGGCTTAGGTTGCAAACTCAGCATTGACATGCATGCCATGCATGCGATGCAGGGATTGTCATCTCAGCCTACAGCGCCGAATCAGGACTCCCCAACAAGCCCCGCAGCAGCTCCACATCGTGGCCCTGCCCGCCGGTCAACGGCGCCAGCACGCTCCGCGGAGCGTCGATACGAAGACGCCAGCCCTCTTCATCGACGGCTTCTTCGGCGATGGCGCCGGCCGCACGCAGCCGGGCATGCAGGCGCCCTGCAGACAGCGGCAGGCGCAGCTCGGACTGCACGCGCGCGCCGCCCAGGCATTCCCCCAAGGCCTCGCGCAACAAATCCAGGCCTGCGCCCGTGGCGGCCGACAGCCACACCTGCTGCGGCAAGCCTTCGGCGTTTCGCACCATCCGCGGCTCACCGCCGGCCAGGTCGAGCTTGTTCATCACATGCAATTGCGGCACGTCGCCCGCGCCGATTTCTTCCAGCACCTGGTCGACCACTTGATGCAGGCGCTCGCGCTCTTCATCCGCGGCGTCACTGACGTGCAGCAGCAAATCCGCATCGCGCGCTTCGGCCAGCGTGCCGCGGAAGGCGGCGACCAGGTCGTGCGGCAACTCGCGGATGAAACCCACGGTATCGGCCAGCACGGCGGGACCGCAGCTCAAGTCATCGAGCTTGCGCACGGTGGGATCGAGCGTGGCGAACAACTGGTCCGCCGCATAGACGTCGCCTTGCGTGAGCGCATTGAACAACGTGGACTTGCCGGCGTTGGTGTAGCCGACCAGGGCCACTCGCGGCACCGTGTTGCGCAGGCGAGCGCGACGCTGCTGGGTACGCTGGGTCTGCACTTTTTCGAGGCGCTTGGTGAGCATCTTCACGCGTTCGCCCAGCAGCCTGCGGTCGGTTTCCAGCTGCGTTTCACCCGGTCCGCGCAGGCCGATGGCACCACCGCGCTGGCGTTCCAAATGCGTCCAGCCGCGCACCAGGCGTGTCGCCAGGTGCTTGAGCTGGGCAAGCTCCACTTCCAGCTTGCCTTCGTGGGACCGGGCGCGCTGGGCGAAGATGTCGAGGATGAGACCGGCCCGATCCACCACGCGCACGTTGAGCAGCTTTTCCAGATTGCGCTCTTGCACGGGCGAAAGGAGGTGGTCGACCAGCACCACATCCGCTTCCAGCGCACGCACGGCTTCGGCCACTTCTTCGGCCTTGCCGGTGCCGATGTAGTAGCGCGGATTGGGGCTTTCTACGCGCGCGGGAATGCAGGCCAGCACTTGGGCACCAGCGGACATCACCAGCTCGACGAATTCCTCCGCTCGCTCGGCGGCATCGTCCTCCCCCCGCGAGTGCGGGAGGACCAACACAGCCCGTTCGCCTTTCTTTTGCCTATCGAACAGAGTGAATCAACCTTCGCTTTCGATCGATGCGTGCTCGAGGTGGCTTTCGTGGCCCTCGTGACCTTCGTGGCCATTGCCGACGCGCACGTTGCGGCTCGGCACCACGGTGGAAATGGCGTGTTTGTAGACCATCTGGCTGACCTGGTTGCGCAACAGCACCACGAACTGATCGAACGATTCGATCGTGCCCTGCAGCTTAATGCCATTCACCAGGTAGATGGCTACCGGTACGCGCTCTCGGCGCAGTGCGTTCAGAAATGGATCTTGCAAGGATTGCCCTTTTGACATTGTTGTTCTCCCCCTCATCCACGGATGGGCCGGAAAAAAGCGACGCCAAAGGCGCCCCGCCCCGAGTCTCTGAATGTTAACCGCTTTTAAATCAAGGATGAAAGAGTTTTGCGGGTCATGACGAGAGCATAACAAAACCACGTCAATTTCTTTACAAACAATCCTCATTTCGTGCCTAGAAACAACCCCACGGCATCCATCGCACGCCCCACCAAGTCGCTCCGCTCCGGGTCCAACACCCGCGCATCCAGCTCGCTGCGCAGCCAGGTGATCTGCCGCTTGGCGAGCTGTCGGGTGGCGAAAATGCCCCGGTCACGCAATTCATCGGCATCGTAAAGGCCATCCAGGTGTTCCCAGGCCTGGCGGTAGCCGACAGCCCGCAAGGCCGGAAGGTCTGGGCTGAGGCCGCCCCGCTGGCGCAGCGCGCGCACTTCATCGAGCAGGCCTTGGCGCAACATCTCATCGAAGCGCCGTGCGACGCGAGCGTGCAGTGCCGCACGCTCTTCCGGCACCAGCGCCAGCTTCAACACACGCCATGGGAAAGCCTGGCCGCGTCCACCGTGCTGCTGCACGCTGAGCGGCTGGCCGGTGAGCGTGACCACTTCCAGGGCGCGCTGGATGCGCTGGGCGTCACCGGGCTTGATGCGTGCAGCGGCCTGCGGATCGAGTTCCGCCAGCCGGCGGTGCATGCCGTCCCAGCCTATCGCTGCGGCCTGTCCGGCCAATTGCGCGCGCACCTCGGGATTCGCTTCCGGCAAGGTCGACAAGCCACGCTGCAGTGCGCGGAAGTACAGCCCGGTGCCACCCACCAACAAGGGAACGCGACCGGCTTCGCCGGCACGTTGCATGGCTGCCTGCGCATCTGCACTGAAATCCGCGGCCGAATACGGCGCCGCCGGATCGCGGATATCGATCAAGGCATGCGGGTAGCGCGCCAGCGTCGCTGCATCCGGCTTGGCGGAGCCGATATCCAGGCCACGATAAACCAGGGCCGAATCCACGCTGATCAAGCCAAGCGGAAAGCGCTCGCTCAACGCACAGGCCAGCGCAGTCTTGCCCGACGCGGTCGGGCCCATGAGGAAGATCGCAAGCGGGCGGTGATCGACAGGCATCGCGACAGTTTAGCGGCTTGGCTTTGTTGCGAATGGCGCCTGCCGCATGCGGCAGCGCAGTAAAGCCCGCACAGCGTGGACCGATATAATTGTCGCTTGCGTTTCCCTCCCCCGCCTGCTGTGGATGTTCCCCATGCCGCAAATGATGAAAGCCCTGGTCAAGCGCCTGCCCGAAAAGGGCCTTTGGATGGAAGAAGTGCCGGTGCCGGAAGTCGGCCCGAACGAGGTGCTGATCAAATTGGAGAAAACCGCGATCTGCGGCACCGACCTGCACATCTACAAATGGGACGAGTGGTCCCAGCGCACGATCAAGCCCGGCCTCACCATCGGCCATGAGTTCGTCGGCCGCGTGGTGGAGATCGGCCCGGGGGTGACCGGCTACAAAATCGGTGACCGCGTTTCGGCGGAAGGTCACATAGTGTGCGGCCATTGCCGCAACTGCCGCGCCGGCCGCCAGCATCTATGCCCGAACACCGTGGGCATCGGCGTGAACCGCAATGGCGCCTTCGCCGAGTACATGACCATGCCGGCCGCCAACCTGTGGCCGATTCCGGATCAGATCCCCTCCGAGCTGGCCGCCTTCTTCGATCCCTACGGCAACGCGGCACACTGCGCACTGGAGTTCGACATGGTGGGCGAAGACGTGCTGATCACCGGCGCCGGTCCGATCGGCATCATCGCCGCCGGCATCGCCAAGCACGTGGGCGCGCGCAACGTGGTGGTCACGGACGTCAACGACTACCGCCTGAAGCTCGCCGCCGACATGGGCGCCACGCGCGTGGTGAACGTGGCCAACCAGTCACTTAAGGACGTCATGAAGGACCTGCACATGGAGGGCTTCGACGTGGGCCTGGAAATGAGCGGCAACCAGCGCGCCTTCAACGACATGCTCGATTGCATGTATCACGGCGGCAAGGTCGCCCTGCTCGGCATCCTGCCCAAGGGCGCCGGCATCGACTGGGACCGGGTGATCTTCAAGGGCCTTACGCTGCAGGGCATCTACGGCCGCCGCATGTACGAGACCTGGTACAAAATGACCCAGATGGTGCTCACCGGCTTCCCGCTGCAAAAGGTGCTCACCCACCAGATCCACATCGACGATTTCCAGAAGGGCTTCGACCTGATGGACGCCGGCTTGTGCGGCAAGGTGGTCTGCTCCTGGCATTGACGCAGCGATTACGGGCGTAGGTTGGGATGCCAATCCCAGCCTACGTCTACGCAATCCGCACGCCTGAGGCTACACTCATCCTCACGGGCGTGCCGACATGAACTTCAAGCTTGGGATAGTGCACGGTCTGTTGCGCCGGCACGGTCGGTCCGCGATGTCACGGGAGGAGCATCGACGGCATGGCAAACCGGAACCTGTCACCCAATGCGCTGCTGAAGGCTGGCCGCGAGCGCGCGGTAAGCCTGTACCATTCCCGCCGCCTGCGCATCACGACGCTGGTGATCGTCATCCTGCTTGCGCTGTTCGGCCTGTTCGGCTTTTTCATTGCGCCCGGCATCATCAAGGGCCAGCTCGAAAAGCAGCTGGCAGCCCAGCTGCAGCGTCCCGTTACGATCGGCGCGGTCCACTTCAATCCGTACACGATACGGCTCACGGTGGACAAGCTGCATATCGGCGAACGCGATGGCGCGGCATCGTTCGTCGATTTCGATCAGTTGGTGGTGAACGCCTCATGGAGCTCGCTCTTTCATCTGGCCCCGGTGCTGGACGAACTGACGCTGCAGCACCCGCAGCTGCACATTACGCGCACGGGCGCACAGACGTTCAACTTCAGCGACATCCTGCAGCGCCTCGAGTCGAAGCCAGCTGATCCGAACGCATCGCCAACGCATTTCGCCATCTCCAACATCAGTGTGCACGATGGCGACATCGGCTTCGACGACAAGGTGCAGAACGCCACGCATCGCGTGGACCAACTCGAACTCGGCATCCCGTTCATCACCAATCTGCCGCATGACGTCGACATCTTCGTGCAACCCTTGCTGGCCATGCGCGTGGATGGCAGCCCATTGCGGATCGAGGGACAGACCAAGCCGTTCGCCAGCAGCCGCGAATCGGTGATCAGCTTCAACATAGATCGCCTGGACCTGGCGAAGTACCTGGCTTATGCCCCTGCGCCATTGCCCGCCGCCATTCCCAGCGGCTTGCTGTCGGGCACGCTGGACGTGCATTTCGTGCAAGCGCAGCCGACACCGCAACTGCAGCTGCAGGGTGCGCTGCAGCTGGACAACTTCAGCATGACCACCCACGACCATGCCCCGATCCTCGAACTGGGGCATGGCGCCGCCGCGCTGCAAGACGTACAGCCGCTGCAGTCACGCTATCACTTCAACACGCTGCAGCTCGACCATGCGAGCCTGCATTACACCAAATCATCCGGCGACCACACGAACTTCGACGCTTTGCTCGGCAAGAACTCAGCGCCGGCCAAACCTGGCACGCCTCCCACCGATGCGCAGATCGGCACGCTCGTCCTGCTCAACAGCACGTTCGACTACAGCGATCTCACCGGCCCGGCACCCGCGCGCCTGCAACTGGAAAACATGCAGGGCACCGTCCGCCAGCTTTCCACCCTTGCGTCCCAACCAGGCGCCGTGGATGTGAACTCCGGCCTGGCCGGCGGAACGCTGCATGCCGTCGGCAAGCTGTTCGAGAAGGACAGCCGCTTCGAAGGCCAGATCAGCGCGAACCATGTCGGTTTGCAGCCCCTGGCGGCATGGGGTCCTCCGCTCAAAGCGGACATTGCCGGCGGCGCCCTGGACGGGGAAGTGAAGCTGAAGGTCGACTGGAGCAAGGCGCTGGCCCTGACCCTCGACAACAGCAAGCTTGCCGTCAACGAATTCGCCCTGAAACAACGCGACGTCAAGTTGGTGGCGTGGCAGACGCTGACGGTGGACATTCATCATTTCGACCTTGGGAGCAGCACCGCGCAGTTCGGTGACATCACTCTGCATGGCCTGAAGATCGAAGCCCAGCGACTAAAGAACGGCAACATCGATCTTGCGAATCTGAGCAAGTCGTCGCCGCCGGCCAAGGGCAAGCAGGCTGAGTCCCCGTCATGGCATTGGAGCATCGCCCACCTGGCGATCGACGGCAGCAGCTTTGCGCTCACCGATCCCAGCCTGCCGACCCGGCAGGGACGCATTCAGATCGATGCGGAGAAATTCGGCCTGGACAGTCTTTCGGACGACATGCACAAGCCGATCAAGCTGGCACTGAGCGGCGGCATGGGCCGCGGCACGTTCAAGGTCGACGGCCAGGTCAAACCCGAACCGATGGACGCCGATCTGCGCATCGTCGCCAGCAAGCTGAATGTTGCGCCGTTTGCCTCACTGGTGAAGGTCCCGCTGAACGTCAATATCGACAGTGCAAAGCTCAGCGCGGATGGACGCGTCCGTTACCGTGATGGCAAACCGCAGGCCCTGATGGCCTATCAGGGCAGCATGGCGCTGAGCCGTGTGCGCGTCCTGGACAAGCTGACCAGCGAGGACTTCCTGCGCTGGAATTCGCTCGCGCTCAGCGGGATGAAGCTGCAAATGAACGGTGCTGCGCCGAAGGTCGACATCGCCGCCCTGGCGCTTGAAGACTTCTACGCACGCGTGATCATCAATGCCAACGGCCGGCTCAATCTGCAGGACGTGATTTCCAATCCGGCGCAGGCACCGGTTTCGGTGACCAACGCACAGGTTGGCCCGGCGCCGGCCCAGAGCGCGCCTCCCCCGCCGGAGAAAGAAACCTCGCGCACGCCGGGGGGCGGCCATACGACCACCGCGACTCTCGCCAGCGCGTCGACCTCCGCCGCACCGCCGGCTGACATCCATATCGGCCAGATCACGCTGGCCAGCGGCAATCTCAATTACACCGACAACTTCATCAAGCCCAATTACACCGCCAACATCACTCAGCTCGCCGGCAAGATCGGCGCGTTCGGCACAAATACCACCGGCAAGCCCGCCGACGTCACGCTGCAGGGCGAGCTGGACGACAGCTCACCGGTGAACATCGAAGGCAGCATCAATCCGCTCACGCCGATGGCGTTCCTGGATATCAAGGCCAAGGCCAATGATGTGGAGCTCACGCATCTGACGCCCTACTCCGGCAAGTACGCCGGCTACCCGATCACCAAGGGCCGGCTCACGATGGACGTGCACTATCAACTGGACCAGAACCAGTTGAATGCCGACAACCATATCGTGCTCAACCAGCTGACTTTCGGCGATCGCATGGAAGGCCCCGGCATCAGCCATCTGCCGGTGAAGCTCGCGGTGGCGCTGTTGAAGGATTCCAACGGCAACATCGACATCCACGTTCCCGTCTCCGGTTCTCTCAACGATCCTGAATTCAGCCTCGGCGGCGTGATCTGGCAGGCCTTCGTGAACGTGCTCAAGCGCGCGGTGACTTCGCCGTTCCGCCTGCTGGCATCGATTGGCGGCGGCGGCGGCCAGCAGGACCTGGACTACGTGGAATTCATCCCCGGATCGGCCGTGCTCGATGCGCAAGCTCAAGACCGGCTCGTGCATGTGGTGGATATCCTCAACAAGAAGCCGGACATCAAGCTGGACATCACCGGCCGTGTCGATCCCTCCGTGGACGAGGAAGGCCTGCGCAAGGTGACGGTGGATGACATGGTGCAGAAGGAAGAGGCCGACGACATCGGCAGCGCCCCCGCCAAGGCTGCACCGGTGAAACCGGGGACCGACGATTACAAAAAGTATCTGGCCAAGGCTTACAAGCACGCCAAGTTCGATAAACCGCGCGACTTCCTCGGGCTGACCAAGTCGCAGCCCCCGGAGGAAATGATCAAGATGCTGGAAGCCAACGTGACGGTCGACCAGGACGCCCTGCGTCATCTGGCTGAGCGCCGCGCCGGCGCGGTGCGCCAATACCTGCAAGGCAAGATCGCCGATAACCGCGTGTTCGTGCTGGCGTCGAAGCTGGATGCCAAGGGCATCGAAGACAAGGGTAAGACCACGCGGGCTGATTTCAGCTTGCACATGTAGCCGCGCCCTTTGCGCCTCAATGACGGGACGCCCGTAGCTTCTTGCCGTTAGCCCGCCAGGAATACCTCCAGGTCGATGCAGTCCCGATACGCCGCAGGTCAATTCTCAACCTTGCACGTCACATCACGGATAGCGCCATGGATGCTGACGCTCCGCGCAAAACGACCGCAGCAAGGCTGCTCTCGATCCCGGTCATGAACTTGCAGCACGGCTCCGATCAAGGCACAACCTTTGCTTTGCCTCGTTGTTGCTCCGCGTTCCGGCGCATTGCCTGTCCGATCATCATGTCACTAAGGAAGGTTTCACCATGAATGCGACTTCCCTACCGTCATCGAACGAGACCCGCCACGGCAGCCTGGCCTGCGTCGGCATGGGTATGACCCTCGGCTCCCACCTCACCCCCTTGTCACGCGACCACATCGAGCAAGCAGACGTGGTATTTGCGGCACTGTCCGACCACATCGTGGAATTGTGGCTGCAGCGCATGAACCCGGATGTGCGCAGCCTGCAGCCCTATTACGCGGAAGGCAAATCGCGCCTGAAGACCTATCGGGAATGGGTCGACCTGATCATGACCGAAGTGCGTGCCGGCAAGCGCGTCTGCGCCGTGTTCTATGGCCACCCCGGCATCTTCGCCTGGTCGCCGCACAAGGCCATCGAGATCGCCCGCGCCGAAGGTTTTCACGCAACCATGGAGCCGGGCATTTCCGCCGAAGACTGTCTTTATGCTGACTTAGGTCTCGACCCGGGCCGCTTCGGCTGCCAGCATTTCGAGGCCAGCCAGCTGCTGTTCTATGAGCATCGCCTCAACCCGGCCAGCTATGTGGTGCTGTGGCAGGCCGCGCTGGTCGGCGATTGGTCGTTGACGCGCTTCCATACTGGCTCGCCTTATCGCCAGGTACTCGTGGACCGATTGAGCGAAGACTATCCGCTCGATCATGAAGTGATCATCTATCACGGGGCCACGCTGCCGATCGAACAACCGCACATCCGGCGCGTGAAACTACGCGATTTGCCCGAAACCGAGCTGTCCTCGCAAGAGACGGTGGTCCTGCCGCCCGCCATCGCGTTGAAACCGAACCTCGCGATGCGCGAGCGCCTGGCGGAACTGGACAAGGAGACCGGCTTTGCATGAGGCCAACGGACGCCGCGTAAGCATTTCATGGCAACACTGACTTCACAAGGGAAAGGAGAAGCACGTGGCAGACACGATTGAATGGCTGGAAACGATCGGCAAGAACGCCAAGTTGCGGCATGCGGCGGCCGAGGAGTTAGTACACACCTTGGCCCAGGCCGGCGCCTCGGATGCTTTGAAAGTAGCCGTAGCGTCGGGAGATCGCTCGGCGCTGTCAGTCGAATTCGGCCACAAGCCGATGAAAGATGAGCACAGCACTACCGGCCCCGGGCACGAGGAGGAGCCGGATCATGACGGCGACAAACACGTTCCGACCAAGCCGCACAAACCCGATCACGACAGACCATCGCGCGATCGATAGACGGTCGCCGTATGTTGCGGTGGAAAAACCGCTCCAAGTCATGGCCCATTCTCGCGGCCATGGCTTTTTGCGTTCTCATGCAAACCGCACTCGCCGTTGCGCCGGAGCTTTCGGTCGCGGCACTGCTTACCCAAACTGAGAGCCTACGCACTTCCGATCACCCGCGATTTCTACGTCTGCTGGAAATGCTTCATCAACAAGCTTCCGGCATGTCTGCGCATGAGCGCTGGCAATTACGCTACCTGGATGGTTGGGAGGCCTCTTTTCGCGGCGACTACGCCAACGCTGACACTCTGCTGCGGGATGTCATCGGCCACTCCGGGGACGCGGTCCTGGTGACCAAGGCTTCCGCCATGCTCATGAACGATATGGGCAGCAACAAGCGCTACGAAGAGGCCTTCGAGCTGGCCAACCGGCTAACGGCGGACCTGCCCAGGACACAGGACAAGCTGGCACGCTTCCTGGTCCTGTTCTATGTCTCGCAGCAGTTCAGAAGGGCCGGGCAGTACGATCTGGCCGCGGTTTACGCTCGTGACATGATGCAGGCGCTTCCTCCGGGAGAAACATCGTGCAAACCGCAAACGATGCTCATCAGTGTCCTTTACGAAAATCACAAGCTGACCTCCTCCAGCCCGGAGCTCCAGCAAGGGATCGATGCCTGCCAGGCCGCCGGCGAACCGGTCTATTCCGACACTATCTGGCTGGTGCAGGACAGCATTTACCTGGATGAGGGCCAGCCGGACAAAGCCATAGCGTTGCTCAACCGCATTGCGCCAAGCATTCGCGCAAATCCGAGCTACTACCACATGCAGGACGCTCGAGTGCAGCTTGCCCAGGCTTATTGGAAACTGGGTGACGATGGCAAGGCCAACGCTGCGGCATTGGCCGCGCTGGCCGCCAGCCATCCAGGCGACATCGATGTAACGCTGAGAGACGCCTATGAAGTGCTATATCGCGTCGCGAAAAAGCGTCGCAATGCAAGTGCGGCGCTGAACTACTACGAGCACTATGCCGTGCAGAATCTCGGTCATCTGAATGATGTCAGTGCCAGGACACTGGCCTATGACGTGGCCCAGCAACGCATGCTTGCGCAAAAGCTCGAGACGGAAAAGCTGAGCAGGCAAAACAACATCCTTCGTTTGCAACAGACGCTGGCTCGCAAAACGATCGAGACCGGCCGCCTCTATATCGCCCTGCTGCTGATGGCCCTGGCATCCGTTATTTTCTGGCTGTTGCGCATCAAGCGTTCGCAACTCCACTTCAAGCGGCAGGCCCGTCTCGATGGGCTTACCGGCATCTTCAATCACCAGCACTTCATCAGCGAAGCGCAACGCGCTTTGCATCTGCTGGAGCGGAGGCAGGGTGCGGCCTGCCTGGTCTTCATCGACCTCGATCATTTCAAGCAGATCAACGACACCCATGGTCACGCCATCGGCGATGCCTTGCTGAAGCACACGGCTGGCCTCTGCAAGCAGCCATTGCGCGCCAACGACTTGTTCGGTCGCCTTGGCGGGGAGGAGTTCGGCATCCTGCTGCTGGGCTGCTTGCACGACCAGGGCTTGGCTATCGCCCATTGCATTCGCGCGGCGATGGAAGCCACGCCGCTCGATATGGACGGACGCGCGATAGCGTTCTCCGCCAGCATCGGCGTGGCATCCACCCAGAGCTCCGGTTTCGGGCTGCAACGGCTATGCCGGGAAGCCGATGGAGCTTTGTACAAGGCCAAGCGCAGTGGACGCAATCGTGTCGTCGCCCATACTGCTCACGAAGATCCGATCAAGCACCTGCAACCTGGAAATGCGGATCCATGACGCAGCTTGCGTAACTGGCTGGCACAAATTTCTTTCCGCCCCGGAGCTTAAGGCTGCTGCGCTGCGGGTTTCCCCGGCGGCCCGAAAAGCCGAAAATGGCCGCTTCCCCACCATCGGCAGCATGTCCCATGAGCTACCCCGGCCAGGCGCGTTACGCCCAAGAACTCCAATCCATCCGCGAGCAGGGCCTGTTCAAGGCCGAACGCATCATCACTTCGCCGCAGTCCGCCGAAATCGAACTGGAAAGCGGCCGCAAGGTGCTGAATTTCTGCGCCAACAACTACCTGGGCCTGGCCGACCACCCCGAGGTGATCAAGGCCGCCAAGGAAGCCCTGGACAGTCACGGCTTCGGCATGGCTTCCGTGCGTTTCATCTGCGGCACGCAGGACCTGCACAAGCAGCTGGAAAAGAAAATCGCCGACTTCTTCGGCACCGAGGACACCATCCTCTACGCCGCCTGCTTCGATGCGAACGGCGGCCTGTACGAGCCGCTGCTCGGTGAAGAAGATGCGATCATCTCCGACGCGCTCAATCATGCCTCGATCATCGACGGCATTCGCCTGTGCAAGGCCAAGCGCTTGCGCTACGCCAATTGCGACATGGCGGATCTGGAGAAGCAATTGCAAGCGGCCGATGCGGCGGGTGCGCGCACCAAGCTGATCTCCACCGACGGTGCGTTCTCGATGGACGGCTTCATCGCACCGCTGGACCAGATCACTGCGCTGGCTGCCAAGTACAATGCGCTGGTGCATATCGACGAATGCCACTGCACCGGCTTCCTCGGGACCCACGGCCGCGGCTCGGCGGAAGTGCACGGCGTGCTGGACAAGATCGACATCTTCACCGGCACCCTGGGCAAGGCGCTGGGCGGCGCGGTGGGCGGATTCACCACCGGACGCGCCGAAATCATCGAAATGCTGCGCCAGCGCTCGCGCCCTTACCTGTTCTCCAATTCGTTGCCACCCCATGTGGTCGCGGCCGGAATCAAGGCCTTCGACATGCTCGATTCGGCCGGCGAACTGCGGGAACGCGTGCAGGAGAATACGCGCCATTTCCGCGAGCAGATGACCAAGGCCGGCTTCGACATCAAGCCGGGCGTGCATCCGATCGTGCCAGTGATGGTCTACGACGCGAAGAAGGCACAGGCGATGGCCGCCGCCCTGCTTGAGGAAGGCATCTACGTCACCGGCTTCTTCTATCCGGTCGTCCCGCAAGGCCAGGCACGTATCCGAACACAGATGAGCGCGGCACATACTCGCGAGCATGTGGACCGGGCAATCGCGGCGTTTACCAAGGTGGGGCGTTCGCTGGGTGTGATTGGCGGATAGTCGCCTGTCATGCACAGTGCAGTTTCCTCCCCTACCTCTCGTAAGGGAGGAAATGCATCATGGCAAGTTGCTCAGATCCGGATGGTATTTCCAGCTCTCCGAACTGCTGGAACGCACTGCCTCGGTGAAATCACGCAAAGCATTCTGGTCACTCGCCAGCAAATCGGCTATATCCGCACGAAAGCCGTCATAGCTGGCCCAATTCGTACGCGCCACCATCAACATGTACCGGGGCTTATCACCGCCAGTCACCAATCGATACCAGGTATGCGGGGGCGCGCCTGGCGTTGAGACAAGCACGCGTCGCGCCGCCTGCAGGGCGTGCTCAAAGCGCAGCTCGGTGCCGGGACGCAGATCAAAATAGGTAACCTGCACCGTATCGCTAGGCTGGCGTTTTTCCAACGGCGTGCCGTAACTCAATTCGGGCAACAGCGCATAGGCGAGTTGCGCCTGCGGCGTAACAAAAGGCATCACACTGGCCGTGAAATCCGCGCCATCCTGCTCGATGTCGACGCGATGATCGAACGCCGCAAAGGGCTCACCGACACTGGCATCGATAAAGCAGCCCTCGCACCTGCCGTCCGAAACCGTCCAGCCGTACCAGACCAGCGGATCGCGATGGCTGCGGTGCCAGCCCAGATGGTGGCGATACCCTTGTTCGAACCTGGCTTGTGCGCCGGGATTTACCTGATAGGCGAAGAAA
Source organism: Dyella choica (assembly GCF_003977665.1). Lineage (GTDB taxonomy): Bacteria > Pseudomonadota > Gammaproteobacteria > Xanthomonadales > Rhodanobacteraceae > Dyella_B > Dyella_B choica. Next base: position 2,110 of record NZ_RYYV01000003.1, on the reverse strand, counting down.
TGCGCAGCAAGCCCTTGCTGAGCGCTGGCGGGCGAGATCAGCAGCAACACCAGCACAGTGGCCAGCAATCGATACGTCATGGAAGTCCTCGCGGGGCATGGGAAAGCCACGCCATACTAGGCTTGCCCAGGTTCCGAGAACCATGCGAATCTTTTTGGCGCCACCCCAAAAAATTTTTCAGGCTTAGGAAGCGCCGGCATGAACGTGGAAATGCGCTACCTGCATGTTTTTCGCGTGGTCTGCGAAGCCGGCAGCCTGCGCGCCGCAGCCGGGGTCCTGCATCGCACCGAACAAGCCGTGAGCTATCAGCTGCGCAAACTGGAGGAGGCGCTGGGCATGCCGGTGTTCCAGCGCGGAAACGGTCGATTGACGCCCAATGCCGCGGGCGAGCGACTGCTGGCGTTCTGTCGCGAAATGGGACGCGACTGGGAGCAACTGCATGAGGAAATCCGCACTGCCGCGTCACCGGTGGCAGCATTGCGCATTTCGGCGGTCAGCGGATTCGGGCGCTATCAACTGCTGCCGTTGTTCCTCGATGGCCCCCTGGCCGACGTACCCATTCGCATGCGCTATCCCACCGCGGAAGATGTCGTTCGCCATGTGGAAACGGGCGTCAGCGATCTCGGATTCGTGCATCGCAAGAATGCGCATGAGCGGCTCCGCCATATGCCAGTGGGCACGGAAGAAATCGTGCTGGTCACCGCGACGCGCGGGTCGCAACTGCCTGCACTGGATAGCGAGTCGCTGCGCCACGCGCGGTACGTGACTTATGACGAAAGCGACTACGTTTTCGCCACCTGGTTTAAGCAGGTGCTGGGCGTGAACATCACGCGCCTCAACGTGGTCGCGCATTTCGAGGAGCTGGAGGAAGTGCTGGATTGGGTGGCGGCGGGTCGCGGCGTATCCATCGTGCCCGCAGCCTGCATCGCTGATCACGCAGCGCGCGGCGACGTGATGGCTTTATGCAGACCTGAAACGCCCTGCCACAATACTATCTACGCCGTGCTGGACCCGACGCATCATCACGCAGAGATCGAACGGACTTTGCAGGTAGTGCGGGAGCACGCGCGGCTTTAGCAGCCATATGGTCGTTATCGGATGAGCCGGCGAGAGTCGCCACTTCTTCGGCCGTCAGATGACGCCATTGCCCTTTGACGAGATCACCCAGCGCAAGCTCGCCGATGGCTACGCGGATCAGACGCAATACGCCGATGCTCTGCGCCGCGAGCAGGCGGCGAATATGCCGGTTTCGCCCTTCATCTAGCACGACTTCAAGCCAGGCGTTCTTTTCGCCTGTGCGCAGCAGTGACAGGTGCTTGGCGGCAAGCTGTTCACCTTGGTCTCGCACTCCGCGCAGCATGCGATCAAGCACGCTCGGGTCCGGAATGGCATCGATCTGCACGTGATAGGTCTTGTCCACGTGATGACGCGGATCGGTGAGCCGTGCCGCCCATACGCTGTCGTTACTGAGCAACAGCAAGCCCTCGCTCGCCTTGTCGAGCCGACCGACCGGCCCCAGCCATGGCAGGCCTGCGTTCGCCAGCAGCCCGTACACCGTGTCGCGCCCGTGCTCATCGGCGGCGCTTACCACGATGCCGCGCGGCTTGTTGACGGCGATATAGACACGTTTGGTAGCGCCAACCACTTCACCGTCCAGGCATATGCGCTCACGCGCGGGATCGGTGGCACGCTCAGGGTCACGCATGATGCGGCCATCCACGCTCACCCGGCCCTCACGTACCGCCTTTTCTGCCTGGCTACGCGAGCACACGCCCAGCTTGCTGAGCACGCGCGCGAGCCCGTGGCGAGGAATTGCCGTTGTTGGAGGAGAGCGACGTGTAACGGTCATGACCTAAGACGATAAAAGAAAAGCCCGGCGAATGCCGGGCTTTTCTTGTTCTGCTTGCAGGGGTTCGATTACTGCTGAACCTGCAGTTCGGTGCGACGGTTGCGGGCGCGACCCTCGGTCGTCTTGTTGCTATCGATCGGGCTGTCCACACCGTGGCCGACCGGGCCTTCCAGGCGGCTCGCGTCGATGCCGTGCGCGGTCAGGTAGTCGTACACGATCTTCGCACGACGCTCCGACAGGTCCTGGTTGTAGGCAGCCTTG
>NZ_RYYV01000029.1 GCF_003977665.1 Dyella choica | reverse complement strand
GATGCTCGCAGACCTGGCTGCCGGCTTACTCCGATCCCGCCCCTTGCCGGAGCGGGATCTTCGAAACCCTACTGAGACTCGACGCTAATCAAGTGCATTGCAGGGGAGGGCTGGGGTGGGGTTGCACGAGCTTGCGGCAATGTTTGAACTCACGGCGAGGTTGCTTCACCCCACCCCAACCCTCCACTACTACACGTAGGGGAGGGAGCAGAATATTGGCGAGAATGAAGCTTGCTATTTGTTTTGCACTCCATCCAACGCCAGATTCAACTGCAATACATTCACCCGTGGCTCGCCCAGCAAGCCGAGCTGCCGCCCTTGCGTGTACTTCGCCACCAACTGCTGAACCAGGGCGATGTCCAGATGCCGTACGCGCGCTACACGCGCCACCTGATACTGCGCCGCTGCCGGGCTGATTTCCGGATCCAGCCCGCTGCCCGACGCCGTCACCAGATCCGCCGGCACCGGCGCGGCATTGCCCGGATCGGCCTTGCGCAAGGAGTCGATGCGTTGCTGCACGGCATCGCGCAATGCGGTGTTGGCCGGGCCCAGGTTGGAGCCGTTCGACCCCGTGCCGTTGTACGGCTGCGGCGTGGTGGCCGAAGGACGACCCCAGAAATACCTGGGGTCGTCGAAGGTCTGGCCGATCAGCTCCGAACCGATCGGCTTGCCGTTCCTTTCGATCAGGCTGCCGTTGGCCTGGTGCGGGAACAGTACTTGCGCTACGCCGGTGGCCACCAGCGGGTAGGCGATGCCGGTGATGAGGGTCATCACCAGCAACATCGATGCGGCATTGCGAATCAACCGGCCCATGGCGGTTACCTCAGTAGTGAATGATCGCGTCGAGCAGGGCAACGACCTGGTAGTCCTTCTTGCCCGCGTTGTACGCGTTGGTGTCGTATGAGCGCTCGTAGCGGATTTCCGGCTGGATTTCCAAATCCTGCGACACCCAGTGGGTAAGGCCGAGCGTATGGCTGCTGTAACGCGTGGCGAAGCCGGTGCGCTGGCCCTTTTCGTCGTTGTAGAACTCGTTGCGGAACGACAGCATGTTGTTCGTGTTCACTTCGAGGTTCAGGTAGTTGACGATACCGAACGCGCCAGCCGTGCCAGGCAGCGACGACGAACCTGCTACGCCGGGCGTGCCGTACGGACCGAAGCCCGGAACATTGCGACCGTACATGCGGTAGGCCTCGGTCTGCATGTGGAGGTGCTGATTGAAACGGTGACCCCAGGTGGCCACGTACATCTGCACGTTGTTGTAGTTGTAGTCCGACTTGTTCCAGTTGTTGATACAGGGGTAGAGCATGTCGTTGTTGTCGGCCGACACCCAACGCACGCAGGTCTGCAGCGAGGGGCGCGCCGAGTGATTCCAGGGCGCCGTGTCATTGCTGGCATTCACGCCGATCTGGAATGTCCACTGCTGGTTGAGTCGCGTGGTGGTCATGATGCCGGTCTGCGTGTACGGATCGACCGTGTACAGGATCGAGTGCGACATCAGGTAGTTTTGCGGCGAGAACTGCGCTTCGATATCCGGCAGCGAAAGCCAGCGGCCCACGCGCACGATCATGCCCTCGGCCACCCAAGGAATGTAGATGTCACCGTAGAACAGCATCGGATCGTCACCGTAGATCTTGCCGTTGGATGGCTGACTGGGGGCGGGGTGATTCAACAGCTGGTTGCTGAATACGCCCTTGGTCACCGTGTAGTGATAGTCGTAGCCGTAGAGATTGGAGATATTGAAGCCCCAATCGACGTGGTCGGTCTGCACGGTGTCTTCGACGCGGGTGATGTTGGTGACGAACTGGTCCAATTCCCCGCGGTTCGGACGCGTGTTGTACGAAAGCGGGAAGTTGCTGAAACTGGAGCTGCTGGCGTTCAGTGCCGGCGTCAGCCAGCCGTAGATCTCGATGCGGTTGCGCTGCATCCACTGGCCGAACTTGGTGCAGCCCAGCGCCTTTTCCAGCGGATAAGTGCTATTGGTATCCGGTACGCCGATCGGGGCAGGTACGCCGCCCATTTGCCATTCGGAACCGGGGAACGGCGGGGAATCGAACGGCGCATCCATGGCACGGCGCTTGGGTGCGGCCGCATTCGGATCGGCTGGCTGCGCATCTTCGCGGTAGGCGGCGGCGAAACGCGAGAGGAAACCCTTGCTGCAATCACCGCTTTCGGCAACAACCGGCGACGCCGGCAGGCTGGTGCTTGCAGGCATGCTGCTGACGTTGGTGGACTGCGCCATCGCCTGCGAAAAAACCGGTGCCGCGGCCAGCAGGATCGCTGCGGCTAGAGCCTTCTTGTAATACATACCTTCCTCTCGAAGAGTCGTTACTGGGCGGCATCGCCCAGCAAGCGACGCCGATATGGGATTTCAGATGCCGGCGTAACCGCCGAGCACGTATTCGTCTTGCGCTGACAGGGGTGTGTCCGGCGTCCGTGTGACACTCCCCTTCGCACGTACCGGCAGTTCAATCACCACATCACAGTCGGCTTCCTCCGAACAAACGTGGACCTGCATGTTCGGGTGGGTGGCATCCGGCAAGCAAAGGGAGAGTTTTACGGTTTGCATAGTTCGCTTTTGCCTCCTCAGGCGAGACCAAACAGGACGAGCAGCATGTCGATCAGCTTGATGCCGATGAACGGCACGATGATGCCGCCCACGCCATAGACCAGCAGATTTCGGCGCAACAGGTGTCCCGCGCCCAGCGGACGGTACTTTACGCCCTTCAGCGCCAGGGGAATCAGGAAGATGATGATGAGCGCGTTGAAGATCACCGCCGACAGGATCGCGCTCTGGGGCGTAGACAGCTTCATCACGTTCAGCGCGTTGAGCGCCGGGTAAGTGGTGGCGAACGCGGCCGGGATGATCGCGAAGTACTTGGCCACGTCGTTGGCGATCGAGAACGTGGTCAGCGAGCCGCGCGTGATCAGCATCTGCTTGCCGATCTCCACTACCTCGATCAGCTTGGTCGGGTTGGAATCCAGGTCCACCATGTTGCCGGCTTCCTTCGCCGCCTGCGTGCCGGTGTTCATCGCCACCGCCACGTCGGCCTGCGCCAGCGCGGGGGCGTCATTGGTGCCGTCGCCGCACATCGCCACCAGCCGGCTTTCGGCCTGCATCTGGCGGATGAGCTTCAACTTGGCTTCCGGTGTCGCTTCGGCCAGGAAGTCGTCCACGCCTGCTTCGGCGGCGATGGCCGCGGCGGTAAGCGGGTTGTCGCCGGTCACCATCACCGTCTTGATGCCCATGCGGCGCAGCTCGGCGAAGCGTTCCTTGATGCCGCCCTTCACGATGTCCTTCAGTTCGATTACGCCCAGCGCGCGGTCGCCTTCGGTGACGATCAGCGGGGTGGCGCCACGCCGGGCGATGTCTTCAGCCATGCGCTTCACCGCGGGCGGCAAGTGGCTCCCCTGGCCATCGAGGTAACGTTCCACCGCATCCAGCGCACCTTTGCGAACGCGACGTTCGCCCATATCCACGCCGCTCATGCGCGTTTGGGCGGTGAACGGTACGAATTCCGCATGCAGGGTGGACAGTTCACGTTCGCGCAGGCCGAAGCGTTCCTTCGCCAACACCACCACGCTGCGGCCTTCCGGCGTTTCATCGGCGAGCGAAGCCAGTTGCGCCGTGTCGGCCAGCGTGCGCTCCTCGATGCCCGGGGCGGGATGGAACGCCACCGCCTGGCGATTGCCGAGCGTAATGGTGCCGGTCTTGTCCAGCAGTAGCACGTCCACGTCGCCGGCGGCTTCCACCGCGCGGCCGGAGGTAGCGATCACGTTGGCGCGGATCATGCGGTCCATGCCGGCGATACCGATCGCCGACAGCAGCGCGCCGATGGTGGTAGGAATCAGGCACACCAGCAGCGCAACGAGCACGGTCAGCGTAATCGGGTTGCCCTTGCCGGCAACCTGCACGCTATAGATGGAGTAAGGCAGCAGCGTGGCGCAAGCCAGCAGGAAGATCAGGGTGAACTTGGCCAGCAGGATGGTCAGCGCGATCTCGTTCGGCGTCTTGCGGCGCGAGGCGCCTTCCACCATGGCGATCATGCGGTCGAGGAAGCTCTCGCCCGGATTCTGCGTGATCTTGATCACCAGCCAGTCCGACAGTACGCGGGTACCGCCGGTGACGGCGCTACGATCGCCGCCGCCTTCACGGATCACCGGTGCGGATTCGCCCGTGATGGCGCTTTCGTCCACGCTGGCTGCTCCGATCAATACCTCACCGTCGCCGGGAATCTGCTCGTTCGCTTCCACCAGCACATAGTGCCCGGCGCGCAGTTCGCTCGACGGCGTGAATACGATGGCAGCGTCACGCTTGGGCTCCGCCAGCTTCTTGGCGATCACGTCCTTGCGCGTGCTGCGTAACGCCTCAGCCTGGGCCTTGCCGCGGCCTTCGGCCAGCGCCTCGGCGAAATTGGCGAACAGCAGCGTAAACCACAGCCAGATCGCCACCCAGAATATGAAGGCGGTCGGCGCCTCGCCATGGCCGGCCATGGCCTGGACCCACAGCAGCGTGGTGAGAACGCTGCACACGAACACTACGAACATCACCGGGTTGCGGAACTGCAAGCGCGGCGAGAGTTTGCGGAACGCGTCCGCAACGGCCTTCCAGATCAATGCACGATCGAACGTGCGGACGGCATGAGTATGCGAAGTCATGGAATCGATAGCCTTACGATCAGTGGGCCGACATTAGGAATTCGGCGATCGGGCCGAGCGCCAGCGCGGGCAGGAAGGTGAGTGCACCGACCACGATCACAACGCTGGCGAGCAAGGTAACGAACAGCGGCGTGTGTGTGGGCAGCGTGCCGGCCGAAGCGGGAACATGCTTCTTGGCCGCCAGCGAGCCGGCCAGCGCGAGCATCGCGATCGCCAACGTGTAGCGCGCCCAGAACATGCACACGCTCAGCATCACGTTCCAGAACGGAATGTTCGCAGAGAGGCCGCCGAATGCGCTGCCATTGTTGTTGGTCGCGGACGTCACCGTGTAGAGCATTTCGCTGAAGCTGTGCGCACCAGGGTTGCCTACCGTGGCAACGGCAGCCGGCGTCATCACCGCGATGGCCGTGCAGATCACCACCAGCGCGCAGGGAATCAGCACGGCGAGGCTCGCCATCTTCATCTCGTACGCTTCGATCTTCTTGCCGATGTACTCGGGCGTGCGGCCCACCATCAGGCCGGCGATGAACACGGCGACCACGGCGAAGGCGAGCATGCCGTACAGGCCCGAACCCACACCGCCGAAGATCACTTCACCCAGCTGCATCAGCCACATCGGCACCAGGCCGCCGAGTGGGGTGAGCGAATCGTGCATGTTGTTCACCGCACCGCAGGAGGCGGCGGTGGTAATGGCTGTGAACAGGCTGCTGGCGACGACACCGAAGCGTGTTTCCTTGCCTTCCATGTTGCCGCCCGACTGCAGTGCAGAGGCGTGCTGATCAATGGAAAGGGCATGCAGGACCGGATTGCCGCCTTGTTCGGCCGCTGTCACGCCGATCGCCAGCGGTATGAAAATCACCAGCATGGTGGCCAGGATCGCCCAGCCCTGCCGCTTGTCACCGACCATTTCGCCGAAGGTGACGCACAGGCCCCCGGGAATTAGGAAGATCGCCAGCATTTCCAGGAAATTGGAGAACGGCGTCGGATTCTCATACGGATGCGCGGAGTTCGCACCGAAGAAGCCACCGCCGTTGGTGCCCAGCATCTTGATCGCGATCTGCGAGGCGGCCGGGCCCATCGGTAAGGTTTCCGTAGTGAGCTGCGCGGGCTTGGTCACGGCGTTGCCGGAAGCATCCTTCACAGGGTTACCGGCCGCATCGGTCACCGGCTGGGCGTACGCGCTGGTTTGCACCACCGGCACGTCCACATACCCCTTGAAGTTCTGGATCACGCCTTGCGACACCAACAGCAACGCCAGCAGGAAGGAAATCGGGAGCAGCACATACAGCGTGGTGCGTGTCAGGTCCACCCAGAAATTACCGATGCCCTGCACCGTTTTACGGGCGAAACCGCGAATGACGGCGATGGCGACACAAATGCCGGTCGCCGCAGACATGAAGTTCTGCACCGCCAGCGCCGCCATCTGCGTGAGATAACTCATCGCCGATTCGCCGGAATACGCCTGCCAGTTGGTATTGGTGATGAAGCTGATCGCGGTGTTGATCGACAGGTCCGGGCTCAGCGCCGGGAAGTGCTGGGGGTTCAGCGGCAGATACCCTTGCAGGCGCTGAAAGGCGTATACCAGCACCATGCCGCCCACGTTGAACAGCAGCATGGCAATCGCATAGCGCTTCCAGCCCATGTCCTCATGGGCTTCGACACCTGAAACGCGGTAAAGCAGGCGCTCGAAGCCGGCGCCGACGCGGGTGAGCCGGTTGGGTTCGTCGGCAAATACGTGCGCCATGTAGCTGCCCATCGGCTTGACGAGCAACAGCAGCACGACAAGATAGATGCCGATCTGCAGGAAATCGTTGGCAGTCATTCGAACCACTCCGGCTTCAGCAAGGCCACGCACAGGTAAACCGTCAAAGCCACCGCGATGGCGGCAGCCAGTCCGTAGAAGAAGTTCATGGGAATCGCTCCGTTATGAAGTCTTGGCCGCGCCGCGCGCGGTCAGCTGCGTGGCCCCAGGCGGTCACAGAGCATCAAAAAGCCAAGCGTGGCCGCAGCCAGCACGAAGCCGAAGAGTAGGTAGACAAAGTCCATGGGTGTCGCTCTATGCCTTTCAGCTGCGCACTTTAGGCATCCGCGCATAAGAAGCGGGTAGCGAAAACGGCGTGCCGCATAAAGAACGCGTAAATTTTCACATCACGGCAACGGCAGGCAGCAAGGCCAAGCTCAGCGGCGGCAGGTGGGTCACGACGCATCGTTTTCATTACCTGGCCCACCTTCAGGCAGGCGATCAGGTCACGTTTCAAGCCATTTGATGTAGCTAGTCTTTCGCGCGGTTAACGACAACCGACCACGGAGCAGACGATGGAAGTCAGGTATTCAAGGCCAGTAAGTCTCATTGCTCGATTGTTACCCCTATGCGTCATAGGCTATAGCGGCATAGCCGCCGCGGTAGTCGCCCAGCCGCCGCCAGGATGGCCGACCGCGGCCAATACCGGCTACCTGGCCGCGCCGGGTTATCCGGGAAGCTACACGGACTATTCCGAAACGCCAATAAACGGGCAGGAGTGTTCCGGTCCGATTCAAAGCGGCAAGACCTACCATTACTGCCATTTCCCGAATGGATTGGTGATAGGCACGCCGGGGGTTCCCGGTACGCCCACCGACGTTACGTTCATCGGCTGCTTGTTCGAGGCGACTTTCAATGGGGCCGGCGACGGTAGCCAGGCTGTCGTGCAATACGCCAATGGCGATCGCATTCGGTTCTCTTACTCGACTTTCAGGCCGTCCGGAATCAAGAGCTTGCCGGTGGCCTACCTACAGGGCGTGGAATACGGCATCAACCAGGCCGAAGCGCCGGACAGTGGCTATGCTGCTGGCGCCTTTTCGGTCGACCATTCGGATTTCTGGGGCCTGGCGGCAGCGGCGCAGATCGGCCTTTCCAGTCAGACGCAGCCGGTAACGATCAGTGATTCGTACATCCACGACGCGCGCCTGGACGGTGGCGATCTCGATCACACCGATGGCATTTTGTCCAACGACGGCGACAGCGTGAGCTACCTCACCATCAACCACAACACCATCGTTTCGGAGGCCAACAACGAGGGGATCGCGCTGCAGTACGCCACCCAAGGCTACGATCACGTGGCCGTGACCAACAACTATCTTTCCGGTTGGCACAACACCGTGGATTTTGGCGGCCTTGGCGATGGCAACACCAACGACACGTTTACCGGAAACGTGTTCGGAACCGATCTAATGCCAAGCAACAGCGCCCTGTACATTGCCTATGACGGCGACGGGTACTGGCGAAGCAGCCTCAACAATATTTGGCGCAACAACACGTTCTATGTAGTGCCGGGAAGCGGCTATACGCCGGCTTCGGACAACGGCAGGTACTGGGTGCCGCAGTGGACGGACCAGGGTTGGCCAAGCCTGTCGGATACCGATTGGAACCAGTAGCGGGCGATCGTAGGCTGGGATGGCAATCCCAGCCTACGAGTTTTCGCCCGGCCAGAGTTTCTCCAATTGATGTGCGATTCCGGTCACCAGCAGTGCACTGCCAATACCGATAGTGACTTCGCCCAGGCGCGTCAGTGCGATCGTCCAGAACGGACCGGTATGCGGCACCAGCATCACGATGGTTACGGTGGTCGCGCTGAGCCTGCCGGCGTTGCCGATGTTGAAGCACCAGCACAGCACGACGGAGATGGCCATGGTGATGGCATAGACGAGGTAATTGTCCTGCACCAGGTAGGAAGCGATCATCGCAATGGCCGCGCCGGTTGCCGCGCCGAGCACCTGGTCGCGCGAGGATTTGCGTGTGTCCAAATAGTTCTGCTGGGTGACTGCGATGGCCGTCAGTGCACCCCAGAAGGCCTGCTGGGTGTGCAGCAGCAGGCCCAGGCCGTAACCGAGGCTGGCGGCCGCCAACGACTGCACCGCCAAGGAAAGGCCGTTGAGCAGGCGATGGCTCCAGGGCAGTTGTCGATAGACTTCCTGCAGTTGCTGCTGAAAGAGGCCAAGTTCGCGGCGCAACTCGCGGATGGGTCGCTGATTCATCACTGGGGCATCCTTACAGCGGTGTGAGCTTGGCGTAAGCCGCCACCAGCCATTTGCTGCCGGCTCCTTCGAAATTTACCTGCAGGCGCGTATGGGCACCGCTGCCCTCCGCACTCACCACCACACCTTCGCCGAAGCTCGGATGGCTCACACGCTGGCCCAGCCTGACCGGCAGATCTTCCTGCAGCGACGGCGGCGGTTCGGCGAAACGGCCGGCATACAGGGGGCGGCTCACCTGCACGCGCGGGCGAACTTCATCGAGCAGCGACGGTGGGATTTCGGCGAGGAAGCGCGAAGGCCGCGACAGCATCTCGGTACCATGCATGCGGCGTGACTCGGCGTGCGTGATGATCAGGCGCTGGCGCGCACGTGTGATGCCGACATAGGCGAGACGACGCTCTTCTTCCAGGCGCCCTTCATCCTCGACCGAGCGCTGGCTGGGAAACAGGCCTTCTTCCACGCCGACCAGGAACACCAGCGGAAACTCCAGGCCCTTGGCCGAATGCAGCGTCATCAGCTGCACGCAATTGTCCCAGGACTCGCCCTGGCCTTCGCCGGCTTCCAGCGCGGCATGCGAGAGAAAGGCGGACAACTCGCTCAAGTTGGCCTCAATGTCGTCCGGCGTGAGCTCGAAACGGCTGGCGACGTTGACCAGCTCGTCCAGATTCTCCACGCGCGACTCGGCATTGCCGCGGCTGTCCTTTTCGTAGAAGTCGCGCAGGCCGGATTGGACGATGGCGTGGTCGATCTGTTCGGCAAGCGACAATGCGTTGCCAGTTTCCGTTGTCAGGGAGGACGCAAAAGTGCGGGCCATCTCGTCGATCATGGCCAAAAAGCTTTTCACCGCGTTCTTCGCGCGCCCTGCCAGTTCCGTACCGGTGCTCAATTCACCCAGCGCCGCTTCCCACATCGACAGGCGTTCGCTGCGCGCGCGCCGGCGCAGCACGTCCAGCGTGCGATCGCCGATGCCGCGCGGCGGCGTGTTTACCGTGCGCTCGAACGCCGCGTCGTCGTGACGGTTGGCAGTGAGGCGCAGATAGGAAAGCGCGTCCTTGATTTCCGCACGCTCGAAAAAGCGCAGGCCGCCGTAGACGCGGTACGGAACATCGTGCTGGATCAGCTGTTCTTCGAAATTGCGCGATTGCGCGTTGGAGCGGTAGAGGATCGCGCAGTCCTTCGCATCGCCATGCTCGGCGATGTACTCGCGGATGCGCTCGATCACGAAGCGCGCCTCGTCCTGTTCGTTGTAGGCAGCGTATACCGAGATGCGCTCACCTTCCTCGCCGGCCGTCCACAATTGCTTGCCGAGCCGATTGCCGTTGCGTTCGATGACGCTGTTGGCGGCCTTCAGGATGGTGGAGGTGGAGCGATAGTTCTGTTCGAGCTTGATCGTACGCGCACCCGGGAAATCGCGCAGGAATTGCTGCACGTTTTCTACCTTGGCGCCGCGCCAGCCGTAGATGGCCTGGTCGTCGTCGCCCACCACGAACACCTGGCCGGAGGAACCGGCCAGCACGCGGATCCATGCGTACTGCAGGGCATTGGTGTCCTGGAATTCGTCGATCAGCAAATAGCGCCAGCGTTGCTGGTAATGCTCCAGCACGGCCGGTTGCTTCAGCCATAGCTCGTGCGCGCGCAATAGCAGCTCGGCGAAGTCCACCAGGCCGGCGCGGCGGCAGGCGTCTTCATAGGCCTGGTAGATCTGTACCAATGTGCGCGTGACCGGATGCTGGTGGTGCTCGATGTTTTCCGGCCGCTTGCCTTCGTCCTTCCAGCTGTTGATCTGCCAGGCGGCCTGGCGTGGCGGGAAGCGCGCTTCGTCCAGGCCGAGGCCGGCGACCACACGTTTGACCAGGCGTTGCTGGTCGTCCGCATCGAGGATCTGGAAGCTCTCCGGCAAACCGGCTTCGCGCCAATGACGGCGCAACAGGCGGTGCGCAATGCCGTGGAAGGTGCCGACGGTGAGGCCCTGCGTGCCGCCCGGAATCAGGTTGTCCAGGCGCGCGCGCATTTCCCCCGCGGCCTTGTTGGTGAAGGTGACGGCCAGGATCGCCCATGGCGGCACGCGCTCCACCTGGTTGAGCCAACCGATGCGGTTGGTGAGCACGCGGGTTTTCCCAGAACCGGCGCCGGCGAGGACCAGGTAGTGGCCGGGCGGTGCACAGACGGCTTCGCGCTGCGCATCGTTGAGCGAATCGATCAGGTGAGAGACATCCATGTGCAGGATTGTAGCGGGTGTGCCGAAATGCCACTGAGGCGTGCGTAGGCTGGGATGGCAATCCCAGCACCCGGATACCGCATGGAAGCTGGGATTATCATCCCAGCCTACCCGCTTGAAGGGGGACTTTCGATCACCCCTTCAGCCGCGGCACCCCATGCACATCGCGCTCTTCGATCGCGATCGGCCGCGTATCCAGCCTTCCGCCTACCATGCTGTCTTCAGGCAGCAGCTCCGGCTTTTCTCCACGCACCATCGCTATGGCATTGCGATAGCAACGCTGCGCAAGCGCCGCGTCGTCCATGCCCATATAGGTATCGCCGAGGCTTTCCCACGCACTTGCACTGGGCGAGAGGGCCAGTGAGCGCTCAAGATAGGGGCGCGCCTTGGCCCACAATGCCAGGCGCACCGACATCCGCCCCAAGGCCAGCAGCAGGCTGGCGTCATTGGGATGCGCATCGAGCCAGCCTTCGGCACGACGCAGGCGTGCGTCGAGATCGTCGCCTCCCAGCGCGCCATAAGTTTCCACCAGCTGCGACGACCATTCGCGACGCAAGGCGGATTCCACTTCGTCCATGGCTGGCAGCACGAGACCGTAGCTCGCCGCCTTGCGTGCATACGCGTCAACCACCGCCGGTGCGCGGCGCTGCGACTTGGGCAATTGCGACCACAGCGTATTCAGCACAGCGCCGTCGCCGGTGGCCTGGATGCTCGCCACCAGCACCCGAGTTTCCAGCGCAGCGTAGCCGCGGGCGCTCATCACGCCGCTTTTCTGCAAGGGTTCCAGCGCGCTGCGTGCGCGACGGGTATCGCCGACAGCCAGTGACGCCAGCGCCAGTTCCCGCCAGCCGCCAGGACTGAGGTTGCCGCTGTCGGCTTCCGGCGTGAGCAAGGCAAGCGCTTCGCCCGGCTTGCCATCGCGGCGCAAGACGCGCGCGCGCAGTACACGGGCTGCGCGTGGCGCGACTTGCGCGGCCTGATTCAATGCTTCCAGCGCACGGCCATGCTCACCCCGCCGCGACGCAGCTTCGGCGGCGGCGAGCAACGCAGGACCACGCAAGGTATTGAGGCGAGACGCGCGATGCAGTTCGCGCTCGGCATCGCCATGGCGGCCTTCCATCATGGCGACCAGGCCATCGGCCAGCCGTTGCTGGCTCATGCGGCGATGGCGGCGCGAGAACGCTCCGAACGGCCAGCGCGCGGCGCGCCAAAGCAGGCCGAACAAAGCCCATGCCAGCAATAGGATCACCACCGCCGCCAGCAGGCTGGTCTGCACGGTGTAACCACGCAAACGCAGCAGCACGTAGCCGGGGTCCTGCGCCACCCAATGCCAGCCGAACGCGGCCAGCGCGGCAACGATCACCAACGCCAGGATCCAGCGCCACAACTTCATGGTTTGGCCCCGTTGGATGGCGCAACTGCGTTTTCGGAGTTCGGCTTGAGCGCGTGCACGGCGCGCAGGTTGCGCAGTTCGGCCAGCGCCGCACCCAGCCTCACCGGCGCGGCCGGCTTGAGCTGGGCAAGCAACGCGGCGATGCGCTGACGCGTCTGCTGTACGGCGGACGATTGCGCATCGAACTGCACGGCAAGCCCTGCATCGGCGCGCTTCAATGCCGCGCTGCCGGCTTCGTCGTCCCACGCCAGCAGCGCGGCCTGGGTCTGTGCGAGGTCCAGTGCCACCAGCTCGCGTGCAATGCGTGCATCGGCGATATCAACCGGCGCGCCGTTGTCGCGTTTGATCTGGATGACACCGTAGAGCGCATGTTTGATCCGTGCCCACACGCTGCTGCCTTCCGGCGCCACCGGTTCGTCCAGCGGCTTCAAGGGCAGATTGGGAAGCTCGGTGCGCAGCTGCGCCACGCTATCGAGCGCCTGCTGCGGATCGGCCGGTTGGCTTTTCACCAGCGCTTCGTGCTCGGCATCGATGTTCTGCTGTACGCCCTTGAAAGCGTTGTCGTTCACGCCGGCCAGGGTCTGGCCGGCCAAGGCGAAAGCCTGCGCAGCGCCTCGTGCATCATGGAACAGGCTGTAGCGTTCGGCGCCCATGCGCAACAAGGATTCGGCTTCGTCCAGGCGCATGGCGTCCTGCCCGGACAAGGTCTTTTCGGAGAGCTTGCCGACGGCTTCTTCCAGATCGCGCATGCGCTGGTCTTGCGACAGCAGTTCTTCGCGCAAGGAGCGGTTGACCTGCTCGGCATCGTTCAAGCGCTGCAACAGCAGGTTGCCCTGGTTGGCCGTGCCCGAGAGCTGGTGCTCCATGCTGTTGACCCGCTCTTCCAGCGTAGCCGTAGTGCGCAACGCCTGGGCGTTGATATGCAGCAATTGCCACTGTCGCCAGGCCACGTAGCTCACGCCGACGATGGCGATCAGGGCCAGCAACAGAGCCAGAGCGACGGCACCGCCACTAGGACGGGCCGGTGGCGCGGGCCGGCTGCGGCGCGCGGCATCGGCAGAAGTGCCCATGCCGGGCGTGGTGCGTACGTCGGGAGTGAGATCTTCCTGGCTCATGCGCGCATGCTAACAGCACAGGGAAGTTCTGAATCACCCTGCATAGGCATCACCGCGCCTGCATGTTCGCGGGGTAGGCTGGGATGGCAATCCCAGCTCTCCGGCGGCTTGCCGATGCTGGGATTGCCATCCCAGCCTACACGCTACGGGCGTGAGTGGATTTCGCACGCGGCGGCGAGCAGGTCCGCCTGGTTGGCCGACGCGGCCCGATGAATACGCTGGAATCCGGCCCGTTGCGCCGCCTCCTCGATCCGCTCGCTGCTGACGATGGCGATGGCCTGGCACAGGTGCTCCCAGGCTGCGGCCGGCAGCTGGCCCTTGAGGTTTTGCAGGGCCTCGGTGCTGGAGAACAACACACAAGCCGTGGCCGGCAGCTGCAGCACGGCCTCCTGGTGGCGTCGGTTCAACCTGGAAGCGGCGCGGCGGTACACGTGCACTTCGCGCAGCTTCGCTCCTCGTTGCACGAGCTGCTGTTGCATCAGGCCGCGTCCGCCCGGCGCCGTGATCAAGGCAACCCGCTTGCCATGCGGCTGCTGAAACGGCGGCAGCGATAGCACGCCTTCACTATCCTGGCGGGAAGCCGGCACCTGAGCATCGATGCCGTGCCGATGGAGGGCGCGCGCTGTGCCCTGGCCCACAGCGATGACCGTTCCATGTTCTCTGTTCAACGGGGCAAGCAGCAGCGCGTAACGTACGGCTGCGGGGCTGCTGAAGACCAGCACCTCGTCATGCTGGGCTTCGCACCATTGCGCCCGCGCATGCTGCGGATCGGCAACGCCGCGCAGGGAAAGGCCAGGCAACAGCAGTGGCGTGCCGCCCAGCGCGCGAACCTTTTTGGCCAGCGACGTACCGGTGCCGGCGGGGCGGGTGATGACCACGGTGTAACCCGCGAGCTTGCTGAAGGGAAGAGGAAGCGGCATGGGGCGGAGTGTAGCCTCTACACTTGGCGCCCCTCCCTGCATTGCAAGCCTGATGAATCCGTCCGATCCGCGTACTGCTGCCCTGGCCCTGGTGGATTTCATCCGCGAAAGCATTCCCCTCGCCCGCAGCATGGACCTCGAACTGGGCAGCTACGACGGCAAACGGCTGGTGCTGAACTGTCCGCTGGCGCCGAACGTGAACGACAAAGGCTGCGCCTTCGGCGGCAGCCTGGCCAGCCTGATGACGCTGGCCGGCTGGGGCGTGGTGGAACTGGCCCTGCGCCAGCATGGCGAGGATTGTGACGTGTACGTAGGCGAGTCCACCGTGCGCTACCTCGATCCGCTGTGGGGTGACTTCCAGGCCGAGGCGCAGTGTGCCGAAGGAGCGAGCTGGGAAACCTTCTTCGCCACGCTTGCCGCCCGCAAGCGGGCACGCATCACCGTGGTTTGCCAGGTGCCCGGCGAAGCGGGTAAACCGGCCGCCACGCTTGAGGCACAGTTCGTGGCGAAGCGTCGCACGGCTGCGGCAGAATGAGCTGTCTTAACGAGGGAATGCCCATGCGTCGTATCGTCGGTCCGATCCTGCTGTCGACCGTGTTGTTGCTGTCAGGCTGCGCCACCGACCGGCGTAGCGACTCGCTCGCCCACACCATGATTGCGTACGCGAACACAGTGCGCTGGGATGGCTTCGAGATGGCCGAGGCGTTCGTCGACCCCAAGGTGCGCGAAGCCCACCCCATCACCGAACTCGATCGCGCGCACTTCAAGCAGGTGCAGGTGAACGATTACGACGACGGTAACGGCCCCGTCCCAGCGGGCGAGAATGAAGTGCGCCAGACGGTCAGCATCGGCTTGACCAACCTGCACACCCAGGCCGTGCGCACCATCGTCGACCATCAGGTATGGCGCTACGACCCGGACAAGAACAAGTGGTGGCTGGAGACCGGGATACCCAATCTCAATCAGTAGCCGAAGGGGAACGAGGTTCGCGCCGATTAGCCTATAATCCGCCGTTTACCTCAAGCCCCTTGCACCCGGTGGACCCATGAACGACTTCCTGCACAAACTGCCCCAGTTCGTGAGCAACCATCTGGCGCTGTCCCTGCTGTTGGTGGGGCTGGTGATCGCCCTGCTCGTCACCCAGGTCATGGTCTTGCTGCGCAAGTACAAGGAGCTGACCCCGGCCGGCCTCACCCAGCTGATCAACCGCGACAATCCGCTGCTGATCGATCTGTCGGCCATCGCCGATTTCGAAAAGATGCACGTCCCAGGCGCCAGGCACGTAGCCCTGAGCCAGTTCGACCCGGAGCACAAGGACCTGGTCAAGGCGCGCGAGCTGCCGGTGGTGGTGATGGACAAGGACGGCCGCCAGTCGGACAGCGCCGCGCAGCGGCTGATCAAGGCCGGTTTTACCCGCGTGTATACGCTCGGTGGCGGCGTGCTCGCCTGGCAACAGGCACAGTTGCCAGTGGCGAAGGGCAAGAACTGACGCGTAATGGGCAGGCTGGGATGTCAATCCCGGCATCGCGAAACCGGATGCATGGCAAAGCTGGGATTGCCATCCCAGCCTACAGGCTTACCCTTCCACAGCTATACCGGCCCGCCCCGCAAGAATCTGCGCAAGCACGTCCGGCGCGTATTCGAACGAATCGAAATACAGGCGATCCTCGGGCAGGCCGGCATCCACGAACAGCTTGCGTCCGGCATCCACCATCGCCGGCGGTCCGCTCATGTAGACATCGTGGCCGGACAGGTCCGGGTGGTCTTCCAGCACGGCCTCATGCACCAGGCCCGTGCGTAAACCCGTCAGACGCGCTTGTTCCGGATCGGACAGTACGGCATGGAAGCGCAAAGCATGCGCCATGGCCGCCCATTGCTCGGCATGCGCTCGCAGATAGAGATCCGCGGCGCTGCGCGCCCCCCAATACAGATCGATCGAACGGCGCGTATCCAGCGCCAGGAAATGCTCGAGGATCGCTTTCACCGGCGCAAAACCGGTGCCGCCGGCCATGAAGATCATCGGCCGTTCCGAGTCCTCGCGAGGCACGAACGTACCCAGCGGCCCTTCGATGCGCAGCCGGTCGCCCTCCTGCAGCGCCTCGCTCACCCAGGAGGTGAATCCGCCACCGGCCACATGGCGCACATGCAATTCGATCGTACCGTCCGCCTGCGGTCCATTGGCGATGGAAAACGGACGGCGGCGCCCTTCGTCCAGCAGCACGTCCAGATATTGCCCCGGCAGCCAGTTCAGGCGCATATCGCCTGCTGCGGGCTGCAAATGCAGGCCGATCACATCGGGGGCGAGCAGCCATTTGCGGCTTACCTGCACCTCCAACTGGCGGCGCACGATATCTTCCACCGACGTCACTTCACGCGCCTGCACCAGCAGGTCGTCGAGCGGTACGGCCTGGCACAGCAACACCGCGTGCCGCACGCGATCACGCGCGTCCAGCGCGGCCGGCGGATTGCGCGGATAGTGGCAGTGGCCCTCGATCAGCGTGGCCTTGCAGCTGCCGCACACGCCGGCTCGGCAGGAATACGGCAAGGCGATGCCGGCGCGCTGCGCGGCTTCCAGCACGGTTTCGCCCGGCTGCACGTCGAAACGGCGCCCGTTGGTGAGGGTTACGGTAAACACAAGGCGCATTGTCGCCGCTGGGGTGGTCGGCGGACAATGCGGGCTTCTCACCGGAACTCAACACGCCATGGCCATCTGGAAACAGGACACCAGCCTCGAACGCCTGAACGGCTGGAGCCGCAGCACCCTGATGGAGGTACTGGGTATCCGCCTGACCGCCATCGGCGATGATTGGCTGCAGGGCACCCTGCCGGTCGATCAGCGCACGCACCAGCCTTATGGTCTGCTGCATGGCGGCGCCTCGGTCGCGCTGGCCGAAACGCTCGGCAGCACCGCAGCCATGCTCACGCTCGATCCGGAAAAAGAACGCGCGGTCGGTCTGGACATCAATGCCAACCACATACGCGGCGTTACCAGCGGCACGGTAACGGGCACCGCGCGCCCGCTGCACCTCGGTCGCTCCACCCAGGTGTGGGAAATCCGCATCGAGGACGAAAACAGCAAGCTGGTGTGCATATCGCGCCTGACCATGGCGGTGGTGCCGGCGACGGCGGTGGGCTCGCGCTGAGCATGCCCAGCGAAACACCTTACGCCCGCCTCACGCCGGACCTGGTACTCGACGCGATCACCGCTTGCGGCCTGTGGCCGGATGGCCGTCTGCTGGCGTTGAACAGCTACGAAAACCGCGTCTGGCAGGTCGGCCTGGAAGAGGCGCGGCCGGTAATCGCCAAGTTCTATCGCCCCGGACGCTGGAGCGACGCGGCGATTCTGGAAGAGCATGCGTTTGCGCTGGAACTGGCCGCGGCCGAATTGCCGGTCGTGGCTCCGATGGTGTTCGCGGAGCGTACCCTGCTGCATCACGATGGTTTTCGCTACGCCTTGTCGCCGCGCCATGGCGGACGTGCGCCGTCGCTGGAATCGGCCGATCAGCTGGAATGGCTCGGGCGGCTGATTGCGCGCATGCACAGCGTGGGCGCGCGAGCTGCATTCGCCCATCGCGGCAACGTCGATCGCGATACCTTGATCGCACAGCCGGTGCGGTCGGTGCTGGCATCCTCGCTGTTTCCGTCCAGCTTGCACGATCGCTACCGCCATGTCGTCGGGCGTATCGATCGCCTGGTTGCCGCACGCCTCGAAGCGGTCGGGCCGGTACGCAGGCTGCGCCTGCATGGCGACTGCCATCCCGGCAATGTGCTGTGGACCGATGCAGGCCCGCATTTCGTCGACCTCGACGATGCGCGCATGGGTCCGGCGGTGCAGGACCTGTGGATGCTGGCCCATGACGAACGCGCGATGGAGGCGCTGCTGGAAGGTTATGCCTCGATGCGTGACTTCGATCACGCGGAATTGGCGCTGATCCCTGCGCTGCGCGCCATGCGGCAAGTGCATTATGCCGGCTGGATCGCTGCACGCTGGCACGATCCGGCTTTTCCCGCGGCGTTTCCGTTCGCCGCCGAACCACGCTGGTGGGAACAGCACATCATCGACCTGCACGAGCAGGCGGACGAACTCGAATAATTGTTTTTTCCTTGGGGTGTTGCATGCGTCAAATTCTGTTTCGCCTGATCGGTATCCTGGAAGTGGCCGGAGGTTTCTACGGCATGGCCACCGTGCTGCCGCGCCTGCTGGCATACGGTCCCTTGCATGCGGCCGTGATCCAGCTGATCGCTTTTGCGCTGTACGCCTTCACCCTGGTGGCGGGGGTGCTGCTGCTGGAAAACAGCGAGCGCGGCATTCGCTTTTCCAGCCTCTCGCAGCTGTTGCAGCTGCCGCTGATCGCCACGCCGATTTTCAGCTACGCCTTTTATTGCGGCGCATGCGTCAATGTGGCCGTGGTGCTGCATCTGCCGCCGCGTCCGGAATTGACCTGGCATTTCGGCAACCAGGGCCTGCTGCTGGCCGTGGGCGGCCCTTCCGCGCCGCATCTGGGCCTGAACCTGTTGGCGCTGTTGTCCTGGTTGATTCTCAAGTTGCGATGAGCCAGCCTCAGCCATGGTAACGTGTTGCGTAGTACGCAACACGTTACCATGGCGCCGCGATGATCAAATCATTCCGGCACAAAGGACTGCGCAGGCTGTTTGAGTCCGGCAATACGTCGGGAGTCCAGGCAAGTCACGCCAAGCGGCTTCGCATGCAATTGGCTGCGCCGGATACCGCGCAATCGATTGAAGATATGGATATTGCCAGTTACCGCCTGCATCCGCTCAAAGGTGCAATGCGCGGACGCTGATCAATTTGGGTCAGCGGCAATTGGCGGCTGACCTTCGAATTTCAAAATGGCAATGCCTACGTTCTGGATTACGAGGACTATCACTGATGGCCATGTACAATCCTCCGCATCCCGGCGAGTTCATCAACGAGGTCTATCTTGAACCCAATGGGATCAGTGGCCGCGAGCTGGCTGAAAAGCTCGACGTCGCGCCGTCGACATTGAGCCGCGTTTTGAAAGGTACCAGCCGGGTAACGCCTGAGATGGCGTTGCGCCTATCGAAGGCCATCGGCCGCTCCCCCGAAAGCTGGCTGGCCATGCAGGACGCCCATGATCTTTGGGTGGCCAGGAAACACGTAAATCTGCAACGCGTCAGCAGGCTCAAGTTAGCCGCCGCCTGAGCTCTTTCGCATAAACCGCTATCATTGGCGGATGAATGCTCCCGCCACGCTACCCGTTATCCGCCTGAAATCCGACCGCCTGCCCGGCCACCCCTGGGTATGGTCGGCGCAGGTGCACAAACCTGAATCGCGCCTCCCGCCGGGTAGCGTGGTGGATGTCGTCGATGCGAAGGATCGCTTCGTCGGGCGCGGCTTCTGGAACGGGCATGCGCGCATTGCCCTGCGCCTGCTCACCGGCGATGAGCACGAAGCGATCGATGCGCAGTGGATCGCTGCGCGCATCGACCGAGCCGTTCAATTGCGGCGGGAACTGCTGCAGCTCGACGGCGTGACTGACGCATGGCGCGTGGTGCACAGTGAAGGCGACGGGCTTTCCGGCCTGATCGTGGACCGTTACGACGATATCCTGGTGGTGGAGTATTTCGCCGCCGGCATGTGGAAATTCCGCGACGCCATCCACGCGGCTCTACTGCGCCAGTTTCCCGGCGCGCGGCTGTACTGGTTCGCGGAAAGCCACGTGCAAAAGCAGGAATCCTTCGACTGCCGCGCCGCGGAAGCACCGTCGCCGGTGGAAGTGCATGAACATGGCCTGCGCTTTCACGCCGCGCCGGGCTACGGCCACAAGACCGGGTTCTTTGCCGACCAGCGTGAGAATCGCCGCCGCTTTGCCGAGCTCGCGCGCGGCCGGCGCGTGCTGGACCTGTGCTGCAATGCCGGCGGCTTCGCCGTACATGCAATGGCCGCCGGCGCGCGCGAAGCAGTCGGTGTGGACATGGACGCGGGCATCCTGGATATCGCGCGCGCCAATGCGCAAGCGAACTCCCTGCCCATCCGCTTCGAGCAGGCCGACATCTTCGAGTGGCTGCGCCAGGCGGTGGCGCGTGGCGAGCGCTACGATGCGGTGATACTCGATCCGGCCAAGCTCACGCGTGATCGCAGCAAGGTGATCGATGCGCTGAAGAAATATTTCGCGATGAACCGCCTGGCCCTGGACGTGATTCCGCCTGGCGGCCTGCTGCTGACCTGCTCGTGCACGGGCCTGGTCAGCGAGGCGGATTTCCTGGAAATGCTGCGCCGCGTGGCGCTCAATGCCGGACGCGAGATCCAGATCCTGGAAGTGCGCGGAGCCGGCGCGGATCATCCCGTGCGCAGCGATGTACCGGAGAGCCGCTACCTCAAGGCAGTGTTCTGCCGGGTGGATTGAACGCTGGGATTTCATCCCAGCCTACGCCATAGCCACATCAAAAGGTACGACAAGGCAATAAACGCCACCCACAACACTACGGCGTGGCGCAAGACCAGCGGATAACCCAGCTCCGATGCATTGATGAAGCGGTACGGGTAGCGCCCCATGAATACACCGCGTAGCAGCGCATAGACGAAATAGCCCACCGGATACAGACTCCACCAAAACGGAGCGGTCCAGCGCAAACTCGTACGCCGCAGCGCGATGGTGCTGTAAATCAACACCAAGATCGGGACGACGTAGTGCATCAGCACATCCGCCAGCAATTGCAGCCCTTGCGGATTCCACGCATGCCGCAGCAGCACGAAATAGGCCACCCCCACGAAGGCGATGCTGGCCGTCACCCAGCCAAGCACCGTCGGCCGCGCGAAGAAGCCTCCACCTGCTGAAGCCGGCGGTAGCAGAAGCAAGCTGGTGGCCACCGCGACCAGGATGTTGGTGAGCACGGTCAGATAACCGAGGTAGATCGCCAACCCCTGCGCCGTGCTCATGCCCATCGAGCCGGTCAGCCGTAGCGACAGGTACAACTGCAACAGGACGCCAAACCAGCCGATTAGGGCGATCAGCGCAGCCAGCGGCTTTGCCCTCGCGATCGATGGGTTCATGCAGATTCCTTTGGATGAACGGCGTCGCGCGAATGCTACCCTGCCCGGCCAATCTCAGCGATTGATACGGCTGCGCGTAAACTGTGTCTCCATAGCCTCGGAACCGCCCATGCCCCTGATCGAAATTTCGCTGGCCCTGCTGCTTGTCCTGCTGGTGTTACAGGTGCTCGTACTGCTGCGCGGCCGCGGCGACGCCGGCCTGCAGGCGCGCCTCGACAGCCTCAAGGACGACATCCGCCATCTGCGCGAAGCCCTGGCTCAGGAGCAACGCGCCGGCCGCAGCGAGCTGAGCCAGGCGCTGGTGCAATTCGGTCAGCGCCTGGATGCGCTGACTGAACGCACGGACACAGGCCTGCAGACGCTCTCGCAACGGCTGATCGAAGAAGCGCGCCGTGGCCGCGAGGAACTCGGCGCCACCCTCAAGCAGCTCGGCGACCAGCAAAAACAGCAGCTGGGCACGCTCGCCGCCGACAGTGAAAAGCGCCTCGGCGAGGTGCGCAGCACGCTGGAAACCAAGCTCACCGCCATCCAGCACGACAACGCCGCCAAGTTGGAACAGATGCGCGCCACGGTGGACGAAAAACTGCAGGCCACGCTGGAAACGCGGCTGGGCCAGTCGTTCAAGCTGGTCTCGGAGCGGCTGGAAGCGGTCCAGCGCGGCCTGGGCGAAATGCAGTCGCTGGCCAGCGGCGTCGGCGATCTCAAGCGTGTGCTCAGCAACGTGAAGACGCGCGGCATCCTGGGGGAAATGCAGCTTGCCGCCCTGCTGGAGCAAATGCTCACGCCGGAGCAATACGCTGCCAACGTGGCCACTGCGCCGGGCTCCGACGAGCGCGTGGAATTCGCCATCCGCCTGCCCGGCAGCGATCGTGATGGCCAGGTGTGGCTGCCGATCGACGCGAAATTTCCGCGCGAGGATTACGAGCGCTTGCTCGATGCGCAGCAACAGGCAGACGCGGAAGCGATGGAACGCGCCGCAAACGCGCTGGAACGCCGCATCCGTGACGAAGCCAAGAGCATCCGCGGCAAATACATCGCCCCACCCGCCACCACCGATTTCGCCATACTGTTCTTGCCTACCGAAGGCCTGTATGCGGAGATCATCCGCCGCCCTGGCCTGTTCGACAGCCTGCAGCGCGAGCAGCGGATCATTGTAGCGGGCCCCACCACACTCTCGGCCATCCTCAACAGCCTGCAGATGGGCTTCCGCACGCTGGCAATCCAGCAGCGCAGCAGCGAAGTGTGGCAGTTGCTGGGCGCGGTGAAGAACGAGTTCGGCAAATTCGGCGACGTGCTGAAAATGGTGCGCAAGAAGCTGGATGAGGCCAGCAAGCACATCGACAACACGGCCGTGCGGACTCGCGCGATCGAGCGCAAATTGCGCGATGTGGAAACGCTGCCTGGAGAGCAGGCGCAGCAGTTGCTGGGCGAATCGCTTAGTAGCGATGAAGAGGCGGTGGAGGATTGAGGATCTTGCCGCAAGCTCCAAATCCGCCCCACCGTCATTCCGGCGAAGGCCGGAATCCAGTTTCAATACCTCGTGCGAAGCACTCAGCACAAAAAGTAAGGTGTCCTTCGGACGCATATCTAAACTGGATTCCGGCCTTCGCCGGAATGACGAACGAGTCACCCCAGCGCATGCGCAGCCGCCTGCGCAATCAATGCATCATCCGGCCGCACTCCCGTATACAGCACGAACTGCTCCACCGCCTGCAGCACAATCACCTCCGCGCCGGTCACCACCGGCTTGCCCAACGACCGCGCCAGCTTGATCAGCGGCGTTTCCGACGGCAGCGCCACCACGTCGAAGATGGCTCTGGCGCGCTCTACCGCTACGCGCTCAAACGCCAATTGGTCTTTTTCGGGCCCTTCCATGCCGACCGGAGTGACGTTGATCAGCAGATCCGCCTGCAGGCCCGCCATATCGGCACTCCAGGAAAACCCGCTCACTTCGGCCAGCTGACGCCCCGTGGCTTCATTCCGCGCCACGATATGGCCATGCCTGAAGCCTGCATCGCGAAACGCACAGGCCACTGCCTTAGCCATGCCGCCGCTGCCGCGCAGGGCCAGCCGCATATCCGTCGCCAGACCATGCTCTTCGATCAAGCTGCGCACGGCGATGTAATCGGTGTTGTAGGCGCGTAGATGGCCATCGTCGTTGACGATGGTGTTGATGGAAGCGATCGCCGCGGCCGAGTCGTCGATGCTGTCGACCAGCGCCATGCACGCCTCCTTGAACGGCATCGAAATAGCGCAACCTCGGATCCCCAGGGCGCGGACGCCGCCGATGGCCGCCGGCAAGTCGCGCGTGGTGAACGCCTTGTACACGTAGTTCAGGTCCAGCGCTGCGTAGAGAAAATTTTGAAAGCGCGTACCGAAGTTGCCGGGACGGCCGGACAGCGACATGCAAAGCCGGGTATCGCGGTTGATGGATCGGATCATGGGGTTGGGTTACTGGCGGGGGGGCAGGCAGGCCCGGAACCCTAGCACAGGGATGCGCCGATCCATGTTCCGCGGTTGGCAGGCAGGCTGGCATGTCAATCTCAGTCTGTGGAAACCGCTACAGAGCTGGGATGTGCTTGACCAAGCTGACCGACGATGCCCTTTACACCAAAAATCGAAGCACCTCTTGACGCGAGCGTTACACTTGCAAGCCTAAACCCGTACCAAGGAAGCCGCATGAGCGAGCACGAGCCCACCGAAGTCACCCGCGAACAGGCCGAAGAGGCTGTGCGTACGCTGTTGCGCTGGGCCGGCGACGATCCGCAGCGCGAGGGCCTGCTCGATACGCCGCGCCGCGTGGTGAAGGCCTACCGCGACTGGTTCAACGGCTACCTGATCGATCCGGGCGAATACCTGCGCCGCACCTTTGAGGAGGTAGCCGGCTACGACGAGATGGTGGTGCTGCGCGACATCGAGTTCGAAAGCCATTGCGAACACCACATGGCGCCGATCATCGGGCGCGCCTACGTGGGCTACCTGCCCACCCACCGCGTGGTGGGCATCAGCAAGCTGGCACGCGTAGTGGATGCATACGCGCGCCGCTTTCAGGTACAGGAAAAGATGACCGCGGAAATCGCACGCTGCATCCAGGACAACCTCAACCCGGCGGGCGTGGCGGTGGTGATCGATGCCAGCCACGAATGCATGACCACGCGCGGCGTGCACAAGCGCGGCGTGTCGATGATCACCAGCCAGATGCTGGGCGCGTTCCGCGACGACGCCCGCACCCGCGCCGAGTTCCTGGATTTCATCGGCATCCAGGGCGGCCGCCGCTGATGCGTTCGGCCCTGGCCTGCCTGCTGCTGGGGCTGCCCATGGCCGCGCTTGCGCAAAGCACCGGGGCCGGCCTGTTCCAAGCCATGGACAGCAATGGCGACGGGCGCATCAGCGAGGCCGAGTATGTAGCCTACATGAGCCAGGGCTTCTACCGGCGGGATCTCAATCACGACGGCGTGCTGGAGCCGGAGGAACTGCCCGGCGGGCACGGCAAGCCGGTGACCTTGCAAGAGTGGCAGGACAATCTGCGGCGCGAGTTCCACCGGCTGGACCGCCATCACCACGGGTACCTGAATCCGCAGGAATTGATGCAGCCGCCGCGCTGACTCGTCATTCGTCGCCCCGGCGAAAGCCGGGGCTCAGCGACTTGGTTTTCAGCGCCCCGGCTTTCGTAGGGGCGACGCCGTTAGGGCGAGTCCGTACATCCTCTTCGCATCGCGCGAGTAGCAGGACACCCCGCGACATTTCCCGCACCCTCCAGCCCATGCCAAGCCAGGCCGCATCGGCTATCGTTGCGGCTTTGACCCTACACGCCCGGTAGCCATCCGCGTTCATTGCATGGACTCAGCCTCTAACGTTCGCCCTTCACGCCAAACCGCCGCGTTCGCCTTCATCTTCGTGACGGTGATGGTGGACATGCTGGCCTTCGGCATCATCATTCCGGTGTTGCCGCACCTGATCGTGCAGTTGAGCGGCGGCAGCATGGCGCAGGCAGCCGTATGGGTGGGCTGGATCAGCACCACGTTCATGCTGATGCAATTCATCTTCTCGCCGGTGCAGGGCACGCTGTCGGATCGCTTCGGCCGCCGCGCGGTGATCCTGATTTCCTGCTTCGGCCTGGGCATCGACTTCATCGTGATCGCCCTGGCGCCAACGGTGTGGCTGCTGTTCCTGGGGCGCCTGGTATCGGGCATCTGCGCGGCAAGCTTCTCCACCGCCAACGCCTACATCGCCGACATCATCCCGAAGGAAAAGCGCGCAGCGTCTTACGGGGCGCTCGGCGCGGCGTTCGCGATCGGCTTCATCACGGGGCCTGCGCTGGGCGGCCTGCTTGGCCATATCAGCGTCCGCTTGCCGTTCTGGGTGGCCGCCGCGCTATCGCTGATCAATTTCTGCTACGGCTATTTTGTCCTGCCGGAGTCGCTGCCGCCCGAACGTCGCAGCAAGCACTTCGAATGGCGTCACGCGAACCCATTTGGCGCGCTGGTGCTATTGCGCCGCTATCCGCAGGTGTTTGCGATGGCCACGGTGTACTTCCTGATCACCCTGGCCCAGTTTTCGCTCAACGCCACCTACGTGCTCTATGCCGATTACCGCTATGGCTGGGGCCCGGAAGCGGTGGGCGGCACGCTCGCCCTCGTCGGCCTTTGCACCGGCATCGTGCAGGCGGGACTGGTGCGCCGTTTGATGCCGAAACTCGGTGAGCGGCGCATGATCATGCTGGGCATGCCGCTGGCGGTGGCCGGCTATCTGGTGTTCGGCCTCGCTCCCTTGGGCTGGATGTTCCTGCTGGGCATCCCGCTGCTTGCCCTGGGCGGCCTGGCCGGGCCTCCTTCGCAAGCCCTGATGACGCATCAAGTGGATCCGCACGAGCAAGGCCGCCTGCAAGGCGCGCTGACCAGCCTGGCCAGCCTGGCCGGCATCTTCGGGCCGGCGCTGTACGCCAACCTGTTCGGCTTGTTCATCAGCAATCACGCCCCCATGCATCTACCCGGCATCGCCTTCGTGTTGGCGGCGTTGCAGATGACGATAGCCACTGTCATTGCCGGCTATGCGATTCGCCATCTGCACCTGGTGCAAACGTCGGACGAACAGCCGGCAACGTCGCTGCCCAGCGATTTCTCGTCTGTCGCCGACGTGGTCACGCACGATTCCCTCTCTCATCATCACCCGGAGTCATCCCCATGAGCCTCTCGATGTATCAAGCTTCCGTGCCTCTGTTCGTACGTGCGCTTACCAACCTCCATCACGTGCTCAAGCTCGGGGAAAAGCACGCCAAGGAAAAAAGCGTGGAAGGATCGGTGATGCTGCAGACCCGCCTCATCCCCGACATGCTGCCGTTGGTCAAGCAGGTGCAGATCGCCACCGACATGGCCAAAAACGGCACCGCCCGCCTGGCCGGCGTCGATCCGCTGAAGTTCGAGGACAACGAAACCTCGTTCGACGAGCTGCACTCGCGCATCGAGCGCGCCATCGACTACATCAAGGGCTTCAAGCCCGAACAGATCGACGGCAGCGAAACGCGCGCGATCACGCTGAAGACTCGCAATGGCGAACAGCACTTCGAAGGCGAGGCCTACCTGCTGCACTTCGTGATACCGAACCTGTTCTTCCATTGCACCACTGCCTACAACATCCTGCGCGAGGCCGGCACGAATATCGGCAAGCAGGATTTCATCGGCAAGCAGTAAAGCTCCCCCTCCGTGCAGGGTGATGCATCACCCTGCACACGGCACCTTGTACCTTGGCGGCATGGCCAAAGTCCCTTCGTACTAGTTCCTAGTACAGCGCTGTAAGCGCACATCCTTCGCACCGCAGAGTGCCGACGATGCCCCCGTACGCCACGGCATCGCATTCCCCGATTGTCGCCAAAACGCTGCTCGCTAACTTATTGCCGACGGTTCGGCAAAGCATTCCCTCCAGGGGTTGAACCGCCCATCCGTGACTGATGCCGTGCATGCCTGCGCGAAGCGTCGCCACGACTCGTCATTCTCCGTACGCCAAGCCAGCAGGCGGTGCGACGGCGACCTCAAGGAGACCACGGCTTGAAATCAGGAAAGACCCTTAATCGCACCTTGCTGGTATTGGCATGCGCTGGCGGATACGGCAGTGCGTTTGCTCAAGACAACGGAGCGACAAATATCGATGGCGCTTCAAAGAAAAAACTGGAGGCGATAACGGTCACCGGCTCGCTGATACCGCAGACGCAGATTGAAACGTTCACACCCACAACCACTATCACCTCCGAGCAGCTCAAGGCAAATGGCTTTGCCACGGTCGCACAGGCCCTTCAACATATTACTTTCGCCACAGGAAGCGTTCAAAACGCTCAGAACACCAACAGCTTCACTCCTGGCGCCAAGACGGCCAGCTTTTTCGGGCTTAATCCTGGCTACATAAAGATTCTCATTGACGGAAGATCGTTGAACAACTTTCCGGCGCTATACAACAGCACCGAAGTCATCAACAACCTAAACACCATTCCGACCGACCTGGTCGAGCGCATAGATTTTCTTCCTGGCGGTCAATCCACGCTGTACGGATCAGATGCCATCGCCGGCGTGATAAACATCATCATGAAGAAGAAAATCGATACGCCTATTGTTGATGTGCGCTACGGATGGGATGGACTGAACGGCGGCGCGAACCGGCACATCAGCGTCGCCAATACCTTCAAATTCAACAAATTCACTCTCACCGCCGGTGCACAACTGGAAAGCTATCAACCCATCTGGTCGGCTGATCGTTCGTGGACCTCACACTACTTTGAGAACGGTAGTTCGTCGGCTCTCGCCAATCGTGACTACCTTATTTACAACACCAAAGTAAGCAACAGTTATTACATGCTCGACCCGAATCGCTGCGCCCTCACAAGGGGACAATTCGGCGGTACGGAAGACTTGCGCAATCGCCCCAGGCAGGGCGAGTATTGTGGCTCATTCTACTCCCCCGGCACCTCAACTCTTTCCGGCGACAGCAGAACGGCCAGCATCTACACCCGGTCCACTTATGACCTCAGCGAAACTACTCAATGGTATGGGGACTTCAGTTACAACTTCGATCGTGAAAAATGGAA
Source organism: Dyella choica (assembly GCF_003977665.1). Lineage (GTDB taxonomy): Bacteria > Pseudomonadota > Gammaproteobacteria > Xanthomonadales > Rhodanobacteraceae > Dyella_B > Dyella_B choica. The sequence continues at coordinate 11,697 of NZ_RYYV01000029.1, read as the reverse complement.
CAACGGAGCGAGCACCCTGTGGTGGGGATCATCCAGCAAGTACACCTACATCTACGATCCCGACCTGGACGATTACATCAATCTCCAGAAGAGCTTTAGCCCGGAAGAAGTTGGCGGTTACCAACACGCCATGTACAAAACCTATGAACGTAACTACACGCTGACGCTCGGGGCAAAGGGGGTACTCGGCACCTCCGACTGGGAATACGACATCAGTGTCATGCACGGCGAGGACAAGCTGGTGCAGCGGCCGCTCGCTCGTTTTAAGGGTGCCATGGAAGATTTTTTTGCCGTCCACGTACTCGGTCCAGACTTAGGTCCCGACCCTCACGGCAATGGCTTCAGCACGTTCCGGCCGAACTATGAAGCGTTCTACACCCCCATTTCCAACAGCGACTTCAACAGTTTTGCCGGCTACCTGACAACGCGTGCCAAAACCTGGCAGAACATCGGCCGTATGACCTTGACCCATTCATCTCTTGCAAAGATGCCTGGCGGAGATCTCGGGGTGGCGTTTCTGTTTGAAGCCGGCAATGAAGGCTGGGACTATTCACCCGATCTTCGCTTGCTGACGGATGGCGTTTGGGGCCAGAGCGCTGTGCAGGGCGCCGGTCACCGCTCTCGTTTTGCCGTAGCAAACGAGTGGCGCCTACCATTGCTGCCCGAGTTAACCTTGAGCGCGTCAGCCCGTTTTGATGCCTACAAAGTGGCCAGCAGCACCGTTAGCAAGCCCGCTTATAGCGTAGGCCTGGAATATCGTCCTCTTGGCGATTTACTCTTGCTGCGCGCCAGGTATGGCACGTCCTTCAAAGCACCTACGCTGGCCGATCAGTTCACTGGTCCTAGCACTTATTACGTCAATACCACGGATTACTACAATTGCGCGCTATTAGGCTATGACCCCAGTGTTGCAACGATCAACTGCCCTGCCAAGTACAACGGCGTATCCGTAAAAGGGCTCCAATCGGGCAATCCGGAACTCAGGCCCATTTCCGCTACCAACTGGAGCGCGGGCTTTATACTGTCGCCAGTGCCACGCATGGCGCTTGCTGCGGACTTCTATCACTGGAATATCAAGGATGAGGTCGCCTTCGAAGACGGCGACAAGCTCCTATTGCAAGAGGCAGCCTGCCGGCTTGGTCAACTCGATATTTCTTCGCCCAGCTGTCAGTCGGCCATCAGCAAGATCACTCGCAATGCTAAAGGTGAATTGATCGGAATTTACACCCCCAAGGTCAACGTTTCGAATGAAACCATTGACGCGATGAATGTGAGCTTCAATTACGTGTTTTCCATGGGAAGTTTCGGCGAGTTCAGCCCAAGCCTCAACTACACCGACATTTTGCAGCACAAGTACCAACCTTATGCCGGTGATCCTTATGTCGATCTGCTTCGATCACCCTACTGGAGCACGGACTTCAAAACCAAATTTTCGGCATCACTGAACTGGAGGCTCACAAAATGGGGCGCCACTCTCTACGCATCTCGCTACGGCAGATCACCCAATTATTTGGTGACGCTAAACGCGTCTTCCCCCTATACAAAACCAGGTGAAGGAACATTGCCTACATGGGTAACCTTTAATACCAGCGTGTCATACAAACCACTGACCAACCTTGACGTGTCCTTCATCGTGAACAATCTGTTCAATGCGATGCCCCCTATCGACCGCAGCTTTCCGGGTACGTCATCGGCGCCCTATAACAAAAAGAACTATGACGTCTATGGCCGCATGTTCTCGGTGGAGGCTAGTTACAAATTTGGCCGGTGACCTGTAACTCCGGATACCAGAGGGGAGCGAGCTTGCTCGCTCCCCCTTTTTAGCTTTGCCGGAGCGCACAGACAACCCCATTGATTTACCGTGCAGTCGCCCAAATTCCTGCGAACTACCGCTAGTAAGCCAGGAAAGCACGTGAAAGCCCCAACCCACCTTAAAATCGATTTCGTCTCCGACGTCGTCTGTCCCTGGTGCGCCATCGGCCTCAAATCCCTGCAGCAGGCGCTTGAGCGGCTGGATGGCGAGGTGGTGGCCGAGTTGCATTTCCAGCCGTTCGAGCTGAATCCGCAGATGGGGCCGGAGGGGGAGGACGTAGCTGAACACCTGACGCGCAAGTACAGCAGCACGCCGGAGCAGATGGCGAAGAACCAGGAAGGTATCCGCCAGCGTGGAGCCAGCCTGGGCTTCGTCTTCGACATGGACAAACGCAGTCGCATCTACAACACCTTCGATGCGCACCGCCTGCTGCATTGGGCAGGACTGGAAGGCAGACAGCCCGCTCTGAAGCTGGCTTTACTGGAGGCGTATTTCACCAAGGGTGAGAACGTCAGCTCGCAGGAGGTGCTGGCGCGGGTTGCCGGCGAAGTCGGGCTGGATATCGCGGAGGCGCGCAACGTGCTGACGGAAAACCGCTTTGCGGACGAAGTGCGCGAACAGGAGCGTTTCTACCAGACGCAGGGCATCCATGCGGTGCCTTCGGTGATCATCAACGACAAGTACCTGGTTCAGGGTGGGCAGCCGCCGGAGCTGTTCGAGCAGACGTTGCGGCAGGTGGCGGCCGAGGCCTGAGCGGTGTGCCATCACTCCCTTCCCGGCATGCAAGGGAGGGCTGGGGTGGGGTTGCGTGAGCTTGCCACCCTGTTTGATATCGCCGCGAGGTTGCTTCACCCCACCCCAACCCTCCCCTACTACACGTAGGGGAGGGAGCAGTCTGCTGCAAGCTGGAATTTCTGTGCCAGAAGCGGCGCAAAGGGGCCAGCTTTGCGACAATAGCCTGCCGTTTCATCCGTCCCGCCCCGCATGCTGCGACTGACCGACATCAAGCTCCCCCTGGACCACCCCGAGGAAGCCCTGGCCGCCGCCGTTCGCGCCAGGCTGCACGTCGGCGCTTCGGCCATTCGCGGCTACAGCGTGTTCCGCCGCGGCTACGATGCCCGCAAGCGTGGGGCGATCCTGCTGATCTACACACTGGACGTAGACGTTGCCGACGAGGCCAAGTTGCTGGCGCGTTTCGCCGACGATCCGCACGTGCGTCCCACGCCGGATACGGAATACAGCTTCGTAGCGACGGCACCGGCCAGGCTCGAACACCGCCCAGTAGTGGTCGGAATGGGCCCCTGCGGCCTGTTCGCCGGGCTGGTGCTGGCGCAGATGGGCTTTCGGCCGATCATCTTGGAGCGCGGCAAGGCGGTGCGTGAGCGTACCAGGGACACCTGGGATCTGTGGCGCAAGCGCAACCTGCACCCGGAGTCGAACGTGCAGTTCGGCGAGGGCGGCGCGGGCACGTTTTCCGACGGCAAGCTGTACAGCCAGATTTCCGATCCAAAGCATTACGGCCGCAAGGTGCTCACGGAGTTCGTCAAAGCCGGCGCGCCGCAAGAAATCGTCTATGTGAGCAAGCCGCACATCGGCACCTTCCGCCTGGTGACGATGGTGGAGAACATGCGCAACACCATCGAAGCGCTAGGCGGGGAAGTCCGCTTTCAACAGCGCGTGGACGACCTGCTGGTCGAAACCGATGCGCAAGGCGTGCGTCATGTTCGCGGCGTCATGCTGGCGGACGGCGAGCAGATTCGCACGGACCACGTGGTGCTCGCGCTCGGCCATAGTGCCCGCGACACCGTCGAAGTGCTGCACAAGCGCGGCGTGTATCTGGAAGCCAAGCCTTTTTCGATCGGCTTCCGTGTGGAGCATCCGCAATCCCTGATTGACCGCGACCGTTTCGGCTCGCAAGCCGGCCATCCACTGCTGGGCGCTGCGGACTACAAGTTGGTGCATCACTGTCGCAACGGCCGCTCGGTGTACAGCTTCTGCATGTGCCCGGGCGGCACGGTGGTCGCGGCCACCAGCGAACCGGGGCGCGTGGTCACCAACGGCATGAGCCAGTATTCGCGCAACGAGCGCAACGCCAATGCGGCAATCGTGGTCGGCATCGAGCCCTGCGATTTCATTCCTTATGACAACAGCGGCAGCCCGCTTGCCGGCATCACTCTGCAGCGTCAGTTGGAAAGCCGCGCGTTCGAGCTTGGTGGCGGCACGTATGATGCGCCAGGGCAGCTCGTCGGCGATTTCATTGCCGGAAGAGCATCGACCGCATTCGGTGAAGTGCTACCCTCCTACAAACCCGGCGTGCACCTGACGGATCTGTCTTCGGCACTGCCGGATTACGCCATCGTAGCGATTCGCGAAGCGATGCCCGCCTTCGATCGCAAGATCAAGGGATTCGCACGGCCGGATGCGATCTTTACCGGCGTGGAAACGCGAACGTCGTCGCCAGTGCGAATCCGTCGCAACGACGACGACTTGCAGAGCCTGAACACACGCGGCCTGTTTCCTGCCGGTGAAGGCGCCGGTTATGCTGGCGGCATACTCTCGGCCGGCGTCGACGGCATTCGCGTGGCGGAAGCCGTGGCGCTGAGCATCACGCAGCAGGAAGTCCATGCTCACTGATGCCATCAAGGGCAGTATCCGCGACGCCTATGCGCGGGTGAAAGACGGGTTGCCGGGCTTTCGCGCGCGCGCGGCGCAAACACGCATGATTGCCGAGGTAGCCAAGGCGCTCGCACAGAGCGGCGGTGCCGCCGTGATCGAAGCCCCCACCGGCACCGGTAAATCCATGGCTTACCTGATCGCCGGGGTGGAAGCGGCGCAGGCGCTGAAAAAGAAACTGCTGATTGCCACCGCCACGGTCGCCTTGCAGGAGCAGCTGGTCGAGCGCGACATTCCGCTGTATCTGAAGCTCAACGGCCGCGAAATGAAGGTGGCACTCGCCAAGGGACGCGGCCGCTATCTGTGCCCGCGCGACTTGCGCATGGCCGCAGGCAGCCTGGGCGAGAACCCGCAGCTCGGCCTGGGGCTGGACGCGGACCTTGCCATTTGGAGCAAGCCTCCGGCCGAACGCGACAAGCAAGTGTTGCGCAAGCTCATCGAGGCGTTCGATCACCATCAATGGAACGGCGACATGGATGCCGCCCCCGAGACACCCAGCGACATGCTGCGCGCGATGATCACCACCAGCTCGGGAGGTTGCACCGGCCGACGCTGCGCGCATTTCATGGCCTGCCCGTTCTTTGCGGCGCGACGCGCCGCTGCGGACGCCGACATCATCGTGGCCAATCAGGATCTGGTGCTTGCCGACCTCACCCTGTCCAGCGGAGATGAGAGCTGGGGAGGCGTATTCCTACCCAAGCCGGACGACACGCTGTACGTGTTCGATGAAGCGCATCACATGCCCGGCAAGACGATCGATCGCGGCGCAGCGGAAGTTTTTCTCACCACGGCGGTACGGCAGCTAAGCCGGTTGGGCCGGCAGGTGCATGCCGCCTATTCGCTCACCGACAAGGAAGTGATCGGCAAGCTCACGCTGGATGCCGGCGATGAAAAGCTGCAGGAACTCAGCAACGCGCTGGAGGAGCTGGAGAAGGAAATCCGCCAGGCATGGTTGCCCGACCCTGCCGAAACCGAGCCGATGTATCGGGGTTCACTCGGACAGCTCCCGGACAACTGGGTGCATCACGCCACCGTGCTGTATGTCGCCGCCTCCGAAGTACAGCGTTGGCTGACGACCGTGCGCCGCGCGGTCACCGAGATGAGCGAGGGCGGTCCCACCCAAGAGGCCTTGTCGCGCGAGCTGGGCATGGCGCTGGAGCGTATCGATCGCCAAGTGCGCACCTGGCGTGCATGGTCCAGCGACGATCCGGAACACGCGCCGCCACTGGCGCGCTGGGTCACGCTGGCGAACGACCAGCAACTGGTTTGTCACGCTTCAGCCGTTTCCGCCGGCGCCTTGCTGCGCAATATCCTGTGGGACAACGCCAGCGCCGTAGTGATGACCTCCGCCACGCTGAGCGTGGGCGGCAATTTCCGCGGTTTTGCCGATGCGGTGGGCTTGCCGAACGAGGCCGTGACAGTGAGCCTGCCCTCGCCTTTCGATCTCGGTGCGCAGGCACGCCTTGAAATACCGGCCGTATCCGCCTTGCCCGATGCACGCGAACAGCATGCGCAGGAAGTCACCGACTGGCTGGCGGAAAACCTGGATTGGGAGGCCGGCAACCTGGTGCTATTCACCTCGCGCGCCAAACTCGAACGCGTGCTGCAACGCCTGCCGATCGACAGGGTGCGCAAGGTACGTGCACAGGGCTCGCTCGGCAAAACGCAATTGATCGCCGAACATGTCGCGGCGATTGAAGCCGGCAAGGGCAGCACGCTGTTCGGCCTCGCGTCGTTCGGCGAAGGCCTGGACCTGCCCGGCAAGCTGTGCGAAACGGTGGTGATCACGCAGCTGCCGTTCGCCGTGCCCACCGACCCCGTCGGCGCGACATACGCCGAATGGCTGGAGTCACGCGGACGCAATCCTTTCATGGAGGTGGCCGTGCCGGAGGCCACCCGCCTGCTGATCCAGTATTGCGGCCGCCTGATCCGCAGCGAGACCGATCGTGGCCGCATCGTGCTGCTGGACCGGCGCGTCATCACGCGGCAATACGGTAGCCAGATGCTTAAAGCCCTGCCCCCGTTCCAACGTGTGATCGAGCGTAACGCATGAGCATCATCCGCCTGCGCGATTGTCCGGCCGTGCCATGGAAGAACGGCATGGGACGCACGCGCGAATTGGCCGTGCATCCGGCCGGCGCCGGCATGGAGGATTTCGCGTGGCGGGTCAGCGTGGCCGAAGTGGATAGCGCCGCGCCGTTTTCCTCGTTCGATGGCGTCGATCGCTACATCGCACTGCTGCAGGGTGCGGGCTTTACGATGACCCTGGACGATGGCCGCAGCCATGCGCTCGACACGCCCTTCGCGCCCTTCGCGTTTCCCGGTGAAGCCAAGGTGACGATTGCGCTGAATGGCGGGCCTACGCGTGATTTCAACCTGATGTTGCGGCGGGCGAAGGCGCGCGGCGAGTTGGTGACCTGGGAGGATCCGGGCCGGCAGGTGGTGGATGATGCCGTTGTGCTGATCTACTGCGCACGCGGACATGTCGATACGGCCGATGGACGCATGCAACCTGGCGATGCGTGGCTGCCGGCAGGGTCGACGGGGCGCGTCACGCTGGATGCCGAGACCTTGGCACTTGTGGCACGTGTGCAATTGCTGGGAAATTGACGTTGCGTAGGCTGGGATGTCAATCCCAGCAACACGAGACGTGAAAGCAGCTGGGATTGTCATCCCAGCCTACGACGCGCAAGACGTACTTCAACTATCTTGAGGCTCCCACCATGTCCGTGCTGATCCTCGGCCTGATCCTGTTCATCGGCCTGCACTCCATCCGCATCGTCGCCGACGACTGGCGCAGCCGCCAGATCGAACGCATCGGCCTGAATCGCTGGAAAGCGATCTACTCCCTTCTCGCCGCGACCAGCCTGGTGCTGATCGTCGTCGGATTCTCCATGGCGAGGCACCACCCGGTACTGCTGTATGTACCGCCGATGTGGCTGCGGCATCTCAATGGCGCACTCATGCTGATCGCGCTGATCCTGTTTCCCGCCGCACGCGTGCCGAACAACATGATCAAGGGCAGGCTGCATCATCCGCAGGTGCTGGCGGTGAAGACCTGGGCGTTCGGCCATCTGCTGGCCAACGGCATGCTGCACGACGTGGTGTTGTTCGGTGCCTTCCTGTTATGGGCGGTGGTGCTGTTTGCGGCCTCGCGTCGGCGCGACCGGCGGCTTGGCACGGTCTATCCGGCGGGAACGGTGAAAGCGACGGTGATAACTGTCGTAGCAGGTGTCGTGCTTTGGGCCTTGTTTGCGTTCTGGCTGCACAACGCGTTGTTTGGCGTGAACCCCATGGCGTAGGCATGCTGGTAGTCATCTACGCGGCCGGGGTGGGCTGCGTTACAGTCTAGGCGTCCGATGCACAGGAGGTAACGCCCATGGCCGGTTTTCTGCTCTGGTTGCTGCTGCTGGTGTTCTGCTGGCCGCTGGCGCTGTTGGCGCTGGTGCTGTATCCCATCGTATGGCTGGTGTTGCTGCCGTTCCGCTTGCTCGGCCTCACCATGAATGCGGTGTTTGCCTTCCTGCATGCCTTGTTGATGTTGCCGGCGCGCGTACTGCGCGGCCGGCCGGCGTAACAACTCCCTCCCCTGCGAAGGCAGGGGAGGGTTGAGGTGGGGTTGTTTGAGCTTGCTGTGATGTTTGCGTCCGCGGCAAGGTTGCTTCACCCCACCCCGGTCCTCCCCCACTACACGTAGGGGAGGGAGCAGATCTCGCGAATAGCCAGTAGAAAACGCTCTTACCGCCCCGACACCACCGGCAAGCTGACAAAGCTCGCCTGATCCGGCGTATGCCATACGCGCTGCGTCGCTTTCACGTAATCCGCCGGCTTGGCATCGAAGATGTTCGGCACGAAGGTTTGCGGATTGCGGTCGTACAGCGGGAACAGGCTGGACTGTACCTGCACCATGATGCGGTGGCCCGGCTCGAACACATGGTTCACCGTGGGCAGGCGGAAGTGGTAGGCAAGCGCTGCGTTCGCCTCGATGGCCTCTGGATGTTCGAAGCTGGTGCGATAGCGCCCGCGGAAGATGTCCAGCGAAATCGGCAGCTCGTAGCCACCCATGCCCGGATTGGACGGCACCGTGTCGGGATAGACGTCGATGATCTTCACCACCCAATCGCTGTCGCCACCGCTGGTGGAGGCCACCAGGTTCACCTGCGGGGCGCCGCTCACGCGCAGCGGCGCGCTTAGCGGAGCGCTTACATAGGTGAGCACGTCCGGACGGCCGTCGACGAAACGCTGGTCGTTGAGCAGCCAGCGCGTCCAGGCATCGTGGTCCGAACCCACCACCGGGCGCGGCTGATACGGCACCGGCTTGGCCGGATCGGAAACATACTCGTCGTACTTCGTATCACCGGCCTTCGGCGCATCGAACGACACCCGGCCATCGGCCAGCAAATAAAGCGGCTTGGCGGTGGAATCGCAACCGTGCTCGCACGACAGCGGCCAGTGCGTGAATCGATCCCAATGGTTTTCGGCAGTGTTGTAGATCAGCACCGGCGGGGTATCTGCTTTCGGTGCGCCGTCCTTGAGGTATTGATTGAAGAACGGCAGCAAGACGTCGCGGCGGAACTGCAATGCCGTATCGCCGTCCCAGTTCATCGGACCGAGCGTGCTGCCATTGACGTTTACCTGGCTGTGGCGCCATGGGCCCATCACCAGGTAGTTCATGTTGTTGCTGCCGTCTTTCGGTTCCATTGCTTCGTAGCTGTGGATGGCACCGTACATGTCTTCCTGGTCCCACAGTCCCTGCAGCCACATGGTGGGCACTTTCAGCGGCTGCTGCGCCATCACTTTGTCCAGCGCCTGGGCCGACCAGAACGGCGTATAGGCCGGGTTTTCGTGGATCTTGCGCCAGAACGGCAGGCCATCCAGCCCATTGGCGCGCGCGTAGTCGCCAGCTGAACCGGCACGCAGGAAATTGTTGTAGTCGTCGTAGCCCTCGCGCGGGATTCGATAGCCCATGCCGCGTTGGGTGGTCTGTGCGGTGATGTAGTCGAAGTTGGTCTGGCGGAAAGCGCCGTAATGGAACCAGTCGTCGCCCATCCAGCCGTCCACCATCGGGCTTTCCGGTGCAGCCACTTTCAAGGCCGGGTTCGGATTGACCAGGGCCATCACCACGGTGAAGCCTTCGTACGAGGAACCAAGCATGCCGATCTTGCCGTTCGATTCGGGCAGGTTCTTCGACAGCCAGTCGATGGTGTCATAGGCATCGGTGGATTCGTCCACCTTGCCGCTGTTGAGCGGGCCGCGCAGCGGCAAAGTCATCACGTACGGCCCTTCGGAACCGTACTTGCCGCGAATGTCCTGGAACACGCGGATGTAGCCGGCTTTCACGAACACCTCGTCGCCTTCCGGCAGCAGGGCGAGCATGTGCGGGGACTTTTCGCGTTCGCTACGCTTGTCTGCGTTGTAGGGCGTACGTGTAAGCAGGATCGGCGCATTGTGCGCAGCCTTCGGAATCACGATCACGGTGTGCAGCTTCACCCCATCGCGCATCGGGATCATGACCACGCGCTTGACGTAGTCGTTGGCCTCGGTGGGCGCCGTGAAACTGGAAGGAATATCGGGCGTCATCGGCGCGGTCTGCGCGTGGGCGCCGGCCGCCATCAGGCCCACGGCCAGTGCCGTCATTGAGAACAGCGATCGAATCGGGTGCATGCAATAAATCTCCGCCGCGTTCGGCCGCCCATACCCTGACGGCCGATGCATTCAATAGGGAATGCTGCCCTCCCGGCAGCTGGATGACTTTAAGCGATCCGCAGTGCCGGCCATGCATGACTTTTCGCACTACCCCTTGCATTTATGCGTGGCGGGAGCAGGATGGTCGGCGTGGTTACTGCCGGATTCGAGCCTTGCAAGTTGTCGACACCCTCACACCCTGCCCGTGCGGCAATCACAGCGGTTACACCCGCTGTTGCGGTCCGCTGCACGAAGGCGGCATTGCACAAACCGCCGAAGCGTTGATGCGCTCACGCTATAGCGCCTATGTGCTCAAGCGTGAGGATTACCTGCTGGCCACCTGGCATCCCAGCACCCGCCCGGCAAGCCTGAAGCTGGCGGCGCAACACCCGGCGCCCAGCTGGCTGGGGCTGGACGTAAAGCGTCACGAGGAAGATGGCGAAAGCGCCACGGTAGAGTTCGTGGCGCGACTGCGCTATGGCGGCGGCAAGGCCCAGCGCATGCACGAGATCAGCCGCTTCGTGCGCGAACTAGGGCGCTGGTACTACCTGGATGGGCATTTTCCGTAGGCTTACGTTGCAAACCCAGCATTACCATGCATACAACACACACGATGCTGGGATTGCCATCCCAGCCTACAACGACAGTTCGCTTTCGCCCTCGAAGCGACCGTTTGGTCCAAATCGCCGTTCGACGATCAGCCCTTTGCCGGCATGGTCGATCGCCACGATGGTGCAGGCGCGTGTGCCATAGCGTTCGCCACGAATGAAGGCGGAAGATAGCCAGCGTTCGCGTTCCAGTCCCATGCCTGTATCGGGCAGCAATTCGTCCGGCGCCTGGTGTTCGTTGGCCAGGGCGTTGAACAGCGGCGCGAAGTCCACTTCGTGACCGGCATCCAGCCACGCCTGCAGGCGCTGCATCAAAGCGCGCGTCTTCGGCCACGGCGTATTGAAGTCGGCGTTGGATAAACCATGTACGCCGGGCTCGATCGGCTGTGCCTTGGAGGTAGGGCGATTGCCGATATAGAAACCGTGTTCTTGGTCGAACGTAAGCAGATTGAACGGGCGGTAGCTGGGCGCCAGAGGCAACAGCTTGTCCGCGTGAGCTGTTGCATCATCGGAGCCCGCCAGATAGTCCGTAGCCAGCAGCCCGCGCGATACACCCTGCTGCGGGTCGCTGGGGTCCCGCACATTGGTCACGACGCAGCATCGTCCCGTTGGCGTGACACCCAGCCAGGTGCCACCCGCTTCGAGATCACGTCCGCCGATGATCGGCATGCCTGTCCAACGCGACAACGGTGCGCTGGGCCGCGCGTGGAATTCATCGCGGTTGCCGGCGAGCAGCAGGCGCCAGCGGGGGTGGGTTTGCCAGGCGAAGGCGATCAGGCACATGGGGAGAAGACTACCTTATAGGCACCACCGAAATGTGCTCCCTCCCCTGCTTGGCACTTGATTAGCGTCGAGTCTCAGTAGGGTTTCGAAGATCCCGCTCCGGCAAGGGGCGGGATCGGAGTAAGCCGGCAGCCA
>NZ_RYYV01000028.1 GCF_003977665.1 Dyella choica | reverse complement strand
TGGCTGCCGGCTTACTCCGATCCCGCCCCTTGCCGGAGCGGGATCTACGAAACCCTACTGAGACTCGACGCTAATCAAGTGCAAGCAGGGGAGGGAGCTGCATGCCGCACAGCTGAGACATGGCGCTAATCAGGTGCAAGCAGGGGAGGGAACGACCTATCGTGCGGCTCAGATTCGTCGCTGATCACGGCGCGGGGAAGGGGGCGACCAGAGACCCCATTGAAAAAGGCCACCGCGTGGGGTGGCCTGGGTCGATAAGCGAGAGAACTTAAGCCTCCGGGGGCTTGTAGCCTTCGGGCTTCTTCGCCTCGCCCCCGAACAGGAATTTTTCCATTTCCCCGCTCAGGAACTGGCGGGACTTGGGATCGAGCGGGTTGAGGCGGTATTCGTTGAGCAGCATGGTCTGGTGGGCCAGCCACTGCTGCCAGGCGGGCTTGGAAATCTCCGCGAAAATGCGCTGCCCCAGCGGGCCGGGCCAGGGGGCGAAATCCAGGCCTTCGGCTTCAATGCCGAGCTTGGCGCAATGAACGGTACGGCTCATCGAGATATCTCTGCTCTTTATGGGTTTACAACGCGGTGGGTTCGGGCAGTGCCATCAGCAGCGAGCGTACTGGTGCGGGCAGGCCCAGCATGAGCAGCTCGCTGATGGGGTACCAGCGCAGGTCGGCATTATCGGCGATGGCGTGCACGGCTGTCGCGCCATCGAACAGCAGCGGCTGGATCTGCAGGCGATAGTGGCTGAAGACGTGCACGAACGACGTCAGTGGCTGGGCGTCGTCGATGCGCGCATGCCGTTGCGCTTTACGCCAGGCTTCGTCGGTATCGTCAGCCTCCGGCAGGCTCCACAGGCCCGACCACACGCCTTGTTCACCGCGCCGCTGCAGCAGCACGCGACCGTCGATGTCGCGCAGGATCAGCATGGTCGTGCTGCGCGTGGGAATGGCCTTGCCAGGTTTGGGTGTGGGGAGTTGCGCGGTGAGATTGTCGCGATACGCGACGCAGTCACTATGCATGGGGCACATCGCACATGCCGGGCGCGTGCGCACGCAGACAGTCGCGCCCAGGTCCATGATCGCCTGGGTGTAGTCAGCGGTGCGTTCTGCCGGCGTGTGGGCATCTGCGCGTTGCCATAGCTGCTTCTCGACTTCGCGCTCGCCCGGATGGCCAGCAATGCCGTGATAGCGCGTCAGCACGCGTTTCACATTGCCATCGAGAATGGGAAACTTGAGCCCATAGGCCTGGGCCAGGATCGCGCCCGCGGTGGATCGGCCAATGCCGGGCAACGCCGCCAGCGCGTCAAAGTCGCGCGGAAGTTCGCCGGCATGTTTTTCCACGCAGGCCTGCGCGGCGCGATGCAGGAAACGTGCACGACGGTAGTAGCCCAGGCCCGACCACAGCGCTAGCACCGTATCTTCATCGGCCGCGGCAAGATCGCGCAGCGTGGGCAGTTGCGTCACGAAGCGCTGAAAGTAGGGAATGACCGTGACCACCTGCGTCTGCTGCAGCATGATCTCGGACAGCCACACGCGATACGCATCACGCGGATGTTGCCATGGCAAGTCATGGCGGCCGTGGCGGTCGAACCAGGCGAGCAGGTGGCTGGCGAAAGAAGTCACTGCGGTCGTGGGGTTACAGGGGTTGTGGCGGGCGGTGCGGTACTTTCCGCCGCGGCGGGCGCCGCATCGTCGGTTTGTACGCTCAGCCCCTCGATATGGACCTTGCCCAGGTCGAGCCTGGCCATGTCGATCTGGCCGCTGCCCGGAGGCGTGGACAATTGCGGGCCCTGCGGATTGGCAAGCTGGTTCCACCACTGCGCCAGCGCGAGCGGCGGCAGTTCGAGATCGATATGGTTGTCGGCGCCGAGCAGCTTCAGATGCAGCAGCAAAGGCTTGCCCTGCGCGGCGGGCGTAAGCATCACGGCAGCGTCGTAATCGCCTTCGCCGGAGAGATGGAATTTGCCCTGCAATTGCATGGATGCATCGGCCGAACCCAGCCAGCGCGCCTGGCCGGCCAGGTGCAAGGTGGTGGCGCTGCTATCGGAAACGTGGATGTCGATGGCGTCCAGTTTCAGCGCGCCGTCGGCGATGCTGGGCACGCTGGAGAACTGCCATTGCAGCGGTCTGCCGTCGGTTTCCTTGGCGGACATACTCACCCAGAACGCCTGGCCCGGCGCCAGCCGCCCGGTGTCGAGCGACACGTTGCTGAGCCATTCGCTATTGTTTTGCACCACACTGCCGTTGCGAATGCGCACGCCGGTGGCGATGCGGGGAATCGCCTCCGGTACCGTGGCCGATTGCGGCGGCAGGTTCATCAGCCACGCTTGCAGGGCATCCAGGTCCACTCGCGGCGAGTTGATCTGCATGCGCGAGATCACCACCTCATGCCCGAAGATCGTGTTCCAGGGCAACACCAGCCGGCCGTTGGCGGCCAGCAGGATCGGCATGGCGCTGGGGCCGGGGTTGCTCGCGGCGAGGGTGATGCCCTCCAAATGCAGGGCCGGGCGCGGAAACAGGGTCGGGCTGGCCGGGCTAGACAGCGTAAGCTGCAGGCCAGCCTCGTGCGCCTGCTCTTTCAGCATGGCGGTGAAACGATCCGGCTGCAGCAGCAGGTACAGCTCCACCAGTACAACCAGCACTATGCCGCCTGCGATGCTGGCCAGAGCAATCAGCAGCAGTCGCAGTGGGCGGGGGATCGTCATCAGGCTCGCGCGAAATCGGCGGGGAGCAAACCATCGACATAGGCATCCGCGTCGAACACACGCAGGTCCGTGGCGGTTTCACCCAGGCCGACATAGCGAATCGGCAAGCCGAACTCACGCGCCAGCGCGAACACTACGCCGCCCTTGGCAGTGCCATCGAGCTTGGTCACCACCAGGCCGGTGACGCCGACGATCTGGCGGAACTGGCGCACCTGGCTTACCGCGTTCTGCCCGGTGGTGCCGTCGATCACCATCAGCACTTCGTGCGGCGCTTGCGCATCCAGCTTCTTGAGCACGCGCGCGATCTTGCCCAGTTCGTCCATCAGCCCGCCTTGGGTATGCAGGCGGCCGGCGGTGTCGGCGATCAACACGTCGGCGTTGCGCGAGCGCGCAGCCTGCAAGGCATCGAAGATCACGCTGGCGGCATCCGCGTCCTGGCCTTGCGATATCACCGGCACCTGGTTGCGTTCGCCCCAGGTTTTCAGCTGCTCGACGGCGGCAGCGCGGAAGGTGTCGCCGGCGGCGAGCAGCACCTGGCGCTGTTCATCGCGCCAGCGGCGGGCGAGTTTGCCGATGGTGGTGGTCTTGCCCACGCCGTTGATGCCGACGATGAGCACCACGAACGGCTTGTGACCGTTGATTTCCAGCGGCTGCTGCACCGGCTTGAGCAAGGTCACCAGTTCCTGCCGCAGCGCCTGCAGCAGGGCACCGGCGTCGGCGAACTCACGCTTGTGCATGCGCTTGCGCAGGTTCTCCACCAGCGAGGTGCTGGCCTCGATGCCTACGTCGGCAGTGATCAGCGTGGTTTCCAGTTCATCCAGCAGGCTGTCGTCCAGCTTGGGATGACGGGCGAACAGGGAGGAAAGCCCGCGCGCAAAGCTGCTGCCCGACAGGCGCTCGCGCCAGCTTCGCTTGGGCAGGGCCGTCTCTTCCGCAGGCTCGGCGGCGAGAGTGTTTTCCACAACGGGCGCTGCTTCAACACGCGCTGGCGCTGCTTCGACAGCTGCCTGCGGGGCCGCTTCCTCGTTTTCCCCGGCGCCCTGGTCGGCGGGTTTCTTTTTCCAGAACTTGAGCATGAGGGGAGCAATTCAAAGACAATGCCGCACATGCTAACACCCCGATCCGTACTGTCCGCTGAGAAGCCCAGCGCATGAAGGCCATGCCGGGACGAATCCGTATCATCGGCGGCAATTTGCGCAATTCGCGCCTGAACGTGCCCGATCTGCCCGGCCTCCGGCCTACGCCGGAGCGGGTGCGCGAAACCCTCTTCAACTGGCTGGCGCCGACGATTGCCGGCGTCCGGGCGCTGGATCTGTGCGCGGGCACCGGCGCACTGGGCATCGAGGCGCTCTCACGCGGTGCCGCGGCGGTACAGTTCGTCGAGCCGGAGCGCGCCTCGGCCGAAGCCCTGCGCGGCAACCTCTCCCGGCTGAAGGCGGAAGCCGCAGACGTGGCGCAAATGGATGCCATGCAGTTCCTGCGGGGCGCGCCGCGGCCGTTCGGGCTGGCGTTTCTCGATCCGCCGTTTGCCCTTGGGCTGTGGGCGCCACTGGCGCGGCAGATGGAGCAGGGCGGCTGGCTAGTCGAAGGGGCGCAAATTTATGTTGAATCGCCGCGCGGCCAGGCCCTGGCGCTCCCGCCGAACTGGATGCCATACCGGGAGGGGCATGCCGGTGACGTGAGTTATGCGCTCTATCGCCGCTCGCAAATCGTTCCGTTAAGCTAGGGCCTTCCTTGCCCGCCATGCTTTCTTAAGTGAACCAGCCACCGGTCAATAAACGCCTTGCTGTCTACCCGGGCACCTTCGACCCGATCACCAATGGCCATGCGGATCTCGTGGCGCGCGCTGCACCGCTGTTCGAACGTATCGTGGTGGCCGTGGCCGAAAGCCCCAACAAGGGGCCTGGCTTCTCGATACAGGAGCGCATCACGCTGGCGCGCCTGGCGCTGGCGGACCTGCCCAATGTGGAAGTCCGCGGCTTCGATTGCCTGCTGGCCCAACTGGTCAGCGAGCTGGGCGCCGGGGTGATCATCCGCGGACTGCGCGCCGTGTCGGATTTCGAGTACGAGTTCCAGCTGGCGAGCATGAACCGTCATCTCATTCCGCAGGCGGAGACGCTATTCTTGACGCCGGCCGAGCAGTACAGCTTCATTTCTTCCTCGCTGGTACGCGAAATCGGTCGCCTCGGCGGCGACATTTCCGGTTTCGTGCATCCGGCGGTCCAACAAGCCATGCGGCAGCGCTGGCAAAAAAAGCAACCTGAAACCGAAGGGGACAACAATGCGTAAACTCACTTTGATCGCCACCACCCTTGCGTTGACCGGCTGCCTGGCACTGTCTGCCTGCAACAACCAGCAAAACGAGGGCCAGCAGCAGGCACAGCAGCAAGAGCAACAGGTGAGCAAGCCCGCTGACCCGAACGACAGCAAGGCCTGGGGCGCTTACCTCGGGCAGATGGTGCAGAAGAACATGCAGGGCATGACTGCGCCGCAGCCGTATGCCTATCTGGTGCCGGCAGGCGACACCGAGGAGGCCAAGGATGCCCGCGACCGTCAGCTCAGCAACATCCAGGACATCGTGGCCCGTGGCGTGCTGCCGGGCAACCTGCTGGCGATCGGCGGCCCGGATTCGGGCAAGACGGCTGACGTGGTCACCACCGCCTTCAAGGATGCCAAGGCCGGTTCCTTCAAGGGCGTGATCGTGGTCGTGATCGGTGCCAGCGCCGACCAGCAGCGCGTGGAAGACGTGCTGAAGCCGACCAATGCCACCATCCGCTACGTGCAGATGTAAGTAGCAAGGCCAAGGCGGCATAGGCTGAGAGGTAATCCCAGCCTACGCCGCCTAGCCGGTTCACGGAGCGAATGCTTAGGCGTTTTCCTACGCACAAGCTCCGGCCGGCCCAGGTAAACTAACCCAAGCATGTCCCTCAAGATCCTCGATACCTGCGTCAACTGCGACGTCTGCGAACCCGCCTGCCCCAACAAGGCGATCTCGCTCGGCGAGGAGTTCTACGTTATCGATCCCGCGTTGTGCACCGAATGCGTCGGCCATCACGATGAGCCGCAATGCGTGGTCGTGTGTCCGGTGGAATGCATCATCATCGATCCCGCGCATGCCGAATCGCGCGAGCAGCTCGAAGACAAGTACAAACATCTGATGGAGACCAAGGGATGAGGCTTGCATTGCGTTGGCAAGTATTGCTGTGGAGTTTTCTTTTGGGTGCGGGCAGCGCAATCGCTGCGGACAAGCCCATCCCATCCACTCAGGCGGTACAGCTGGCGCAGCGTCCCGGTCATGCCGGCATTGCCAGTGCGAACACGCTTGCCACGCAAGCGGGCTTCGAAGTGCTGGCCAAGGGCGGCAACGCCTTCGATGCGGCAGTCGCGGTAGCTTCCACGCTGTCGGTAGTGGAGCCGGAAAGCTCCGGCATCGGCGGCGGCTTCATGGCCACTATGTATGTGGCTGCCGGCAAGCGTACGGTGTTCGTGGATGCGCGCGAAACGGCGCCGGCAGCGGTCAATTCGAAGGACTATCTCAATCCCGACGGCAGCCCCAATCGCGATACCGCGCTGAAGGGGCCGCTGTCGGCGGGCATCCCCGGCGAGCCGGCCGGCCTGGCGTGGCTGGCCAAGCACTACGGCAAGCTCCCGCTTAACGTTTCGCTGGCGCCGGCCATCCGCATCGCAAGCGACGGTTTCAAGCCGGACGGCCGTCTGCTGGGCTCGATCAAGGAAGAGCAGAACAACTTCGCGCGTTGGCCTGCTTCCGCAGAGAAATTCCTGCCGGGCGGCAAGGTGCCGGCAGCCGGCGAAATCTGGCGCGATCCCGGCCAGGCGCACACTCTGGAGCTGTTGGCGAAATACGGCGAGGCCGGTTTCTACAGCGGCGAAACCGCGCAGAAGCTGGTCGAAGCGGTGCGCGCGGCGGGCGGCAACTGGACGCTGAAGGACCTGGCTTCCTACCGCGTGAAAGAGCGCGCCCCCCTTACCGTCGACTATCGCGGCTACCAAGTCATCACTGCGCCGCCGCCGTCGTCGGGTGGCGTGGCGATTGCCGAGATTCTCAACATTCTTTCCGGCTTCGACCTGGCCAAGCTGGATGAAGCGCACCGTGACCATCTGGTGATCGAAGCGATGCGCCGCGCGTTCCGCGACCACAACGATTACCTGGGCGATCCGGATTTCGTGAAGGTGCCGCTGAACATGCTGTTGTCGCCGTACTACGCCGACGGCCTGCGCCAGACCATCCTGCCGGACAAGGCCACGCCCTCCTCGATGCTGGCGCCGTCCAATGGCCAGGACCCGGGCATGCACACCACGCATTTCTCGATCATCGACGCCGACGGCAACATGGTGGCGATGACTTGCACCGTGAACTACACACTTGGGTCCACGTTCGTTGCCGCCGGCACCGGTGTGCTGCTCAACGATGAGATGGACGATTTCGCGCTGGTGCCGAACAAGCCGAACGTCTATGGCCTGCTGGGCAGCAAGGCGAACGCACCCGAGCCCGGCAAGCGCATGCTGTCGTCGATGTCGCCCAGCATCGTGATCGGTGCGGACCGCACGGCTGTGATCGGCTCGCCGGGTGGTTCCACCATCATCACGCAGGTGCTGGAAGGCATTCTTGCGGTCATCGATGGCGGCGACGCGCATCAAGCCGTGGGAAAGAAGCGCTTCCATCACCAATTCATGCCGGACGTGGTGATGGTTGAGCCCGGTGCGTTTGACGCGGCCACCACCAATGCGTTGACGCAGATGGGTCATACCTTCAAGCAGCGCGAGCCGTGGGGCTTCATGAACGTGGTGATCTGGGATCGGCGCAGCAACAAGCTGGATGCAGCGAGCGATCCGCGCAGGGAAGACGGCTTGGGCAAGGTGCAGTAGCGACTGCCCTTTACCTGGCGGCATAGATGGAGGCTGGGATGCCAATCCCAGCACTTTCCGCGCCTTGATGCTGGGATTGTCATCCCAGCCTTCGCCCTCACTGCTAGAGGCTTAAGTCATGCAACTGCGGTCGCTCAACGGCAATACCCAAAAACTCGATGGCGGCGCGATGTTCGGCAATGCGCCGAAGTCGATGTGGTCGCGCTGGATCGAGCCGGACGAGTCCAACCGTATTCCTCTGGCCTGCCGCTGCCTGCTGGCCACGGATCTGGAAGGCCGTCATGTGCTGTTCGAAACCGGCATAGGCGCCTTCTTCGAGCCTGCATTACGCGAGCGCTACGGTGTGGTGGAAAGCCGACATGTGCTGCTCGATTCGCTCGCGGCGGTCGGCTTGTCGCATGAAGATATCGACGTGGTGGTGCTCTCGCATCTGCACTTCGACCACGCCGGCGGTTTGCTGGCGGCATGGGAGGAGGGCAGGGCACCACGGTTGTTGTTCCCGCATGCGCGCTTCCTGGTCGGCGCCCAGCACTGGCAGCGCGCGTTGAAGCCGCATCCGCGTGATCGCGCTTCCTTCATTCCCGAGCTGCATCAGCTGCTTGAGGACAGCGGGCGGCTGGAACTGGTGGCGGGCGAGTATTCGCAGGCGCTCGGGCGGACCGTGCGCTTCCACTTTTCGGACGGCCACACGCCTGGCCTGATGCTGTCGGAAGTGGCCGGCGTGGTTTTTTGCGCAGACCTGATTCCAGGGCGGTCCTGGGTGCATCTGCCCATCACCATGGGCTACGACCGCTTTGCGGAGGTGCTGATCGACGAAAAGCGCGCGTTCCTTGAAGACAAGCTGGCGCGCAACGTGAGGCTGTTCTTCACGCATGATCACGCCTGTGCGGTAGCTCGCGTGACACGCGATGAGCGCGGGCGCTATGGTACGGCTGACGAGCAGCCCGAACTACGCGGCATTGCTTGAACACATCCCCCCAGCCGGAGGTTTGATGAGCGGCGAGCGAAAGCCACTCTCCATCCGTGATTTGTTGCTGCCTGCCCTGGGTGCAGTCCTGCTGCTGCTGGGTGCCGGTTCGGGGGCGGTGGTCGAAAGGGGCCAGCTCGATTACAGCGCACAAATGAAGCGGCATGGCGGCGACGTGCTGGATCTTGGCGCCAATGGCCGCCCTGATGCCAGCCTGCAGGGCTACATGGTGCGCGTGGCCGGCCCTGTGCAGGTGGTGGAGGCGCCGCTCGATCCGCAGTTCAACCAGCAAACCGACCAGCCGGTGCTGATACGCCACGTGCAGATGTTCCAGTGGCGCGAGCTTCACTACGGCGATACGCCGACCTATGAATTGGACTGGCAGGATCATCCCGTCGATTCGGCCCATTATCCGCAAGGCCATGCCAATCCAGACAAGTTTCCGCTTGAAGGCGCCCAGTTCGATGCGAGCTTGGTGCGCTTGAACGATTTCGTGCTCGCCCCGGCGCTGGTACATGCGCTTATCGGCAGTGAGCCGGTCAAGCCCGATCTGCGTAGGCTGCCCGGCAATCTCGCTGCAAGTTTCAGCCTGTATGACGATGGACTGGTCACCAGCCCGGTGCCTTCGCATCCGCAAGTCGGTGATCTGCGCGTGACATGGGAAGCCGTGCCGGCGCAGACCGTCACCATCGTGGCGAGGGTCGAAGGCAACAAGCTGCTTCCGGCGATCGACGCGACCGATGGTATCGGTTTCGCGGTGCAACCCGGGGATGTGCCGCTGTCGGTGATTTTTCCCGATTCGCCGTTGCAACCCGAATATCCCTGGCCGCGTCGCCTGCTTGCTGTGCTGCTGGCCGGCTTGGGCGCAGCCTTGCTGCTGCGCTGGCACTACCGGCGTGTCGACCCGATTCTTGCGCCGGCCATAGCTGTGCTGGTGATCGGGGCGGTCAATGCGGTGTTGTGGCTCGGCAATGGCAACTCGACCGCTGCCGTCTGGTTTGCGCTCGCGGTGGTGGGCGCCGCCCTGGCGTTTTGGCGCGCACGCGTGCTGAGGGTCGACGCGTAAATTCGCCCGCACGGATGAGGATTCCGAGGCCAGCCTAAACGGCAGATCGGGGTGTACCCATGTCCTGCCCCACCTGGAGCCCTACATCGCACAGAGAGGGTAGGCTGGGATGTTAATCCCAGCCTCTGGAAGCTGGCATGGAGCTGGGATTGTCATCCCAGCCTGTCTTGTGCGCGGCCGGGAGAGGTTCAACCGAAGGACGCGGCATGCTCGATGAACCACAAGCCCGCGAACAGCTTCGGATCGACCGAGTACCCGTCTTTCGCACGCGCCATCAGCCACGCGCCCGCTTCGCGTCGCGGCACTTCGTGCACGGTGATGTTTTCGGTGGCATCGCCGCCGCCATCACTCACTTTCACCAGATTGTGTGCGCGCACGAACGTGATCAGCTCGTTGCTCATGCCGGAGGATGACGGACCTTCGTGCACATAACTGACGTGGCTGCAGCGATAGCCGGTTTCTTCTTCCAGTTCGCGCTGCGCGGCGATGAGTGCGCCCTCATGCTGTTGATCAGCCAGATCGCCGACCAGACCGGCCGGCATCTCGATGGTGAACTTTTGCACGGCTACGCGATATTGCTCCACGAACAGCAGCTTGTCTTCCGGCGTTACGGCAAGAATGATCACGGCACCGCCGGGATTGTTGCGTTCGGCGTATTCCCAGCGCCCACGGCGGCGCAAGCGCAGCCAGCGTCCCTGATGCAGCGTTTCGGGAGCAGCGTCCGCGTCTTCAGGTTTGTGTTTGATGTCGTTCATGAGAGCCACTTCGCCAGAAAGCCGGTGTTCCATTATGGGAGCTCAGGCGGAGGGTAGGAAGGCATTCATCTAGGGAAATCCCTTATTGCAGGAGGATGACAATCGACCTCAAATGCCCGGAATGGTCCCTGGTGGAGGTTCGCAATGCGTCCTGCAGATTCCGGCTCCATTTCCGTCGCTCAATACGTCCAACCCCCGGCCTCGTCTGCGCAATACACCGTGCAGCCGCACGACACGGTACAAAGCGTAGCCGCAGCCCACAGCGTTACCCCGGAAGAGCTGGCGCGGACCAACCACATCAGCGTGGATAGCGATCTCTCGCACATAGCGCTGCTTGCCTTGCCGTCCCATGCGGTAACACCGGCGAACGACGATCAGCCGCCACCGACACAGACGCCCGCACAGAAAACCGATGCAGCAATCGCCGCCTACGATGCGGCCGTGAAGCAACGCGATGACGCCCTTCGCAATGCGCCGCACAATGGCGCGATACGGCAGGAAATTGCTGAATCCTCCGGCGTGGATCAGGCCCAGAAGGCGATGGACACGGCCATAAGGGATGAAATCGGTAGCCAGATCGCCAGTCGCAACGGCGGCGTGCCGGCCGAGTTCCAAACGCCAACCGACCAGATCATCCAAAGCGCCGGCGACGCCATCGCGGCACGGCACCAGGGCGATTCGGTGGCGCAGTCAGCCATCAGCGCCTCGGTCGGCGCTTATCAGATCGAGCAGCAAACCAACGCGCTGATTCCCTCTTTCTCAGGCCCGTGGAGTGCCAGCGACAAGCTGGCTGCGCTGAGCAATAACTTGCAAGGAAAATCGCAGGACGTGATCGATCACGTCATCGCCGATCCTCGTGTGCAAGGCTGGATCAATGATGCCGCCAAGGAGGCCGCCCACAAACCCACTGTAGACGGCGCGAAGGATCTTGCCGACCTGGTCCAGAAGGTGCCGCCGGATATTGCGCGGCAAGTCATCCAGACCTGGTGGACCCCTTCCGACCCCAACGATCTGACGGCGCAAATGTCGCCGGCCAACGTGGCCTCCCTGGCCGCGACGGATAAGGAAACTTACAAGAATCTCGCCGCTGTCTATCGTGCTTTGGGTGACGATGCACAAAGTCAGACGCTGCGGCAGCAGATGGCAAGCACCATCGCTAGCCAACAGCAGGACAACCCTACGTTTGCCCAGCACACGTTTACCGACGCCATCAGCGAGGGTGGCGATGCGAAGCTGGCCATCGACGTGGCAAGCCAATTGCAGGCGGCAGGAAAATCGGACGCGGCGAAGCTCATCCTGGGTTCGGCCATCGGAGGTATGCACACTCTGCAGAAGCAAACGCTGTCGCAAGACATGCAGACGTATGCCAAGCAGACCCAGGAACTCAATGAGCTGATCAAGGATCTCGGTCCCGGCCTGACCTCGGAGCAGGAACAAAAGGCGATCGACTCGTATATCGCATCCAAGGGCAAGGACTGGCAGGACCAGCTGGCCGCCACCAAGGACAAGCTGGTGAGCGATGCGCGCGCCTTCAGTGGCGATCTCGGCGAATTGCTGAATGTGCCCGACAATTTGAAGTCCATCGCCCCGACGCGGGACGACTTGGGCAAGCTGACCGACGACGACACCACGCGTCAGGCGATCGCCTTCGCCGCCACGCAAGATCCGAGCATCTTCGACGGCAAGGATGCCGGCGAAGCCGCCAAGCTCATGATTGAGGTTTCCCATAAGAACAAGGAGTTTCTCAACAGCGTAGGGCCGGCCTATCTGTCACGCAACGTGCTGCCTGCGCTTGCCAGCCTCAATCCCACCGATCCGGCCAGCGTGGCCAAGGTCAATGAAACCTTGGCCAATCTCAAGGAGGTTGCCGGGTTCATGGGACTGCCCAAGTCCGATATCGACGAAGGGACCAAAAAGCTGCAGGAGGAAATTGAAGCGCTGAAGACCGAGTCGCTGGCGGATGCCTCCAAGGGCAAGGGCATCAATGCGGTAGCTGCAACCCGCAATGAGCTGAGCGAAATGAAGGAAATGAGCTTCAGCAGCGGTGCTGCAGGCGTGTTGTTCCGCGCCGCCGCACTGGCCATATCCGGTGGTGCGCTGATCAATCAGAGCGGCACGACCGCGGACGACCCCAGCCTGAAGAATCAGCTTGCCGAACTGGCGGTCTCGGTGGGCGCCGTCCAGGATACAGCGGCCTTCGGCGTCGCCGTCGGTTTGGTCGACCGCAGCGGCGGTCTCGGCAAATGGGGGCTGGGCGCGAACCTGGCGGGCGCGGCTACCGAGAAATTCATCGGCGTCCTCAACGTTTTGTATTTCGCGCAGACCGCCCAGGAAGGCTACGAGAAGCACGACATTCCCACGCAGGTCCTGTCGCTCGTCGGCGCTGCAGGAGTCGGCCTTAGCGTATTCGGAGGCGCTGACATCCTGGGTGGCATGGCCGGTCCGATCGGCCTGGGTGTCGCCGTGGTTGCTTCGCTTGGCATAGGTGTCGCCGAGCACTACGTCAAGGAACGCGAATACCATGAAGCGGAAGACAAGTTCCTGGAGGGCGCGGGCGTCGCGGACGCGGGTGCCCGCTCACAGATGATCAGTGTCGGCGGCGAACAACTTCAGGCCATGCGCGATCGCGGCATGTCGCCGGAGGAAATTCAGGACATCGCCAAGAACCACCCCGAATGGATGCACATCGCCTACACCAACGATCCTCTCGGCCGTCCTTATTGACGATCCTCAGGTTTCTATGATCGGCACGGGATGCCTACTGGCATTTCGTGCCGGCACCTTGCAGCCGAAGGTTCAGCCGCTGGTGAGCGCGCGTAGGCGATTGCGCGTCAACGGGCCAAAACGAAGCTGTTCGCACAGCGCGTCCAGCGTGCTCACGTCACGCCGACGAACCAGTACTTCGGCACTGCCTTCGATCGGGGCATCCAGTGCGATGCGGGTGAGCCGGCGATAGAGCCTGGCGGCATCGGCATGCTCGCGCAGTTTCGCGGCGCAGCTGGCTGCACCGCGCAAGCGCAGGAAGGGCACCTCCTCCACGCGATCGAGCAACTCGTCCAGGCTGCCGAAATGGGCGAGCAGCGCGGCAGCCGTCTTTGCGCCAATGCCAGGTACCCCGGGAATGTTGTCCACGGCATCGCCACACAAGGCAAGGAAATCCGCTACCTGCTCGGGATGCACACCCAAACGCTCGAACACACCGGCGGGGCCCCAGCGCAAGTTGCGCGCGAAATCCCATTGTTCGTCATGTTCGCCGAGCAACTGGCCGAAATCCTTGTCAGCGGAGACGATCACGCTGCGAAAGCCATGTGCGCGCAGTCCCCACAGCGTGCTGCCGATCAGATCGTCGGCCTCAAAGCTGTGATCGATCATCACGTGGATGCCGAGTGCTTCGGTTACGGCGCGGCACTGTACGAATTGCCGCTCCAGATCGGGCGGCGGCAATTCGCGGTTCGCCTTGTAGGCCGGATAAATCGCGTTGCGGAACGACGTGGTGAGCGAGGCGTCGAACGCGACGGCCAGATGCGACGGCTTTTCCCGCTCCAGCAGTTCGCACAGAAAGCGTGTGTAGCCATGCACCGCGTTGACCGGATGGCCGTCGGCGTCGTGAAACTCGTCCGGCATCGAATGCCAGGCGCGAAACACATACAGGCTGCCGTCGATCAGGTGCGCGGTGGGCAGACGAGATGCCACGTGCTCAATCCTTCCATTCCGTAAGCAGATCGTCGAGCGCCGGGCGATCGCGGTCAGGGATCTCGGCCTGCGGCGTGCCGATGTGCACAAAACCGATCACGCATTCGTGGTTCGCCAGGCCCAGCAGTTCGGCCACTTCCGGGTCATAGGCGGCCCAGCCGGTCAGCCACTGGGCACCGAAGCCGAGCGCATACGCGCCTTGCAGGATGTTGTAGGCCACGTTGCCGGCACAGAGCTTCTGTTCGATTTCCGGAATGCCGTGCTCGTGGTCGATGCGCGCGATCACCACCATCACCAGCGGCGCGAAGGTATACCGCAGGCGTTCTTTTTCGCGCTTGGACTCGGGCAGGTCCGGATCGCGCCGGATGGCGCGTGCGGCCAGCAAGGCACCGAACTTCAGCTTGGCCTCGCCGCGCAGGGCGATCAGGCGGAAGGGCACCAGCTTGCCGTGATCGGGCACGCGAATGGCGGCCTCCAGCATGCTGCGCAGGGTGGCTGCGTCGGGGGCCGGTTCGCCGAGCTGGCGCGAAGGCGCGGAATGGCGTTGCTGCAGCAGGGAAAGCGCGTCGAGCATGGCGGAGGGGTCTGGGAAAACGCTTATCGTACAACCGTCTGCGCCCGGTCACGACGCCTTTCAGTCACACAGACTTTGGAGCGGCGCCGGGTCTACGATCCATGCGCCTATTCCAAGGGACTCCCCGTATGAAACGGCTGCAAGGCTTGGTTGCAAGTGTGCTGGTCGCCCTGGCGCCGGTGATACATGCCGATCAGGCGGCTGCGATCGGCAATGGCTATTTTTCCACCGATGACGGCGCGCGCATTCATTATTTGCAGGCCGGCCAGGATCGGGCGGCGCCCGCACTGGTGCTGATTCCCGGTTGGACGCTGACGGCGTCGCTGTGGCGCGAGCAATTGCAGCGGTTTTCCGCGCATCGGCGGGTGATTGCGGTGGACTCCCGTTCGCAGGGTGAGTCATCGGTCATGCCGACCGGCAATACGCCGGAAAGGCGCGCACGAGATCTGCATGAATTGCTCGCATCGTTGGGTATCGAACGCTGCGTGCTGGTGGGCTGGTCGCAAGGGGCGCAGGATGTCGCCGCGTATGTACAGCAGTTTGGCACCGGCTCGCTTGCCGGGGTGGTGTTCGTGGATTCGCCGGTTTCCGCAGGGACGAACGAACTGGATCTGAACAAGGCATTCAGCAAGGCCATTCTTGGCGGCCTGTCGCGCTATGCGGCCCAGCCTGCCGACTACAGCGCGGGCATGGTGCGTTCCATCTTCCGGCAGCCCCCGGCCGATATCGATGCGGTGATCGCGCAGGCGCAGCACACCCCGCCTGCAGTGGGGACTGCGATGCTGGTTGCGGATATCTTTGGCGCCGATCGCCGGCCGGCCCTCAAGAAGATCGATCGCCCCACACTGGTGATCGCCTCGGCGCAGTCGCCCTTGCTCGACGCGCAGAGGCAAATGGCCGCAAGCATCGGTGGCGCTCGCTTCATCGCCGTGCCAAACACACGCCATGCCGTGTTCGTGGATGATCCGCAGGCATTCGACGCAGCGTTGGAGCAATTGTTGACTGCCAAGAGCTCACGCTGAGGGAGATAGCCTGAATCCGTCGGGCAGCAGGGTTGCTACCGTTGTCTGCCGGGTGGCGCCGCCGGTGTTGGCCAGCAGCACCGGCATGTCGCCCAGGCACAATTCGGCCAGCACCTGTCGGCAGGAGCCGCAGGGCGTTACGGGTTCCGGCGTGTCGGCGATAACTGCGATGGCGATGAAATCGCCTGGCTTGTAGCCGGCTGCGATGGCACTGAAGAGTGCAGTGCGTTCGGCGCAATTGCACAGGCCATAGGCGGCGTTTTCCACATTGCAGCCGGTGAACACGCAGCCATCGCCGGTCTGCAAGGCGGCGCCCACCTGGAAGCGGGAGTAGGGGGCGTAGGCCAGCTCGCGCACGCTACGGGCAAGGTCCAACAAGGTGGTACTGTCGAACGGCTCGGACACTAGGGTTCCCTCATCCCAAGAATCTGGCTAGCCAGTCTAACCTGCGCATAGGCTAGGATGGGAAGACTCATCCGCAGGAGATGGCCGATGTCGATCACCGTGTCCGCATTGCGCGAAACCGCCGCCGGCGAACGCCGCGTGGCGATCACGCCGGAAGTGGCAAAGAAACTGCGCGGCAAGGGGCTGCGCGTGCTGCTCGAACAGGATGCCGGGAGGGCAGCGGGCTTTCCGGATGCAAGTTATGCGGATGTTGAATTCGGTAGCGTCGCCGAGGTGCTGGCCCAGGCCGATCTGCTGGCGTGCGTATTGCCACCGGACGACACGGCGCTGACCGGCCTGCGCGAAGGCGTCGTCGTAGTAGGACAGTTGCGTCCACACGGTGCGGCATCACGCGTTTCGACGCTCTCGCAGAAGAAGCTCACCGCGTTCGCGCTGGAACTGTTGCCGCGTACCACGCGTGCACAGGCGATGGATGTGCTCAGTTCGCAAGCCGCGGTGGCGGGGTATCGCGCCATGCTGATCGCCGCCGAGAACGCACCGAAATTCTTTCCCATGCTGACCACGGCGGCCGGCACCATCCGGCCCTCGCGCGTGCTGGTGATCGGTGCCGGCGTGGCCGGCTTGCAGGCCATTGCGACCGCGCGGCGCCTCGGTGCGCAAATCGAAGGCTACGACGTGCGTCCGGAAACCCGCGAACAGGTCGAATCGCTGGGCGCGAAATTCCTGGAGCTGGGAGTGAGCGCGGCCGGCAGCGGCGGCTATGCGCGCGAACTCACCCAGGAAGAGCGCGCGGCGCAGCAGCAGGCGCTGGCGGAGCTCTTGAAAGCCTTCGACGCGGTGGTCACCACAGCGGCCGTTCCAGGGCGTGCCGCGCCGAAGATTCTCACGACCGCGATGGTCGAAGGCATGAAGCCAGGCGCGTTGATTGTCGATCTTGCTGCCGACAGCGGCGGCAATTGCGAACTTACACGTCCCGGCGAGCGCGTGGAGCACGGTGGCGTGACCATCCTCGGGCCGCTCAGTCTCGCGGCCGGCGCACCCTTGCATGCTTCGGAGATGTACGCACGCAACATCTACAATTTTGCCGAGTTGCTGGTACGCGACGGTGCGCTGCGGCCTGATTTCGACGACGAGCTGGTAGCGAAGAGTTGCGTGACGCGCAACGGCGAGGTGCTGTTCAACGCCTGATCGTTGGGGTTTGCACCCCAATCTACGCTTCAGTGCCGGCCGCGAGGCATGCCGAAGGCGCGCCCTGCAGGCAAGGTCGAATGCGGCCCCATGTGATCCAGCCATTGCCGGTGTTCTTCGGGCGACTGTTGCTGCCATCGCCGGCGCAGCTCCTCACGCTGATCAGGCGAAAGTTGCTGGTAGCGCTTGAAGGCCTCGTGCAGCTGCTGCTGTTTGTCGGCCGGCAGGTTTTCGTACAGATGCTGGTTCTGGCGCGCCTGTTCACGCTGTTCGGGCGTCATCTGCTGCCAGCGTTGGATCCGCTCGCGGATTTCCTGCTGGCGTTCCGGCGGAAGCTTCATCCATTCCTGGGTTCGCTGGATCATATGATCCTGCCGTGCCGGCGGCAGGGTGCTCCATTGCGACTGCAGCGGCGCAAGCAGGTATTGCTGCTGCGGACTCAGGCTGCCCCATGGATGCGTACCCTGCGCGTACGACGGTACTGCGATCGTCAGACCGAACACAAAGACCAGCAGGTTTGGCAGTCGCATTCTTTGTAGCAGCATGGATCAGCGTTTGTCCTGGCTGCTGTCGTTGGCAGCGAGCCAGCTATAGAAGTCGAGATTTTGGTAAAGGCCAGGATCGGCTTTATCGGCATTGGAGGGCAAGAATTCATTCTCTTGCTCGACTATGGCCACTTGCTTGCCTTCGGGCTGCGGGCCGGGAGCGGGCTGCCAGATCATGAGCGCGGCCAAGCCCACGGCAGCCAGCGCGCTCACCGGTAGCAGCACGCGTGCGCGATGGTGCGGCGAGGCAGTCGCAGCTTCGAGGGCAGTGCGGCGTGCAGCGCGCAAACGTCCGGCGGTCACCGGATCGATGCTTTGGGTCGCCTCCTGGTAGAGCGCGCGGGCGCGCTGTGCGAATTGTTTGTCGGACGAGTTCATCGCCACTCCTCCAGTTGCTCGCGCAGGTGTTGCATGGCCCGCGAGAGGTGGGTTTTCACGCTGCCCTCCGAGCAGCCCATCGCCATGGCAGTTTCGGCCACGTCCAGCCCCTCGAGCACGCGCAGGATGAAGGCTTCGCGCTGTCGCTGCGGAAGTTTCTTTACGGCTGCAGCCATGTCCGCGTAGGACTGTTCTCCATGCAATTTTTCCAACGGGTCCGGACCTGTATCGGCCGGTTCCCAGGCCGGTAGCTCGTCACCGTCCTCGTCGTGGCCGCCACCCAGCCAGCCGACCACGATGGAGCGCACCTTGCGGCGGCGCTGCAGATCCACGATGCGCCGGCGCAGGATGCCCCAGAACAGCGGCGTCCATTCGCCCGCGGGTTTGCCGCGGTAATGCTTGACCAGGCGGAGCATGGCGTCCTGCACGGCATCGAGCGCATCCTCGCGGTTGCCCAGGTGCAGCTCGGCCATACGGAAAGCCCGCCGCTCCATGCTCGCCAGGAACGCGTCCAGGCTGGCCGGCGCGGCTTGGCCGTCCTGCGCAAGAAGTTCCGCCTCGAAAACGGCTGAGACGCCGCTCATGGCGCCATTTTCCGGATCGTCGGGGCGAGCATCCTGGGGCTCCATCTGTTCGACTCTCGCCATCAACGCACGAAGCCCGCGCAGGTTGACTTTGGCGCTGGCCCGGGGCCTCCGCTGGCCTCACGGTGTGGCGCAATGCCATGGATCACGGCGACCCGCTCACCGTATGATGCGGTGAATATGACCGATTGGCGGGGGATGCACATGCTGGATGGGTTCCTGGCACTTTATGTCTTCATGCTGGCCGCGTTCACGGGCTACGAAATCATCGCGCGGGTACCGGTGATCCTGCACACGCCATTGATGTCCGGCTCCAACTTCATCCACGGCATTGTGCTGGTTGGCGCCATGATAGCGCTAGGTCATGCGCATACGTCGTTTGAACTTACGATTGGCTTCATCGGCGTACTCCTGGGTGCCGGCAACGCGGCAGGAGGTTACGTGGTCACCGAGCGCATGCTGGAGATGTTCAAATCCAGCAAGCCGGGACAGCGCAGCGGGGAGGCCAAGTGATGGCCTGGCCGCAAACGCTGATCGACGCCTGTTATTTCATCGCAGCTCTTTTGTTCATCCTCGGCCTGAAACGCATGAGCTCCCCGCGCACGGCGCGTGGCGGCATCGTGTGGGCAGGCTTTGGCATGCTGCTGGCGGTGCTGGCCACTCTGCTGTTGCCGGACATGCACAACCGCGGCTTGATCATCGCCGCCGTGGTGGTCGGCGTAACCGCGGCCTGGTGGTCGGGAAGGCGGGTGGCGATGACCGCCATGCCGCAGATGGTGGCGCTCTACAACGGCATGGGTGGTGGCGCTGCAGCGGCAATCGGCGCAGCCGAGCTGGTCAGCCATGCGCAGGATCTTGCGGCGCTTGTGATGGCGCCGAACACCCTTCCGCTGATGCCGGAAAGCTGGTCGCCGCTGCGCGAGGCGGCCGCCGTCACACCGCTCAGCCCGGTGGCCTTGGCCCTGGGTGTGCTCGGGGCGTTGATCGGCTCGGTGAGCTTTTCCGGTTCGTTGATCGCCTTCGCCAAATTGCAGGGCTGGCTGGACCGGCGGTTCGTCTTTCCCGGCCAACAGGCGGTGAACCTGCTGGTACTGGCGGCAGCGGTGGTGACGGGCGTGGTGCTGGCCACCGGGCACATCACGATTGCCCTGGTCTGCGCGTTCTTCGTACTGGCGTTGCTGTTCGGCGTGCTGATGACGCTGCCGATCGGTGGCGCCGACATGCCGGTGGTGATTTCCCTCTACAACGCCTTTACCGGCCTGGCCGTGGCGTTCGAGGGCTTTGTGCTGCAGAACGAGGCGATGATCATCGCCGGCATGGTGGTAGGTGCGGCCGGTACGCTGCTGACACAATTGATGGCGAAGGCCATGAATCGCTCGATCGGCAACGTGCTGTTCGGCAATTTCGGTGCGGCGGCCGGAGGTGCGGCGCAAGCCATCAGCGGCAGCCAGAAGCCGATCGAAGCCGCCGATGCCGCGGTGATGATGGCCTATGCCGAGCGCGTGGTGATCGTGCCCGGCTACGGCATGGCGGTGGCACAGGCGCAGCATAAGGTGTGGGAGTTCGCGCAACTGCTGATCGCCCGCGGGGTGAAAGTGAAATTCGCCATCCATCCCGTGGCGGGCCGCATGCCCGGCCATATGAACGTGCTGCTTGCCGAGGCCGGCGTGCCGTACGACCTCATCGTGGACATGGAAGACATCAATCCGGAATTTCCCGTTACCGACGTCGCGCTGGTGATCGGCGCCAACGATGTGGTCAATCCGGTGGCGAAAACCGATCCGTCCTCGCCGATCTACGGCATGCCGATTCTCGATGTGGCCGACGCCAAGCAGGTGATCGTGGTCAAGCGCGGCAAGGGCACTGGCTTTGCCGGGATCGAGAATGCGCTGTTCTACGCGGACAACGCGCGGATGCTCTATGGTGACGGCCAGGCGGCGGCCGGCCAATTGGTGACGCAGCTGAAAACGCTGGACGGCTAATTCTGCTTGCGCGATGTTGCGGCAGGCGAACGCATCGCCGTCACTGCCGCAACCACGACGCCCGCTGCAGTCCAGACTATGTCCAGCTTGCTGGTTGCCAGTCGCGTAAGGTCCAGCAGCATGGGCAGGCCCGCAGTACGCGCCGCGCCGAGCAAACCGTAATCGGTCATCGCAGAAATATTGACCGCGGTAATCAGTACGCGGCTGTACGCGCTTGCCACCACCGTAGCGAGCGCTGCCAGTGCCACGGCGTTCCACTTCTTGCCATGCACCCACTGCCTGATGGCGACACCGAGCAGCCAGCCTGCAAGCACCGCCAGCCAGGGCAGCGGCCGGTGCAGGAATACGGTAGGCAGCAGCCAGACGGCCCCGGCCGCCAAGCCGAGCATGACGGCGCAAAACAAGGCGAAGCATTCACCGGCGAGCTGGCGCATGCTCATGTCGGGTCACGATGGATGGCGGGGGGCTGGGTCACGCGGTGTCCTGCAGCAAGGCAAAGCGGGCATCTTAACGTGACTTAATTTAGCCAGGCCATGGCCTTGAGATTGGGTGGATTGGGCCTGATGTTGGGGACAGGCCGCGCGGGTGGCCGCATAATAGGGGACCGGATCGCCACCGGTCGGCTTTCCTTAATGATTTCCAAGAGATGGCATGAGCGGTTTCAGTCTTAGCAGCGAGCCCTTTACCCTGGAACGGGATTGCAACGCAGTCATGGTGCCCCAGGGGGAGAACGTGGTGCTGCCGGCCGGCCAGGTGGGCTACATCACGCAGGCGCTTGGCGGCAGTTTTACCGTGTACGTGGAAGGCAACCTGTTCCGCATCGCCGGCAACGATGCCGACGCCCTGGGCAAGGAGCCGCCGCCGCCGCTTCAGCTGCCTGAGGACGCCACGGATTCGGACGTGGAAAACCTGGTCTGGCAGCAGTTGCGCACTGTGTTCGACCCGGAGATTCCGATCAATGTGGTGGAGCTTGGCCTGGTCTACGACGTGAGTCTGGAGACCATCGCCGCGGACGAGCGCAAGGTGTACGTGAAGATGACCCTTACCGCGCCGGGTTGCGGCATGGGCGACGTGCTGGTCGATGATGCGCGCACCAAGCTCGAACTGGTCCCGACCGTCAAGGAAGCAGACGTCGACCTGGTGTTCGACCCGCCGTGGAATCACTCGATGATGTCGGAAGCGGCGAAGCTGGAAACAGGGATGCTTTGAAGCCCGTCATTCCGGCGCAGGCCGCAATCCAGTTCAAATACCTGTCCTAAGGACGCAAAACCAGGTGTTGAGTGCTTCGCACGGCGTTTCGACACTGGATGCCGGCCTGCGCCGGAATGACGGTGAGGCGGGATTTGGCAGCGTGCCAGGTCTGAATCAGCCGCCCGTTTCCTCGAACCGGTTCGCCTCGCGATTCTTGCGTACTTTCGCCGGATCCCACACGCGGCCGTTCATGGCGATGTAAACCCCATCGGGCAGCGTCTGCACCGCGGCCACCGCGCAGCCGATGTTGAACACCGCGTCCGAGCCCTGGAAGCGCGCGGGGTTCAGCGCGCCGGTAAGCACGATCACCTTGCCCTTGATGGCGGCGAGTTCTTGCGCGGTCTCTACCATCGTGTCGGTGCCGTGCGTCACCAGCACGTGCCGGCTGGGCTGCGCTTCGATGGCCGAGCGGATCAGTACGCGATCTTCCTGGGTAATGTGCAGGCTGTCCTTGCGCAGGATCGGAATCACGTCGAACTGGAACGCGACGCCCAGCTGGCTGAGGATGTCGCCGATTTGTGGCGCACCGATCTTGTAGTCCGACTTGTCGTCGAAGTAGATCTTGTCGATGGTGCCGCCGGTGGTGACGATGGTCAGATGCTGCATGATCGAAAGTGGCGTCGGGGGAGAGCGTGCATTCTAACCGGTCTGGCTCAGGCCATCATTCCAGCAGCAGGCGCGTATCTTCCCCGTCGATGTCCGCCAGGCGCAGCAGGCCGTGACCCAGGAAACGGCGGAGCGCTGCCGACGGTCGCTTGTCGCCGTGCGCCGTCGACCAGGCATCCTGGCGCGCCAGCAGCGCCGCCGCTGCACAGCGCGCCAGGGTTAAGGCGATTCCGCGTGCACCGGCCTCCAGCGTGGAGCGATCGAGCTTCTTTTCATCCAGATGCATGGCGGCCGCATCCAGCGCCGCGTGCACGGTAAACGAAGCCTGCGTGTTGTGAGCGGGCTTCAGCCAGTGGCCGATGAGTTTGCGCAAGGCGGCGAATCCATCGTTGCTGCCCAATGCACGCAGGCTGTCCATCGACAGCACGTTGGTGGTGCCTTCCCAGATCGCATACACCTGCGCATCGCGCAGCAACTGCGGCAGGCCGGTATCTTCGATGTAGCCGGCGCCGCCGAAGCATTCCAGCGCTTCGGAGCTGAGCTTGACCGCCAGCTTGCCGGTCCACAGCTTCACCAGCGGCGTGAGCAGGCGCAGCGAAGTGGCTTCATGCGCGGATGCGATGCCTTGTTCCACACGTCCCAGCAGTTGGGCTACTTCGAAGACCAGCGCAAAAGCGCCTTCGAATTCGGCCTGCATGTCAGCTAACGTTTGCGCATGCAAGGGATGTTCAAGCAATAGACGGCCAAACGCACTGCGACGCAGGGCGTAATCGCGGGCCAGGCTGATCGCGCGCGCCATGCCGGCAACGGCCCCGATTGCGTTCCACGTGCGGGTGATGTTGAGCATCGGCGCAATCTGTCGCACACCGTGTGCGAGTTCACCCACGGGCCAGGCAGGCAAGCCTTCCAGATGGATTTCCGCGGTGGGCAGTTCGTGCGTACCGAGCTTGTCCTTCAGGCGATCGATGACCAGCTCCGGCTTGCGCTCTGCGCCGTGCATCGTTTCCACGTAGAACAGCGCGAGCGATGCGGCGCCATGGCCTGCGCCGGTTGGCCGGGCGAGAGCCAGTGCGGCTTCGCCCACCACCGCGGAGCTGAACCACTTGCGGCCGTACAGACGCCATTGGCCTTCGGCATCCTGCCTGGCCACGGTTTCGGTGTTGCTTACATCGGAGCCGCCGGTGTTTTCCGTCATCCATTGCCCGGACAGCCAGAACCGGTCGACCTCCCGGCTCAGGAAATGCGGCAGGGCGCGATCGATCAAAGCCCGGTTGTCGGAGGCTTTCAGGGCGGTGGCCGCGCCATCGGTCATCGCTAACGGGCAGGTATAGAACTCGCTGGCGACGTGATAGACGTAGGCGCGCGCGAATTCCTCCAGCCGCGCGAATTCGTGGGCTTCATGTCCGCTGGCAAGAATGGCGTGGCGCGTCGTGAGCCCGGGACCTTCCTGCCATGCCGGGGTCAGTTCGACCCGGTCGACGCGGCGGCCCCAGCCATCCCACTGCGTAAGGACAGGCTTGCTGCGCGTGCTGCGGGCGCGCCGTTCGAATGCCATCAGGGCATAGTCGCCCAAGGCGTCCAGGTCGGCGTCCAGCGCGGCACGCCGCTCGGTCGGAAGCACGCGATCGAGCAGGGCGGTCAGCAAGCGATCGTTGCGGTACGGGTGCGCGAGTTGCGGAGCGTCTTGCAGGAATCCCATAGTGGTTTACCTCGGCAAGTCTGTACGTAACCTACCAAACTGCATCCCGCCTTGCCGGGGTTTGCCCCCGGCTATGCTTTTTGCCGGCGCCTGACACCTGCGCCGAGCGCGCCGATCAGCAGCAGGGCAAGCAGCACTTCCAGCAACGCCGGTGCGCGTTCCTGCGCCGAACTCCAGCTTTCGGCAATTCCATGGCAGAAATAGAACAGGCTGAGCATGCCCACCCAAAGCAGGGCGCGTCGCACGTTGCCTATTGCCAGGAACGGCAGCAGCAGCGGGACCACGGCCACGCCGAGCGCCAGCCACATCGGCATGCGCTGCGGCGGAAACAGCCACGCATACCAAACGCATTGCAGCAGGATCAGCGCCATCCACGCGGCCATGCCGATGCGATGCTTGACGTTCATGTGCCGGCCACCAGCTTGCGCGCGGTGTCGGCCAGGCGCCGGCCGAGCGCGCGTGCAAGTTCGCGCTCATGCTCGCTGATGCCGTTCTCGCCCTTGCTGCCGGAGACATGGCTGGCGCCGTAGGGCGTGCCGCCGCTCAGCGTGTGGCTGAGTGCCGGTTCCGTGTACGGAATGCCCAGCAGGAGCATGCCGTGATGGAGCAGGGGCAGCGCCATGCTCAACAAGGTGGATTCCTGGCCGCCGTGCATGGTGCTGGTGGCCGTGAACACGGCAGCCGGTTTGCCGACCAGCGTTCCGCTGGCCCACTCGGCGCCGGTGCTGTCCAGGAAATGTTTCAACGGCGCGGCCATGTTGCCGAAGCGTGTCGGGCTGCCCAGGGCCAGGCCTATGCATTCATGCAGGTCCTGCCGGGTGACGTAGGGTGCGCCTTCCTCCGGTTCCGGCGGCTGAGCCAATTCGGTGACCGGGGCCACCGGCGGCACCTGGCGCAGGCGAGCGCGCAGCCCCGGGATTTCCTCCACGCCGCGGGCGATCAGGCGCGCGAGCTGGGCGGTGTGGCCGGTACGGCTGTAGTACAGGATCAGGATGTCGCTCATCAGGCTTGGGCGGCTTGGACAGGATGGGGTAGTGTACGGGTGGTATCAGGGATGTTGAGCAGAATTACCGTATGAATAAGCGTTTCGACCGCGATCGCACGATGAGCCTCGGGCGCTTCCTGTGGAGGCGCTTTCTCGACGACAAGTGCTTTGAAACGGCCGGCGCTCTGTCGTATACCACGCTGGTTTCGCTGGTGCCGCTCACCGTGGCCGTGCTGGCCATGTTCGCGGCGTTTCCGATGTTCGAGGAAGCACGCGATACGCTGATCAATTTCGTCTTCAGCAATTTCGTGCCGGCAGCGGGTGAGACGGTGCAGAAGGCGCTGCTCGACTTCGCCTCCAATGCCAGCAAGCTCACCGGCATCAGTGTGCTGGTGATGCTGTTCAGCGCGGTGTCGATGATGATCAGCATCGAAGACCGCCTCAACCGCATCTGGAAGGTCCGGCAGCACCGTCCGTGGGGGCCGCGCCTGTTGCTGTATTGGGCCGCGCTCACGCTTGGGCCGATCCTGGTGGTCGGTGGCATTGCGGTAACCTCCTATGTGGCCGCCGTGCCCATGTTGCGCAGTGCCGGCGAAGAGCTTGGCATTGGCCAGCAGCTGCTGAAGGCGATGCCGTTCGTGGTGACGTTTCTCACCTTGTGGCTGATCTACACCACCGTGCCCAATCGGCGCGTCAACAGGAAACACACGGCGATCGGCGCCATGCTGGGTGCCGTCCTGTTCGAATTTGCGCGCTGGGGGTTCACCCACTACGTCCGCAGCGCCCATAACTATCAGCAAATCTACGGCGCGCTGGCGATCATTCCGTTGCTGCTGCTGTGGATCTACTTGTCGTGGGTGATCGTAATACTGTGCGCATCGGTGTCGGCTTCAGTGTCCGCCTTCGAATACCAGAAGCCGTGCGACGCGATGCCGGAAGGCTCGGAATTCCTCGGCTTGCTGGTGGTGTTGCGCCATTTCGTGGATGCGCAGCGTGCCGGGCGCTGTGTGGATGCCATCTTCATTCGAGAAGCGGAACCCTGTCTGCGCAGCGAGGCGATCGCGACCTATTTCGACGACCTGTCGCGGGCCGGTCTGATTCGTCGCAGCGAAACAGGCGGATGGTCGCTGGTGCGCAGCCTGGATAGCACCGATTTGTTGCAGGTCTATCGGCACAGCGGCTATCGCCTGCCGTTGAATCCGGCCGAACATGCTGCTGCCTCGGGCATCAAGCTGCCGCAGGAGCTGCTGTCCCTGCTTACCCGGCTGGCGCACTCGCTGGATGCCGCGCTCGGCACCCGCCTGGACAGGGTTTATCCTGTCTCGCCTCCACCGGCGTCGTCGCGCCAGGTCTCTCACACGCAGGAATCGGAATCATGAAGTGGTTCGTATCGTCCCTGTTGCTGGCGGCAAGCCTGCTGATCGCACCCGTGCACGCAGCCATGCCTGCTCAGCCTTCCCTCAAGGTAACCACACTGGACGGCAAACCGTACGACCTGGCTGCCGAGCGAGGGCACTGGGTGATCGTGAATTTCTGGGCGACCTGGTGCGTGCCGTGCATCAAGGAGATGCCGGGGATTTCCGAGTTCGTGAAGATGCACCCGAACGTGCACGCCATCGGCATTGCTTATGACGATACGGATCCTTCCGACATCCGTGCCTTCCTGAGCAAGCATCCGGTGGATTTTCCGGTGGCGCAGGTTACGCTGGACAAGCCGCTGACGGATTTCGACGAACCGCTAGGCCTGCCGACCACCTGGTTGATTGCCCCGGACGGCAAGGTGGCCAAGCATTTCATGGGGCCGATCACGCCCGCTTCGCTGAGCGCAGCCATCGGAAAATGACGGCATGAGCGGCGTACGCTTCATAGTCAGTGGCAAGGTCCAAGGCGTGTTCTTCCGTGCCAGTGCGCGTAACGAGGCAATGCGGCTGGGTTTGCATGGCTTCGCGCGCAATCTTGCCGACGGCCGAGTGGAAGTGCTCGCAAGCGGAAGCGAGGAGGCTTTGCGCGAACTGGAACAATGGCTTTGGGAAGGGCCGCCTGCCGCGAAGGTGACCGAAGTGGTTCGCAGTAACCATGCCGGCGAAGTGCGCGCGGGTTTTTTGGTTTTCTAACCCCGGCCGCGATGACCATCGTAGGCTGGGTTTGACAACCCAGCCTACAGATCGATATTCGCCGGCGGTCGCCCGATGCGATAGCGCGCACTGACGCTCAGTACAGCGCGCCGGAAGTCCGTTGCAAAGCCACGCATGTCGAACAATGGACTCTGCTTGCGTTGCTGCGTAATGTGCTTGCGCAATGTCGCCAATGCCTGCGGGTCGTTGCCCAGCGCAGTGGCCATGCCGACGAACGAGGTGTCGTCGCTCATGATCAGCTCGGCCAGGCCCAGGTGATGCAGCAAGCTTGCCACGGTGCGCGAAGCCATGGTTTCACCCGTGCGGGTAAGCACCGGACAGCCGGACCATAACGCATCGGAAGCCGGGGCGCGCGAGTTGATGGGCAGCGTGTCCAGATACAGATCTACGTGCGCGTAGCGCGCCAGGTGCTCAGAGTAGGGCAGGCGTGGCGAGAAGATCAGTCGCTCGGGTGCGACATCAAGCGCAGACGCCGCCTGGCGCAGTCGTAGGTCGGTATTCGCCGGCCCAGTGAGCAGCCACAGCACGCTATTGGGCACTTGCTGCAGGATCAGCATGCAGCGCGCGAACACCGCCGGGTTGATGGTCTGCGTTTCGTTCAAACAGGCAAACACAACACCTTGTTCCAGCAGCCCACAGGCAGCACGCGACGGAACTTCCGCCTGCATCCGATGCGGATCGCTCGGCTGCTGGCAGCGCGGGAGCCGGATGACCTTTTCGCTGACGTGTTCGCGCAGCTCGTGCGGCAGCACGATGGCATCGGTGAGCAGATAATCCATCCAGGGCGCGCCGGAACTGCCGTTGTGGCCGAGCCAGCTGACCTGAATCGGTGCGGCGCGCAAGGCCATTAGTTCTGCGTTGCGGCTGCTGCGATAACCGTTTACGTCGAACAGCACTTCGATCGCCGTGCCATGGATGCGCTGCGCAACCTGGAGGTGATTGAGCGCGGAAACGTCGTGCAGCGTTGCCGCCGCCGAGAGACGCTGCCGTACACGACTGCCGTCATCTGGCGTGGTGGCGAACAGATGGACGTCCAGGTCGCTGTCGGAGAGTGCTTCGATCAAGGCGACGATGTGCTGGCCGAATGCTGTTTCGTTCAGGCCTTCCACCAACATGCCTACGCGGACCGGCGTGTCCGGCATGGGCAGCTTGTGGCGCAGGTCGAGCTGCTGGCGAAAGGGTGCCGCCTGGCTTTCCAGCGCCGAAGCATGGGTTTTCGCGCAGCGCAGCTGCAGGTCGGCGTCGGCATCCTCGGCAAGGAAGGCGAATGGGTGCACGCCAGGCACTCCCGCGGAAACTGCGTGGATCACGCGTTCGCTGAGCGCATCGATGTCCTGCCAGCGGCACAACCGACGCCGCACGAACAGCAATTGCCCCATGACCGGCACGGAATCCGGCGCCCGCGCCATCGCCTCGGTAAAGGCATCGTGGGCGTTGATGAGATCGCCGGCTTCATCGAACATCAGCGCAGCCTGGAACACATGCTGCACGTTGTCCGGTGCCAGCTTGCCGGCCTGCAACAGCGAGGCGGCAGCCTCATGCGGGCGGTGTTGCAGATGCAACAGATGGCCCAGCATGGCATGCGCGACGTCCGTGCCTGCTGCCTGCTGCAGCACCTGTCGTAGCAAGGTTTCGGCTTCGGCAAGGCGCCCCAGTTCCATCTCCGCGGCAGCCAGGTTGAGGCGAATGGCGGGATGCTGCGGCATGGCCTGCAAGGCTTGCGCAAAGGCATCGCGCCCTTGTGCATACTGTGCGGTGGACATGTAGACCGCGCCCAGCGCTTGCAGCAGTGCCGGATGCCCGGGCGCTTTCGCCAGCGCCTTCTGCAGACGCTCCATGGCAGCGCCAACCTTGCCGTCGGCCATGGACAGGGCTGCCAGGTTGCACTGCAGTTCGATGTCGTTCGGCGCCAGTTCCGCGGCGCGATTCAAGGCCGTATGCGCATCTCGGCGCCGGCCTAGGCGCAGCAAGGCTAACCCGTGCAGGCGGATCAGCTCGGCCGACACCGGAAATTGCCTGCGCGCCGCCGCCGCGAATAGAGCTGCTTCCTCATTGGCGTCGCGCTGCAGCAACTCGGAGAGTTTTTGCAGGTTCGAGGCGATATCGGTGAGTGGCGCGTCGGTCATCGGCTGGGAGGGGGGGCGAAAGCAGGCAAGTAGGGAAAGCCCGCCAGCAGCGTCGACACGACGAGTTGGAAAGACTGGCCCCTGTAATACGGCTGTAGATTACCGCGAACCACGGCCGGGTAGGCTGGGATGACAATCCCAGCTTCAAGACTTTGCGTGGAGCTGGGATGGTCATCCCAGCCTACTTCGATCAGTGGCCGGCGAGCGATTTCAGCTCGTCTGCCTGGTGCTCGCGCGTGAGCGTGCCGAACAGCTCGTCCAGATGGCCTTGCATCACATCCGGCAGGTTGTGCAGGTCCAGGCCGATCCGGTGGTCGGTAATCAGATTGTCCTTGTAGCGATAGGTGCGGATGCGCTGGCTGCGATCGCCGGTGCCCACCTGCAGGCGCCGCGACTGCGCCTGCTCGGCCGTCTGTTTGGACTGCGCCTCGTCCAGCAGACGCGCCTTGAGCAGGCTCATGGCGCGGGCGCGGTTCTTGTGCTGGCTGCGCTCGTCCTGGCATTCCACCACGATGCCGGAAGGCAGATGCGTGATGCGGATCGCCGAATCGGTCTTGTTGACGTGCTGACCACCGGCGCCGGAGGCGCGGAAAGTGTCGACCTTCAGGTCGCTGGGCGAAATTTCGATGTTCTCGATCTCGTCCAGCTCAGGCAATACCGCCACGGTAGCGGTAGAGGTGTGCACGCGGCCCTGCGATTCGGTCACCGGCACGCGCTTCACGCAATGCACGCCCGATTCGAATTTCAGCTTGGAGTAGGCACCTTTGCCTTCAATGCGCGCGATGATTTCCTTGTAGCCGCCGTGCTCGCCGGGATTTTCGCTGAGTACTTCGACTTGCCAGCGCTGGCGCTCGGCATAGCGGGCGTACATGCGGAACAGGTCGCCGGCGAAGATGGCCGCTTCGTCACCGCCGGAACCGGCGCGCACTTCGAGATACAGGTTGGCTTCGTCGCGCGGATCCTTGGGAATCAGCAGCCATTGCAGGTCGCCGTCGAGTTTGGCCAGGCGGTTTTCCAGCTGCGCGATGTCCTCGGCGGCCATGTCGCGCAGCTCGGGATCATCCAGCATGGCGCGAGCGTCGGTGAGTTCGCGCTCGGTGTTGGACAGTTCGCGCATGGCGTCGGCGACCGCCTGGAGCTGCGCGTATTCGCGGGAAAGGTCGCGGAAACGCGTGTTGTCAGCCAGCACGTCGGCCTGGCCGAGCAGCAGGGCGAGTTCTTCGTGGCGTTCGACGGTGGCTTCGAGTTTGCGGCGGATAGAGGGTGTCATGAGGAGCAGGCGGCAGGGGAAGAGAGACGAGCGAAACGACGCATAGCGCGGCAGCCAGCCGCACTCGCTACTCGTCGCTCGTTTTTTCGTCTTCGTCCAGGCCGTACAGCCGTCCTGCGGCATGCAGCAGATCGTAGTCGCCGCTAAGCGTGGCTTCGCGCAGCCGTGCGCTGGGATGGTGCAGCAACTTGTTGGTCAGGGTATTGGCCAGGAACGCCAGTGCTTCGTCGGGGGACTTCCCGCGTGCAAGCATGGCACGCGCCTTGTCCAGAACCTGGTCGCGATAGGTCTCGGCGTGTGCGCGCAGATCCACGGCGGGATTGCGGACGGTGAGGGCACGGCGCCAGGCCATGTAGCGTTCGACTTGCAGGTCGATGATCGCATCCGCCTCGCGCGCAGCATTTTCGCGCGAACGGCGGTTGTCATCGATGACTTGGCGCAGGTCGTCGATGCCGTAGAGATAGACATCCGGCAGCTCGCCGACTGCCGGCTCGATATCGCGCGGTACGGCTATGTCCACCATGAACATGGGCTTGCGGCGGCGTGCGGCTATGGCCTTCTCCACCATTGCGCGCGTAAGCACCGGCTGCCGCGCGGCGGTGGAAGCGATCACGATATCTGCCTCGGCCAAGTGCTGTGGCAGATCGCTCAGGGCAATGGCATAGCCGCCATGGCGACCCGCCAGTTCCTGCGCGTTTTCCAGGGTGCGGTTGGCGACGATCAGCCGGCGCACCTGCTTTTCGGCCAGGTGGCGCACCGCCAGGTCGATGGTGTCGCCAGCGCCGATCAGCAGCACGCAGGCCTGGCGCAAATCCGTGAAAACCCGTTCGGCCAGGCGCACGGCGGTGAAGGCCACCGAAACGGTGTGTGCGCCGATCCGCGTATCGGTGCGCACGCGCTTGGCCACGGCGAAGGTATGCTGCAGCAAGCGATCCATGGGGGTCTTCAGTGCATGGGCTTCGCGCGCGTGCTGATAGGCTTCCTTCACCTGACCGAGGATCTGCGGTTCGCCCAGCACCATCGAATCCAGGCCGGTGGCGACCCGAAACATATGCCTCACGGCAGCTTCGTCATCATGGCGATACAGGAACTCGTCAAGCTTGCCGTGAGTCAGACGGTGGTGACGGCTGAGCCACTCCTGCGGAACGTTTTCCGCGCCTGCCGTTACGCTGACGTAAAGTTCAGTACGGTTGCAGGTCGAGAGGATCAGCGCTTCGTCAACGCCAGGCTCGCGCGCAAGCTCGCGCAGGGCGTCGCCGGCCGCGTTTTCGTCGAACGCCACCTGCTCGCGCAGGCTGACCGGCGCGGTGAGGTGGTTGAGCCCGAGGGCGATCAGCTTCATGACGTATAGCGA
The DNA here is from genome assembly GCF_003977665.1 of Dyella choica. GTDB lineage: Bacteria > Pseudomonadota > Gammaproteobacteria > Xanthomonadales > Rhodanobacteraceae > Dyella_B > Dyella_B choica. Next base: position 9,834 of record NZ_RYYV01000028.1, on the reverse strand, counting down.
GTGAGGGCGACGGGCGTTGGCCGGCGTAGACTAGGTGAGCCAAAATGGCGAATGGTTTGGAGGAATAGTGTGCTGAGCAGGACGGTCCAGTTCAAGCAAGTGCGGCTGTTTGTAGCTGTTGGGTTGGTCGTGCTCGGGCTGGCCGGATGTGCGGCAGTATCCCATCGGGCAGGCAGCGCATCTACCGCGTCACCTCAGCCGTTGACGAGTCTGGTGGTGGCTACGCCGGACTCGGACCACGACCTGCTGGCCCAGTTGCTGGCGGGTGAGTTGGCGCTGTCGAGCTCCGATCTCAAGGCCGCGTCGCAGTTCTATGCCAACGCGATGATGATTTCCAGCGATCCGGAGGTGGCCGGCAAGGCTGTCGCCCTGGCCATCGCCATCCATGATCCGGAAGCTGCCCGGCACGCCATCGACCGATGGCGGAAGCTCGGCGTGAGTCCCGCGCAGCTGGCGCAGGCTCGTGCCCAACTGGCGGTAGAGCAAGGGCAGACGGAGGAAGCCAGTCGCCAGCTGGCCTTGCTGATCGGCAGCGGCGACAAGGACGCCTGGCGCATGTTCGGCCGCGTACTGATCGGCAGTCGTGATCCGGCGCTCGCCGGGCGCCTGCTGGAATCCCTGGGCACGCCCGAGCGCCTGCCGGCCGACCCCAAGGCGTGGCTGGCGATGAGCGAGCTGGGCGAGCAATTGAATCGCCACGTCTACGCGCAGCAGGTCGCCGACGGCGCCCTGAAGCGTTTCGGCACGGCCGAGACGTATGCCTGGGCCGCCCAGCTCAAGCTCAACAATGGCGATCGCAGCGGGGGCCTCAATCTGCTGCGCCAGGCGCAGGTGAAGGATCCGAACAACATCGGCCTGCGGCTGACCTATGCGTCCTTGCTGGGCCAAAGCGGCCAGTACGTCCAGGCGACCCATCTGCTCGAAAAAGGTCCGCAGAACGCGCAAACCTATGCGCTGCGCGCGGCCTTGGCCGCCAACGCCAAGGACAACAAGACGCTGCAACAGGTCTACACGCAGCTATCGCAGGCCTCGGATGAGGTGCGCAACACCAGCAATTACCTGCTTGGCCAGCTCGCCGAGGTGCTTGGCCGCAAAGAGGATGCGTTGAAGTGGTACGACCAGGTGTCGGACGAAGACGACCATGCCTTCGACGCCGACCTGCGCAGCGCGATCCTGCTGCAGGACCTGGGACGCAGCGTCGAAGCGCATCAGCAATTGGCGGAAATGCAGACGGACTATCTGGATCAGCCCGCGCAGCTGCGTCGTGCCTATGAAGTCGATGCCGACCTCTATCTGCGCGAAAAGCGTTACGGCGAGGCGATCGATTCCTTCAGCCATGCGCTGCAGGTGGCTCCCGATGATCCGGATCTGCTGTACGGGCGTGGGCTGGCGTACGCGGAGATCGGCAAGATCGATCCGGCTGTGGCGGATTTTCACCGCCTGCTGCAGGTCAAGCCGGGCGACGTCGACGCGAGCAATGCACTGGGTTTTACGCTGGCCGACGCCGGGCGCGATCTATCGGAAGCCGAGCAGCTGATTGCCACCGCGCGAGCAGCGAAACCGAACGATCCTTCGATCGCCGATTCGTGGGGCTGGCTGCAGTATCGGCTCGGCCACCTTGACCAGGCCGCCGAAGTGCTGCGCAACGCGTGGCAGACCGGCAAGGATGCCGACGTCGGCGTTCACCTCGGCGAAGTGCTGTGGAAACAGGGGCATCGCGAACAGGCACAGCAAGTGTTCGATGAGGTGCGCCGCGTGGATCCGCACAACGTTGCCCTGCAACAAACCTTGAAGCGGCTGGGGCCATGAAGTCATTTCTGCGCATTTTCGCAGCGCTCGCGCCGCTGCTGCTGGCTGCGTGCGCGACCCAACAACTGGTGCGCAACAGGGGAGATACGGCTGTGTTGGCGCAACAGGAAGCGCGCGAGCAGCAACTGGCGGGCGTCAACCATTGGGTCTTGCAAGGCAAGCTGGGCGTATCCAACGGCCAGGACGCCGGCAGCGGTGGTTTCACCTGGACGCAGGACGGCGATCATTACGAGTTCGTTTTCCGCACGCCGATTACCGGCAGGAGCTATCGCCTGACCGGTAGCCCGGATGGCGCCGAGCTGGATGGCGCGGAAGGCGGTCCTTTGCGCGGACCGGACGCGGAGAGCCTGATGCGCCGCGCGCTGCACTGGGAGGTTCCGCTCGACGAACTGCGTGCCTGGGTGCTCGGCTTGCGGGCGCAAGGGGCGCAGGCGGATCTGAGTTTTGGCGACGACCGCTTGCCGTCGGTACTGCAGCAGGATGGCTGGACGGTGACTTATCCCGCATGGGATACGACGCACCAGCCGCCGCTGCCAGCAAAGGTGTTTGCCGAAAAGCCGCCTTACAAGGTGCGCTTGGCGATCCAGTCGTGGAACCTGCAGTGAGTTTATTGCCTCAAGGATTCAAACCGATGTCATTCCGCATTCAGCGCGCCACGGCCGCCCATGTCGACGTTATCTGCGACATCGAACGCATGGCGGTGCAATTGTTCCGCGATCATCCGGCGTGGCGGTTCTATTCCCGCCTCTCGATCCCCAAGGACCTGCTCGCCGAAGAAATTCGGCGTGGCTTCGTATGGGTGGCCGTGGACGAAGCGAGCGGCGAGGTAGTGGGTTTCGTCTGGCTCGACGTAGAGTTGCATGGCGATGTAGTGAGCCTCGCCGAGATCGACGTGCTGCCGGAGTTTCATCGGCGTGGCATCGGCTCGGCGCTGCTCGAGCATGCCTGCGCGTGGGCGGAGGATAAGGGGTACCGCCGCATCGACCTGGGTACGCTGCCCGACGTACCGTGGAACGCGCCGTTCTACACCAGGCATGGCTTCGTGGTGGTCGACAAGAGCGATCCCGCGTTCGCTTACGCACGCGAGCGCGACCGCGAGAATGGGTTTCCGGAAGAGCTGCGTGTCTTCATGTCGCGCTCGTTTCAGGCCTGAGCGTAGGCACGCGGTCAACAAATTGAATTGACACGCATTGCGCCTCCCGCCACAATTTTCCTTCTTTGCTCCCCGGCGAGCCCTTGCGCGGATCCGGATAGCAGATTCCCAACGAATACTGGGGCGTCGCCAAGCTGGTTAAGGCACGGGATTTTGATTCCCGCATGCGTAGGTTCGAATCCTACCGCCCCAGCCATTTCGCACCGGGGGTCGTACGGCCCCCGCTTGCGCAGTCCAGGAATGGGCTGCATGGCAGCGGGCACTTGCGTGCCCGAAGTTTTTCAAGCTCCATTCGGACATGTGCCGAAGGGGCTGGCTGGAAGGGGCGGGAGCGCGTCTTTCCAGCCAAGCTGATTCCATAGCCAGGTTCTGAGGAAGACAATCGTGGATACGCCCAGCCCGATGCTGTTCACCGGCAATGCGCACCGCGCCCTGGCCGAGGATATTGCCCATCGCTTAGGGATACCGCTGGGCAAGGCCCTGGTCGGCAAGTTCAGCGACGGCGAAGTGCAGGTCGAGATCGAAGAGAACGTCCGCCGCCAGGAAGTGTTCGTGCTGCAGCCTACGGGGGCGCCGAGCGCGGAGAATCTGTTCGAGCTGATGACCCTGGTCGATGCGCTCAAGCGCGCCTCCGCGGCCAGCGTTACCGCGGTGATGCCGTATTTCGGCTACGCCCGCCAGGATCGCCGTCCGCGCTCGGCGCGCGTGCCGATCACCGCCAAGCTGGTGGCTCGCCTGATCGGCACCGCTGGCGTGGATCGGGTGCTTACCGTCGATTTGCATGCCGACCAGATCCAGGGCTTCTTTGACGTGCCGGTGGACAACGTCTACGCGTCGCCCATCCTGCTTGCCGACATCTGGCGCAGCTACAGCATGGACGACCTGATCGTGGTGAGCCCGGACGTGGGCGGCGTGGTGCGCGCACGCGCCATCGCCAAGCGCCTGGACGATGCGGACCTGGCCATCATCGACAAGCGCCGCCCCAAGGCCAACGTGGCCACGGTGATGAACATCATCGGTGACGTGGAGGGTAAAACCTGCGTGATGGTGGACGACATCGTCGACACTGCCGGTACCCTGTGCGCAGCGGCCGCCGCCCTGAAGGAACGTGGTGCCCGCAAGGTGGTCGCCTACTGTGTGCACCCGGTGCTGTCCGGTGCGGCGATCCGCAATCTCGAAGGTTCTCAGCTCGATCAGCTGGTGGTCACAAATACCTTGCCGTTGCGCGAGGATGCCAGGAATTGCGCCAAGATCCGCCAGCTTTCGGTCGCGGAACTGCTGGCGGAGACCATTCGGCGTATCGCTTTCGGCGAGTCGGTCAGTTCGCTCTATATCGACTAAGCGAGGCCCCTTCAGGGCGTAGGCTGGGATGACAATCCCAGCTTTCCAAGTGCCGTCTGGGTGCTGGGTGGTGAACCTGGTGGGCGACTGTCTGCATTTTCGGTATACTTGTGTGCTTTTCAGCCCGCGCCCGCGGGCTTTTCGGCTCTTCTGGTCGCGGGAGAGTCAGTCTGGTCGCCGCGAGGCGGCTTTCAAAAACCTAAGGCAATTCCAACATGGCCAAGACTCATGAAATCGTGGCGCAAGCGCGCAAAGACGAGGGGAAAGGTGCGAGCCGCCGCCTGCGTCGTGCGTCCTTCGTGCCCGCAGTGGTTTACGGCGCGGGTCAGCCCGCCGAGAGCATCCAGATCGAACACAACACCATCCTGCTCGCCGCCAGGCACGAGTGGTTCTTCTCTTCCGTGCTGGACCTGAACGTCGACGGCAAGGTGCAGAAGGTGCTGGTGCGCGACTGGCAGAAGCATCCGTTCAAGCAGCAGATGCTGCATATGGACTTCCAGCGCATCAACGAGAACGAAGCGATCCGCGTGAATGTGCCGGTCCACTTCCTGAATCAGGAAAAATCCCCCGCCGGCAAGGCTGCGGGCGTGGTGATCTCGCACAACCTCAACGAAGTGGAAGTCTCCTGCCTGCCGAAGGACCTGCCGGAGTTCATCGAACTGGACCTGGTCGACCTCAAGCCCGGCGACATCATCCACCTGTCGCAGCTCAAGCTGCCGGCGAACGTGGACATCCCGGCACTGCACATGGGTGCAGACCACGACGTGGCGGTGGTCTCCGCTGTGACCGTGCAGGAAGAAGTGGAAGCAGCGCCGGCCGAAGGCGCCGAAGGCCAGCCTGCTGCTGAGGCTCCCAAGGAAACCAAGAAGTAAGCCGTTTCGGCTTCCCGCCCCCTCTCCCCGTCGGGGAGAGGGCTGGGGTGAGGGGCGAATCTCGCGGCCAACTCTCCAGTTCATTCATGGCAGGCCTACGACTCATAGTCGGACTGGGCAATCCCGGTACCGAATACCTCCGAACCCGGCACAACGCCGGGTTCTGGTTTGTTGACGCCTTGGCGGCGGGCCAGGGCGAACGCTTTGGCTTCGACGGCAAATTGCATGGCGAGACCTGCAAGCTGCGCATCGGCGGTGAATCGGTGTGGCTGCTGAAGCCCTCCACCTTCATGAACAAGAGCGGCATCGCCGTCGCTTCCGCGCTGCGTTACTACAAGATCGAGCCGGAGGAGTGCCTGGTCGCGCATGACGACCTGGATCTGCCTGCAGGTGCCGTGCGCCTTAAGTTCGATGGCGGCCACGGTGGCCAGAATGGCTTGCGTGACATCATGGCTCATCTGGGCCATGGCAAATTTCATCGACTGCGCCTTGGCATCGGTCATCCCGGCCACAAGGATCAAGTCACATCTTGGGTGCTGGGTCGCCCCTCCGCCATGGATGAAGACGCGATGCTGGACGGCATTGCTCGCGTGCTGAGCGTGTTGCCGCTGGCGGTTGACGGGCAATTCGACAAGGCGATGCAGCAGTTGCATACGCCGGCAATGCGTTGAGCGGCCGGTGGCCATTTACTATTTCCCTTTTCAGTTTCCTATCCGGATCAACAAACCATGGGCATCAAATGCGGCATCGTCGGCTTGCCTAACGTCGGCAAATCCACCTTGTTCAATGCGTTGACCAAGGCGGGCATTGCCGCAGCCAATTTCCCGTTCTGCACGATCGAACCGAACGTGGGCGTGGTGCCGGTGCCCGATCCGCGGCTTGAGGCGCTATCGGGCATCGTCAATCCGCAGAAGGTGATTCCCACCGCGGTGGAGTTCGTCGACATCGCAGGCCTGGTCGCGGGCGCCTCCAAGGGTGAAGGCCTGGGCAACAAGTTCCTGGCGCATATCCGCGAGGTGGATGCCATCGCCCATGTGGTGCGCTGCTTCGAGCACACCGATATCGTGCACGTGGCGGGCAAGGTCGATCCCATCGCCGACATCGACACCATCGATACCGAGCTGGCGCTGGCCGACCTGGATTCCGTCGAGAAGGCGCTGAACCGCGCCGAGCGCGCCGCCAAGGCCAACGACAAGGAGGCCCTGGCCAAGAAGCCGGTACTGCAAAAGCTTGCCGCCGGCCTCAATGAAGGCAGGACTGCGCGTAGCCTGGGCCTGGATGACGAGGAAAAGACGCTGGTGCGCGACCTGTTCCTGCTCACCCTGAAGCCCTTGATGTACATCGCCAACGTCCGCGAGGACGGCTTTGAAAACAATCCGCATCTCGATGCCGTTCGCCAACGTGCCGAGGCCGAAGGGGCTGAGGTGGTGCCGGTGTGCGCCGCGATCGAAGAAGAGCTTTCGCAGCTGGACGACGCCGACCGCGACGAATTCCTCAAGGATCTCGGCCTGGAAGAACCTGGCCTCAATCGCGTGATTCGCGCCGGCTACAAGCTGCTCAACCTGCAAACCTATTTCACCGCCGGTGTGAAGGAAGTGCGCGCCTGGACCATCAAGCGCGGCTTCACCGCGCCGCAGGCGGCTGGCGTGATTCATACCGATTTCGAGCGTGGCTTCATCCGTGCTGAAACGGTGGGCTATGACGACTTCATCCAGTACAAGGGCGAAGCCGGTGCCGCCGCGGCCGGCAAGCTGCGCAAGGAAGGCAAGGACTACGTGGTCAAGGATGGCGACGTGCTGCACTTCCTGTTCAACGTGTAGTTCGCTCCCGCGACGTCCCGCTCCGGTTCCTGGCGCTGCTATGGGATGAGGGTGTCCAGCAATGCGGTGGTGTCACCCGCGGCGCTATGGAGGAGCTTCGGCTCGCCATGGCGCCCTAGATGGTCGGTCAGGGATGGCCTGATCAAGCCAGTGCTGATTCTTCGGCCTGCGCTTGAAAACAGAGGCAAGCGAAGTGCAGTCTCCATTCGCGTGGAGACGACCAGGAAAGGTTCTCTATGCGATAAGGGGGAAAGTGTTGGACGGATCCAAGTTCAGGTATTCAGCGACCGGACTCCTTGAGTCGATCGAGACATCGCTGGCGAACTACAATCGGTGGATCGTCAGTCGATTTATTCGTGAGTTTCGCCGACACCGTTACCAATCCGTACTGGATTTCGGCGCCGGCATTGGTTCGTTGGCCGTCCTGTTCAAAGCCATGACCGGGGTCACTCCGTTGACTCTTGAGGTGGATGGCGAGCAGCGCGCAATGCTGTCACGTCGCGGTTTCAGTCCCGTTGCGTCGATCGACCAGCTTCCCGGCGATATCGACATGATCTACACGTCGAATGTTCTGGAGCACATTCCCGATGACATAGCGGCTTTGCGCGAGTTGCGTGATCATCTGGCGCCCGGCGGGCGCATCTTTATCTTCGTGCCGGCGTTTCCGGCGCTCTGGACAACGGTGGACGACAAGGTCGGTCACGTCCGTCGCTATACGAAGGCTGCACTGCGGCAGAGCCTGGATGAGGCGGGATTGAAGCTCGAAAGCATCCGATACACCGACCCGGTCGGCTTTCTGCTGGTGATCTTGTTCAAGCTTGTCGGTAGCCAATCGGGTGTGCCCAGTGACCGATCGTATTTCATCTTCGATCGACTGCTATTTCCCGTCAGTCGTCTCCTTGACTGGGTTACCTCGCCTTTCTTTGGGAGGAGTGTGTTCGCGGTAGCGAGTAAAGGCGAACCCTGAGACGGGTCGCGCCTGCTCTTGAAGCTACGGCGCGACCCAGGATTCGACGGGCTCAGGCGTTGGGCAAACGGGTCTTGCCATGAGAGCATGGTAGGCATGTTCGTACCTGGAAAGGCATTGCGAATACGACTTGGGCAGCCTGGCGACGCATCCGCCATCGGCGTGCTTAGCCGCCGGGTGGTGCGGCGTTGGGTCCTGCCCGATCAGTCACGCAAGATCGGTCGTGAGCTGCTGCTGCGTCTTGCTGCTCGCGCGCTTCGCCAGAAGATCATCGATGGCCAGCGTTTCCATCTGGCCTACCTGGGCGATAAATTGGTGGGCGTTGCGGCGATGCGCGACGACAGCCATCTGCTGCACTTTTACGTAAGCACGCGCTATCAAGGACGGGGTATTGCGCGAAGGCTCTGGCAGCGCGTGGTGCGAGACGCCGTTCGCCGGGCCGGTACGTGCCGCTTTACGCTTAATGCCACTCGCTGCGCCGTGCCGGTCTATGTGCGCCTGGGTTTCCGGACGGAAGGCGCGGAGCGGCCATCGCCCAACGGCGTGCTTACTACGCCAATGAGCCTGCGGCTGCCGCTGCGGCGCAGCAAGCAGGCATAATGCCGCCTGTACTAGCGACCGACCTTTTCGTTGGAGATTCCATGTCAGGCCAGCAGCACGAAGTCACCTTGCGTTTCCTTGCCCAGCCCACCGATGTGAATTTTGGTGGCAAGGTGCACGGCGGCATGGTGATGAAATGGATCGACCAGGCCGGCTATGCCTGCGCCGTGGGCTGGAGCGGGGCGTATTGCGTGACGGCGGCGGTAAGCGGTATCCAGTTCGTCAAACCGATCCTGATCGGCGACCTCGTCAACGTGCGGGCCAAGCTGATTCATACCGGTACGTCCAGCATGCAGATGGCAGTGGACGTGCTGGCGCGTGATCTGCGCACGGGCGAGGAGCGCCTGGCAACCAGTTGCGTGATGGTGTTCGTGGCGCTGGACAAGCCCGAGGGCAAACCCACGCCGGTGCCGCCATGGACGCCGCGTGACGAGAACGAGCGCCGGCTGCAGGAGCAGGCGCGGCATCTGCTTGAGCTTTCCAAGAGCATGGCGCAGTACGTGGACACGCGCGGCGCAGGAAACGATTGAAGCAAGGCCGCGCTTCGTTCGAAAAAAATCTTGGAAAACCGGCCGTTTCCCCGGTTCAGGTGTTGACACATACGGCCGCGATCCACACAATAGCCGTTCTTTGTTGGAGGGATACCCAAGCGGCCAACGGGGGCAGACTGTAAATCTGCTGGCTTACGCCTTCGGTGGTTCGAATCCACCTCCCTCCACCAGCTTTATCATCCTTGGATGGCTAAGGCTGGCGGAATGAAAGACCGGGGCTGTGGAGGTGGTTTACCCCATCGAAGCGGGTTGACGGTTCGATAGAAGAGTTCCGCACCGAGCGGGAGTAGTTCAATGGTAGAACCTCAGCCTTCCAAGCTGATGGTGCGGGTTCGATTCCCGTCTCCCGCTCCATTGCCATTCCCGCCAAAAAGGTCTGAGCGGCCCTCATCGGTCCAAGGCTTTTTTGAAGAGTCCAGCAAGGATGCTGGTTTGATCTTTGCCATCATGGAGGATGGCTGAAAAATAGGCTCATGTAGCTCAGTCGGTAGAGCACTTCCTTGGTAAGGAAGAGGTCGCTGGTTCGATTCCAGTCATGAGCACCACTTAATGTGGCTGCAAGCGGTATCGCCTGATAGCTCGTTTAGGTTTCCTCATCACTCAGACTCCATCGGGATTTTGCGCTCATGGCAAAGGGTAAATTCGAACGCACCAAGCCGCACGTGAACGTGGGCACGATCGGTCACGTGGACCACGGCAAGACGACGCTGACGGCGGCGCT
>NZ_RYYV01000027.1 GCF_003977665.1 Dyella choica | reverse complement strand
CGCAGACCTGGCTGCCGGCTTACTCCGATCCCGCCCCTTGCCGGAGCGGGATCTACGAAACCCTACTGAGACTCGACGCTAATCAAGTGCTTGGCAGGGGAGGGTTGGGGTGGGGTTGTACGAGCTTGCCGTCGCGTTTGAGCTTGCCGCGAGGTTGCTTCACCCCACCCCAACCCTCCCCTACTACACGTAGGGGAGGGAGCAGATACCTGCCAGCTGAGACATAGCTAATCAGATCACCAGCCGAACCGACCAAGGCTTCTTGCTCAAGAAACGCCCACTCCAGGAATTTATGCCAAAATCCGGAGCCAGCATCGGCGTGCGATAGCCTTGCCGCCGAACAGGGGATCCACCCAGGACACCTTTGCGTCGCCGCGTCGGCGGGGGCGTCGTCCTGCGTGTTTTCCATTCGGCGGAATTCCGCTATCACCTTTTGGATTGATGTAGGAGCGAGTGCGTGAATCAAGGGTTGCGGGCGCCGGCGCGGTGGCAGGCTTTTGTCTATGGATGGATCGCGTTGATCGCTTGTGCAGGGGCTTTTGTAGGGCTTTCCGCCAGTGGCCTATGGATCGACGAGCTATTTACGGTCCATGTGGTCCATCAAGATGGCGGCTACGGTGAAGTGTTTCGGCGCGCGCTGACTGATGCGCATCCCCCGTTTTACTACTTCTTCCTGTATGCCTGGACGCACCTGGCCGGACTGTCGGAGACGGCATTGCGCTTGCCGAGCGCCGTATTGGCCGTCGCATCCCTTGTCATCTTCGCGCTGGGTACGCGGCGCGTGCTGAGCCACACCGCCATCGCGTTCGCATGCGCGGTGGCAGGAGTGTCCGCGTTCTGGTTCGAGCAGTCGCAGAACGCGCGCAGCTACGGGCTTTGCCTGGTACTTTCCAGCAGCCTGTTGTCGATCGCCCTCGCCTTTCGCCGCCGGGTGGAAGCCCGTGCGGATTTTCCTTACGCGCACTGGATGGCGCTGAGCCTGCTGGGCCTGATCGCCAGCCTCACGCATGCCTATCTGCTGCTGGCAACGGGCATGCTGCTGCTGTTTCTTTTGCTCAGCCTGCCTTCCTGGCGTATTCGTGGCGCACTGGTGGCGACTGGGCTGGTAATACTCGCGTTCAATGTCGCGTACTACCGGATGATGGTCCACTCGACCCAGTTGGATCTGGACAGTTCCTGGTTCAGCAACAGCGCCAGCTTCTTCGGACAGCAGATTCGCGATGCGTTGCATGGCTTGATGCAGCGGCAAGTGATTGCCGTAACCGGGTTGCTGGTGCTGTTCGGTATCCGGCAAAAAGTGCTGGGCAATGCGTATTTCGCCTACGACGAACGAGACACGCGATGGGCAGTCAGGCTGGCCGCCTTCGTGTTGATCGGCATCACTGTTTGCGGCATCGGTGTATCGGTGGCTGTCGCTCCCTCGCTATCGGACCGCAACCTGCTTACCTGCGTGCCGTTCGCATGGTTGCTGATGGGCCGCCTTTATGACGCTGCCGGCCCCCGTGGCTACACGCGCAGCAGCGTGATCGTCGCCGTGCTCGCCATGTTGATGGTGGGCAGCTATCTGTGTCGGCTGCCGGGACGTGCGTTGCCTCAGCGTGAAAGCTGGCGGGCGTCGGCACAATACATTGCGCGTCTGCCCGGCTGCAGCGGCCAGCTGGTGCCGGCGATCCTTCCGTACCATTTCGGCGCCTCGCCGTATTTCCGCGCGCTCGCCGAGCAGGACTTCTTCGGCTATTACATGCCGCCTGGCACGCCGATCCGCGCCTACATGCCGGCGGAGTTGGCCGCGCGTCATCCGGTGCAAGAGCTGCCGTCGCTGCTCGCCTCGCGCGCAGCCAACGCCGAAAGCGGCGGCTGCAGTCTGCTTGCATGGGGCGTGCACGATATCGATGAGCCATCGGCCTTGAAGATTGCACTGGATCTCGCGCGTCAGCCGGGCGTCGCGCCACGGCGGGTACTGTTGCAGCAATTCATCGACTATCACCCAAGATATCTGCGCTGGAATGCGGTGCCGGAGGCTTTTGTCTACGTTGCGATCCCACCGGCCGCAGCTGGTACCCAGGTTGCGCAACCACAAGCGCCGGAAGTTCAGCTGGACAAGGGCAACGCCGCGTCAGTCGGCGATCGCGTCGTGGTGCAGTACCTGAACACGTATACCAATCCGACCCAGCCGGTATATCAGGTCGACGTCTACGCCATCCAGAGCTGGAACAAGCACCAGGCGGTGCATCAGGACTTCCTGGCCGTCCATCGCTTGACATGCGATGCACGCGTCTCCAAGTCCAATTGGGGTGTCTGGCCTGATCCGGCTTATCCAGGCTGCAGCACCCTGCCGCCGCCGACTTCGGCCAGGAACATCAACGAGATGATCGCCCCTTAAGCGAAATTCCCGGAGCCTGTCTGGGATGATGAACAAGACCAAGCGCGACGGCCTGCCGGCCTTGGGACCCTCCTTGGAGCTGCTCGCAGCCCGAGAGTGCCGTTCGCTGCTGCGCGCGCTGGCCGTGCGCAAACGACGACAAGAAGGCATTCACCAGGCGCGCAAATCGTGCCGTCGCCTGCGCAGCCTGCTGCCCTTGCTGCCACCCGGGCAACCGACCGGTGCCGTGAACCGGCGCCTGCGAGAGCTGGCGCATGGCCTTGCTCCATTGCGCGATGCGCACATCGCCGCACACACGGCGAAACTGCTGGCTACTGCGCATGAAACCTGGATCACGCCCGAGGTGATCCACGCGCTCGAACACCGGTGCGAGCAAATACTCGACGACGCGCTCAAGCAAGATCCCCAATGGCGGCAACGGCGAGCCGATGCGCAACGAATCATCACATCGATCCATGCGCTTGCCTGGGCCGACATTCGCCCTGCCCTGGCAATGAAAACCTTGAAACGCAGCCAACGGCGCGTGAAAAAGGCGCATGGCAAAGCGCTTGCTTCGCGCGTACCCGATGCCTTGCATCGTTGGCGGCGGCGCGCGCGCAAGCTTCGCTATCAGCTGGAATTCGTCCGCAAGGCGCGTCGCATGGCAGGGATGAAGAAACGCCGCACCCAAAGCTATGGTGCCCGGGCCAGGCAGCTATCGGCGTTGACCGATCAACTGGGCTGGCGCCAGGATTTTCAGATTTTCCTCGGTGCCATCGAACAGCTTCCGGACTCCACCGACGTACGAGCGTTACGCCGGCAGTTGCCCAACAAGTCGGCAAGCTGGTCACAAGCCGAGCCACATACGTAGCTGCGTAGTCTCAATGGCACACCAACACTGGGATGTCGCAGCATCCCAGCACCCGGTTCGTTTCGCTGCCCAGCAGCATACGGTCGAACGTGGCATAGCCATGCGTACTCATCACGATGAGATCACAATGTTGCTTTTTGGCCGCACCAACGATGGCCACATAGGGGCGACGATCGAAAGCATAGCCACCGTGGCAGGCCACTCCGGCCTTATTCGCCATTTCCTCGATTTCGGCCAGGCGGTGCTGCGCGCGCACCACCGCCCGCTCGACATGTGAATCTTCCGTGTGCTGAATGACGTCAGATAAATAGGCGACCGTGGCAAGCGGTGCCAAGACGTGAAAAGCGTAAATACGGGCACCCAGCGAACGCGCTAGTCCGATGCCAAGTTCTGCCGCGTGCATGGCGTAATCGGAACCATCGGTAGGAACCAGGATATGCGAGAACATGATGCCTCCTCTGGAGCGCAACGCCGCCGAACGCATCGCTTTCTTCATGACGTCGGCCATGGCTGCCACTGGCGCGTCGCGTGCCTGGCCCGACTTGAGATGAGTTTACACCCGGCAAACCAGGGCGCATGGAATATGCGCCGCGGACGCCGCGCGGTTTTCGCTTGAGTTAATGCTGCCGGCGCCCCATCTGAAGGCGGGTCCCGACCCTATTGAGGCAAACATGACGTCGGCGCAAACGCAGTCCCAGGAAAAGAACGAAGGCTTGCAGCACTTCGTCGCCCGGCATCGCCGCCTGTTCGTGCTGACCGGCGCCGGCTGCAGTACGGATTCGGGCATTCCGGACTATCGCGACATTGAAGGCGGCTGGAAGCGTGCCCAGCCGGTGACGTATCAGGCGTTCATGGGTGAAGCGCTGACGCGCCAACGCTATTGGGCGCGTAGCCTGATCGGCTGGCGGCGCTTCGGCAAAGCCTTGCCCAACCTGACCCACCATGCACTGGCCCGCCTTGAGCAACGCGACAAGCTCACCCTGCTGCTGACGCAGAACGTGGATGGCCTGCATCAGCAGGCAGGCAATCAGGCGGTCGTGGACCTGCACGGACGGCTGGATATGGTGCGCTGCATGGGGTGCGAGCGCCGATCGCCGCGCCATGAGCTGCAGCAAGCTCTGCTGACGCTCAATCCGGCCTGGGCCCCCCTCGATGCCGGCGACGCGCCGGACGGTGATGCGGACCTGGATGGCCATGACTTCAACACCTTCAACGTGCCGTTCTGTGAAGACTGCGGCGGCATCCTCAAACCAGACGTGGTGTTCTTCGGCGAAAACGTACCGCGCGATCGCGTGGCGAGGGCGATGCAGGCGCTGGAAGCCGCCGACGCCATGCTGGTGGTGGGTTCATCACTGATGGTGTTTTCCGGCTACCGCTTCGCCCATGCCGCCGCCAAGGCCGGCAAGCCGATTGCCGCGGTCAACCTGGGGCGCACTCGCGCCGATCCGCTGCTGAGCCTGAAAGTGGAACGCCCTTGCGCCGATGCCCTCGCGTTTCTGTAGGCTGGGATGACCATCCCAGCATTGCCAGCTGCACGAAGCTGGGATTGTCATCCCAGCCTACGAAACTACGAAACGCTTCAGCGGCGCGCGCGGAAGAAGTCGCGTAACAGCGCCGCCGACTCTTCCGCCAGCAAGCCGCCCTGTACTTCGATCCGATGGTTGTGGCGATCGGAAATCAACGTATCGAACACGCTGCCGGCCGCGCCGGTCTTGGGATCGGTGGTGCCGTACACCACCCGCCCCACGCGCGCATGCACCAGCGCCATCGAGCACATGGCACAAGGCTCCAGCGTCACATACAGAGTGGCGCCGACGATGCGGTAATTCGCCAATTTTTCCCCGGCCGCGCGCAAAGCCATGATTTCCGCGTGAGCGGTGGGATCGTGCAGGGTGATGTTGCGGTTCCAGCCCAGGCCGACGATCTGCCCGTCCTGCACCAGCACGGCGCCCACCGGCACTTCGTTTTCGGCGTCGCGAGCATGCGCGGCTAGCTGCAAGGCGCGCCGCATATAGGCTTGATCCTCGGCGCTGAATTCAGGCAAATGGGGATTGCTGTTCGACTCGTCAGCCATTTCAGTGATTTATATGGTTTGCTTTAGGCACGCTAGACGAGCTAGACCTACCTGCTCGATCGGCACAAATATGGCTTACTTGATCAGTCGCATGCCGGTTGATTTGGCCGCTTTGGTGTCAAACGTAGCGGTGTATTCGCAGTGCGCTTCGTGACATGCTCGTTCGATCAAACAGTCGGCGAAATCCGCAGAAGAGCTCACGTAGAGTCGTAACGCCTTCCACACCGTCTCTGCTGCTTCTACAACCACTTCCTTAGTGCGAAGCAGTGTCTCGATCACCCGCGCGATCTCGACACGCTCGACGCGGTAAGCACGACCAAGCACCCAGATGACCTCAACAAGCGCCACCTGCGAAACGTAACCAGGACGCTCGGGCGTCAATGATTCGATAAGTGCGCCTGCTTTCCTGGCCTGCACGGGGTCGTCCTGCGCGAAATATCGCACCAGCACATTCGTGTCGAGACCGATCATCGAGCCGAGCCCCCTTGCTCGGCAATCGCCGCATTCATCTCCTCGATAGTCACCGGCTTGGCGGGCTTGCGGATGATGCCCTTGAGAGCAGTGACCGAGCGCGTAGCAGGTACCACCTCATACCGACCCGTTTCCTCATTCAGAACGAATTCGATCCGGTCTCCGGTCGCAAGTCCAAGATGGTCTCGCACATCCACGGGGATCGTAACCTGCCCCTTCGATGTTATGGTGGCGGAAGCCATGTTCACCTCCTTACTCTCTCATTCCTTACTTTGAGGTAAGGAAGTACGAAATGCAAGACAGGGAACGCCGCCTGCAAATGGGGTCAATCCAGATTATCGCGTTTGCGGAACGCGGCTTCTCCGGCCTCGGAAACCTCGACCCACTTCTTGTCGGGCTCGGCACCGGCAACATAACCGTCGTGCCAATTCCACCATTTGTAAGGCGGTGTCTGAGGGTAGCCTTCAGGCGAATCCTCCCAGGTTTCCTGGCGGCCGAGCGGGGTGAGGTCCAGATAGCTCCAGAGCGTCCCCATCGCTTCGTCGCCGCGGTTGTTGATGAAGTAAGTGCGAAATACTTTGCCGCCGTCGCAGATGAATACATTGTGGCCGTGCCATTGATCCACGCCGAAATCCGCATCGAAACTGTCGGTGATGGTGTACCAGGGCAGCTCCCAGCCCATCCGCGCTTTCAGTCGGGCAATATCAGGCTGCGGTGCACGGGAGGCATAAGCCAGTGTGGTGTCGCGCGCGTTCAAGTGTGAGAGATGCGCGACTTGGTCGGCGCCCAGCGAGCAGCCGCGGCAGGCATGGTCGGGCCAGCCATGCACGCCTGGCTCATAAAAAGCGCGATAGAGGATTAGCTGCCGGCGGCCTTCGAACAGGTCCAGCAGGCTGACTTTGCCCTTACGTCCTTCGAAGGAATAGGCCTTCTCCACGGCCGTCCACGGCATGCGCCGCCGCTCGGCAGCGAGCTTGTCGCGCGCGCGGGTAAAGGCTTTTTCCTTTACCAGCATCTCCTGGCGCGCAGCCTCCCAGGCCTCGGGCGAGACGACTGGCGGCGTCTTCATGGTGTCAGGGATCTCGCTCTTTGCCGACGATGCGCTCATGACCCTCTCCGCTGGCTGATCGTGAGGCGATAGTGCCTGCGGTCGCGCGAACAGCGGGAGTGACACGTGTGACGGGATTGTTGTCCCGTGGCTCATAGAAGGCCTGGAATGGAGCGCTGGGTTCAGCCGGCTCCCACTCAGCCCCCAGTGCAACAAAAGCGCCTTGCGGCGCCCTTGCGGTTCAACTCACTCCCACTCGATCGTCGCCGGCGGCTTGCCGCTTATGTCATAAACCACACGAGAAACCCCGCGTAGCTCATTGATAATGCGATTGGAAACCGTACCGAGAAAATCGTAAGGCAAGTGCGCCCAATGGGCGGTCATGAAGTCGATGGTTTCCACCGCACGCAGCGCGATCACCCATTCGTAGGCGCGAGCGTCGCCCACCACGCCCACCGACTTCACCGGCAGGAACACGGCGAAGGCCTGGCTGACCTGGTCGTAGAGATCGGCCTTGCGCAGTTCCTCGATGAAGATCGCATCGGCGCGGGCCAACAGTTCGGCGTATTCAGGTTTCACCTCGCCCAGGATACGCACGCCCAGGCCCGGTCCCGGGAACGGATGGCGATAGACCATTTCGCGCGGCAGGCCGAGTTCCACGCCGATGCGACGCACTTCGTCCTTGAACAGTTCGCGCAACGGCTCGACCAGCTTGAGCTTCATATGTTCGGGCAAGCCGCCTACGTTGTGGTGGCTCTTGATCACATGCGCCTTGCCGGTCTTGCTGCCGGCCGACTCGATCACGTCGGGATAGATGGTGCCCTGCGCCAGCCACTTCACCTGGCCGTTGCCGGCGGCGGTGACCTTGGTCGATTCCTCGTCGAAGATCTCCACGAACAGGCGGCCGATGATCTTGCGCTTGGCTTCCGGATCGGCCACGCCTTCCAACGCCTTGAAGTAGCGTTCGGCAGCGTTGACGCGAATGACCTTCACGCCCATGTGCTGAGCCATGGTGGCCATCACCTGGTCGCCTTCCTGCCAGCGCAGCAAACCGGTATCGACGAACACGCAGGTGAGCTGCTCGCCGATCGCGCGATGCAGTAGCGCAGCCACCACGGAAGAATCCACGCCGCCCGACAAACCGAGCAGCACGTGGTCCGTGCCGACTTGTTCGCGTACGCGGGTGATTTGGTCATCGATGATCTGCGCAGCGGTCCACAACATCTGGCAACCGCAGATCTCGCTGACGAAGCGCTTGAGCAGCGCCGTGCCCTGCTTGGTGTGCGTTACCTCCGGATGGAATTGCACGCCGTACCAGCGCTTGGCTTCATTCGACATCGCGGCGACCGGAATACGGTCGGTCACAGCGGTGACGGTGAAGCCGGGGGGCGCCTTGGCGACGTGATCGCCGTGGCTCATCCACACGTCCAGCGCCTGGAAGGAGTCGTGATCGCTGAGTCCGGCCAGCAACGAGTCTGGGGAAACCACCTCTACGCGAGCGTGCCCGAATTCGCGCGCATCGGCCGCTTCCGTGGCGCCGCCCAGTTGCGCGGCCAGGGTCTGCATGCCGTAGCAGATGCCGAGGATCGGCAGGCCCGAATCGAACACTTCCTGCGGCGCCTTGGGCGCGCCATGCACGGTGGTGGATTCCGGTCCACCGGAAAGAATGATGCCCTTGGCGCCAAACGCGGCGATCTCGGCCGGGTCATGGTCCCATGCCCAGATCTCGCAATAGACACCGATTTCGCGGATGCGCCGCGCAATGAGCTGCGTGTACTGGGCGCCGAAATCGAGGATGAGGATTTTGTCGCTGTGGATGTTGGTCATGGCAGCGCGATCGGGAAATCAGGGGGAAGGCGAAAGTGCTTCACCGTCATCCCGGCGCAAGCCGGGATCCAGTGCCAACAACACGTGCAAAGCACTCAAAACAGATTTTGTGTGCTACGCACGCGTACGAGACTGGATTCCGGCCTTCGCCGGAATGACGCGGGGCGATCACGAATTCAGCCGGTAATTCGGCGCTTCCTTCGTGATCTGGATATCGTGCGGATGCGCTTCGGTCACGCCGGCCGAGGTGACTTTCACGAACTGCGCCTTGTTGCGCACATCGTCGATCGTGGCGGCACCGAGATAGCCCATCGAAGCGCGCAGGCCACCGATAAGCTGGTGAATGATGTTGCGCAGCGGACCGCGATACGGCACGCGGCCTTCGATGCCTTCCGGCACGAGCTTGTCGGCGTCCGCTTCTTCCTGGAAGTAGCGGTCCTTGGAGCCCAGCGCCATCGCGCCCAGCGAACCCATGCCGCGATAGCTCTTGTACGAACGGCCCTGGAACAGTTCCACTTCGCCCGGCGATTCCTCGGTGCCGGCGAACATGGAACCGAGCATCACGGTGGACGCACCGGCGGCGAGCGCCTTCGGAATGTCGCCCGAATAGCGGATGCCACCGTCGGCGATCAGCGGGATGCTGTCCTTCAACGCAGTGGCCACCATGTCGATCGCAGTGATCTGCGGCACACCTACACCGGCCACGACACGCGTGGTGCAGATCGAGCCCGGGCCAACGCCCACTTTCACCGCATCGACACCTGCATCACGCAACGCCAGCGCCGCTTCGCCGGTGACGATGTTGCCGGCGATCAACTGCACCTGCGGGAAATGTTTCTTCACCCAGGCAGCGCGCTCGATCACGCCTTGCGAATGGCCGTGCGCGGTATCCACCACGATCACGTCCACACCGGCTTCCACCAGCGCTTCGACACGCTGCTCGGTATCGCCGCCAACACCGACTGCCGCGCCAACGAGCAGGCGCTCGTGCGCGTCCTTGGCGGCGTTAGGATTGTCGCGGGCCTTCTGGATGTCCTTCACAGTGATCAGGCCGCGCAGCTGGTAGGCCTCGTTCACCACCAGCACTTTTTCGATGCGGTGCTTGTGCAGCAGTTGCAGCACTTCGTCCTGGCTGGCGCCTTCGCGCACGGTGACCAGCTTGTCGTGGCGGGTCATGATGTTGCGCACCGGATCGTCGTGCTTGCGTTCGAAGCGCAGGTCGCGGCTGGTGACGATGCCGACCAGTTGCTCCCCTTCCACCACCGGCACGCCGGAAATGTTGTAGGCGCGGGTGAGCTTGAGGACGTCGCGGATCGAGGTGTGCGGCGTTACGGTGATGGGGCTGCGAATGACGCCAGCTTCAAACTTTTTGACCAGGCGCACTTCGGCGGCCTGCTGTTCGGCGCTCATGTTCTTGTGGATGATGCCGATGCCGCCGTTCTGGGCCATGGTGATGGCGAGCCGCGCTTCGGTGACCGTGTCCATCGCGGCCGACACGATCGGGATGTTCAGCCGAAGATTCCGCGTGAGGCGCGTGGAGGTGTCCACATCGCGCGGCAAGACTTGGGAATGGGCCGGGACGAGGTAGACGTCGTCGTAAGTGAGGGCCTCGGCGAGGATGCGCATGGAAAAGTCCCGCTGCAAAGAGAGGATTATACGCAGGAGCCGGGCTCGGCGCGAGTTTTGCTTTGGTTTTCGCGCTGAACGCGTTGTATCCACTTATGCGAAATGCGGCTCCCTCCCCTGCAGAGGCAGGGGAGGGTTGGGGTGGGGTTGTTGGAGCTTGCCGCGATGCTTGAATTCATCGCGAGGTTGCTTCACCCCACCCCAACCCTCCCCTACTACACGTAGGGGAGGGAGCAGTTTTCGGCTAGTCAGGGATCGCGAGCTTCGGCAGCTTCCAGGGTGTTTTCCATCAGCGTAGCGACGGTCATGGGCCCCACGCCTCCGGGCACCGGCGTAATCCAGCTGGCGCGTTGCGCCGCCGGCTCGAACTCCACGTCACCGACCAGGCGCCCGTCGTCCAGGCGATTGATGCCTACATCCACCACCACCGCACCCGGCTTGACCCATTCGCCGCTCACCAGGCCCGGCTTGCCGACCGCCACCACCAGGATGTCGGCCTGGCGCACGTAGGTTTCCAGATCGCGGGTGAAGCGGTGACAGCAGGTGGTGGTGCAACCGGCGATTAGCAGCTCCAGCGCCAACGGACGGCCAACATGATTGGAAACGCCGACCACCACCGCATGCTGGCCGCGCACCGGACGATCCGTATGGCCAAGCAGGGTCATCACGCCTCGCGGCGTACACGGGCGCAAGCCGAAACGGCGCAACGCAAGACGACCTACGTTGACGGCCTGGAAACCATCCACATCCTTGTCCGGATCGATGCGATCGACCAGCGCATCTTCATCGATGTGGTCCGGCAACGGCGATTGCACCAGGATGCCGTGGACGTCCGGATCGGCATTGAGCCGATCGATCAGTGCAAACAGCTCGTCCTGGGTGGCGCTGGCCGGCAGGTCGTAGTCAAAGGAACGGAAACCGATCTGGTGGCAAGCCTTGCGCTTGTTGCGCACGTAGACGGAAGAAGCGGCATCGTTGCCGACCAGCACCACCGCCAGGCCAGGCTCCAGCTTGCCCTGCGCCTTGCGTTCGCCGACGCGTTTGGCGATGCGCTCCAGCAGTTCCTGCGCGATGCGTTTGCCGTCGAGTATGCGTGCGCTCATGAGAGGTCCTGGCTGGCGAAGGCGGGCATTATCGCCGAATGGCCGCGAATTGGCGCCAGGCGCGGAAATTCAGCTGGCCGCGCAGAACCGCTCGATATCCGCGTAGCCGTGAAACTCCGCCTGCGCCCCGCAGCCCGGACATGCCGGATCGCGCGGCAAGCGAGTTTCGCGAAAACGCATGCGCAGCGCATCGAACGAGAGCAGCCGGCCGACCAGCGGCTCACCGATGCCAAGAATCAGCTTTAACGCCTCCGTCGCCTGCAATAGGCCAACGATGCCCGGCAGCACGCCCAGCACGCCGGCTTCAGAGCAATTGGGTGCGTCGGCAGCATCCGGCGGCTCGGGAAACAGGCAGCGGTAGCAAGGCGAATCGCTGCGGCGCGGGTCGAACACACCGACCTGGCCGGTGAATCGCTCCACCGCGCCGTACACCATCGGCATGTTCAAGCGCCGGGTGGCGGCGGCGAGCAGATAACGCGCGGGGAAATTGTCGGCGCCATCGACCACCAGATCATGCCCGCGCAGCAATTGCTCCACGTTGTCCGCGCGCAGGCGCTCGTTGCGCAGCTCGATGTTTACGCGCGGATTGAGCGCGTTCAGCGTCATGCGCGCCGATTCGGTCTTGGCCATGCCCACGCGCGCATCGGCGTGGATGACCTGGCGATGCAGGTTGGAGCGTTCGACGCGATCGTCGTCGATCAGCGTGAGCCGCCCCACTCCCGCGGCGGCAAGATAAAGCGCCGCGGGTGCGCCGAGACCGCCAGCTCCCAGCAGGACGACGCTGGCCTGGCCGAGCCTGGCCTGGCCGGCCTCGCCTACCTGCGGCAAGCGGAGCTGGCGCGCGTAGCGTTCCGCGGAATCCGTATCGAGCAGCGCGACGCTGATCGGCAAGCCTTCGCTTTTCCAGCGCTCGAAGCCGCCGGCGATCGAAGCCACGTTGCGATACCCCATCCTTTGCAGGGCTTCGGCGGCGAACAGGGAACGCATGCCACTGCCGCACAGCGTGAGGATTTCCCGCTCACGGCGGGGCTCCTGGCTTTCTATGCGCAGTTCGAGGAAGCCACGCGACAGGGCCAACGCTCCCACGGGGGAGCCGCTTGCGCGTTCGTTGTCTTCGCGTACGTCGATCAGCAAGGCACCTTGCGCCTGTTTGCGCAGGGCTTCGGCGGGCGCAAGCTCGGGGACGCGTTGGCGCAGGTCGGCGAGCCAGGATTCGCGGTCGAGGGGATTCATGGCGATAGTTTAGCCCCTAATCTAGACCAGCCAGGATCGACTCTATCCCTCGCGCAGACCCTCGTAGGCTGGGATGAAATCCCAGCTTTCGTGCCGATGGCAATGCTGGGATTTCATCCCAGCCTACTTGCGCTTCTTCATCTCGCGAATCATGCGCTGCCGCTTGCGCTGCTGCGCCTCGGTCAGCACGTTCTTCCTGCCGGCAAAGGGATTCTCGCCGTCACGGAAATCGATGCGGACGGGAGTGCCCTCCAGCTTGTAGCGCTGCCGGAAGAAGTTTTCCAGGTAACGGCGATACGCCGGCGCAATATGCTTGGTGCGGCTGCCGTGGATCACGATGGTGGGCGGATTGTTGCCGCCCGGGTGCGCAAAGCGAAGCTTCGGCGCATGCCCGCGCACCAGCGGCGGCTGGTAGCTTTCGTAGGCACGCTCCAGCGTACGGGTAAGATCCGAAGACGAGAGCTCGCGCGTGGCGGAAGTATGCGCCCGTACGACTGCGCGCATCAGCTCGCGCAAGCCCGAACCGTGCAGCGCCGAGATGAAGACCTGCTTGGCCCAATCGACAAAGCCAAGCCGGCGCTCCAACGCGCGCACGCATTGCTCTCGCGCATAGCTATCCATGTCGTCCCACTTGTTGACGGCAATCACCAGCGCCCGGCCCTCGTCGAGCACGTGGCCGATCAAGGTGAGATCCTGGTCGGCGAGGTTTTCGCGGGCATCGATCATTACCACCACCACCTGGGCGGCGGCCATCGATTGCAGCGTCTTGATGACGCTGAATTTCTCCACCGCTTCCTCGACTTTCGACTTGCGCCTGACGCCGGCCGTATCGATCAGCGTGTAGCGCTTGCCGTCGCGCTCCAACGGCACGCGGATCGGGTCGCGCGTGGTGCCGGCGACGTCGGAAACGATCAGCCGGTTTTCGCCCAGCAGGCGATTGATCAAGGTCGACTTGCCGGCATTGGGGCGGCCGACGATCGCAACGCGAATGCTGCCTTCATCTTCCGGCGCCAGTTCCTCGTGCGCGTCTTGCGGCAGCAGCGGCAGCGCAGCGGCGACCAATTCCTCCGTGCCGCGGTTGTGCGCGGCTGACAAAGGCAGCGTCTGGGCGATGCCGAATACGGCAAATTCCGCCAACGCATCCTGCACATCCAGGCCGTCGGTCTTGTTGACCGCGGCGATCACCGGTTTGCCGCTGCGGCGCAGCTCATCGAGGATGCTGCGGTCCTGCGGCAGCAGGCCGTCGCGCGCATCGACCACGAACACCAGCACTTGCGCCTCGCTGATGGCAAGGCGCACCTGTTGCGCGGTGAGGGCGTCGAGGCCTTCTTCAACCCCGGACAGGCCGCCGGTGTCGACTACTACGAAGGGGCGCGAACCAGTACGGCAAACGCCGTAGTGGCGGTCGCGGGTAACGCCCGGCATGTCGGCCACCAGGGCGTCGCGGCTGCGCGTCAGCGCATTGAACAGGGTCGACTTACCGACGTTGGGACGACCGACCAGGGCGATGACGGGCAGCACGAAACATCGTTCCAGTGATTACTTCGCGACGACGCGATAGGCGGCGATATGGCCCAGCACGTCTTCGACGTACACCAGGTCACCCGCCACCACCGGTTCTGCGCGAATGGCTTTCTTGGAAAGGCGCTCGCGCCCGGCCAGCGCGCCGTCGCCCGTTTGCAGCCAGTGCACATAGCCTTCGATATCGCCGACGACGATGTAGTTGCCCTGCACTGCCGGCGAGCTCAACCAGCGGTACTTGAGATCGTCGTTCTTCCACATGTCGGCGCCGCTGCTCTTGTCGAACGCCCACACTTGCGAATCGGTGTTCACGCCGAACAGGCTGTTGCCGGTCAGCGCCATCGACGTATAGGTCGAGAACGGACGCGCCCACAGCGGACGGCCACTGGGGCCATCCACGGCGGTGAGATTGCCGTGGTAGGCGGCGGAGTAAAGCGTGCTGCCATCCAGCACGACACCACCGTCCGCGTCGGTCATGCGGTCGATATCGGTCCGGCCTTCACCCGTCGCCAGCTTCTGTTCCCAGAGCTTTTCGCCGTTGTCCTGGCGCAGCGCGATCAGCTTGCCGTCGTCGCTGCCAAAGAACACCACGCCATTGGTGACCATCAGCGGACCGTTGCCGCGCAGGCTGAGCAGCGGCACGCTGCCCTGGTCGTTGACCCAGCGGCGATCGCCGGTGTTGCCGTCCAGACCGTACACGCGACCATCCTGCGTGCGCACAACCACGAGCGCGCCGCTGACGGCCGGCGAATCGATCACTTCCGAAGGCAGCGCGGTCACCCAGCGCTGGCTGCCGTCCTTGGCGCTCAGGCCATAGACGTGGCCATCGAGCGTGCCGATGACGAGCAGATCGCCGCCGACGGCCGGACCGCCAGCATAGAACGCGTCCTTGCGCTTCTTGTCGCCCCAGCCGAACCAGCCATGGGTGCGGCTCTTCTGTTTCCACAAATTCTTGCCGCTGTTGGCGTCATACGCGGCGACCTCGCCATCGGTGCTGGCGGCATACAACACGCCCGCAACCACCGCCGGCTGCATGCGCAGGCCGCTCATGCCCGAGCCATGGCCAACGCGCTCTTTCCACACCCGCGTGACCTGCACCGTCGGCTTGAAATCCTTGATCAGTGGGGTGGGCGGCTGGATGTTTTCCTTCTTGAAGGAATGACAGCCGGCGAGCGCCACCAGCGAACCGGTCACTACGATCAGCCAAAAACGTTTCATGCACCCTGCTTCCCGGCCGTGGCCAGATCGTCGATTTTCATTTGCACTTCACTGTCCTTCGATGCTTGCGGCCCCATGGCGCTCACCGCGGCCTGATAGGCCTTCAGGGCGTCGTCGCGCCGTCCCAGCTTGACCAGCGCGTCGCCGCGTAGTTCCTGGCTTTCAATTGCGTAGCTGTTGGCCGGCATGCGATCCAGCGCATTCACGGCTTCCTGGGCATTGCCCTTGCCCAGTTGCACATGCGCGATGCGCAGTTCCACCAACGCCTTCAGCTCCGGGCTGGGGGCGTGCTGTTCGGCCCAGGCGAGCGAATCGAGCGCCTTGTCGAGCTGCTTGTCTTCCACTTGGCGGCGTGCACGGTCGCTTACAGCGAACAAGGCGTAAGGCGTGTCGGAGTAATCCTTCATCAGCTGCTGGATGACCACATCGACGGCGTTGGTATTGCCCGAATCGAGCACGCCTTGCAGCTGCTGGTACAGGCCGGAGGCCTGCATTTGATGGGCGACCTGGTGGTTGCGCCATTGCTGGTAGCCGAAAATGGCAATCAGGCCGATGACGACACCCACAGCGATCGACAGGCCATTCTGCCGCAGCCATTTTTGTACGCGTTCGCTCTGTTCGTAGTCGTCGTAAGCATTGAATGCCATGCAATCACCGTATCGCGAGTAACGCCGGATGGCGTTGGGGAGGCGTCCTGGAGCCGCTGCTATGGGACAGCAGCGGCATTGCCCACCCAGGCGGGTGGGCAATGCACAAGCATAACCGATCGTAGGGGGGTGAAGGCTACCGAACCGTAGGGGTGCGCCGCCCCTGCGGCTTACGCTCAAGCTCCCGCAGGCGTAGCCTTGCCGTTCTGGACGTCGAGGCGGAAGTGCGCGATGTTGGCGTGACGATAGGCGTCCAGCGGCATCGACTGGCCATCGACGCTTACTTGCGCACCGTTCGCATTGCCGATGCGCACGTCCAGCAGTTGGTCGCTGTGATAGGTCTTGCTGGTGCCGGCCGGCAACAGACCATATTCCAGCCGCGTGCCGTCTTTACCGAGCACTTCCACCCAGCTTGCGTTGGCCAGATTCAGCGTCAGGCTATGCGCACCGCTGCCGATGGCCGCTGCGGGCACATTGCCGGCCGCGGGAGTCGCGATGGTCGCCGTATCGTTATCGAGATTTGGCATCGGCACCATGGAGGCCAGCAGCGGCTGCTGCGCAGCAGCCGGACTCGGCGCGGAAGCGGTTACGGATGGTGCAGCGGCAGGTGTCTGGGCGATGGCCGCGGTGCCGGCGACGGCTTTGGCTGCACTACCGGCAGAAGCCGGCACGGTCGGCGACGGCGCATCCTGCTGGGCCACTGGTGTGGCATCCAGCGGCGCCAGACGTCCCATGTCGTGCGTGAGCGTGCCGCGCATGCCCAACCATACCGTGGGCACGGCGATCACCAGCGTCAACACAACATAGGTGGCCGCCTTCGCGTATTGATCCAGCAGGTAGCGCGAATGCGGAACACCACCGGTCGACACCAGTTTCGGCTGGGCCGGCCTGAGCTGGGTGATGGCTCGCTCGATCTCGCTCTCGTCGATGTCGAGATAACGGCCGTATTTGCGCAGATAGCCGCCGAGGTAAACCTGATAGTCGATGCCGCTGTAGTCGCTGCCTTCGAGCTGGCGCACTACGCGCACCGGCAAATGCAGGGCGTGACCACAGGTTTCCAGGTCCAGACCGCGCGCTTCGCGCACCGCGCGCAGGCGTGAACCAAAACCGGGCGCTTCGTTGAAGCGAAATTCGGCAGCGCTCTGTTCCATGTTCGCTGCGGTCGTGGCGGACGTTTCGGAGAAGGTCTCCTCATGCGATGCCGGATGGGACTGCTCGGAAATCATGGGTGCACGGATGGATTGAGGGCCTGCGCCTGTTCCGAATCCGGGAACTGGCTTAACAGCCGTTTGCTGTAGTTCTGGGCCGCGTCCCTGTTACCCAAGTGAGATTCGATGTCGTAGCCGAGCTTCAGCGAATCGGCATTGAACTGCCCCATCGCGTCGAGGCGCTGCAGGAAGGCGCTGGCGTTGAAGTAGTCCTGATTGAGGTACAGCACGTGGGCGAGCTGCAGCAACGCGCTGGCGTTGTTCGGATTGACCTTGATCGCCTTGCGCAGATTGGCCTCCGCGCTGACGCGATCGCCCATTTGCAGCTGACAAATGCCCTGATTGGCCAGGGCCGTGTCCGGCGTCTTGTAGAACGGATCAGCCAGGGCCTTGCTGAAATAAGGCATGGCCTCCTGTCCCTTGCCAATGCGGCACAGGAACTGACCCAGGTTGTTGTTGGTATCGCCCTGGCTGGGCTGCAACTCCACGGCCCGGCGGTAATGCATCTCCGCATTGGGCATATCGTCGATGCGTTCGTAGATATACGCCATCACCGTGTGCGCAGGCACGTAGCTGGGGTCTTCCTGCACGGCGATCTTGATCTTTTCCAGCGCGCCCTGGAGATTGCCGATCTCGATGTAATGCTGGGCCAGGCTCGTATGCACGTTCGCAGCGCTCTGGGCCTTCTGCGCCTTGGTCTGCTCGGGCAGCGGAGGCTCGGGCGGTGGATTGGGCGCCGTCATCGAGCGGTGGCAACCGGCCAGCAATAGACCCAAGCCCATACCGAGCAAGACGCGATCACGCCGCATGCGCTGTACCCTCGTCCAAACGCTTGAGGAATTCGGCCTGGCGACGCGTGCGATCCAGGACCTGCCCTTTGAGCTGGCCGCAAGCGGCGTCGATGTCGTCGCCACGCGTGCGCCTCAGCATGGTAAGTATGTTCGCGTTGAGCAGCTGGGTCTGGAAGGCGCGGATGGTTTCCGGCTCCGAGCGCTCGAAGCGCGTACCCGGGAACGGATTGAACGGAATCAGATTGACCTTGCAGGTCGGCAGCTTGCGCATCAGCTTGATCAGCTGGCGTGCATGCTCGGGTTGATCGTTGACGCCCTTCATCAGCGTGTATTCGAACGTGATGGAAGTGCGCGGCTTGCGCGCGATCCAGCGCTCGCACGACGCCATCAGTTCGGCGATCGGGAAGCGCTTGTTGAGCGGCACCAGTTCGGTGCGCAACTCATCATTGGCGGCATGCAGCGATACCGCCAGCGACACATCGATGCTTTCGGAAAGCTTGTCGATCATCGGCACCAGGCCGGCGGTCGACAGGGTGACGCGCTTGGCGGCAAGGCCGAAGCCAAGGTCATCGCGCATCAGGCTCATCGCCTTCACGACGTTGTCGAAGTTCAGCAGCGGCTCGCCCATGCCCATCATCACCACGTTGGTGATGCGGCGGTTCTGGTGCGTGACGTTGCCCAGGTACTTCGCAGCCACCCACATCTGGCCGATGATCTCGGCGGTGGCGAGGTTGCGATTGAAGCCCTGCGTAGCGGTGGAACAGAACTGACAGTTCAGGCCACAACCCACCTGCGAAGACACGCACAGGGTGCCGCGGGTGGGTTCGGGGATGTAGACCGCTTCCACGGCGTTGCCGCCGTCCATCCCCAACAGCCACTTGTGCGTGCCGTCGGCAGCGCCCTTGTCGAACATCGTCTTGGGTGGACCGACGTAGCACGCGGCCTCGAGCTTGGCGCGCAGCGCCTTGCCCACGTCGGTCATGTTTTCGAAGTTGTCTTCCAGGCGATGGTAGATCCATTTCATCACCTGCTCGGCACGATAAGGTTTTTCGCCCAGCTGGGCGAAAAACTCGCGCAGCCCCTGGCGATCGAAATCGAGCAGATTGACTTTTTCCACCTGGTTCACTGTGACGTATTCGGTTAGCGCGGAAGCACTTCGGTTTCCGCAAAGAAGTAAGCGATTTCGGCAGCCGCCGTTTCCGCGGCGTCCGAACCGTGCACGGCATTCGCGTCGATCGAGTCGGCGAAATCGGCGCGGATCGTACCCTTGGCGGCATCCTTCGGGTTGGTTGCGCCCATCAGCTCGCGATTCTTGAGAACGGCGTTGTCACCTTGCAACACCTGGATCATCACCGGACCGGAAATCATGAATTCCACCAGTGCACCGAAGAAGGGACGCTCGCGATGCACCGCGTAGAAGCCTTCAGCTTCCTTGCGCGAAAGATGCTTCATTTTGGCGGCAACGACCTTCAGGTCGGCCTTTTCGAAGCGTGCATAGATTTCACCGATGACATTCTTGGCGACGGCATCGGGTTTGATGATGGAAAGGGTGCGCTCCAGCGCCATGCGGTCTGCTCCGGGTTATGCGGACTGATTGAAGGGCGGCCTGACGGGACTTACGTCAGAAGGAAAGATAGACCCAAATCCGCATGGGAATGCGGATTTAGCTCACGAAAGTTTGACAGATTCTAGCCCATAAGCAACCGTCTTTGAGCGTCATGCAAACGACCGTTTGACGTCTCCGGGCGCCCGCGCGTATCCTCAAACGATCGTTTGAACCATTCGACAGGCGTGTGCCCGTGAATAGCTCCGCTTCTACGAAGGAACGCATCCTGACCGCGGCCGAGGCCTTGTTCGCCCAGCGTGGGTTCGAAGGCGCCTCGCTCCGCCAGCTGACCGCGGCCGCGGGCGTGAACCTGGCCGCCGTGAACTACCACTTCGGCTCCAAGGATCATCTCGTCGAGCAGGTTTTCAAGCGCCGCCTGGATCAGCTCAACGCCCGCCGGCTGGCCGCCCTCAAGCACTTTGCCGGACTGCAGGAGACGACGCTGGAGGACGTGCTGTCGGCCTTTATTCGCCCTGCCCTGGACCTTTCCCATGACGGCGGCGGCGGCCTGTTCATGCGTGTGCTGGCCCGCGCCTTTGCCGAGCACGACGACGACCTGCGCAAGTTCCTGTCGGACAACTACGGCCATGTGATGCGGCAATTCACCGCCGAGTTTGCCCGCCTGCTGCCCGGCTTGAGCAAGGAAGAGCTGTACTGGCGCATCGACCTGGTGACCGGTGCCCTGACCCATGCCATGTCGGGCTTCGGCATCATCCAGCGCAAGAACGATGTCAGCGAGATCACCCATCGCGAGCAGACCGCCGAGCACCTGATCCGCTTTGCCGCCGCTGGCTTGCGCGCACCCTGATATCCCCCGTCATCGGGAGGTCATGCGCCTCCCTTACTGAAGCTTTCAATGACCTGCTACGCACTCGTACCACGGAGAAGCCAATGACCGCTCCATCTATAACGAAGTCCGCGCTACGCATCCGCAAGGCCGCGGTGCTCGGCGCCGGCGTCATGGGCGCGCAGATCGCCGCGCATCTGACCAACGCCGACGTCGAAACCGTGCTGTTCGACCTGCCGGCCAAAGACGGCCCCAAGAGCGGCATTGCAATCAAGGCGATCGAGAACCTGAAGAAGCTCTCGCCCGCCCCGCTGGCCGACGGCAACCGCGCGGCCGCGATCATTCCGGCCAACTACGAGCAGGACCTCGACCAGTTAAAGGACGTGGACCTGGTGATCGAGGCGATCGCCGAACGGATGGACTGGAAGCTGGACCTGTACAAGAAGATCGCCCCGTTCGTTTCGCCCAACGCGATACTGGCCAGCAATACCTCCGGCCTGTCCATCAACGGCCTGGCCGAGGCGCTGCCGGAAGAGCTGCGGCATCGCTTCACCGGCGTGCATTTCTTCAATCCGCCGCGCTACATGCACCTGGTCGAGCTGATTCCGACCCGGCTCACCGACGCCAGCGTGCTCGAAGGCCTGGAAGCCTTTCTGACCACCACGGTCGGCAAGGGTGTGGTGTATGCGAAGGACACGCCGAACTTCATCGGCAACCGCATCGGCGTGTTTTCGATGCTGGCCACCATGCACCACACCGAGCAGTTCAAGCTCGGCTTCGATACGGTCGATGCACTGACCGGCCCGGCCATCGGCCGCCCCAAGAGCGCCACCTACCGCACCGCCGATGTGGTGGGCCTGGACACCATGGCGCACGTGATCAAGACCATGGCCGATACCCTGGCCAATGATCCCTGGCACGAATACTTCAAGGCGCCCGTGTGGCTGAGCGGCCTGATCGAACAGGGTGCGCTGGGCCAGAAGACCGGTGCCGGTTTCTACCGCAAGGCCGGCAAGGACATCGTGGTGCTGGATGTCGCCAAGCGCGACTATCGTGCATCCGAGCAGAAGGCTTCCGACGAAGTGTCGGCCATCCTCGCCATCAAGGACCCGGCCGAGAAGTTCGGCAAGCTGCGCGCCTCCGGCGACCCGCAGGCACGGTTCCTGTGGGCCACCTTCCGTGACCTGTTCCACTACACCGCCTATCACCTGGCCGATATCGCCGATACCGCGCGCGACGTCGACTTCGCCATCCGCTGGGGTTACGGCTGGAAACTGGGGCCCTTCGAAACCTGGCAGGCGGCCGGCTGGCAGCAGGTCGCCCAGTGGATCCAGCAGGACATCGACGCCGGCAAGGCGATGAGCAAGGCTCCGCTGCCGAAGTGGGTGACGGACGGCCGCAACGGCGTGCACGGCAAGAGCGGCTCCTACTCGGCGGCCGCCAACACCGACAAGCCGCGTTCGCAGCATCCGGTCTACCGTCGCCAGCTGTTCCCCGATGCGATTCTGGGTGAAAAGTTCGAACAGGGCATCACCCTGTGGGAAAACGACGGCGTTCGCCTGTGGAGCCTGGGCGAGGACAACGTCGGCATCATCTCGTTCAAGACCAAGATGAACACGGTCAACGACCAGGTGCTCGACGGCATCCAGCAGGCGATCGGCATTGCCGAGGAAAAACTCAAGGCAGTGGTGATCTGGCAGGCCAGCGAGCCGTTTTCCGCGGGTGCCGACCTGAAGGGCGCGCTGGGCCTGCTGCAAGGCGGCAAGCTCAAGGAGTTCGACGCCATGGTCGCCAACTTCCAGCGCACCAGCATGCGCATCAAGCACGCGCTGGTACCGGTGGTCTCCGCCGTGCGCGGGCTGTGCCTGGGCGGCGGCTGCGAATTCCAGATGCACTCGGCACGCACGGTGGCGGCGCTGGAGAGCTACATCGGCCTGGTCGAGGCCGGCGTCGGCCTGCTGCCCGCCGGCGGCGGCCTGCACGAGCTGGCCATCCGCGCGGCGCAGAGCAGCCCCAACGATCCGTTCGAAGCGTTGAAGAAGGTGTTCGAGACGGTGGCGATGGCGAAGGTCTCCGGCAGCGCGCTGGAAGCCCGGCAGCTCGGCCTGTTGCGTGACAGCGACGTGGTGGTGTTCAACACGTATGAGTTGCTGTACGTCGCCAAGCAGGTGGCCAGCTCGCTCGCCGAAAGCGGCTGGCGCCCGCCGCTGTACGCCCGCAACGTCCCGGTGGCCGGCGACGTCGGCACCGCCACATTCAAGGCCTCGCTGGCCAATCTGCAGGCCGGATACTTCGCGTCTGAGCACGACGTCGCGATCGCTACGCGCATTGCGGACACGCTGTGTGGCGGCGCGATCGAGCGCGGCTCGCTGGTGGACGAGGCATGGCTGCTGGATCTGGAGCGCAAGCACTTCGTGGAGCTGGCGCAGACCGAAAAGACCCAGGCGCGCATTGCCCACACCATGACCACCGGCAAACCGCTGCGCAACTAACGCTCGCCGTTACTTCACCGATAGATCCAATACCAACCGGCGTCGCAGCGATTCGCGCGACGCCATGGAGCAGACACCATGAGCAAGCAAGTGCAAGACGCCTACATCGTCGCCGCCACCCGCACGCCGGTCGGCAAGGCGCCGCGCGGCGTATTCCGCAACACCCGTCCCGACGACATGCTGGCCCACGTGATCCGCGCCGTGCTGGCGCAGGCGCCGGGCATCGATCCGCATCGCATCGGCGACGTGATCATCGGCTGCGCCATGCCGGAAGCCGAGCAAGGCATGAACGTGGCGCGCATCGGCCTGCTGCTGGCCGGCCTGCCGGATACCGTCCCGGGCGTTACCGTCAACCGCTTCTGCTCGTCCGGCCTGCAGGCCGTGGCGATGGCCGCCGATCGCATCCGCCTTGGCGAAGAAGACCTGATGATCGCCGGCGGCACCGAGAGCATGAGCATGGTGCCGATGATGGGCCACAAGGTGGCGATGAATCCGTCTATCTTCGACAACGAGCACGTGGGCATTGCGTACGGCATGGGCATTACCGCCGAGAATGTCGCCAAGCAGTGGAAAGTCTCCCGCGAAGCCCAGGATGCCTTCGCCGCGCAAAGTCACGATCGTGCCCTGGCCGCGATCAAGGCCGGCGAGTTCAAGGACGAAATCACTGCGTTCCAGCTCGACGATCGCTATCCCGACCTCGCCACGCGTGGCATCAAGACCGATCGCCGCGTGATCGACACCGATGAGGGTCCCCGTGCCGGCAGCACCCCGGACGTGCTGGGCAAGCTGAAGACCGTGTTCCGCAATGGCCAGTTCGGCGGCTCGGTCACGGCCGGCAACTCCTCGCAAACCTCCGACGGCGCAGGCGCCGTGCTGCTGGCCAGCGAACAGGCGATCAAGGACTACGGCCTCACGCCCCTCGCCCGCTTCGTGGGCTATTCGGTGGCCGGCGTGCGCCCTGACATCATGGGCATCGGCCCGAAGGAAGCGATTCCGAAGGCGCTCAAGCAGACCGGCATTCGGCAGGACCAACTGGACTGGATCGAACTGAACGAAGCCTTTGCCGCCCAGGCCCTGGCCGTGATCGGCGATCTGGGCCTGGACCCGGCTAAGGTGAACCCGCTCGGCGGCGCCATCGCGCTGGGCCATCCGCTCGGTGCCACCGGCGCAGTGCGCACCGCAACACTGGTGCACGGCTTGCGCCGCCGCAAGCAGAAGTACGGCATGGTGACGATGTGCATCGGCACCGGCATGGGTGCGGCGGGCGTGTTTGAGGCGCTCTAAGCCCCTGTTTGTAGAGACCGCGTAGGCTGGGATGGCAATCCCAGCATCCGTAACCGGCAAGGGAAGCTGGGATTGCCATCCCAGCCTACGCGCTTGCCGCCGTATTCGAATTCACCGCAAGGTTGCTTCACCCCACCCCGGCCCTCCTCCCCGACTAAAGCATTCGAGGACAGGCTCTACTACACGTAAGAGAGGGAGGAGTTTGCAGCCAGTGCGAAGCCATCACGCTTGTCCTCCCCGCCCGCCCAGCGAATAATGCGACACGTTGCGGCGCACACCCCGATGCGCCCACGTCCCGGGCGCTTCCGACAGCCTTGTCACCAGGCCTAGGCCCACTGCGCTCGCTGCAGGAACCGAAAGTGAGCGCGTTGCGTGAGGAAAAGCTGGACCTGCCGGCCACCACCCAGCCGGTGTATCCCGATTACCGCATCATTTCACTGATCGTCGGCTGCGCGATCTTCCTTGAGCAGGTGGACGGCACGGTGCTCGCCACCGCCCTGCCCACCATGGCGCGCGACTTTGCTGTTTCCGCACCGGCCATGAGCGTGGCCGTCACCAGCTATCTGCTCGCGCTGGCGATCCTCATTCCAGTCAGTGGCGCGATTGCCGACCGCTTCGGTATCAAGCGCGTGTTCAACAGCTCGATGGTGGTGTTCATCGTAGGCTCGGTGCTGTGCTCGCTCACCCACAGCCTGCCGATGATGGTGGCGGCGCGGCTACTGCAAGGCACCGGTGGCGCGATGATGGCTCCGGTGGGGCGCCTGGTGATCCTGCGCACGGTGGAACGCAAGCACCTGGTGTCGTCGATGATGTGGACGCTGATTCCTGCCGTGCTCGGCACCATGGCCGGACCGCCGCTGGGCGGCTTCATCGTCGAATACCTCGACTGGCGCTGGATCTTCTACATCAACGTGCCGATCGGCGCGCTGGGTTACTGGCTGGTACGGCGCTACATTCCGGTGGTGGCCTGCACGATACGGCCGGCTCCGTTCGACTGGCTGGGTTTTGCGCTTTGCAGCGTCGGTCTGGGCTGCCTGCTGTTCGGCCTGGAGCTGTTTGGCCAGAACACCAGCGCGCGCAACGGCGTGACGCTCGTGACAGTCGGTGCGGCCGCGTGCCTGGCTTATGTGCGCCATGCCAGGCGCCGCGAGCATCCGGCGGTAGACCTCACCCTGCTGCGCATCGACTCGTTCCGGCTGTCGGTGATTTCCGGGGCACTGATGCGCATCACCCAGGGCGCCCAACCCTTCCTGCTGCCGCTGATGCTGCAGATCGGCCTCGGTTTCTCCGCATTGCGCAGCGGCCAGCTGATCCTGGCCATTTCCCTCGGCGCGCTGCTTGCCCGTGCGCTCACCACTCGCCTGTTGCGCTGGATCGGTTTTCGCCGCGTGATGGTCTACAACGGTGTGCTGGCAGGCTTGAGCTACGCCGTGTGCGCGTTGTTCCGGGCCGATTGGCCGTTCTGGCTGATGTTCGGCCTGCTGGTGTGCTGCGGTGTCATCATGTCGGTACAGTTCACCGCCTACAACACCATCGCGTACGAAGCGGTGCCGACTGATCGCATGAGCGCGGCCAACAGCTTCTACTCCACCCTGCAGCAGCTGATGCTCTCGATCGGCGTGTGCTGCGGCGCGCTGATTCTCAAGCTGGCCATGACGGCGAGCCACAACAGCGAACCCAGCCGACTGAATTTCTCGGTGGCGTTCCTGGTCGTGACCCTGATCTCACTGAGCTCCACCCATTGGCATCGTGCTTTCGCACCCGACGCCGGGCACGAAATGAGCGGGCACCGCCATCGCTGAAGCGGGACACACTGTTTCCCTGGCGATTGTTCTGCATCGCGGTGGCCGGCCGTATCTTACGCGGCATTCCAAATCACTGAGGTGTCCCATGATCGAACGGCGTCCATTCAATAGCCTTGGCGGTGCCGATCACGGCTGGCTCAAGGCCAAGCACCATTTCTCGTTTGCCAGCTACGACGACGCCAAGCGCATGGGCTGGGGCGCGCTGCGCGTGTGGAACGATGACAGCATTGCCGCGCAAACCGGCTTTCCGCCGCATCCGCATGCGGACATGGAAATCATCACCTATGTGCGCGAAGGCGCGATCACCCACCAGGACAACCTGGGCAACAAGGGCCGCACCGTAGCCGGCAACGTGCAGGTGATGAGCGCCGGCAGCGGCATCCGGCACAGCGAATACAACCTGGAGCCGGAAACCACCCGCATCTTCCAGATCTGGATCATCCCGGACGAACGTGGTGGCGCGCCCTCCTGGGGCACCAAGCCCTTCCCGGCCGGCGAACGCTCCGGACGCTTCGTGACCCTGGCCAGTGGCATGCAAGGCGATACGGACGCCCTGCCCTTGCGCACCAACGCCCGTGTACTCGGCGCCACCTTGAAGGCCGGCGAAACCGCCCGCTACACGCTGGACAAACGCCGCTACGCCTATCTTGTGCCGGCCAAGGGATCGGTGGAAATCAATGGCGTGCGCCTCGATCCGCGCGACGGCGCGGCGATCCGCGAAGAAACCACGCTCGAAGTGAAAGCGCTGGAGGACGCCGAGCTGGTGCTGGTGGATGCAAGCGCATGAACATGCGCAGGGTGGCAGGCAATTCCGAAGTGTTCAACCTGCCACCCGGTAACCGTTTGACAGGATTTAGCTGTTTTTGAAACGCCTGAAAAACATATTCGACTTATCCTTATCAAGGTCTGTCATCTTGATATCGGTTATGCAAGCTTACAAAGGCGATCGAAGTACGGCGGCCATTTGTTGCGGTCGATCAATGACTTTAGAAATCCCAATTTTTGTAGTTCTCTTGGTTCTTCTCGCGTTGAGCACTACCTGTTTTGCAGAGATGGAAACATATGGCGAACGCGTCGATTTTTTTTCAACAACAGCACGTGCGCCATTCAATCCATTTTCCGTATATGGCAGAGGCCTTAGGTACTTCATCGATCCATCCGCTGGATCGATGCAAGCCCGTAGTCCCAAGCGTGAGGAGCTGCCCCGATGACATCCATGCAAGCCATCGAGATTCCGCACTTCGGGGGTCCGGAGGTACTGCGACTCGTCGAGCGTCCGCTGCCACAGCCTGGCACCGGCGAAGTGCTGATTAAGGTGGCGGCAGCGGGCGTGAATCGCCCGGATGTGTTCCAGCGGCAAGGTCACTATCCGCCGCCGCGCGGCGCTCCCGACCTGCCTGGGATGGAAGTGGCCGGTGAACTGGTGAATGGCGATTTCAGCGGCAGCAATCCGTTCGGACTCAAACCTGGCGATGCCGTGTGCGCCTTGCTGGCCGGCGGCGGCTACGCGCAATACGCCGTAGCGCCATTGGGCCAGTGCCTGCCGGTGCCGCAAGGTCTAAGCGTGGCCGAAGCCGCGTCGTTGCCGGAAAACTACTTCACCGTGTGGAGCAACGTGTTCGAGCGCGGCCGCCTGGGCTTGCGCGAAGACGGTTCAAAGGAAAGCCTGCTGGTGCAGGGCGGCTCCAGCGGCATCGGCGTAACGGCAATTCAGCTCGCTCACGCTCTGGGCCATCCGGTCTTCGCCACGGCCGGCAACGATGAAAAGTGCCGCGCCTGCGAAGCGCTGGGTGCGCGTGCCATCCATTATCGCAACGAGGATTTCGTCGAACGCGTGCACGCCTGGACCGATGGTCGCGGCGTAGACGTGATCCTCGACATGGTCGCCGGCGACTACTTACCGCGCGAACTGAATGCCTTGGCCGACGACGGCCGGCTGGTGGTGATCGCCACGCTGGGTGGCATGCAAGCCACGCTGGACACCGGCATGCTGATGCGCCGGCGTCTCACCCTCACCGGTTCAACCTTGCGGGCACGCTCGGTA
Source organism: Dyella choica (assembly GCF_003977665.1). Lineage (GTDB taxonomy): Bacteria > Pseudomonadota > Gammaproteobacteria > Xanthomonadales > Rhodanobacteraceae > Dyella_B > Dyella_B choica. The sequence goes on along the minus strand of NZ_RYYV01000027.1, from coordinate 14,778 downwards.
GCCTTCAAAGCGGCCATCGCCAAGAAGCTGCATCAGCATGTGTGGCCGCTGTTTGCGAACCGGCAGCTGCGTCCGGTCATCCATGCCATCTTTCCCGCTCATGAAGCCGCGCATGCACATGCCTTGATGGAAAGCAGCACGCACATCGGGAAAATTCTTTTGCGTTGGTAATTTGCCATGAAGGTCACCTTGCCCTCTTGGCCGTCATTCCCGCGAAAGCGGGAATCCATTCTCAAAGACACATCGGAGCAAGATGGATTCCCGCTTTCGCGGGAATGACGGCCTTTGGAATGACTTTTATCATGGGGCGGCGGCGCGACGGTATTACGCCTTCGAAAACGGAAACGCCAGCACGTCGGCAATCTTGTCAGTGCCCGCCAGGCACATCAGCAAACGTTCGATGCCCATCGCTACGCCGGCACAATCGGGCATGCGCCCCAATACGGCCAACAGCTGTTCGTCGATAGGCATCTCGCGCAGGCCGCGTTCACGCCGGCGGGCGTTGTCGCGCCCGAAACGGGCGCGTTGTTCCGCGGCATCGTTGAGCTCGTGGTAGCCGTTGGCCAGTTCATACGGTCCCAGGTAAAGCTCGAAGCGCTCGGCCAGCGGCGGGTCGCCGGGACGAATGCGCGCCAGTGCACTCTGGCTGGCGGGATAGTCGTGGATCACCGTGATGCGGTCACACGGAAACGCCGGTTGCAGCTTGTGGGTGATAAGCAGGTCTAGCCAGTCGTCGCGGGTGAGACCTTCGGGATGGATGTTGTACTGCGCAAGCGGGGCACGCAGTTCGTCGATGCCGGCGTGCAACGGATCGAGCCCCAGCTCGTCGAGAAACAGCTGCCGGTAGCCTTCGATCAACACCTCGGCGCGACGTCCCACCAGGGCCAGGGCAGCCTCGACCAGGGCAATGGTTTCCTCCATCAGCTGCCGATGGGTCCAGCCGACGCGATACCACTCCAGCATGGTGAACTCGGGATTGTGTCGCTCCCCTGCCTCGCCGTTGCGGAACACGCGGCCGAGCTCGTAGCAATCGCCGACGCCATCGGCCAGCAGCCGCTTCAACGGGTATTCCGGCGAAGTGCGCAACCAGCGGTCGCGCGCACCCGCATCGACATGGCCGTGGAACGGCGCACTGAAGCTTTCAATGTTCGGGTCGGTATTGCCCGCCGCGGACAGGATCGGGGTTTCCACTTCCAAGACACCGCGATCGGCAAAGAAGTCGCGAATCATCGCGTAGAGTTTCGCGCGGCCCTGCAGACGCTGGCGGAAAGGGGTGACGTTGGTGGTGTTGGCGTCCATCGTGCTCATGCCCCGTGCTGCTTGAACAGCGCGAGCAGCCGCGCTTCGTCCCACACCTCAACGCCAAGCTCCTCAGCCTTGTCGAGCTTGGAACCGGCCGCTTCGCCCGCCACCACGAAGTGGGTTTTCTTCGACACGCTGCCGGCCACCTTCGCGCCCAGCGCCTCCAGCTTCTCCTTGGCTTCGTCACGTCCCATGCTAGATAGCGTGCCGGTGAGCACGGCGGTCTGGCCGCTCAACGGCAGGCTTGCCACGCTGGCGTGCTTGGGAATGGCGGCCAATAGGCGATGCATGGCCGCTTCCGCTTCCTGCAAAGCGGCAAGTCGCTGCGGATCGGCAAGGAACTCGTCCAGGCTGGCAGCCGCGTTTTGCGACAAGCCTGCCGTGATCCAGTGTGAAGAGCCGCCGCCATGCAGCTTCGCGATCGAAGGGAAATGCGACGTCAGCAATTGCGCATTGCGCTGACCGATGCCATTGATACCGGCATCTTCCAGCAAGACCGCCAGACCGAGTTTTTGCTGCAGACGTGGCGAAGGATCGGCTTCATCGCCCAGCGTCACGCCAGCTTGCAGCAAGGCATCGACGACCTCGCGATTGCCCTTCTGCCTGAAGAACGCTTCGATCGAGCCAGCCACCTCGGCGCCGATATCCGGCAATTCGCGCAGGATCGCCGCTGGCATGCTGCGCACCCACTCCAGCCGCCCCAGCCAGCTGGCCAGCGTCTTGGCGGTGCTTTCGCCGATGTGCACGATGCCCAGCGCGTACAGAAAGCGAGCCAACGTGGTCCGCTTGCTGGCTTCGATCGCTTCGATCAGGTTGTCGGCCCACTTGGTGGCGATCTTGCCGGCCTTCACGGTTTCCGGCGTAGTGCCGTCCCGCTCGTCGGCGCGACGCTTCATCTCGAGAAAATCTTCGAGCGTGAGCCGGTAAAGATCCACCGGCGTGTGCACGTAGCCAAAATCCACCAGGGCGTCGACAAAGCGCTCGCCGATGCCTTCGATATCCATCGCGCGGCGCGAGGCGAAATGAATCAGCGCTTCCTTGCGTTGCGCGGCACAGACCAGCCCGCCCGAGCAGCGCCATGCGGCCTCCCCTTCCTCCCGCACCAGGGCCGAGCCGCACACCGGGCAATGCGTCGGCATGTGCCACGCGTGCGTCTTGGCCGGACGGCGGTCGGGTATCACGCGCACGACTTCCGGAATCACGTCGCCGGCGCGGCGCACGATCACCGTGTCACCTACGCGCACATCGAGCCGGGCCACCTGGTCGGCGTTATGCAGGGTGGCATTGGTGACCGTAACCCCGGCCACCTGCACCGGCGACAGCCGTGCCACCGGGGTGGCGGCACCGGTGCGGCCGATCTGGATCTCGATCGCTTCGACCGTTGTGCTTTGCTCCTGCGCGGGAAATTTGTGCGCAATCGCCCAGCGCGGCGCTCGCGACACGAAGCCCATTTCACGCTGACCCAAGTAATCGTCCAGTTTGTACACCACGCCGTCGATGTCATAAGGCAGCTGGTCGCGCTTGGCGCCGATGCTTTTGAAATAGGCGATCAAACCATCGAAACCTTTGGCAGTGCCCACCTCTGGTGACACCGGGAAGCCCCACTCGCGCAACTTCTTGAGCGTGTTCGAATGGCTGGACGGCAGCTCCATGCCTTCGACCAGCCCCAGGCCATAGGCGAAGAAGCTCAGCTTGCGCCTGGCGGTGACGGCTGGATCCAGCTGCCGCAACGAACCGGCGGCGCCATTGCGCGGATTGGCGAGCGCGCGTTCGCCATGCTCGCGCGCATGGGCATTGAAGGCTTCGAAATCCTTGCGCAACATGATCACCTCGCCGCGCACTTCCAGCACCTGCGGCCAGTCCTCACCACGCAGGCGCAGCGGGATGGCGCGCACGGTGCGCAGGTTGGCGGTGACGTCTTCGCCGGTTTCGCCGTCGCCGCGCGTAGCGCCCTGCACGAATACGCCGTTTTCATAGCGCAGGCTGATCGCCAGGCCATCCAGTTTCGGCTCCACCGAAAACACCGGATGACTGCGGCCAAGGGTCTGCTCGATGCGGCGTTCGAACTCCGCCACTTCCCGATAACGCTCGCGGTCGTTGCCGCCCTCCTGCTCGAAGGCATTGCTCAACGACAGCATCGGCAAGGCATGGCGTACTTCGGCGAAGCCGCCGCTCGCCCGTGCACCAACTCGCCGCGTGGGCGAATCGGGTGTAGCCAATTGCGGGTGCTCGGCTTCCAGCGCCTGCAGCTCGCGCAGCAGGCGGTCGTACTCGGCGTCCGTGATTTCCGGATCGTCCAGCACGAAGTAGCGATAGTTGGCGTGGTCGATCCGCTTGCGCAGATCCTCGGCACGCTCGGCGGGCAAGGGGGAGGCTGACGGTTGGCTCATGGGTAAAGTGTAACGATTCGGTGTCGTCATTCCCTCTCCCGTAGGTTGGCATGCTAACTACCCACCTTCCCTCCTCAAGACTTGGGGTAGCGGTTTTCCAAGCCTAGGAAGTAGGCGTCCCTTAAGGCAAATAGCTGCCGCAACAGGTATCATAGTGGGCATGCCCTCCCCGTTCGCCGCATCTTCAGCCCCCGCAGCCACGGCGGACGCAGTTGCAGACATCTCCACCCGCCAACACTATGGCGGCCTGATCTGGCTGGTGGCGGCGTCGTTCTTCATGCAGGCGCTGGACTCCACCATCGTCAACACGGCGGTGCCGGCAGTGGCCACGGCATTGCACCAGACGCCGCTGAACATGCGCAGCGCGCTGACCAGCTACGTGCTCACCCTGGCCATTCTCATCCCGGCCACGCCCTGGTTGTGCGATCGCTTCGGCACGCGCAAGGTATTCGGCGCGGCCATCAGCGTGTTCGCGCTGGGCTCCCTGCTCTGCGGCGTCTCGCAGACGCTGCGGGAGCTGGTCTTGGCGCGCGTGCTGCAGGGCATAGGTGGTGCGGCGCTGATGCCGGTGGGCCGCTACGTACTGGCGCGCACCATCGACAAACGCGACTTCGTCCAGGTGATGAGCACGGTTTCCACCTTCGGCCTGCTCGGTTCCGTCCTGGGGCCCTTGCTGGGCGGCGCGCTGGTGGAATACGCCAACTGGCGGCTGATCTTCTTGATCAATGTGCCGGTCGGTATCGTAGGCATGTGGCTCAATCAACGCGAAATGCCGGAATACCGGCTGGATACCGCCAATCGCTTCGATCTGTTCGGCTTCCTGCTGTTTGCCGCTGCTTCTGCGCTGCTGCTGGCCGCTTCCGAGTTTGCCGCTGACGAGACCGTCCGTTGGGGCCAGATGGGCCTGTTCGTGGCGCTCGCCGTTGCATTCGGCACAGCCTACGTATGGCACAGCCGGCGCACGCAGCATCCGGTAGCGGATCTGAGCCTGCTGCGCGTGCCCAGCGTCTGGGTTTCGCTGTCGGGCAACCTGCTGACACGGCTCGGCGTGAGCGGTATGTTCCTGCTGAACGTGCTGTTCCTGCAGGTGGGCTGCGGCTGGTCGCCGATGGCGGCGGGCCTGATCATGGTGCCGCAAGCGCTGGGAGCGATCAGCTTCAAGTGGCTGGTGAACCGAGCGCTGATCCGGCTAGGTTATCGCCGCCTGCTGTTCGGCAATACGTTGGTCGTGGCTGCCCTGCTGGCAATGTTCGCGCTGCTTGGCCCGCACACGCCGATTGCGCTGATCTGCCTGCTTGTTTTCCTCTACGGCGGCTTCATGGGCATGCAGTACACCGTGATGAACACGCTGATCTACGCCGACCTGGACATCAAGTACGCCTCGATGGCCTCGTCGATGCAATCCACCACGCAATATCTGTCGATGAGCTTCGGCATCGCTCTAGCCACCCTCCTGATGCAGACGCTGCTGCACGGGCAGGACAGCATCGCCTACGTGACGGCGTTTCACTGGACGGTGATCGTGATAGCGGTGATCACCGCCGTCGCCAGCAGAGTCTTCGCTCGGCTGGACAAGGCCCCCAACAGGCTGGGACCGCAACCGTAGGCTGGGTTGCGAAACCCAGCATTGCCATGCATGCAACGCGCGACGCTGGGATTGCCTTCCCAGCCTACGTCCAGGTCAAGACTCCACCTACAAGCCTGACGCATGTCTTCCGGCGCTTGAGCAGTTAGCATGAAGCACAGATTCATGCTCGAAGGATTCGGACCTTGCACCACGCCAATGAGATCCTGTTCGCCCTGTTCATTGTGTTCGTCGCGGCACAGGTTGGCGCGGAGTTTGCGCAGCGGCTGAAGCTGCCGGGCGTGGTAGGCGAAATCGCCGCCGGCTGCGTGATCGGACCCTCGGTGCTGGGCTGGATTGCACCCGAGCAAATCGCCACCGGCACGCCGCTGGATGTATTGGCCGAAATCGGCGTAGTGCTGCTGCTGTTCTCGGTCGGCCTTGAAACGCGCCTGGAAGATCTGAAAAAGGTCGGCAAATCCGCCTTCCTGGTCGGCGTGCTCGGCGTGCTGTTGCCGTTCGGCATGGGCGGCTTCTGGGCGCATACTCAGGGGTTCGACTGGGGCAAGTCGCTGTTCCTCGCCGCCGCGTTCGTGGCCACTTCGGCGGGCATCACGGCGCGTGTGCTGCAAGAATTGGGTGTGCTGCAACGCGTGGAAAGCAAGGTAATCCTCGGCGCCGCGGTGATCGACGACATCCTGGCCATGCTGCTGCTGGGCGTGGTGGTCTCGCTGCAGGACGGCCAAGGCTTCGACCCAATGCATCTGTTGGTAGTGCTGGGCAGCGCCGTGGGCTTCATCGCGGTGATCGGCTGGGGCGGCGCACGCGTGATGCGCTGGAACTCTGCCTGGCTGGAAAAACCCTATAGCACGCATTCGCCGCTGCTGATCGTGCTCGCGCTATGCCTGGGCCTGGCCTACGTTTCCACCTTGTTCGGGCTGGCGGCGATCATCGGCGCGTTCCTGGCCGGCATGATCGCTTCGGAAACGCGCCAGCAGCACACGCTGGAACAGCAGATCCAACCGCTGCTCGCCCTGCTCACGCCCTTCTTCTTCGTGCTCACGGGCAGCAAGATCGACCTGCATCAGCTCGCCAATGCCGATGCCTTGGTCGTGTTGCTGGTGGTCACGCTGATCGCCACCGTGTCCAAGCTGCTGGGAGGCTTTCTGGGGGCGCTTTCGCTGGGCCGCATGGGGGCCACCATCGTCGGCTTCGGCATGGTGCCGCGCGGCGAGGTAGGTGTGGTCATCGCCAGCCTTGGACTCGCCGCGGGGGTCTTCAGTGACCGCATGTACGCGATCATTGTCGCGATGTCGCTGCTTACCGCGATGATCACGCCGCCGATCCTGGCCTGGTTATTGAAACGAAATGTCAGCGCAGGCCTGGCCGCACAGCCTCGCGACACCTGACGCAGGCTTGGAAACGAAATAGCAACAAAATTTTGGCGAGTCCTATACCTCTCTACCCTGCTCGCGAGATCATACTGATACGCGGGACGATCGACGCTTTTCTCTGGATATCCAGCCTGTTCGGCATTCCTTCGTCGGGCCTGGATGAGAGGAACGTGCGCGTCCCGGGGGAGATTGCATCCGCACCGGCGCTACCCAGCGAAGCGGCTTTGGGCGCGCTATAGGCCCGATGCACACGAAGGACGTTTGACCCAAGCGTTTCATGAACACGACAGTGGACTAAGCAGCACGCGTCTGAAGAACGGACGCAAGCACGCGAGGGGCATGTTCATGGCATCGACATCGGTCCATCACGATCCTCTCAGCGAACTCGCATCACACGGCGGGCCTCTTGCCAACGGCAGCCGCTACGAGTTGCTGGTGCAATCGGTCGTCGACTACGCGATCTATTTGCTTGATCCTGGCGGGTGGATCGCCAGTTGGAACGCCGGCGCGCAGCGCATCAAGGGGTATGCCGCCGATGAGGTGATCGGCCAACATTTCTCGATGTTTTATACGCCCGAGGATCAGGCAGCGGGCATGCCGCAGCACAATCTCGACATCGCGACGACCGAAGGGCACTTCACTGGCGAAGCTTGCCGGGTGCGCAAGGACGGCACGCGTTTTCGCGCCCTGGTGGCCATGGATGCCATCCATGATGAGCATGGACGCCTGCTCGGGTTCGCCAAAGTCACCCGCGACGTGACCGAACGGGCGCAGTTGCTGGCCGATCTGGAGGAAAGCGAACGGCGTTTTCGCCTGTTTGCGGAAAGCACGCCCGACTACGCCATCTGCATGCTGGACGAGCACGGTCACGTGCGCCACTGGAATGGAGGCGCCGAGCGCCTCAGCGGATACGCGAGCGAAGAGGTCATGGACAGGCCGATCGTGCGGATGCTGCTGTCCGACGAACGCGACGAGGGAAAACTGCACGCGCTGTTCGAGCAAACGCTGTCCATCGGAAAGTACGAGGGCGAGCATGCGATCACGCGCAAGAGCGGCAGCCGATTCCAGGCACAATTGCAGTTGCGCGCCTTGAAGGATCGGGGCGGACGCCTGCATGGGCTTGCCTGCACCGTGCAGGACCTGAGCGAGAAGCGGGCGATGGAACAGGCGCTGGAGCAAACCCGGCAACAACTGTTCCAGGCACACAAACTCGAAGCGCTCGGCCAGCTCACCGGCGGTATCGCCAGCGACTTCAACGGCATTTTGCACTCGCTCGCCGGCGGCCTGGAAATCGCGCGCCTGCAAGCCGCACGCGGCGACACCTCCCAGTTGGGAAAACGGCTGGCCGAAGCCTTGAACCTGGTGCAGCGGGCGACCCAGCTCACCCAGCATTTGATGGCTTTCGCGCGACGCCAGCCCTTGGCGCCGGTTCGCACCGACATGAACGAGTGGATCCACTCCTTGAGCGATCTGCTGCTGCGCACGGTGGGCGCACATATCCGGATCCAGTTCGATCTGGCCAAGGCAATGCTGCCCATACGCTGTGACCTGAATCAGCTGGAGAGTGCCTTGTTGAACCTGGTGATCAACAGCCGCGATGCGATGCCCGACGGCGGCAAGTTGCTCGTCGCCACTGCACGCGTGCAACGGGACAACAGTTCAGGTGGCGAGTGGGCCAGGTTGACGGTGAAAGATAACGGCGTCGGTATGTCCGGCGAGATGGCAGGACGGGCCTTCGAGCCGTTCTTCACCACCAAACCGCTGGGGCAAGGGGCAGGCCTGGGGCTATCGATGGTGCACGGCTTCGTCCGCCAGTCCAACGGCACGATAGCCTTGCATTCCAAGGTCGGCGAAGGCACCGAAGTGGAAATTTGTCTGCCGATCGCCGAGGCGGCTGAAGCGATTGGACTTGGGGTGTCCGAAAAGGATCGGCCATCTCCGGGGTAAGCGCGTCTTGGCAAGCAGCGTGCTTGTTTCCAATAGTTTTACAAATAATCGGCGTCATCATCACAAATTTACCCCTCTATAGGCATGGTGCTTGCGTAAATCCGTAAGACGAGAGTATCAATGCCTCCATCTGATCGGCAGCGTGTAGGTCACACCGGGCTGGGGCTGCACCACTCACTTCAATCACGCGCAACGATCCTTTCGTGTAATCGCACAAAGCCTGTCAGGGGGTGGCGATGAAGAATGCTGATATCAGCGACATCCTGGCCTGGGAAAATCCCGATGCCTTGGTGTTGACTGACAAGGAGGACGGCATTCTCCATTGGAGCAGCGCGGCCGAATCCCTGTTCGGTTACGCGGCAGCGGAGGCGCTTGGCCATCGTTTCCACGAACTGGTCGTACCGGAGGGAGGGGATGCGCCGGAACAAGGCTTCAGTGCACGGGTGACCCAGGGCAACACGGTCACCTATCGCGCACTGCGCAAACACAAGGACGGTTCCCTGGTTTTCGTGCTTGCTTCGGAACGGCCGGTACGCGGCGAATTCGGCGCAGGCCTGCTGCGTACCGAACGGGATATTTCGCAATGGCAGGCACGGCGGCTGACCCAATACGTGCAGACGCGCTACGGCGAATTTCTCGAATCCATACGGGAGGGCGTTCTTCTGGTGACCGTAGCCGGGAGGATCGTCTTGGCCAACCACCACGCGGCCTTTCAGTTCGGCTACCACCGCGACGAGTTGAGCGGCATGCGCATGGACGACTTGCTGCCCAAACGTCACCACGGCGTGCACCACGATCTGAGCGGCCAGTTCTTCGGCCGTGCCCGTGGCCTTCCCGTCCACGATATCGAATTGCACGGCATGCGCAGGGACGGCCTGGAGTTTCCGATCGAAGTCAGTCTGAGCCCCGTGCAAACCGATGACGGTAACCTGATCATGACCGCGGTCCGTGACATCAGCGATCGCATGAAGGCCGAGCGCAAGTTCCGCGGACTGCTGGAATCGGCCCCCGATGCGATGGTGATCGTGAACCAGGAAGGCCGCATCGAGTTGGTCAACTCACAAGCGGAGGCTTTGTTCGGCTACCGGCGCGATGCCCTGCTGGGGCAGCCGGTGGAAATGCTGATTCCCGAGCGCTTTCGCGCCGATCACCCGACCAAACGCCAGGGTTATGTGCAACATCCGCGGCCACGGATGCTCAACGGCGCCCCGCATTTGTACGGCCGGCGCAGCAACGGCAGCGAATTCCCGGTGGAAATCAGCCTGTCCCCGATCGATACCGAAGAAGGTATTCTAATCTCCAGCGCCATCCGTGATATCAGCGAGCGACGCCATTTCGAGGAAATGCTGCAGGAAACGAATCTGCAGCTGCGCACCGCTTCGGAAGCCAAGGATCGTTTCCTGGCCGGCATGTCGCACGAATTGCGCACGCCGCTCAATGCCATCATCGGCTATACCGGTACGCTGCTGATGCGCATGCCCGGGCCGATCAACGAGGAACAGGGGCAGCAGCTGCGCACCATTTCCGGCAGCGCAAAGCATCTGTTGTCGCTGATCAACGATCTGCTGGACCTGGCCAAGGTCGAATCGGGCAAGGTGGCCTTGCACATGGTGACCTTGCCCTGCCACGAACTGATCGACGAAGTCGTGTCGGTGCTGCGCCCGCTGGCGGAAAAGAAACGGATCGTGCTGGAGAAGCACATGCCGCAGGAACACCTGCTGGCGCATACCGATCGCCGCTCGCTGGCCCAGATCGTGATCAACCTCGGCAACAATGCGATCAAGTTCACCGAATCCGGCGGCACGGTGGCACTGAAGCTCACTCGTGTGATGCAGGACGGCAGGCCTTGCTGCGAAATCGCCGTGAGCGATACCGGGCGGGGCATCAAGCCCGAGGAACAGGCCGCCCTGTTCAAGGCCTTCTCGCAACTGGAAAGCACACGCCCGCATGAGGGCACCGGCCTTGGGCTTTATCTGTCCAAGCGACTTGCCTCCATGCTGGGCGCAAGCCTGCGATTCGAAAGCCAATACGGGCGTGGCAGCACGTTTTCATTGGCGATACCGGAACACACTGCCGAAGCGCCTGCTCCGGTATCCACTTATTGACTCAACCCAAAGGCATACCTTTATGGCCTGCGTGCTGGTGATCGAAGACAACAAGGATAACCGTGAGCTGATGGTCTATCTGCTCAAATACTTCGGCCATAGGACGCTCGCCGCGCCGGATGGCGAGGCGGGTATCGATGCCGTAGCCCATGGACAAGATCGCCCCGACTTGATCGTATGCGACATCCATATGCCCAAGATGGATGGCTATGAAGTGGCGGAGCAGTTGAAGGGGAATCCCGAGTACCGCGAAATTCCGTTGGTGGCGGTGACCTCGTCGGCGATGGTCGGCGATGGCGAAAGAATTCTCAGCTACGGTTTCGACGGCTACATGACCAAGCCGATCGACCCGGCAACGTTCGTCAAGCAACTGGAGGAATACATGCCCCAGGACTTCGAATTGGCTGCCGCCCCTCCCTCCTGAGCACGGCACGCTCATGGCGACCATTCTCATCGTCGATGATCGCGCGCTCAATCGCCGCTTTCTCACGACCTTGCTCGGCTATGCCGGTCACGAGACGATCGAGGCCGAGGACGGCATCATCGCCTTGACCATGGCCCAGGTCCGGCGCCCGGACCTGATGATCACCGATGTGCTGATGCCGAACATGGACGGCGTCATGCTCACCGAAATGTTGCGCACGACTGCCGGGCTGGAGCACGTGCCGGTCATCTTCTACACCGCCACCTATCGGCTTGAAGATGCCCACGAGATGGCCTCTACATTGGGTGTGCAACGCATCTTGTCCAAGCCTTGCGAACCCCAGGCGATCCTGGACACGGTGACGGAAGTATTGCGCGAAGCGGGGATCGCCCCTCCCACACCGCCCTCTTCCGTATCCGCGGAGTTGGCGAACGCGATGCAGTCACCCGGCGACATCGGCCCCTTGCAGGACAGCTTGCGCGAGGTCACCGAGCGGGGCCTGGCGATGACGGAGCAGCACGCATCGGCCGAAAAGCTCAAGCTCGCGTTCACAGACATCCAGACCCTGAGCCTGCGCATGTCGGCGCTGCTGGAACTGAGCCTGGAACTGGGCAGTGAACACAACCCGGCCGGCCTGATCGAATTATGCTGCCGCGCCACGCAGGATATTCTCGGCACGCGCCAGACCATGATCACGATTGCCGAGGAAGGTAAACCGCTGCGTCAGGCCACGCGCGGGCTGGACGAATGGGAGTGCGCGCACTTTGCCGAAATGAACTGGGAATCGCCGCCGCCGGCGTTCGCCGAGGCACGAGCATCAGGCAAGGCGGTGCTGATACGCGGCAACGCACGTGCGCAGTTGGGTGCACTGGCCGAGCACAGCACGATCCGTTCGGCCATGCTGGTGCCCCTGCGCACCTCCGGCAGTGACTCCGGCTGGATCTATGTGGCCGACAAGCTCGGCGGTGCGTTCGACCACAACGACGAGCAATTCGGCAGCGCGCTGGCTGCGGCCTTTGCCAACGCTTATGACAACTTGGACTTGCTTGAGCAGGTGCGCCAGGATGCCGAATCCCTGAGGCGTGAGATCAGCGAGCGCGCCAAGGCCGAGCGAGCACGCCGCGAAAGCGATAAACGCTTCTTCGATCTGTTTCGCGCCCATCCCCTCCCGATGTGGGTGCAAGACGGCGAGACGGCACAGTTCAAGGCCGTCAACGCCGCGGCGGTGGCGCATTACGGCTATAGCGAAGCCGAATTCCTCGTCATGACGGTGGAAGACCTGCAGGCGCCCTCACCCGCCACCCTGCCGCGGCGGTTCTGGCCGCATGGCGTGGACGAGTCGGACGTGTGGCAGCACTGCAAGAAGGACGGCGGCCTGATCGATGTGGAGATCAGCTCGCATACGCTTTCCTTCGATGGCAGCGACTGCCGTTTCGTGGTGGCCCAGGACATCACGGCACGCTTGCAAACTGAGGAACGCAACGCGCGCCTCAGCCGCATCAGTGCCGTATTGTCGGATATCAATTCGGCCATTGTGCGCATCCGCGATCGGCACAGCCTGCTGCAGGAGGCTTGCCGCGTTGCGGTCGACAGCGGGACGTTCCGCGCCGCCTGGATCGGCGAGATCGGTCCGAACAGCCTGGATGGCGTAGTGGTGGCCTGGCATGGCGCGGTCGAGAGTTACATCGACAGCATCCGGCTGACCGCGCAGTTGAATACCCCTTACAGCTCGCGCCCCGCCAATGTGGCGCTGCGTGAAAACCGGGCCGTGGTGTTCAACGACATCGGCGAATCTTCCCTGCCGGACGTGCTGAAAGAGGAATACCGCTCGCACGGCTTTCGCGCCGTGGCGGCTTTTCCCCTGGTGACCGAGGGGCGCTCCACAGCGGTGCTGACTCTGTTCGCCGACCAGGCCGGCTTCTTCGACGACGAAGAACTGGAGCTGCTGATGCGCCTGGCCGGAGACGTTTCCTTCGGCCTGCAATTCATCGAACGCGAGCGGCAATTGCGCTATCTGGCGCTATACGACTCGTTGACCGACCTGCCCAACCGCCGCCTGCTGCTGGAACGACTGACCCAGTTCATCCATGCGGCCGAACATCAACAATTGGTGGTGGCGGTGTTCGCGGTGGACCTCGACCACTTCCGCCAGATCAACGATGCCTTCGGCCGGCACGTGGGCGATGAACTGCTGCGCCAGGTCAGTGCGCGCTGGGACGCCGCCTTGATCGAGCCCTATTGCCTGGCCCGGCTGGACTCCGACTCCTTTGCGATCGCGGTAGGCGACCTGCCCGGCCATGCGGATGGCACCACCATCGTTCGCGATCGCCTGGAACTCCCCCTGGCCGAACCCCTGGACATCGGCGGCCATGCGCTGCGAATCGGTTTTCGCACGGGCATTGCCCTGTATCCCGACGATGGCAACAGTGCGGAGCAATTGCTCAACAACGCCGAAAGCGCAATGAAGCAGGCCTTGTTGAGCGGCGAACGGCATTTCTATTTCGATCCGGCGACCCAGGCGCGCATGGCCGAAAAGCTGGCCCTGGAAAACGATTTGCGCCAGGCGGTGGAAGCGCAGCAGTTCGTGCTGTATTTCCAGCCGCGGGTGGATCTTGCACGCGGACGCATCGTGGGCGCAGAGGCCTTGATCCGCTGGCACCATCCCGAGAAGGGGCTGGTTCCTCCGGCGCAATTCATTCCGCTGGCCGAGGAAACCGGCTTGATCCTGCCGATCGGCGACTGGGTGATCCGCACTGTCTGCCAGCAGGTGGCGCAATGGCAGCGCACTGAACGGCACGTGGTGCCGATCTCGCTGAATTTGTCCGCCGCGCAGTTCAAGGGCGGACGGGTACTGGACACCCTGCACCAGGCCATTGCGCAGCATGCGGTCAAGGCCAAGCTGATCGAGCTGGAGCTGACCGAGTCGCTGCTGATGCACGATCCCCAGGCTGCCATCAGTATCCTGAGCGCTTTCCGCAGCATGGGCGTCAGGCTGTCACTGGACGATTTCGGCACCGGCTATTCGTCGCTGGCCTACCTCAGCCGCTTCCCGTTCGACTTCCTCAAAATCGATCGCGCGTTCGTCGCCGGCGTGCCTGACAACGTCGAAGACGGCGCGATCGCCAAAGTGATCATTGCCTTGGCCAAGCAGCTCAATTTGCGCACCGTGGCCGAAGGTGTCGAGACCGAAGAACAGCTGAGCTTCCTGCATCACCTTGGCTGCGATGAAATGCAGGGCTACCTGTTCAGCAAGCCGGTGCCGGTGGAACAGTTCGAACAGATGCTGCGCGAGCATGTGCGCTTGTCGCTGCCGACCTATCCGGCCGGCAAGCACTCACCACAAAGGGGACGCAGCACTTTTTCGACCTGAGTGCGCTTAAACCACGCAGGCGATCCACTTGTCCAACCTGGTTTTGCTGTACAAACCAACAGGGCAAGCTCTCCTACCGTCAGGCCGTCGCTTTGCCTTGGGATTCCTTCAGGCGGTGGATCACCCTTCTGCCCTTGGACGGGCTGGTTTTCCGCTTGCGAGATAACCAGAGATCTTTCACTTGCTTGTAATGACCCAGTGATTTTCTGCTCAGGTGTAATCTTCACTTAGGAGACACCGATGAGCACGACGATGGACGAAGAGATTAAACGCTGGACAGCA
>NZ_RYYV01000026.1 GCF_003977665.1 Dyella choica | reverse complement strand
CGCGGTTCATCGGCATGGCGGCACCTCCGCTTGAGGGATGCCGCCATGCTCGCCCTACCTCTGCTCACCTACTGAGACTCGACGCTAATCAAGTGCAATGCAGGGGAGGGAGTAGATAGCGGCAAGAACGCGAACACACGCTTATGATTCCCTCATGACCGACACCTCCCGTGACGCCCGCGCCGATGCCCTGCTCGATGTCGTGCAGGAAGAAAGCAGCCGCCGACTGAAGATCTTCCTGGGTGCCGCGCCGGGTGTGGGCAAAACCTACGCCATGCTGTCTGCCGCGCGCGAATTGAAGCGGCAGGGCGTGGATGTCGTGGTCGGCCTGGTGGAAACGCACGGCCGTAGCGAAACGGCGGCGCTGCTGGAAGGGTTGGAGGTTCTGCCGCGGCTCGCCCTGAGCTATCAAGGGCGCGAATTCACCGAGTTCGACGTGGACGCGGCGCTGGCGCGCAAACCGGACATCCTGCTGGTCGACGAACTCGCGCACCGCAATGTGCCTGGCAGCCGGCACGAGCGCCGCTGGCAGGACATCGCCGAACTGCTCGATGCCGGCATCGAAGTCTACACCGCGCTCAACGTGCAGCACCTGGAAAGCCTCAACGACCAGGTGCGCCGCATCACCGGCATCACCGTGCGCGAAACGGTACCGGACGCCGTGCTTGATCGCGCGCGCGACATCGTGCTGGTGGACCTGCCGCCGCGCGAGCTGATCGACCGCCTGCGGCAAGGCAAGGTCTACATGCCCGAAACCGCTGCCGCCGCGCTGGACGCGTTCTTCTCGCCCACCAACCTGGCGGCCCTGCGTGAACTGGCGGTGGACACCGTCGCCGGTCACGTCGACAGCGACCTGCGTGAACACATGTTGGCGCGCGGTGGCAAGATGCCGGTGCGGCGACGGGTGATGGCCGCCATCGACGGCCACGCGCAGAGCGAATACCTGGTGCGCGTCGCGCGTCGCATCGCCGAGCGCCGCGGTGCGCCGTGGACCGTGGTATTCGTGGACACCGGTGCAGCCCTGGACGACGCGCGCCGCGAGCGCATCGAAACGGCGATGCGCCTGGCACGGCGCCTGGGCGGCGATGCCACTATCTTGCGCGGCCACGCCATTGCCGACGAATTGCTCGTGCAGGCCGACCGTGAAGGCGTCGGCCAGATCATCCTAGGGCGGACGCGCGAGCGACTGATCGCACGCATGCTCGGCCGTTCGTTGACGCAGCAATTGCTTCGTCGCGGCGCTCACCTGGAACTCACCATCATTGCCACCCCGGCCGAGCGCTTGCGTTCACGCAAACGCCTGCGGCTGATGCCGATCTACGGGCGTCGCGACGAATACATATTCGCCAGCGTCGTCACCGCCATCGCGATCGGCTTGTCCTTTATCGCCGACCGCTATCTGTCGGTGGCCAATCTTGCCCTGATCTTTCTCATCGCCGTGATGATCGTGGCGGTGCGCACACGCATGGCAGTGGCGGTTTACACCGCGACGATGTGTTTTCTGGGCTACAACTTCTTTTTCGCGCCGCCACGCTACACCCTGGCCATCGCCAATTCGGATGATGTGCTGGCGGTGACGCTGTTTTTCGCGGCGGCATTGATCTGTAGCCGCCTGGCCACGCGCCTGGCCAGCCAGGTGGAATCGCTGCGCGCCGCACACGATTATTCGCACGCGCTATTGGCGCTTGGACAACGCCTCTCCGCCAGCACGGACGCGGACGGTATCCGTAGCGTGGGCGTCACGGCCCTGGCGCACGCCATGCGCTGCGAAGTGGCCATCCTGTCGCGTGACGTGGAGCACCGCTTGCAGGTCGCGGCCAACAGTTCGCGTACGCTCGCCCTGACTACGCAAGACATGGCCGCGGCCGAGTGGTGCGAACAGCATGTCGAACCGGCCGGACGCTACACCGATACGCTCAATGCCGCCCGCTGCTGGATGCTGCCGCTGGGCAGCGAGGACCATCATCTTGGCGTAGCGGCGCTGCGCTTGGAGGGCGGCGTTTCGCCGAATATCGACCGGCGCAGCCTCGCGTTGGCGATGGTGCAGGATATCGGCCAGGCGCTGGAGCGTGCGCGGCTCGCTTCCGAGTTGGAAGGCGCACGCGTGCAAGGCGAAACCGAACGCTTGCGCAATGCGCTGCTCTCCTCCGTATCGCACGATTTGCGTTCGCCGCTGGCATCGATGATCGGCTCGGCCGGCACACTCTCCAATTATGGGGATCAGTTGCCGGTGAATGAACGCAAGGAACTGCTCGAGGCGATTCTGGGCGAAGGCCAGCGGCTGGACCGCTATATCCAGAATCTGCTGGACATGACACGCCTGGGTCACGGCACGCTCAAGCTCAATCGCGAC
Organism: Dyella choica; assembly: GCF_003977665.1. Classification (GTDB taxonomy): domain Bacteria; phylum Pseudomonadota; class Gammaproteobacteria; order Xanthomonadales; family Rhodanobacteraceae; genus Dyella_B; species Dyella_B choica. The sequence goes on along the minus strand of NZ_RYYV01000026.1, from coordinate 50,381 downwards.
TGGACCGACTCCGCCGAAATCGTCGCCTCGGCCATCACCCGCATGCGCAAGCTGTTTCCCGAGCTGCGGGTGGACACTACGCTGCCTGATGAAACTGTGCTGTTGTTCGTACACCCGGCGCTGATCGAACAGGCGCTGTTCAATATCCTGGAGAATGCCGCCCGCTTTTCGCCACCCGGCGATCCGGTACGCGTGGTCGTGCGCGTGGCGGGGGATCGGCTGTTCATCGATGTGATCGACCGCGGCCCCGGCATTCCCGAGGAAGAACGTGCGCGCATCTTCGACATGTTCTATTCCGTGGCGCGCGGCGATCGCGCACCGCAGGGCACCGGTTTGGGGCTGGCGATCTGCCGCGGCATGATCGGGGCGCACGGCGGCAGCGTGGAAGCCTTGCCTGGCGATGGCGTTGGCACGACCATTCGCATTAGTCTTCCACTGCCCACTCTTCCATCGCCATGACAGCCGCCAACCCCTGCGTCCTGGTCATCGATGACGAAACGCAGATCCGCAAATTTCTCGACATCGGCTTGCGCGCCGAGGGTTACGACGTGCTGCTGGCGGCCAATGCCGCCGAAGGCTTGGCCCTTGCCGCCACGCGCAATCCTGACCTGGTGATCCTGGATATCGGCCTGCCCGACCGCGAAGGCCATGAAGTGCTGGCCGAATTGCGCCAATGGACGCAGGTGCCGGTGCTGATGCTTTCGGTCCGCGATGCCGAGAACGAAAAGGTCAAGGCGCTGGACACGGGCGCGAACGACTACATGACCAAGCCATTTGGCATACAGGAGCTGATGGCACGCCTGCGCGCCTTGCTGCGCAACCGTGCCACCGGCGCTGAAGCCTTGCCGCGCTATCAGGACGAGCGTCTGCATATCGACCTCGGCTTGCGCGAAGTAACGCTTGACGGTGAGCCGCTTGCGTTGACGCGCAAGGAGTACGCGGTACTGGCGATGTTGGTGCGTCACGCCGGTCGCGTAGTGAGCCAACAGCAGCTGTTGCGCGAGATCTGGGGTGGCACGCATGTGCATGACACGCACTACCTGCGCATCGTGCTCGGCAAATTACGGCAGAAGCTGGGGGATGATCCGACGACGCCGCGGTGGCTGAAGACGGAGCCGGGAGTGGGGTACCGCTTTCTGGCTGGGAATGGGTGAGGGCCATTCTCGCGATTTTGCGTATGCCTTGCTCTGGCCAGGTCGTCATCCCGACGCATGCGCTCAGCGCTTGGAAAACAAGCCGCCTGCCGTCAGCAGCACACCCAGCACGATCCCGCCGATACCCATCCACGACGGAATCGCCTTGTCGTGCGTGGCGGTGAGCTTGGCCGAGCCGATCTGGACCAAGGTTTCGGTTTGGGTGTAGCTGCCGTTGCCGAAGATGACCCACAGGCCGCCGACCAGCAGCCCGAGCCCCAGGATGATCAGGATGGCACGCATGCTTCGCTCCGCGAAAAAGTTGCAGGGATCATAGGCGCCGGCGTCGTACAAAAGGAAGACGGCCTCCGCCGCCGCTTCACGCGCCCTTAAAACTTGCAGGCAGGAATGACCATCCCAGCCTACGCCCCGCGCTCAAAATTTGTAGTCGATCATCACGCGGTTGTAGACGAAGGTCTTGTTGCTTGGGTTGAGGTTGCCGATGCCGCCGTTGGAGAGCTCCCAGCGGTTGCGCAGGGTCAAGCCCTTGAGGACGCCGTCCAGGTGATAGATCACGTCGAAATACAGGTCGTGGCTGTTGCCTCGGTAATCCGTCAGGTATTTCGCGTAGGCGGCCGTAAGTTCCAGTTTCTTGTCCAGCAGGTCGTAGGTGAACTTGCCTTTCCACGCGCGGCCCGGGCCGGCTTCGACCAGGCCGCGGATCATCGAAGTGGTGAACAGCGGGTCGGTGCCGTAGTTCATGGTGTATGGCGAAATCACCGCGCCGCCGCCCACCGCACCGGCCTCGTGTGCTACCTTGTTGTAGTACAGGTCGAAGCGGCCGTTGGGAATCACTACGCCGAGGTCGCCGCCGATGACACGGCTTTTCACGTGCGTTCCCGTCACGCCGAAGAGCTTGGTGCCGGTTTCGGTGAAGCGGTTGTCCGATCCGCCGTTCTGCACCAGGTACTGAGTGCCGATGACGGGATTGAAGCCCGAACCGGTCTCGAACACGTAACTGCCCACCGCGTACCCGGTGCGGGCGAAATGTATGAAGTCGTAATAGCGCAACTGCGCGCTCAGCCCGCCTTGGACGTAAGTAGTGCCGCCTTCCCAGGTACCCGGTGCGGAACGCGCGTGCAGCGGCAGCGAACCGTTGTTGCCGTACATCGAATCGCCGTCGTATTTGGACGGGTAGTACAGGTTGTCCGGGAACATGCCGGAGGAGGTGCGGCTCTTCCAACTGTATTCGCGCAAGGCGAACAGGTTCCAGCCACGCATGGGCGTGATCTGCAGCTTCAGCGCGTTGTACGAGGAGGGGATGATGCGCGAATCATTGTTACCCATCCACGGGTCGTCGGCGAGGTATTGATAGCCGCCGCGAAACAGGAAGATGCCGTGCTGGTATTGCAGATAGGCCTGGCTGAAAGTGCCGATCGAGTTGTTCGGGCCGGCCAACGTGGTATCGATCTTTGCCGTTTCGTTCGAATGCGTGCCGAACGAATTGACCGTTACAAACGAACCGCCGATGCTGAAGCCGGTGAGGAAGCTGCCGGTTTGCGCGTTGATCAATGCGCCGGCGGAGAGGGCGCTGGCGTTCGATACGGTTTTGCTGGCGTAGAGGCGGTCGAAGTTGTAGAGGCGCAGATCGCCGTCCACATGGCCGTTACTGAAGATGTCGTCGTCCGCGTGCGCTACGCCGCAGGCCGCAAGTAGTCCAACCATGGCGGCAAGCGCCCGTTGCTTCAACATGCCCATTCCCCATCGCAAGTGGCCGATCGCCAGGTAGCCCGGCCTGGCGCTATATAAACGAGTATATGACGGTTTCCGGATGCCGCTTAGGGCGGCTCTGATTTATTCAGAGCTTCCGCGGTGCAAGGATGCGCGTCTGAAAAAATCCAGGACGGATTTTTTTCAGACCATCCTTAGGATGGTTTCGAACGGGGTTGCTCAGCGGGTGGTCCCGAGCATCACGCTCGAGGCTTTCACGACGGCCACTACCGGAGTCCCTTGCCGAAGGCCCAGCTGGGACGCGCTTTCGGTGGTCACGACCGCCGCCATCACGTTGCCACCGGCAAGCTGCAGGCGCACATCCGAGTTGACCGGCCCCTCGATGACCTGGACGATCGTGCCCGGAAATTGATTGCGTGCCGACAGATGCAGACCCGAGTCCGGCAGGGCCAGTAGCACCGAGGAAGCCTTGATCAGGGCGATCGCTTCGCTACCGATCTTCAGGCCCAGATTCTCCGTGCTCTCGCGGGTGAGATTGGCGACCACGCGATTGCTGCCGGGCAACTCCAGTTCCACCGTATCGTTGACCACGCCCTTGTGGATCGCCGCCACGCGCCCCGAAAACTGATTGCGTGCACTGGTGCGCAACATAAGGCTCCTGATCAGCTTGATGTCGGCGGCAGAGGTATCGGCCAGCGTGTCGAACTGTTCGAGAAAGCGGCGATGCACTTCTTCCAGCGCCGCGAAGGTTTCGACCAACCGCCGGCCGCGTTCGGTGAGGTGCGTGCCGCCGCCGCCCTTGCCACCGGCCGCGCGCATCACCAGGGGCTCGTCTGCCAGATTGTTCATGGCGTCGATCGCATCCCATGCGCCCTTATAGCTCATCCCGAGAGCGCGCGCGGCGGCGGTGATGGAGCCGGTTTCATCGATCTTCGCCAGCAGGGCGACGCGATCGGCGCCGCCCAGCGTCCGGTCGCCCACCTGCAGCGACAGTATGCCTTTGAGCTTGAACATTCCCCCGCCCGCCTGATGGACCGACGGGAGCCATTTTAGCCGTGTAGGCCAGGATGAAATCCCAGCATCGCCATCGGTACGCAAGCTGGGAATTCATCCCAGCCTGCGGGAGTCCGGCAGCGGAAAGATCACTGCGCGTAGTCGTAGTAATCCACGCCGAGATCCTGGAACGCCGCTTCGTAGGTATCGCCAGTGCGCGCGATCACGAACTGGTTGGTGGGAGGGCAGTCGAGTTCCACCTCGTGGCCATCATGCAACGCTTCGTACTGCTCGCGGGTCAGGTCGGTGGACTCGGCCAAGGCCGCGCGAAAGCCGATCTTCGCCGCCGCTTCGCGCCAGCCCGGCACCACGCGCAGCGGAATGGCTTCGGAGGCGTCGCCGCTGCCGTAGCCGATCGCATAGAGCCTGGCATCCGTCCATTCGACGTTGCTTTCCAGCGCCTGCTCGAAGCCGGCGGCGATCCACGCCGGCAGCGCGGCGGTATAGAGATTGCCCAGCTCCATGGCCCAATCGGTGCCCTGGTTGACGCGCGTGGCCAGCAACTGCTGGAACGCCGGGCTCTTGCGCACCACGCCGGACAGCTTGGTGGTGAGCGGGTGCGCATCCTGGGCGGCGTCGGCATGCGCGCCCTGGCGCACAAACTCGCCATACAGGTCCGGCGTGTTGCGGCATTCGGCCACTACGCCGTCCGGCGAGACGCCAGAGAGCTCGCACAGGGCCTGGAAACCGGCATGGGGCTGCGGTGCGCGTGCAAGGGCGCGGGCGTAGATGAAGGCCAGGGCCTGCAACGGCATCATGTGGTACGGGCGATGGAAGAACAGCCCGCCCGCGCTTTCGAGGAGGTCCAGATCCGACACGCCCAGCCGCTGGATCATCGCATCGGTGGCCTGGCCCACTTCGTCCAGATAGGCGAAGGTGGAGTATTTGCCGCTGAAGATCGGGAAATCGTGCAGGCGGCGGTGACGCTGGCCGTATTCGTGATGGAAGTGGCGAAGGAACGGCTTGCGGAAGTCCGGGCCGCGGTAATCGGAGGCGCTGCCGGCATGGGCCAGATCCACCTCGAACAGCTTGGGCTGTGCCTCCACCAGCATCGCCACTGCGCCGGCGCCCTGCGTCTGCTCACCACTGGACCCGCGCTCGTAGGCGGCGATATCGCTGCACACGACGATCGCCTGGCGGCCGTTGGCATCGAATCCCACGTAGCGTAGTGCGCTCTTCAGGGCATAGACGCCGCCCAGACAGGCGTGCTTGAACTCCGGTACTTCCAACTGGCGTGAAAGGCGCGGCAGCCCCAGGCGTTCCAGCTCGCGATCCACCATGCCACGCACGATCACCGCGCCGGCTGAGTTGTCCTTGCTGCTTTCAGTGCCGAGCGCAAGCTGGCCGACGTTGCGCGGGTCGATGTTGTACTGGCAGATCAGCCGCAGTACGGCGGTGGCAGCCATGGTGTAGGCGTCTTCATACGGCGCCGGCTGGCGGAAACTGCGGCCTACCACGGCCTGGACCTTGTCCCAGGAGTTGCCGGTCCATTCGCACCAGTCGCGCAGGGACACGCGTGGGCGGGGTACATACAGGCTCATGCCGCTTACGCCTGGGTTGCGTCGTGCTGCCGTGTCGTTCGCTGTGTTCAAAAGCTTGTTCCTCGATGGTGTCGGAGCAACGCCGGCCACAATGACCCCGCCGTGCGCGCTTGGGAGCGCGCAAGCTGCGGGGACATGGAGACGCGTCGCAGGGCGGACGTCCTTCAAGCCGGACGCGGCCGCCCGGGCGGGGGGATGCGAGCGCCCGGCCGAACCACGAGATTTTAACCACGTTAGCTTTCAGCTAGTCGACTTTTGGTTACATTCGCAATCGCCGGGGGCTTTTGGGGTAGCGTGGTGAACGATGTTTCGCCAAGGACCCTCTGGTCTATTCCTACGTGCCCGGCATGACGTCCAGAAGGCCCGCAGGCTGGGATGGCAATCCCAGCCTCGCGCGGCTGCAAGCATGGCAATGCTGGGATTGCCATCCCAGCCTACGCTCCGCCTGACGCGCATACAGTGAGGCCCCCGAGCGTGTGGTGACGGATGCGTAGGAATAGATCAGAGGGTCCTGAGGCTTACCAGGCCTTGATCGCGGCTTCTGTCTCAGTAAAGGCCCGCATTCCATGCTGCGAGGCCAGCCAGTCCCGGTACCCGCTCATCCAATGCTTCAGTCCGCGGATGTAGCTGGATAACGCGGGGCCGGCGTCTTCCCTCACCGCACTGGCCGCGACCATGAAGGCGTCGATCTCCGTACGGATGCGTTCGCCCACGCGGTCCAAGCTGCGCTGTAGCGAATAGCCTTGACTGGCGTACAGCGCCACCGTGTTCCGATGCGGGGCCGACTGGTGGACGTCCAGACCCAGATGTTGCACATCGCTGCTCCAGCACACGACGCGATTGGTATGCCGGCGCAATTGCTGCACATCGACCTGGTCGTGCTCCTCCTGCGCTAGCGGCAGGCCGTTGGCGAAATCGATCAGATACAGACAGGGATAAAGGCCTCCGGCATGGCGCAGGATGGCTTCATGCCGATGCGCGGGAGCTGTGCGCGCATGCGAATGTTCCAGCATGCGCAGGCCGGCCATTCCCACCCACAGATGCATGGCATGCGCGAAACGCTCGAACTGGGCGTCGGACATGCTCAGCCGCAGCTGCCGGCACAGATCCACCCAGGCGGTTTCGCCGTACACCGGCTCGTTGCCGATGCGGCCGATGTCGAGTACATCGATCACCGCCTCAAGATTGGAAATGGTGTAGGCCGATACCTTTTCGGTGCGGCCGACGAACCAGTCGTCGACTAGGAAATACCAGGCATAGAAATAGGCAATGGTCTGCAGCCGCTCAAGCGACGCATAGGGGTGGCAGCGCGCGGCGAGCCAGCCGAATTTGGCCTGTGCGATGCGTGCCCGGTAATGCTCGTTGGGAATGAGGCCGTGCTGTACCAGCCATTGCTGCATGCGCGCTTCCACAAAGGGCGCATGCGGGGAGCACGCGCTCGCCCAGGGATAGTGCAGATTCGGCAGGCGCAATCCATTCGGTGCCTCGTACTCCAGCGGCGCTGCGAACGGTGCGTAATTGGCAGGCAGACTCTCAAAGCGGTGCATGGCGGCTCTCTCCGTGAGGAACGGCACAACGGGATGACCGGTAAAGTGCTGCAAGGAAGATTCGGCCGCCGCCGATTTTGTGGACTGTCGGGCGGGAAGCAGCCGGCCCGGGCAGCGGTTGTCACCATCACGCTTTCATGGGGCGCCGAAGGGGCGGCGCCGCCTGGCTACCAAAGGATGTGGCCCCGGTTCCTGTATTTGACTACTGCGTGTGAAATCCTAGGCTTGGGAATGTGATGATGACGTGAATTTGGATGTCTAAGTATGTTGATTTATATGGAAATAAGCGGGACGGGTTGATTCACGGGTCGTAGGCGGGGATGACAATCCCAGCATCGTGCGGTTGCGTGCATGGCAATGCTGGGTTTGCCGACCCAGCCTACGATTGTCCTCCCAGGCTACGTGGTCGCTGTTATGCGATCCGGGCGAACAGGACCCCATGTCCAGGGAGCTCCAGTTGTCCGCTCTGTAGTGTGCCTTGCTGCAAGCCGTGCCCTTCCAGCGGCGTGGCTGCATCGAATCCGGCCAGCGCCACCGTCTGTGGCAGCTTGCCGAGATTGAATGCCGCCAACACCTGCCCGGAGCCATCGTGGCGCACGAAAGCCAGTATCGGCTCGGGCACATCGAGGAAACGAATGTCGCCCTGCCGCAGGGCCGATTGCGCGGCGCGCCAATGCATGAAGCGACGGAAGCCATGCAGCACGGAGTTCGCGTTGGCTTCCTGATGCGTCACGGCCAACGCCTTGTGGGCTTCGTCGATCGGCAGCCATGGCGCCACCGGGCTGAAACCCGCAAAAGGTCCCTCATTCCAGGGCATCGGCGTACGGCAGCCGTCGCGGCCCTTGAAGTTCGGCCAGAAGGTGATGCCGTAGGGGTCTCGCAGGGCCTCGAACGGTACCTCGGCTTCGGTCAGGCCAAGCTCTTCGCCCTGGTACACGCATACCGAACCGCGCAGCGAGCACAGCATGGCAGTGAGCAGATTGGCCAGGCGTGGCGAGGTGTTGCCGTTGCCCCAACGCGTGAGCACGCGTTCCACATCGTGGTTGGAAATGGCCCAGCACGGCCAGCCTTCGCTTACCTGCGCTTCCAGTTGCGCCACGGTTCGGCGAATGTATGCGGCGCTGAAGTCGCTGCTGAGCAATTCGAAGCTGTAGCCCATGTGCAGGCGATGGCCGCGGGTGTATTCGGCCATCGTCGCCAGCGAGTCCTCCGAGGAGATCTCGCCGAGCGTCACTGCGCTGGGATAGCGGTCGAGCAGGGCGCGCAAGTCACCCAGGAAATCGAGATTTTCCGGCTGGGTGTTGTTGTACAGGTGATACTGGAAGGCATACGGATTGTCCGGGCTGAAGCCGCGGCCCACGCGCCTTTCCTTCGGCTTGGGCGGGTTGTCGCGCAGCTGCCGGTCGTGGAAGCAGAAGTTGATCGCATCCAGGCGCAAGCCATCCACGCCCTTGTCCAGCCAGAAGCGCACATTGTCGAGCACCGCGGTGCGCACCTCCGGATGGTGGAAATTGAGGTCCGGCTGCGAAGCGAGAAAGTTGTGCAGGTAGTACTGGCCGCGCCGCGGTTCCCATTGCCAGGCCGAACCGCCGAAGATCGACAACCAGTTGTTGGGTGGGCTGCCATCAGGTTTTGCATCCGCCCAGACGTACCAGTCGGCTTTCGCGTTGCCAAGGCTTTCGCGGCTTTCCTTGAACCAGGCATGCTGGTCGGAGGTATGGCTCAGTACCTGGTCGATCATCACCTTCAAGCCCAGGCCATGCGCCTTGGCGAGCAGGGAATCGAAATCCTCCAGCGTGCCGAACAGTGGGTCGACATCGCGGTAATCGGCGATGTCGTAGCCGAAATCGGCCATCGGCGAACGGAAGAACGGCGCGACCCAGATCGCATCCACGCCCAGGCTCGCCACGTAGTCAAGCCGCTGGATGATGCCCGGCAGGTCACCCACGCCGTCGCCGTTGGTATCCAGAAAACTGCGTGGATAGATCTGATAGATGACGGCGCCGCGCCACCAGGATACATCGGTCATTGGAAACGCTTTCCTTAGTAAAGCCGAAACTCGCCGGCCCTGCTTCCTTCCCACGGCGGATACGTGCGACCGCGCCGTCTGCGTCATTCCCGCTTTCGCGGGAATGACGCCAATGCAAGATTCCCAATGTACCAGGCGAAGATCCCCGGGTAGGAAGCAGAGCTTGTTGGCGTGGTGCAGCTTAGTCGCGAGGTTTCGGTTGCTCGCAGGGCTTGCATACGTATTCATTCGTGCTGCGGTTGCGGCATGAGCGGCACGGCAAAAATGGGTATCGCCAAGGCGTCACGATCGTGCCTTGGGTAAAAATTGCGTAACGCCGGCCTTTTTCGCTGTTTTAGCGTAGTAGTGCGCGCAAGCGGGGCGCGTATGTTGCGCTGCGATGACAGCTGCCAAGGGGTAGGTATGAATACGTATGCAGGATGTGGTCTGCTTGGAAAAGCGCGCCCTACCATCCACCCACGCCGCCGGTTCCGTCCGTCTGCGTGGGCGCCGACCGTACTGCGAAATTTGCGTCGGCGGCCAACAAGAGGCGACTACAAGAAATGATTTTTGGGGAGGGGACTCGTGATACTCAAGCGTAATTTGCTGGTGATGGCTCTTGCTTCGGCCGGTCTCACCATGGCTTTCGGCGTGCAGGCAGCGACGGATGAAACTGGCGCTCAGACTGCGGCCGACACGGCGCAGCAGTCCAACACGGCCAGCACAAGCCAGGCCACCACCAATCCGAAAAGCCAGCAGGAGCTGGCCAAGAGCCTGTCCACCGTGACGGTGACCGGTTTCAGCAGCAGCGTCGAGAAGTCGATCGACTACCAGCGCTACGCCGATACCATCCAGAGCGTGGTGACGTCTGCGGACATTGGCGGCCTGCCGGATCAGTCCATCGCCGACTCGCTGACGCACCTGCCCGGCGTTTCCGCCGAGCGCATCGCCGGCCAGGCCTCGCAGATCAACATCCGCGGTCTTTCGGGCGATTTCATCCAGACCACGCTGGATGGCCGCGAGCAGCCCTCCACCAGCGGCACCAACTACATCGAGTTCGATCAGTATCCGTCGGAGCTGATCAACATGGCGACGGTGTACAAGACTTCGCAGGCTTCGCTGGTTACGGGCGGCGTGGCAGGCACCATTGCACTGCAGACGGCCAATCCGCTGGAAAATTCCAAGGACCAGTCGCTCAACATCGATACGCGCGGCAGCTATGACGGCCAGGCCCACGACGTGCCGGGCGCCAATGCAGTCGGCTACCGCCTGAGCGTGGCTTACCAGGGCAAGTTCCTCGATAACACCCTGGGCGTCGGCCTGGGTTTTGCGGATATGTATCAGCCGCACGTGTCCGAGCAGTTCGTGGGCGAATCGTCGGACGGCAGCCTATATACGCTGAACAAGAACAATCCCGCGCAGCAAGCCTATTTGCCGGAAGGCTACCAACTGCAGCAGAACGGCGGTGAAGAGCGTCGCCGCGGTTACCTGGGAACCGTGGTTTGGCGCCCGACCAAGGACCTGCAGCTGACGGCGGACACCTTCTTCTCGAAGTTCAACGACAGTTCGTTCGGTTACGGCTTCCGCTCGCAGAATTTCTACGGCAACAACGCGCAGATCACCAATCCCGTGCTCAGCTCACTGGGTACGGTGATCGGCGGTACCGCTTCTGGCACGGGCACTACCCAGTTCTCCAACGAGACGACGGCCGACAACTACACCAAGAACACCAGCGTGTTCTCCGGCGGCCTGAACATGAAGTGGAACCATGGCAACTGGCATATCGACTCCGATATCTCGTTGTCGCGTGCGACCAGCAACGAGATCAACGTCGACACTACGGCCGATCCTTACTCGGGCCTGGGTACTGCCAGTCCGCAGCTGATGGCGCAGTCGACGACCTTCCAGTTCAAGGGCCGCAATATCGGCGATGTGTCGGTGAGCAATCCGGGCCTCTACACCAACCTCAACGACATGGCTTTGTCGCGTTACGGTGTCTATCCGTACATCTATCACGACAAGGACAAGGCCTTCCGCACCGCAGTGCAATACGACTTGCCGAACAACCCGGTGTTCTCGGCGATCGAGGCAGGCTTCTATCTCAATAACCATACCTACGCGCAGGATCGCGAAGTCTACGTCTACGGTTCGGAGTGGAACACTTCGCCCGTGGCCGGCGAGCTGCCGCTGACCATCCCGTCCAGCGCTGCGCAAACCACGTGCTGGAAGGGCAAATTCAGCGGCTTCCCCTGCTTCCTTACGCTCAATGGTCCGGCCATCCTCGCTGCGCACGGGATTGTTGCCAACCCGGTGAAGAACATCACCGACCAGAGTTGGTCGGAAATCCAAAGCGGTTCGGTCAACGAAAAGACCCGTGACGTGTTCGTAATGGGCGATATCGATTCGCAGCTGTTCGGTCACGAGCTGACCGGCAACGTGGGCGTGCGTGTGTCGCGCCAGGCACAGTACAGCTACGGCCTGCAGCAAGTCGGCAATGGCGCAGGCGTGCTGATAGTCGACGGCAACGGCAACAGCAGCCGGGACTATGCGCCAATCAAGTCCGGCAAGACCTATACCGACTACCTGCCGTCGTTCAATCTGATCTATCACTGGACGGACCAGGATCAGATGCGCGTTGCCGCGTCGAAGGTGCTGTCGCGTCCGCCGATCAACACCATGCTCGCGGGTGCCGGTTCGTGGGTGTCCAATGGTCAGTACAACGTGTGGGGTGGAACCAGCCCGTTGCTGAATCCGCTGCGTGCGACGCAGTACGACGTGGATTACGAGCACTACTTCGATGATTCCACCGGTGCGGTGACGGCCGGCGTGTTCTTCAAGAAGGTGAATTCGTTCATCCAGAACGTCACCTACAACAACTTCGATTTTGCTGCGGCCGGCATCAAGGTGCCGACCAACCCGGCCACTGGCCAGCCGTATGCCAATGGCCAGTACCAGACCTCGTACAACGCCAAGGGCGGCGACGTGCGCGGCGTGGAAGCTTCATTCACCAAGACGCACTTCCTGCCGGGCATCTGGTCGGGCCTGGGCTTCGACGCAAACCTGGCGCTCACCAACAGCAACGTGCACAACCCGACCACTCTGGCCGGTCCGACCACGTACATCGGTCTGCCAGGCTTGTCCAAGCGCGTGGCGAGTGCTGCAGTGTTCTACGACAACGGCACCTTCTCGGCCCGTCTGTCGGCGAACTACCGTTCGTCGTTCCTCTCGGACACGCAGATTGCAGTGGATCACCAGTTGGTGACGTTTGCGGCTGAAACGGTGTATGACTTCCAGGCTTCGTACAACATCACTAAGCAGCTGAGCGTGGTCTACCAGATGCTCAACTTGAGCAACCAGCCGACCAAGACCTATTTCGGCGGCAATCCGCAGCAGACCGGCACGATCCAGTACTTCGGACGCACCAGCTACCTGGGCGTGAACTTCAAGCTGTAAAAGCAACAAGGCGCCGGACACGCTCTCGTGGTGTCCGGCGCACTCCCCCGGCCCGGCTCCGTTGACGATTGGGGAGCCGGGCTTTTTTCCAGGCGCTACGCGCTTCGCCCTCGTCGTTCCCCGCGTTGCGCGGCCGTGCCGTGACGACGACATTCCATCCTCGGGAGGACGAGCCCATGTCCAAGTTCAGAACCGCTCTACGCTCCGTTTTGCTGGCCGCGATGCTGGCGTTACTGTCCTTGCCTGCCGTGGCGCAGGAAAAAGCGGCAGCGAAGCCGGCCGCAACGGCATCCGGCGTCTACTACGAAATCTTCGTCCGGGCTTTCTACGACAGCAACGACGACGGCATCGGTGATCTCAACGGCGTCACCGCCAAGCTCGACTACATCAAGTCGCTGGGCGTCAGCGGTATTTGGCTGATGCCGATCAACCCCTCGCCGAGCTACCACGGCTACGACATTACCGATTACGAAGGCATCAACCCGCAGTACGGCAACCTGCAGGACTTCAGGAAGCTGCTGGCCGAAGCGCACAAGCGCGGCATCCAGGTGGTGATGGACATGGTGATCAACCACACCAGCGACCAGCATCCCTGGTTCAAGGCGGCGATGGATCCCAAGGACCCGCACCACGACTGGTATCTGTGGGCCAAGCCCGGTACGGATCTGAAGGCCGTCAGCGCGGTCGGCGGTCCCGCCTGGCATCGTGCATCGAACGGCGCGTACTACGAGGGCACGTTCACCGCGGCCATGCCGGACCTCAACTACGACCATCCGGCCGTGCGCAAGGCCATGATCGAGGTAGGGCGGTTCTGGTTGCAGCAGGGCGTCGATGGCTTCCGCCTGGATGCCGCGCAGCACATCTATGACGACCTGCGCACGGATATGAGCGATCCGATCGCGCTGCAGAAGAACGTGCGCTGGTGGTCCGAATATCGCCGCGCGCTGGAGGCAGCCAAACCGCAGGTATGGCTGGTCGGCGAAGTGGCACGCCAGAACCCGGATGACCTGACCCCTTACATGGGCCCCTTGAACACCGTGTTCGACTTCCCCCTCGCCACGCAGTTGATCGAGAGCGTGGACCAGGAGCGCAATCTCGGCATCGGTGGTGGACTCGAATACAGCTTTGCGGCTTTTCGCAAGCATGCAAACGGGGAGTTCGACGATGCGCCGTTCCTCTCCAATCACGACCAGCAACGCGTGATGAGCCAGCTCGACGGCAACATACTGCATATGCGCCTAGCTGCTGAACTGCTGCTTACGCTGCCGGGCCATCCCTTCATCTATTACGGCGAAGAGCTGGGCATGCAGGGCAGCAAGCCCGATGAGGATATCCGCGAGCCGATGCGCTGGTATCGCAACGGCAAGGGCCAGGGGACGGCCAGCTGGAAGGATTGGAGCAGCGGCGACGACGCAACTGTCTCGGTTCAAGCCCAGGATGCCGATCCCGCGTCGCTGCTGAATCTGTATCGCAAGCTGATCGGCTGGCGCCAGCAGGTGAGCGCGTTGCGCGATGGCGTATTGCACGATGTGCCGGCTGCCGACCCGCATGTGCTGGCGTATATGCTGCAGGATGCGCAATCGCGCGTCCTGGTAGTGCACAACCTGTCGCGGGAGCCGCGCGTGTTCGAACTGGGGAGCGATGCACACGTAGCCTCCGTGCTGCTGCAGACGGAGGAAGGTGCCGTCCTGGCCGGTGGAAAGCTGAGCTTGCCGCCTTATGCCACGGTGATCCTGCAGTAGGCTGGGATGGCAATCCCAGCACCGGGATGCCGCGCGGAAGCTGGGATTATCATCCCAGCCTACGCGTCTGGGCTGCTATCACGAGGCATGAAATCTCCAGGAATTTGTCCCCCGCATGGACGAAGTATGGTTATAGTCGGGCGGCTTGTGCATGCCAGCTTCTTTGCAACAGGAAAGGATGGGTGGATGACAACCCTGCGCCATTTGGCCGTTTTCGGCTTGCTGATCGCTTCCATGTTCCACCCGGTTCGCGCCGACCAAACCCAAGTACGCTTCCAGCTCGATCATGCCGACGCACGCGGCATCGAACTCAAAGCGGGCAACGACCAGATCACTGTGCGCTTCGTCGCCCCGAACGTCGTACAGATCCACGGCATGCCGCATGGCGCAAGTACGCGCCCCGGCATCGTGATGGATCCGCATGGTTCACGTGATACGCTTGCCAACCTGCGCGTCCGCACTACTGCGGGCATGGCGTCCGTGGCTAGCGGAGAGCTGACCGCGACCTGGGACAAGCAGGCCGGACACCTCAGTGTCGCCGACGCGCAAGGGCGCGTGCTGCTATGGACGGACCCGGCCACGCTGGTGGATCGTCGCATCGGCCTGCAGCACGACGTCGGCGATCCGCTGTACGGCATCGGCGGCTACGATGCCTTCGAGCCTGCCAAGGGCGGGCTACTGCGCCACGGCGTACAAATCGCGAAGGCCGGTGAACAGGGCTATCCGGGCGGTCCCTTCGTGTGGAGCACACATGGTTATGGCGTGCTGGTCGACACCGTCGGCGCGAAATTCGATCTGGCTGAGGGGCGTATCGACGTCAGCGGCATCAGCCGCGGGGATGCGAGCTTCGACGTGATTGCCGGCACCCCACCGCAGATCTTCGCGGCGCTCGCCACCCTCAGCGGTCCGGCGCCGCTGTTTCCGAAATGGGCGATGGGCTTCACCAACAGCCAGTGGGGCATCGACCAGCAGGAACTGCTGGCCATCGTGCATGGCTACCGTAGCCGGCACATCCCGATCGACAACTTCACCTTCGACTTCGACTGGAAGGCCTGGGGAGAGGACAACTACGGCGAATTCCGCTGGAACAAGAGCAAGTTTCCCGGCGGTTCCAATGGTCAGCTGAAGACGGTGATGGACCAGCTCGGCATGCATATGACCGGCATAATGAAGCCGCGTATCCACGTCGATACGGTGGAGGGGCGCTACGTCGAGACGCACGGGCTGTGGGCCGCGAGCCGCCCGCAAAACACGGATTACTTCTCTCTGAAACCGGTGCGCGACGTGGACTTCGATCGGGCCGCGGCGCGTGAGTGGTTTTTCAACGACGCGCTGAAGCACTCTTTCGACACCGGTATCGTCGGCTGGTGGAACGACGAGGCGGACGACACCAACAGCAACACGCAATTCCTCAACATGCAGCGTGCGCTGTATGAAGGACAGCGCGCCTATACGCCGACCCGAGTGTGGTCGATCAACCGCGATTTTTACCTCGGCGCCCAGCGTTACGCCTATGGCCTGTGGTCGGGCGATATCGACACCGGTTTCGACAGCATGGCGGCGCAGCGCCAGCGCATGCTCAGCGCCATCGACGTGGGCGAGATGAAGTGGGGCATGGACAGCGGCGGTTTCAAGGGGCATCCGGATAACGAGAACTATGCGCGCTGGATCGAATTCGCTGCCTTCGTGCCGATCTTCCGCGTGCACGGGACGCTGGGCGAAAAACGCCAGCCGTGGGTGTATGGCCCGGTCGCCGAGAAGGCCGCGACAGATGCGATGCGCCTGCGCTATGCGCTGATTCCGTACATCTACAGTTATGAGCGTGCTGCCACCACGGAGGGCGTCGGCATCGTGCGGCCGCTCAGCTTCGATTATCCGGACGACAGCCAGGTGCGCGACGACGTGGATGCCTGGATGTTCGGCGCCGGACTGCTGGTGTCGCCAGTGGTTGAGAAAGGCCAGACGGACAAGCTGATCTACCTTCCGGCAGGCCAATGGACGGACTATTTCACCGGCAAGCGGTACCAGGGCGGCGAGACCATTCATTACGCGATCGACAGCCAGACCTGGGATGACATTCCATTGTTTGTTCGCGAGGGTGCGATCATTCCCAACCAGCCGGCAACGGATTTCGTAGGCGAACAGCCTGTGCCCGAGCTGACGGTCGATGTATTTCCAGCCGAGCACTCGACCCATTTCGATTACTACGACGATGACGGCGACACCTATGCCTACGAGCATGACGTGTTCTACTCGCAACGTCTGTCTACACAGCGCCGTGGTGATGGCGTGGAATTCGGTGTCGAAGCAGCGCGCGGCAGCTACAAGCCCGGGCTGAAGTATTTTCTGGTGAAAGTGCATGGCGTGAATGCCACCAGCGCGGGGGCGCTCAAGTCCTATGCCAATGCGGAAGCCTTGCAGACGGCGAAAGGAGAGGGTTGGGCAGTCGGTCACGATCGCTATGGCGACGTGACTTTGTTGCGACTTGCGGCGCAGAAGGCGCGGCGTGTGGTGTTACGAGCGGCTGACTCGCATTGAGCGACGAGTCTGCTCTCTCCCACACAAGCGGGTGAGGGAGCAGAGAAATGAATACGTATGCAGAACGCTGTGCTCCCGTGCTGGCTTGCCTACCATGCGAGATCACCTGCGCGAAATGCCTGCCTTTGCTGCAACTGCAGCATGTGCCGCGCTTCGCGTCATGCCATAACCGGCATCCTGTTCTGATTTACCCATTCGCGGAGTGCGCATGCTGAGCGTTGTAATGATGGCGGCTCTGGCCGCGAACGCCCAAGGAGACGTGTGGCGTGACGAGATCGCGTGGCGCGGACAGCAGGCGCACATGAGCGTGGCGAAGGGGGAACGCTTCATTTTGACCGGCCCGTTCGGTAAGCGCGACATCGGCGCACAGCGCATGCGTACGGAAACGGCCAGCTCGATGTTCGACGGTCTGTTCGCCATGGCGCAGGAGGAGCTGACGCAGAATTCGGTCACCGCCATTCGCGACGACGCGTTCGATCATGGCCAGCCGATTCCATGCAACTGCTTCGAGACCGGCGCGAAATGGCCGTACGTGTGGACGCGCGACCTTTCCTATGCGATCGACCTCGGCTTGTGGCAATTCGATCCGCAGCGTTCGCGCAACGGCTTGGGGTTCAAGCTGTCGAGTATGCGTAATCCGGCCTTGCCGCAAGGGCTGTACGTGATGCAGGACACCGGCTCGGGCGGCAGCTGGCCGATCAGTACCGACCGCGTGGTGTGGTTCCTGGGAGCGCAGCATCTGCTCGACGACAAGGCTTTTGCCGGCAACGTGTACCGCGCGCTGAGCGATACGCTGGCGCAGGACCGGCAGTATGCGTTCGATCCGGAGCTGGGACTGTATCGCGGTGAAACCTCGTTCCTGGATTGGCGCGAACAGACCTATCCGGCATGGACGGCGAGCAACGTGGGATTCATTGCCCAGTCGTTTGCGCTGTCCACCAATGTTCTGCACTACCAGGCCCTGCAGCTGGCAGTGCGGCTGGCGAAAGAGCATGGGGATGCGGCCAAGGCAAGACGTTATGAAGAGCAAGCCGCCGCGCTCAGGCGCGCCGTCAATGCGCGGTTCTGGCGCGCGGATCGCGGCATGTACATGAGTTACATCGGCGGTGACGGCACGCCGTACGAAACCTACGATCTGCTCGGCACGGCCCTGGTCATCATCAGTGGCGTCGCCGAAGGCGAAAGCGCGCGCATCGCCCTGGCGAATTATCCCACCTGGGCGGCGGGCAGCCCGGTGATCTGGCCTGAACGCAGCGATCAACCGGTCTATCACAATCGCGCGATCTGGCCGTTCGTCAGCGCCTATGCGCTGCGCGCCGCCCGTGTTGTGGACGACCCGGCGCGCATCGCTCATGAGCTGCGTTCGATCATGCGGGGCGCTGCCATGAGCGGCTCCAACATGGAGAACTACGAACTGGTCACGCAGGCCACGCACGTGGATGAAGGTGAGCTCAGCGGGCCGGTGGTCGATTCGCCGCGGCAGCTGTGGTCCGTGGCTGCGTATCTGGACATGGTGAACGAGGGCGTGTTCGGCCTTGCGCAGGATGGCCGCATCGAGCCGAAGCTGCCGGTCTCCCTGGTGCCGACACTGTTCGGCGAGCGGGACAACATTCGGCTGTACGGCCCTGAGCGGAGCATAACGCTGCGCCTTCCGCACAAGCTGCAGGGCAATCTGCTGGTGGCCGACACCATCAGGCAGCGAGGTGGCGAAACGGTGGTCACGCTGAAGGCCATCAACCAGCCCTTGCTTCCCCTGCGCACCGACGCGCCGCTGTATGGCCCGATATCGCCCGACGCCCCCGCTATCGACAAAGACAACAGAGGTTGGCGGGTGGAAGCGGATGGCAAGCTGGTGCTGTATGCGGACGGGCAGCGCGTGGGTAGTATTGATGGCAGCACTTACATCGCACAGGGCGCGAAGCCGCCGTGCGTGAGCGTCACGCGGGTGGACGGACATGGTATCGAATCGCTGCACAGCCCGACTGTTTGCGGCGGTGAGCCGGCGGCGATCGACGACAGCTGGCCGCGCGCGTGGACCGCGCCTGCCACGGGCCGCTATCGAGTATGGCTGCGCTATGAAAACAACCATGGTCCGATCAACACCGGCGTGACCGCGGCGGTGAAAGTACTGTTGGCGCACTGTGGCAACGAAGCACCGCAACGCGTACCCATGGTGATGCCGCACAGCATGGGCGAGCAGTCGTCTAGCCAGGGCGTGATTACCGCAAAAGCTGGTGCCGCGTGCCGCTTCGAGCTTGAGCAAGGTTTCAACATGAGCGATCTCAGCCATTTCGCGCACTACACCGGCGGCAAGGGCGGCAGCAAAGGGCCGCTCAACGATGCACGCATCGGCGATCTGATCATCACGCCGGCGACGGGTACGTTATGAATCGCAAACCGAACCGGTCTTTCTGGCAGATCTGGAACATGTGTTTCGGCTTTCTTGGCATCCAGTTCGCCTTTGCGCTGCAGAACGCCAATGTCAGCCGCATCTTCCAGACCCTGGGCGCGAGCGTGGGCGACATCCCCATGCTGTGGATCGCCGCGCCGTTCACCGGGCTGATCGTGCAGCCGCTGATCGGCTATGCCTCCGACCGCACCTGGGGGCGGCTGGGGCGGCGCCGTCCCTATTTCCTGGCGGGCGCCGTGCTTACCACGCTGGCCTTGCTGTGGATGCCCAACTCGGGATTGCTGTGGATCGCCGCGATGTTGCTGTGGCTGATGGATGCATCGATCAACGTGTCGATGGAGCCGTTTCGTGCGTTCGTCGGCGACCAGTTGCCGACCGGGCAGCGGCCGCTCGGCTATGCGATGCAGAGCTTCTTCATCGGCCTGGGCGCGGTGGTGGCGTCGGCGCTGCCCTATCTGCTTGCCCATTTGGGCGTGAGCAATGTGGCCGGCCCCGGAGGCATTCCCGCCACGGTACGCGACGCGTTCTATATCGGCGGCGCGGTGTTGCTGGGTTCGGTCCTGTGGACGGTGTTGTCTACGCGGGAATACCCGCCCGAGCAGTTGCATGTGTTCGACGACGCGGTGAAACCGGAGCCGATGCAAGTGGAACGTGCCAGCGCCAGCAGGCATGGCCTGGCCTGGCTGCTGGCCGGACTGCTGGGTGGCTGGCTCGTGCACAGGTACAACCTCGAACATGAGCTGTACCTGCTGGCCGGCGGTCTGGCCGCCTTCGGGCTCTCGCAATTGTGGGTGAGCGTGGCGCATGGCAATGATGTGTTCACGCAAGTGATGACTGACGTGAACACGATGCCGCCCGCCATGCGCCGCCTGGCGCTGGTGCAGTTCTTTTCCTGGTTCGCGATGTTCGCGATGTGGATCTACACCACGGCCGGTGTGGCGCAGGTTCATTTCGGCAGCAGCGATCCGCAATCGGCGGCGTACAACAATGGCGCCAATTGGGTTGGCGTGTTGTTCGCGGCCTACAACGGTTTTGCGGCGCTGGCGTCGCTGGTGGTTCCCTGGATGGTACGCCGCTGGGGCCTGCGCATCAGTCACCTGGTCAACTTGTGGCTGGGTGGCGCGGGGCTGATTTCGTTCCTGTTGATCCGCGAGCCGCACTGGCTGTTGCTGCCGATGCTGGGTGTGGGTTTTGCGTGGGCGTCGATCCTCTCGTTGCCCTATGCGCTGCTGTCGGACAATCTGCCGGCGGAGAAGATGGGCGTCTATATGGGCATCTTCAATTTCTTCGTGGTGATTCCGCAGTTGCTTGCCGCAAGCGTGCTTGGCGTGTTGCTGCGCTTGTTCTTTCACGGCCAGCCGATCTATGCGCTGATGCTCGGCGGAGCCAGCTTGCTGGTAGCGGGATTGAGCGTGTTGAGGGTGCAGGAGCCTGCGCTTGCGTAGGTTGGGGTGCCAACCCTGATATATCCCGATGTTTTTTGACTTGCATTCCGCAAAAATCAACGGTGCAGGCAATGCGATTTCAGAGCGAATCGTCATTCCGGTGAAGGCCGAGCAAAAACGTGAGGCATCGCCGCGATAAGCTATCTCCCCGATGTAGCAAAGGTTTTTTATCGAAAAGCGTGGGGATGCCTCAGGGTGCAAACCCCAACCTACGGATGACGCGCAGCTTCCGCACAAGCGGCGGCGCGCTGTTGCAAGAAGGTTCGTTCCCGTCCATTGCGCGTCAGCGTGGCCGCGCGCTCGAATTCTTCGCGCGCTTCGGCGTGCCGTTCCAGGCGGCTGAGCAAATCGCCGCGCACACTGGGCAGCAGGTGATAGTTGCGCAGCAGCGGCTCATCCGCCAGCGCATCGACCAGCGCAAGCCCGGCGGCCGGGCCGGATGCCATCGCCACAGCCACCGCTCGATTGAGCTCGACGATCGGCGACGGCAACGCCTGCGCCAGCTCCGCATACAGCGCAGCGATACGCTTCCAGTCCGTAGCTTCGGCAGTGCGCGCACGCGCATGGCAGGCGCCAATGGCTGCTTGCAGCGCATAGGGGCCACGCGTGCCGCCCAGTTTCTCGGCGTGTTCCAGCGCGGCCAGGCCGCGGCGGATCAACAGCGGATCCCAGCGGCTGCGATCCTGGTCCGGCAGCAGGATCGGCTCGCCCGTCGGCGTGGTGCGCGCGCGCAGGCGCGAGGCCTGGATTTCCATCAAGGCCATCAAGCCCAGCACTTCCGGTTCCTGCGGCGCCAGGCCGGCCAGCACGCGTCCCAGGCGCATGGCTTCGTTGCACAGCTCTGGGCGGATCCAGTCGTCGCCGGAGGTGGTCGCATAACCTTCGTTGAAGATCAGGTAGATCACTTCAAGCACGGAGGCGAGCCGTTCATTGCGTTCTTCCCCGCGCGGCACTTCGAAGGGAATGCGCTTTTCGGCCAGCGTGCGCTTGGCGCGGACGATACGCTGCGAAATGGTCGGTTCGGGCACGAGAAAGGCGCGCGCGATTTCGTCCGTGGTCAGGCCGCCGAGCAGGCGCAGGGTGAGCGCAGCGCGTGCCTCGGCCGAAAGCACCGGGTGGCAGGCCGTGAAGATCAGCCTGAGCAGGTCGTCGCCGATGTCGTCGTCGAGCATGGTTTCCAGCTCCGACTTGCCGTCCTCGACCTCGCCTTCCGTTTCATAGGCGAGGGCCTCATGCTTGCGTTCGATCAGCTTCTTGCGCCGCAACTGGTCGATGGCGCGATGCTTGGCGGCGGTCATCAGCCACGCGCCGGGGTTGTCCGGTACACCGGTTTGCGGCCAGCGCTCGAGCGCGGTCACCAACGCGTCCTGCGCCAGTTCCTCGGCCAGCCCCACGTCGCGCAGCATGCGCGCGAGGCCGGCAATCAGCCGCGCCGATTCGATGCGCCATACTGCTTCGATGCTGCGATGGATGTCGGTGGCCGTCATGGCCACCGATGACAGCACTTGCCTGGGCGTTGTGCAAGTTCATGACGGCACATCAAGGCGCCGGCTGGCGCGGATCTTCAAAGCCTTCGGCGGCTTTGCGAACGTCGGCCGGGAAATCCGTCATCTCGAACACCTGGCGAATTTCGATCGTATCGCCCGGATTGAGCGGGCAGCGGGTAGCCCATGCCACCGCTTCGTCTCGGGTAGCCACGTCGATCATCCAATAGCCGCCAACCACTTCCTTGGCTTCGGCGAAGGGACCATCGACGACCTTCGATTTGCCGTTGACGGAGCTCACGCGCACACCGCTCGAGGGGGGATGCAGACCATCCAGGGCAAGCAGCACGCCGGCTTCCTGCAGCGACTTGTTGAACCGCATCATTTTTTCCACGCCTTCGGCGCTTGGCCGGGTGTCGGGCGCGGCGTCGCGATAGCCCTCGGGCAGCATCAGCATCATGAAGCGCATGACGGTTCTCCCTACTGCTGCCCCGGAATGAGCACCATCCAGCTGATGCCGAAACGGTCCACCACCATGCCGAAATAGGGTGAAAAGAAGGTCTCGCTCAGCGGTGCATGCACTTGGCCGCCATCAGCCAGCGCGTTGAAGGCGCGCTCGGCTTCATCCTTGGTATTGACGCTCAGCGAAAGCGAAAAGCCCTGGAATTTCGTGTTTGTATTGATGCAATCGTCGGAGGCCATCAGCACCGTGTCGCCGATGCTGAAGTTGCTGTACATGATGTGATCACTGGCTGCGTCCGAGTTCGGGCGTTGATCCGGCGGTGCGTCGCCGTAGCGCATCTTTGCGTGGATCTTGGCGCCCAGATGCTTCTCGTAATAACCCAGGGCTTCGTCGCAGCGGCCGCTGAAGAACAGGTAGGACTGGACGTACATGAGTGCTTTCTCCGTGACTAAAGGATCGGGGGGACCCGCGTCCAGCACAACCGGTCCGGGGGTCTTCGGAAAGATGACGAAGCAACAAGACGGAATTCGACAAGCTGGCAGGAGATGGTTTCGGATGCCGGAAAGGGCAAGCGTATGCCAGATCCCCTGCTCGTTTTATGCCTACACGACGGCCCGGATCAGCCCTGCTGGGATAAACGGTTTCGGCGCTAGTCCGGCCGCCATTTCGAGTGTATCGATGTTGGCACCTTCAGCCCAAGGACGCCCCGATCATGAACCCCAGCGAAGCCCGGCAGATTCTCGAAACCCTCGTCAATGGCGTGGACCCGGCTACCGGCGAGGTGTTGGCCGAGCAAACCCCGTTCAACCGCCTGGTGGTGGTTCGTGCGCTGTTCCAGGCGATAAGGGCGCTGGAACAGCGCGAGAAACCGGCACGGACGCGTCCCCAGCCCGGCAATGCCGGCAAGCCCTGGAGCAAAGAAGAAGATAAAAGCTTGCTGGAAGCCTATGACGCTGGGGCGCCGATCAAGCATCTGGCGGAGGAACATGCGCGTACGAAAGGCGCGATCCAGTCGCGGTTGCTCCGCCACGGCCGGCTACAGCCGGCAACGGCGGACAGTTCTGAATCCTAGCTTTTGCCGCGGGCGGAAGAGGACTGGCTGGACCGCCGCACCACCAGCTTCACCGGCAGCAACTGCGTTTGCACCGGCTCGCGGCGGATCAGGCTCAGCAGATTGTCCACCAGCGTCTCGCCGGCCAGCTTGGTGTCCTGCAGCACGGTGGTCAGCGGCGGATTGAGGAAGCGGGCCATCGGAATATCGTCGAAGCCCGCCACCGCCACCTGCTCCGGCACCTTGATGCCGTGGTCGGCGAGTGCACGCATGGCGCCAATGGCGATCAGGTCGCTGGCGGCAAAGACGGCGTCGAACGGCAGCTTGCGCTTCAGCAGTTTTTCCAGCGCTTCGTAGCCGGCCTGCTCGGTGCTCTCCGCGGCATCCACTTGCAAGGCGGCATCCGCTTGCATGCCAGCCTCCTGCAGTGCGGCAACGTAGCCGTGATAGCGGTCGAAGAATTCGGGGTAGTGGCTGGATGCATCACCGAGGAAGGCGATGTGCCGGCAGCCTTGTTCCAGCAGATGGCGTGCCACCGCCTGGCCGCCCTGCAGGTTGTCGCAGCCGATGGAAATGTCCGGTTGGTCGGGCAGTACCGCGCCCCAGCGTACGGAACGGGTGCCCTGGGCCGCCAGCTTCTGCATTTTGTCGCGATAGGCCAGGTAGTCGCCGTAGCCCAGCAGAATGATGCCGTCCGCCTTCTTGGTGTCGGCGTAGTCGGCATGCCAATCGTCGGACAGCTGCTGGAACGAAATCAGCAGATCGTAGCCGCGCAGGGCGCAGGCGCGCGTGATCGAGCCCAGCATCGAAAGAAAGAACGGATTGATGTGCGAGTCGTCGGCGGTAGGGTCCTCGAACAGCAGCAAGGCAAGGGTGCCCGAGTGCTGCGAACGCAAGTTCGAGGCGTTCTTGTCCACTTTGTAGTTGAGCTGGTCTGCCGCCGCCTTGATGCGCTGGCGGGTTTCCTCGCTCACCAGCGGGCTGCCGCGCAACGCTCGCGAGACCGTGGACTGCGAGACCCCGGTCAGGTGGGCGATATCGAAGGAAGTGGGTTTCCCTTTGATGGACACTGCAGAGCAACTCATGGTTTGGCCAGGGCGCGGTGGCCGGCCCAACAACACCATCCTAACGGCTTACCTGCCATCTGTCCTGACGCAGGGCAAGATAAAGCGCCGGATACGAAAGGGCCCCGCGAACTTTAGGGGGAAGTCCGCGGGGCCGGGGAATCGGCGACCCAGGGGAGAGGGCCGATTCCGGGTGGCGACCCAGGGAGGTGGGCGCCAGGGGGATGCCGTTGCGTGCATCCAAGCGTTAGAACACGGCACGGCCGAAAAAGTTGCATGAGGCCATGCAAAGAGTGGTGGATGGTCAGCAGTGATTCATGCAGCGATACGCGCCACCCCAATTCTTCGCGCCAGGGAGCAAGCGCGCCGCCTCATCAATGCGCTTCATCCCAGTTTTTGCCGGCGCCGATCTCCACGACTAGCGGTACGCGCAGTTCCGCTGCACCGGACATATGCTGCCGAATCGCTTCGCGCACGGTCTGAACTGCATCGGCCCGCACTTCGAACACCAGTTCGTCGTGCACCTGCATGAGCATGTGCGCGTCGTCGCGGCCTTTCAGCCAGGCGGCCACGGCTATCATGGCGCGCTTGATGATGTCGGCGGCGGTGCCCTGCATCGGTGCGTTCACGGCGGCGCGTTCGGCACCGGCGCGCAGAGCCTGGTTGCGTGAGCTCAAGTTCTCCAGGTAAAGGCGCCGCCCGAACAGGGTTTCAACGTAGCCGTCACGATGCGCCTGCTCGCGCGTGGCGTCCATGAAGGCATGCACGCCGGGATAGCGCGAGAAATAGCGTGCCATGTAATCGCTGGCCTCGCCGCGGTCGATGCCGAGCTGGCGTGCAAGACCAAATGCACTCATGCCGTACATCAGGCCGAAGTTGATCGCCTTGGCGGCGCGGCGCTGGTTGCTGCTCACCGCCTCCGGTTCCAGGCCGAACACTTCCGCAGCAGTGGCGCGGTGGATGTCATCGCCGGCATGGAAGGCGCGCAGCAAACCTTCGTCGCCGGACAGGTGCGCCATGATGCGCAGTTCGATTTGCGAGTAGTCCGCCGCCATCACCTGCCAGCCCTCGGGGGCGATGAACGCCTGGCGGATGCGCCGGCCTTCCTCGGTGCGTACCGGGATGTTCTGCAGATTGGGGTCGGTGGAAGAAATGCGCCCCGTCGCCACCGCGCCCTGGTGGTAGCTGGTGTGCACGCGCCCGGTGCGCGGATTGACGATTTCAGCGAGCTTTTCCGTATAGGTGGAACGCAGCTTGGCCAGGCCGCGGTAGTCCAGGATCAGTCGCGGCAGTGCATGCTCGTGCGCGATCGCCTCGAGCGCTTCCTCGTTGGTGGACGGCTGCCCGGTCGGTGTTTTCAATTTGGCCGGCAAACCAAGTTCGTCGAACAGGATGGCCTGCAACTGCTTGGGCGAATCGAGGTTGAACTCGTGTCCGGCCGACTGCCACGCTTCCTGCTGCAGCTCATGCATGCGCTTGCCCAGATGCTGGC
The DNA here is from genome assembly GCF_003977665.1 of Dyella choica. Taxonomy (GTDB): domain Bacteria; phylum Pseudomonadota; class Gammaproteobacteria; order Xanthomonadales; family Rhodanobacteraceae; genus Dyella_B; species Dyella_B choica. The sequence goes on along the minus strand of NZ_RYYV01000026.1, from coordinate 24,226 downwards.
TTTGCTTGCGCAGCTCATTCACGTCGATCAGTACGCCGCGCTGTTCCATGCCCGCCAATACCGGCACCAGCGGTATTTCGATTTTCTCGTAGACTTGGCGCAGTTTCGGTTCGCTTTCCAGTTGCGGCCACAGCGCATGATGCAGGCGCAAGGTGATGTCGGCATCCTCGGCGGCATAGTTGCAAGCGGTGTCCAGGTCCACCTGCGAGAACGAAATCTGCTTGGCGCCCTTGCCGGCGACGGCTTCGTATTTGACCGTCTCGTAGTCGAGATAGCGCTTGGCCAGCGAATCCATGTCGTGACGAGTGGCGGTGGCGTTCCACACGTAGGATTCCAGCATGGTGTCGTGCTTCAGGCCCTGCACCGCGATGCCGTAGTGCGACAGGATGTTCATGTCGTACTTGGCGTGCTGGCCGACTTTCGGGCGCGTCGGGTCTTCGAGAATCGGCTTGAGCGCGGCCAACACCAGGTCGCGCGGCAGTTGCTGAGGCGCGCCCGGATAATCGTGCGCCAGCGGGATATAGCAGGCCTTGCAAGATTCCACGCAGAGACTGACGCCGACAATATCCGCCTGCATCGAATCCAGGCTGGTGGTTTCGGTATCGAAGGCGATCAACGGTGCCTGCTGGAGGCGCGCCAGCCAGGCATCGAGCTGCGCCTGGGTCGTGACCAGCTCGTATTCGCCCTTGCCCGATGCGATGCTTGGCTTGGCTGCGGCGGGTGCTGGTGCCGGCCCAACGCCGGTCGCCGTGGCAGGCGGGGGCGCAGTGATGGTCTCTGCGGTGGTGCCATCGAGCTCTTTCAGTGCAGCCTTGAATTCATAGCGCGTGTACAGCTCGCGCAAGGCTTCGACATCGGGCTCGCGCAACATCAGCTGCGGCACGGTGAAATCCAGCGGCACGTCGGTCTTGATCGTGACCAGCTGACGCGACAACGGCAACGCCGGCAGCGCTTCGCGCAGGTACTCGCCGATCTTGCCGCCGACTTTGTCGGCATTCGCCATCACCCCGTCCAGCGAGCCGTATTCGGCCAGCCATTTCGCGGCGGTCTTCGGGCCACATTTGCTCACGCCGGGCACGTTGTCGACGGTATCGCCGGTGAGACTGAGGAAGTCGACGATCTGCTCCGGCTTCACGCCGAATTTATCCATCACCCCCGCGCTGTCCATGGTGGTGTTGGTCATCGTGTTGATCAGGGTTATGCCGGTGCGCACCAGCTGCGCGAGGTCCTTGTCGCCGGTGGAAATCAGCACCTCAACCCCATGCTCGTGCGCCTGGCTCGCCAGTGTGCCGATCACGTCGTCGGCTTCGACTCCGGAGACGCGCAGGATCGGAAAACCCAGCGCACCGACGATTTTCAGCATCGGCTCGATCTGCGCGCGCAGGTCGTCTGGCATGGGCGGACGGTTCGCCTTGTATTGCTCGTACAGTACATTGCGGAAGGTAGGTCCCGGGGCGTCGCTGACAAACGCGACGTAGTCGGGCTTGGCCTTCAGCGTGGCGCGTAGCATGTTGACCACACCGAACAAGGCGCCGGTGGGTTCACCCTTGGCGTTGCTCAAGGGGGGCAGCGCGTGGAAGGCGCGGTAGAGGTACGACGAACCGTCGATAAGCGTGAGTTTTGGCATGCGGGGGATTCTAAGGGAGTCAAGCCGGAATAGCCTGGGGCACATGGCATCCCGGCCATTCACCGCCGGGCGAACCATGCACTGTTATGCTTTTGTGACCTTGACGAGGTTTCCCCGCCATGAAACATGCAGCTTGCTTGCTAGCCCTTACTTTACTGGCCGCCTCTTCGGCCTTCGCGCAGAACGCTTCGACTTCTTCCGGTACGCCGCATTTCGCACCCGCGCCACCGCCGCCGGGCATGAACGATCCGGGCGTGAATCCGGCCAAGGCGCCAGCTGCGGCCAGCACCAGCAGTAAGCCCGTATCCAGTCCGGCCGAGCTGGAACCCAGCCATTTGCCGGGCAAGCCCATCCCGGTGCCGAAAGTCGCAGGTGTTCCCGCGCCGCGCGACGCTAACGGCCAGACGCCACCGGACGTGTCGGTGCGGCAGGAGGGTGAGAACACCATCCAGGAATATCGCCAGAACGGCCGCGTCTACATGGTGGTAGTGACGCCCAAGCACGGTCCGCAGCAGGTGTACAACGTGGATGAAAACGGCTACATGTTCGATCCGGTCAGCCGCACGCGGGTGAAACCGGTCCAGTACAACATCCTGCAATGGGGCAATCACAAGCCCGCATCGGAATCGTCGGCGGAAGACGACGGTCACTGACATTCTGGGGATGAACCTGCGCGAAAGCTGGCTGTTGTTCGCCCTGGGCTCGGCGATCTTCGCCGCGCTCACGGCGTTGTTCGGCAAGCTTGGCGTGGCGGGCATCAATTCCAATCTCGCTACTTTCATTCGCACCCTGGTGATACTCGCGGTGACCGCGGGCATTCTCAGCCTGCGGGCGGAATGGGCCAAGCCGTCCGGTTGGCCATGGCACAGCTGGGTGTTCCTGGTGCTTTCAGGCATTGCCACTGGACTTTCCTGGCTGTGTTACTACCGTGCGCTGCAATTGGGACCAGTGAGCAAAGTAGCGCCGATCGACAAGCTCAGCGTGGCCATTGCGATCGTGCTCGGTCTGCTGGTGCTGGGAGAAAAGCCAAGCTGGTCGGTGCTGGTCGGCGGCCTGCTCATCGTCGCCGGCTCGCTGGTGATCGCGTTGTTCTGACCGGCGTAGGCTGGGATGGCAATCCCAGCTTTGCCGCGCATGCATTTCGTAATGTCCTTACAAGCTGGTGCGCCTTCAGCGCGCGGGATCCAGCTCGGCGTAGTGGCGAAAGACGCCTTGCTGATTGAATGGAATGCGCCGGGGCGAAGCAAGATAGGCTGCAATATTTGGCCGTTCGGCAATGCGTTCGGCCAGTGCGCGCAGTCGTGGAATCCGTTTGCGCATGCGGCGCATCGCATTGGGAAAGGCGTAGTCCAGTCCGCTGATCAGCTGGAACAGCGAAAGATCGACATACGAATGGCGCGTAAGTGCTTGCCGTCCGTTGCCGCGCTCCAGTACCTGTTCGAAGTAGCCGAGGAATTTCGGCAGCCGGTCCTCGCGAAACGCCTGGCTGCGCTTGCGCGCGGCGGCGCGCTGCTGTTCGTAATACAGATCGACTGCGATCGGATGGTGGGTGTCGTGGATTTCCGCCACGAAATCGGCAATCGTCAGCTGCAACTGCTGCGCGTAGATCTCCGCCATTTGCCCGCCTGGCACTAATCCCAGATGCGGACCGAGATAAGCCAGGATGGTGGGTGTTTGCGCAATCACCAGGCGACCGGCCTTGAGAAACGGCGGTGCGAACGGCAAGGCGCCATCCCGCGTGCCGCGCAGGAACGGCGTCATCACCTTGTCGCCGCGCTCACGCGCCACATCGATGTAATCGGCGCCGGCGTCTTCGAGCGCGAGGCGCACGTACTCCCCGCGGCCCTGGATGCCGGTCCAGTAGTAGAGTTCGTAGCGCATGTTCTTGGTCCTCTCATGCAGTGCCAGGCGATGAACTATATGGCTCTCCGCTCCCGGTGGATGTGACTGTCATGAAGGATGAACTTTTCCGTTTCAAAAACGTGTAGCACCGCGCAATGAGTTTGTCGCGAAACGCCCAATGAGCCATGTGTTGCTTGCCAACCGACTCCGGCGGATGCTCTGCATCTTCGTGCAGATCAATAAGTCACATGGCTGCCGCGCAGATGAGCTTTCATGGCATCGTGTTGTTCCAGCAATGCTGCCGGGACCGCCATGCCGCCGCGGTGAAAGAAGGCTTCGCCACGGGCTTGCGCGTTTGCGCGACCGATGATGCGATCGAGGTCGGATTCGCCCCGGGCAAGATCTTGCAGCACGGGTGCCATGCAGGCCATATTGCGGGTAATTACTCCGATCTTGGCGGCACACGCCGCGTGGGCGCCGTTGATGCCAAAGGAAACCGGTGCGTGCCTAAGCATGTAGGCATCGTTAAGCCCATCTCCCATGGCCACCAAACGGCAGCCAGGGTGCTGTCGCTTGATGCTGCGGCCAAAGGCTAGCGCGAGCGCCGCCTTCGCACGGTCACCTATCACAAAGCACCGGGTGAGAAGCTGGCCGAGCAAGCTGCCGGACCCTTGAGTGCATCCCGGCATCCAGGACAGCCCCAAATCGTCGCGGTAATGGGTGACGATGCGTTCCATCAAGGATGCTTTGCCATCCACCGAGAGCGCAGGTTGCTTTGGGCCGGGAGTTGACGTTTGGACTACATGGGTGTCGATCAAGTCACAGGCGTCGGAGAGAAAGCGTTTGACCGCTCCCATTTCAACTTCCCACCGGTCCGCCGCGATCAAGGCGTCATGAATCTCGTCCAAAGGAAACATGGAGCCGGATACACGCGTTCCGACCGCGATGCCGATGTCTTGAAGCGCTTCGCGATACGGGCTTCCCGGCGCAGTGGTGATGCCTCGTAAACAAATTCCCCATCCATCCATGGCCTGCGTCAATGCCAATATGCCGGGTGACGGCATGGCACGCCGCGCCCTGAGCGCAAGGCTGGCCGAATCGACCCCGCAAGCCAGAAGCCAGGGAAGAGCGAGGATGGTATCCGCACCCTCTTGCAGTGACGGTTTCGTTCCGTGGGTCCGACCCAGCAAGTGCTTGTCGGTTGCGCCAGTCATCTGGTTGAAGACATCGTATGAGGCTCGATAAATGAGCGCACCATAGGGAGGAGTCTTTCCTGGATCTGAGCCTGCCGGGCGAACTGCCTCAGCCAGTGCTTCCAGCACGAGGTCTCCCAGCACCAGGGGGCCTTCGATGTCGGACGCCAATGCAAGGCGCCTGCCGCTGGGATGAGGCTGCTCCTGCGTCATCGACCACACGGTTTGCGGTAATGGCAGCCAGCGCCGCGAAAGTTCTTCGTAATCGACTTGTGCCGATTTCGTTTCCATGTCATCTCCTGAATCCTCTTTAAGAGGATGCAAGCGCGACGCCGAACACGGTTCAACGGAGCTTATGCAGCGTTGATCGAGGTATTCGTGTGATTCCCCTTAAGAGATTTAGACGTCAGCCATAGCAGCGACGGTGGTTGCGCATCGCGCAATGCCGTCATGGTGAGCATCCACGTTCATGCTGCGTCCCCTGCATCTTCGCGCCTTTCGAATGCGTCGAAGTGAAGTGTCCACGATAAGTGACCCGCAAAATTCTAGCGGGCTTGAATGTGCATGAGGCGTGACGAAAAACCGTCGTTGTGCTCAGCGCGGTGTGAGCGCACCCTTCGCCGCCAATTCACGCAAGCGGTTCCACACGAGTGCCGCTAAAGGCGAAAGCGAACGCTGACGGCGATGGATCAAAGTGACGGCGCGACGCTCAGTGGGGGTAAGCGGTCGTACCGCAAGCGTGGTGGGCGGAGAGGAGAGCGTGGGCGTTATGGTCACGCCCAGTCCAGCTTCCACCATGCGGAAGGCGGTATAGGGATGGCCGGTCTGCTGCACTACGTGCGCAGCTACACCGTGTTTCTGCAGCAGCTGGTCGATCAGGCGCCGGCTGCCGGAAGAATAGTCCAGCAGCACCAATGGCTGCCCTTGCAGCTTCCGCCACGACACGGTCTTGTGCCGTGCCAGCGGATGATCCGGGCGGCAGGCGAGGCAGAACGGATCGTGCATGATGACTTCGCTGGCGAATTCACCGGCCTGAGGCGGTTCGATCGCCACGCCGAAATCCACTTCGCCGCCGCGCACGCTGTCCAGCACCAGGGTTTGCGTCTGGTCATGCAGCTGGATGGTGAGTTCCGGGTATTCGCGTGCGCAGTCGGCGATGCATAGCGGCATCAGGCTCGCCGACAGGGTCGGTACCGAGGCGATGCGGATCTTGCCGCGCCGCCGCTCGCCTTCGGAATGCACGTGATCGAGCACGCCTTCCAGTTCATCCAGTACGCGTTCGATGGCACTTTCCAGATAGCGTCCGGCTTCGGTCGTCACCACCTCGCGCGTGCTGCGATCGAACAGGCGTACGCCCAGTTCGCTCTCCAGTTCGGCTACGTGCCTGCTCACCGCGGGCTGACTCAGATGCAGATGCTCCGCGGCACGGTGGAAATGGCGCTGCCGCGCTACCGCCAGGAAGACCCGCAACTGCCGGAGATTGACATTCATTCCCATAGCGGATCAATAGATACAATAAAGTGATTGGAGTTATCAATGGCTCTGCATTGAAATAACGACGTCCCCCCCCCCCCCCGGATTTCCCGTCCTTGCAGCCATGTCCCTGCGCCGCTTCCTGCCCGACAACTTCACTCTCTGCCTGATTGCCAGCGTGATCACGGCCAGCGTGCTGCCGAGCCGTGGCGGAGCCGCCGTGGCGTTCGACGGGCTGACCACCCTGGCCATTGCGCTGCTGTTTTTCCTGCACGGCGCCAAGCTCTCGCGTGAAGCGGTGGTGGCCGGGCTGACGAACTGGCGTTTGCACCTGACCGTGCTTGCCAGCACCTTTGTGCTGTTTCCGCTGCTGGGCTTGTTGCTCAAGCCCTTGCTGCTGCCGCTGGTTACGCCGGCACTTTACGTGGGCATCCTGTTTCTGTGCACCTTGCCGTCGACGGTGCAATCCTCGATTGCATTCACTTCGATCGCGCGTGGCAACGTGCCGGCGGCGGTGTGTTCCGCATCGGCTTCGAGCCTGATCGGTATCATGGTGACGCCGTTGCTGACGGGGCTGATGGTGCAGGCGCACGGGCAGGGCGGCATGTCCTGGCACTCGGCTGGCGCCATCGTGCTGCAGCTGTTCGTGCCGTTCGTGGCCGGACAGATTGCTCAGCGCTGGATCGGCGGCTGGGTGCAAAGGCATCGCCCTCTGATTGGTCTGGTCGACCAGGGATCGGTCTTGCTGGTGGTGTACACCGCGTTCAGCGCGGCCGTGCTGCAGGGCTTGTGGAAGCAGCTTCCGCTGCCTGTATTGGGTGGCCTGCTGATCGTCAATGCCATCCTGCTCGCTATCGCCCTGCTGGCGACGCGTTACGGTTCACGCGTGCTGGGCTTCGATCGCGAGGACGAAATCGCCATCGTATTCTGCGGCTCCAAGAAGAGCCTGGCCAGCGGCGTGCCGATCGCCAACGTGCTGTTTCCCGCGCCGATGCTGGGCATGATCGTGTTGCCGATCATGCTGTTTCACCAGATGCAGCTGATGACGTGTGCAGTGCTGGCGCGGCGATATGCGCAGCGTGTTGAAGCCAAAAGACGTGGCGTATCCAACGGACAGGCGGTGATCGTCGATTGACGCAGGCTGGGTTGCAAAACCCAGCACTGCCATGCACGTAATGCACGCGGTGCTGGGATTGTATCCCCCGAGGCTTGCGTCAGTGACGGAAATGGCGCATGCCGGTGAACACCATCGCCATGTCGTGTTCATCCGCGGCGGCGATCACCTCCGCATCGCGCATTGAGCCACCGGGCTGGATCACGGCGCGAATGCCTGCGGCAGCCGCTGCGTCGATGCCGTCGCGGAACGGGAAGAACGCGTCGGAAGCCATCACCGAGCCGCTTACTTCCAGTTTCTCGTCCGCTGCCTTGATGCCGGCGATGCGCGCGCTGTACACACGGCTCATCTGGCCGGCGCCGATGCCGATGGTCTGGCGGTTGCGTGCGTACACGATGGCGTTGCTCTTCACGTACTTCGCGACCTTCCAGGCGAAGATAAGGTCGCCGACTTGCTCCTGCGTCGGCGCGCGGCGCGTAACGATCTTGAGATCCGCCGCGCCGACCATGCCGCGATCAGCCGTCTGCACCAGCAGGCCGGAACCGACGCGCTTGATATCGTAAGCGCCCGCTGCGCTGGTGCTTTCCGCCGGCACGGGAATATGCAGCACGCGCACATTGCTCTTCTTGGCAAAGGCTTTCAGCGCGGCATCGGAATAAGCAGGGGCCAGCACCACCTCGATGAACTGGCGCTCCACCATCGCCTGCGCGGTGGCGCCGTCCACTTCTCGATTGAACGCGATGATGCCGCCGAAGGCAGAGGTGGGATCGGTCTGGAAGGCCAGGTCGTAAGCACGGCCGATGCCGTCCAGGCTTACCGCTACGCCGCAGGGGTTGGCGTGCTTCACGATCACGCATGCGGGCTTGGTGAAGCTGCGCACGCACTCCCACGCCGCATCCGCATCGGCGATGTTGTTGAAGGACAGTTCCTTGCCCTGCAATGGCTGGAAGGTTGCGAGAGTGCCTGGCGCAGGTTGCAGGTCGCGATAGAACGCGGCCTGTTGATGCGGGTTCTCGCCGTAGCGCAGATCCAGTGTCTTGACGAAGCGGTTGTTGAGCTGGTCGGGAAAGGTTGCGTGGCCGGTGACGGCGTCTTGCGCATCGTTGAGCTTGAGGCCGGAGAGGTAGTCGCTGATCGCCGCGTCGTAATTGGATACGCGATTGAACGCAGCCACGGATAGCTTGAATCGCGTAGCCCGGGCCAAGCCCCCGTGCTGTTCGATTTCCGTCAAGGCTTCTGCGTACTGGTCGGGCGAGGTGAGCACGCCGACGTCATTCCAGTTCTTGGCGGCGGAACGCAGCATCGCCGGACCGCCAATGTCGATGTTCTCGATCGCCTGTTCCAGCGTGCAATCGGGCTTGGCAACGGTGGCTTCGAACGGATACAGGTTCAGCACGAGCAGATCGATCGGCGCTATGCCCAGTTCGGCCATCACCGCGTCGTCGGTGCCACGGCGGCCGAGCAGACCGCCATGCACCTTGGGGTGCAAGGTCTTGACGCGGCCGTCCATGATCTCCGGGAAACCCGTCACGTCGCTCACGTCCTTGACCGGTATGCCGGCTTCGCGCAGCGCCTTGGCGCTGCCGCCGGTGGAAAGCAGCTCCACCTTTGCTCCGGCGAGGCGTTGGCCCAGTTCAATCAGCCCGGTCTTGTCCGAAACGCTGATCAGGGCGCGGCGGATGGGGGTGACGGCAGGTGCGGACATGGCGGCTTCCGGAACGTGAAAGCCATGCATTATAGCGCGATGTGCCAGGTGTTTGGACGGCTAAATGGAGCAGGCGGCCGACCCCGGCCTAGGGCCTACAGCAGGCCGTGTTGGGCGAGCTTCTTGCGCAGCGTGGCGCGATTGATGCCCAGCACCGCCGCGGCGCGGCTCTGGTTGCCGTCATGAAAAGCCAATACCTCACGCAGCAACGGACCTTCGACTTCGCGAATCACCAGCGCGTGCAAACCTTCGTCGCACGACGTATCGCCAATGTCCGCAAGGTAGCGGCGCACTGTACGGCTGACGCATTCACTCAGTGCGCTCTGCGACGAGGATTCACGAACAGCCTCGTTGGCAGGCAGTCTGACGGCGTTCAAGGACATTTCCCCTCACGTACTCCATACGCAACGGCTGCATGGGCCGTCGCCATGTATTGGCAGTTACCGCTTACGCGGCGGGTAGGCGTTGCACGCCGGGGAACAGGACATTCCTTTAGCGCGAGGGACCGAGTGTACTCGCGACGGGCGACAAAATTAAGAGGCCTTCGCTATGAAAACGCCGTTAGCCGCATAACGCCATACCGAACAGGCACTAAGCCGCGGTTATTCAAATTCCATGTCAAAGGCGACCGCTTGGTGCCCTGGATCCTCCACCTCGAAGACCAGGGCGGTGCTGGCGCCGGGCGCAAGGCCACGATGCAAGGCTTCCGTGTCGTCGAGGTATTCATAAGGATTGAGACGGCGCATGGCGATCACCTGGCCGTTGCCGTCGGTCAGGCGAAGGGTGACCATCGGCCACGGTTGAGTAAACGTTGCATCGTTGCGCAGCGTGGCGCTGATCAACAGCGCCCCTGGAACCGAGGGATGCGTTTGCACGTCGCGTGCCAGCAGATGCAGCTTGCCAACGTCACGCACCGCCGGCAATCGGCATTGCAGGATGGCGCATGCTTGCCGCAGCCATGGACTGGTGATGGGGTCGGCGACCAAGGTGTCGCGCAAGGCCCATCCGAGTTGCGCCGCAAGACCGAGCAGCAACAGCAGGCATGCAGCAATCCATGGCCAACGGCGCGGTTGGTCACGGCGCTTGTCCCGTGCAAAGCGCGGTGTCACAACTAGATCCGCGAAAGCGTCGAGCCCGGTCAGCGTTTCGGCCGGCTCGGGCTCGGTCTTTGCTTTCGGTCGAAACACCGCAAGTTCCAGACGTGGCGGTTCCACGCCGGGCTCGTTGACCGGCAGTTCGTCGAAGGGCTCGGGCGGCAGTTGATCGGCCAGCGTCGCGATACTGTCGAAACCGTTGCCGCAATGCCCGCACATGACAAAGCCGTGCGCCTGCGCGAGCGTGCGCGCATCCACTGAAAACACGGACAGGCATTCAGGGCATTGCGTATACATGCGGAACGCGGGACCTAGTGTTCGGCAAGCTTAGCAGGGTGGCGGGCAATCAAACGCGGCGCCGGCCGCTGATGCGCACCCAATCTTCGCGCATGTCCACACGCAGTTGCTCGAACCATTCGGCATAGCGCTCCAGCAACTCCTCCTGCTGGCCAAGCAGGATGCCGGAAAGCGCAAAGGGCGCACCCGGCTTGGCGAGGGCGGCAAAGGTGGGCGCAAGCTCGCCGAGCGGGCCGGCCAGGATGTTGGCGACGAACACATCGGCCGGCTCGCCGACAAAGTCTTCGGGTAGGAACAAGGCCAGCCGGTCACCTACATTGTTGCGCTCGGCATTATCAGCGGAGGCTGTCAGCGCTTGGGGGTCATTGTCCACGCCAACCGCGGATGCAGCGTCCAGCTTCAGGGCGGCGATGGCAAGAATGCCCGAGCCGCAGCCGTAGTCGATCACCCGCTTGCCCGCAAGATTCAGGCTGTCCAGCCATTCCAGGCACAGCGCTGTGGTGGGATGCGTGCCGCTGCCGAAGGCGAGGCCCGGATCGAGCTGCACGATCGCCTGATCGTCATCTTCCGGCGGCGCGATGTTCCACGGATAGATCCATAGCCGGCGGCCGAACGGCATCGGCTTGAACTGGTCCATCCATGCGCGTTCCCAGTCTTCATCGGCAACGTCGTGGAAATCGAGCTGGTCCGGTTCCAGGAACGGCAGCAGTTCGCTCAGCGCCTCACCCAGGCCGCGGCGATCGGTGTCTGCCTCGAACAATGCATTCAAGGTGATCGTCGGCCACAACGGCAACTCACCCACGCCCGGTTCGAAAATCGCCTGCTCATCCGGCGTTTCGGCATTGGCATCGCGCAAGGTGATCGACAGCGAGCCGAGATCTTCCAGGGCCTCTTCCACGCGGGGTTGTTGTTCGGCACGGACGGTCAGGGAGAGTTCGAGCCAAGGCATGAGCGTTCCGGAAGATAGGGAGCGACTATTTTCCCTCTCCCGGTTGGGAAGAGGTAGGGTAACGGGCGAATCTTGCGATCGGGCTCAACATTGCCGAAGCGATGCGTATGCCCCATTGGCGCTATGTCTCAGTCGGCGGACAACTGCGCCCTCTCCTACGTGTAGTAGAGGAGGGCGCAAGATTCGGATCTGCTCAATGCCCGCTATGCGGATGTTCCTTATGCTCCGCCATCCGCTTTTCCAGGTAGTGGATGTTCTGTCCACCCTGCTGGAAACCTACGTCGGACATGATGCGCTGCTGCAACGGAACGTTGCACTTCACGCCTTCGATCACCGTCTCGGCGAGCGCCAGGCGCATGCGCGCAATCGCGGTTTCGCGATCGGGGCCATGCACGATCAGCTTGCCGATCATCGAATCGTAATTGGGCGGAATCCGGTAGCCGTCGTACAGGTGCGTATCCACGCGCACACCGGGGCCGCCCGGTGCTTCGAAGCGCTTCACCGTGCCGGGCGAAGGCATGAAGGTTTCCGGATCTTCTGCGTTGATGCGGCACTCGATCGCGTGGCCTTGGATCTTGATGTTTTCCTGCTTGAGCGAAAGCTTTTCGCCGGCTGCGATCAGCAGTTGCTCGCGCACCAGGTCCACGCCGGTGATCAGTTCCGTAACCGGATGTTCCACCTGGATGCGCGTGTTCATCTCGATGAAGTAGAAGTGGCCGTTCTCGAACAGGAATTCGAACGTGCCCGCGCCGCGATAGCCGATGCGCAGGCATGCGTCCACGCATACCTTGCCGATTTGCGCGCGCAGCTCCGGCGTGATGCCGGGTGCGGGGGCTTCTTCGACCACCTTCTGGTGACGGCGCTGCATGGAGCAATCGCGTTCGCCCAGATGAATCGCGTTGCCCTGGCCGTCGGCGAGCACCTGGATTTCCACGTGGCGCGGATTCTCCAGGAACTTCTCCATGTACACCTGGTCGTTGCCGAAGGCCGCCTTGGCTTCCTGCTTGGTCATGGTGATGGCGTTGCCCAGGTGCGCCTCGGTGCGCACCACGCGCATGCCGCGGCCGCCGCCGCCGCCTGCCGCCTTGATGATCACCGGATAGCCGATCTCACGCGCGATGCGCATGTTTTCTTCGACGTTGTCGCCGAGTGGGCCGCCGGAGCCGGGTACACACGGCACGCCGGCCGATTTCATCGCGCGGATCGCTTCGACCTTGTCGCCCATCATGCGGATCACGTCGGCAGTCGGCCCGATGAAGATGAAGCCCGACTGCTCCACCTGTTCGGCGAAGTCGGCGCGTTCGGCCAGAAAGCCGTAGCCGGGATGGATCGCATTGGCGTCGCTGATTTCCGCCGCGGCGATGATGCGCGGAATGTTGAGGTAGCTGTCGACGGAGGGTGCGGGGCCGATGCAGATGGCTTCATCCGCCAGGCCTACATGCTTCAGGTTGCGGTCGGCAGTGGAGTGCACCGCTACGGTGCGGATGCCGAGGCTGTGGCACGCACGCAGGATGCGCAGCGCGATTTCGCCGCGATTGGCGATAACGACCTTTTCGAGCTTCTGCATAGTCGTCAGGCCGTTCAGGCGATCACGAACATCGGCTGGTCGAATTCCACCGGCTGGCCGTTGTCGACCAGGATGGCCTGCACGGTGCCGCCGACTTCGGCCTCGATCTGGTTGAACATCTTCATGGCTTCGATGATGCCCAGCGTTTCGCCGGCCTTTACTTGCTGGCCCACCTTCACGAAAGCGGGGGCGCCCGGGCTGGCCGAGGCATAGAAGGTGCCAACCATTGGCGCCTTCACCACGTGGCCGGCAGGCAGGTTGCTGCTTGCCACGGCGCTTTCGGCAGGAGCCGCTGCGAGTGCCGGAGCCGCAGCGGGGAGCGGTGCGGGCATGTGCACGGCGGCCGGTGCGGCGACAGTGATGTTGCCCTTGGGAACGCGCGACAGGCGGACGACTTCTTCGCCTTCCTTGATTTCCAGTTCGGCGAGGTTGGACTCCTCGAGCAGGTCGATCAGTTTTTTGATCTTGCGCAGATCCATGGGCGTGCCTTCTTAAGAGTCTGGGCCGCAGCTTGGCGGCCCTGGTGTGAATGGTTTGGGGTGGAAGAAAACGGCAGGCGTCGGCTAGCCGGCGGCTGTTTGTTCAAGTCTGGCCAGGGCGGCCTCCAGGCCTAAGCGGTAGCTGGCGCTGCCGAAACCGCAGATCACGCCTACCGCCAGGTCGGACAGGTAGGAGTGGTGGCGAAAGGGCTCACGGGCATGCACATTGCTCATGTGCAGTTCGATGAAGGGGATGGCCACCGCCGCCAACGCATCGCGCAGCGCTACGCTGGTGTGGGTAAAGGCGCCGGGATTGATCAGGATGGCCGCCACCTGTTCGTCGCGCGCCTGATGAATCCGGCCGATCAGCTCGTGCTCGGCATTGGACTGGTACCAGGCCAGTTCATGACCGGCCGCCTGGGCGCGTTGAGCCAGCTGGTTGTTGATGTCGGCCAGCGTTTCCCGGCCGTAGATGTCCGGTTCGCGTACGCCGAGCAGGTTGAGGTTGGGTCCGTGCAGGACCAGCAGCTTCGCCATAGGCTCCAGGCATCCCCCGGGTGTCCAGAATCCGCGAGAGTGTGCGCGGTGTCGGGGATATTGTCCAGTTCGGCGATGTTTGGCGATGTTTGGCGGAGAAAGTAGATGTTAAACGTGCGTCGACGTATGGCGGCGCAAATGGCGTCAGGGCGCGCTTGTCGGCGACAGCCACCGCTCCAGCTGGCGAGGGCTCAACCGCCCCCGCTTCATCGCCAGGATCTTCCCGTTTTCGTCCAGGAGCACGTTGTAGGGCAGTATTTCGTCCAGGTCGCCGAAACGCAGCGTGGTACTGGGCGAGTCCAGTTGGCCCAGAAGGATCGGGTAGCTCGCCGGATGCCCGGCCAGGTAGGTGCGTACGGGACCCGGTTCGTCCATGGCAATGCCCAGCACGATCCCACCCTGATCGGCGAACTTGTGCTGGGCTGCATTCAAGCGGGGCATCTCTTCCCGGCACGGGCCGCACCAGGTGGCCCAGAAGTTCAGCAGCAGGCGCTTGCCCTGGTAGCCGGAGAGCCGGCGCTCGTGGCCGTCGAAGTCGAGCAGGGCCAAGTCCGGTCGAAGTTCGCCGACATCCGCCACATGAACACCGGGCGGCACGCGCGCCAGCCGTCTTTCATGTTGCAGCCATCCGCCGGCGATGGCGGCCAGCAGGGCCAGGGCGAGAATGAAAAGGTTGGGGCGGCTCAGCATGAGAGAGGAGCGAGTAGCGGGGCCACAAGTATGAGCGCTTGCGGCCCCGCATGTCGCAGTCCGTCTACTTCGCCGCCTCGGTCAGCGCCTGCTCCACCAGCGCGGAGGTCAGCACCGTGGGCAGCTTCCGGCCAGTGCTGCCGTCCTTCGGAAAGACCACGTACAGCGGTACCCCCGGAGAGTGGTATTCCTGCAGGAAGGTGGAAATGGTGGGGTCCTCGTTGGTCCAATCGCCCTTCATATAGACGGCGCCGGTGCGCTTGAGCAGCGCCTTGAAGTCATCACCGTTGAGCACGGCGTGTTCGTTGGCCTTGCAGGTGACGCACCAGTCCGCGGTCATGTCGACGAACACCGGCGTGCCGGCCTTGCGCAGTTCGGCGAGCTTGTCCGGCGAGTAGGCGACGACGCCATCCGTGCCTGCGGTCGTCCGCGCAACCAGAGGCAGCGTGGCGAGGTAATACAGCGGCGCCATGGTGAACAGCGCGAGCAAGACCACCAGTACGCGGCTCGGCACACCGCGATTGCGGCTGCGCTCGAACCACCACAACGTCATCGCCAGCAGCACGGCGGCCACCAGCAGCAGGCCAACCGCATCCGCGCCGCGCTGATTGGCGAGCACCCACGCCAGCCAGGCCGCCGTGAGGTACATCGGAAACGCCAGTACTTCCTTCAGCGTTTCCATCCAACGGCCGGGACGTGGCAGCCAGCGCGACAATGCCGGCACGAAACCCACGGCAAGGAAGGGCAGCGACAAACCTAGCCCCAAAGCGACGAATACGCAGATGGCACTGGCGATCGGCGCTACCAGCGCATACGCCAGGGCTGTGCCCATGAACGGTGCCGTGCAGGGACTGGCGACCACGACGGCGAGCACGCCGGTGAAGAAATCGCCGGCCGGGCCAGACCGATTCGCGAGCGAGCTGCCGGTGTTGCCGAGCGATGCACCGAACTGCACCACGCCGGACATCGACAGCGCCACGGCCAGCATCACCAATGCAAGCACTGAGACCACCAACGGGCTCTGCAGATGCGCGCCCCACGCCGTTTTCAGCGCGATGATCACTGCACCAAGCACGACGAAACTCACCAGCACGCCAGCCGTGTACATCAAGGCATGCATACGGCGGCGCGCGGGATTTTCGCCGCTCTCGATCAGGCCGATCGCCTTGATCGACAGCACCGGCAACACGCAGGGCATCAGGTTCAGCACCAGGCCGCCGCCTAAGGCGAGCAGCAAGGCGTAGACGAAGCTGACGTCGAGCGAATGGTTCTGCTTGGCCGCGGCAGGCGGCATCTCCGGCGCAGGATTGGCCGCTGTCTGCATGCTCGTGCTGTTGCCACCGATCAGATCGATCTGCGCTTCGCGCGTCATCAGCGGGTAGCACAGGCCACCGTCCTGGCAACCCTGGAAACTGGCTACCAGCGCGAGCCATTTCATGCCGCTGGTATCGCCGTTGATGGCCACCGGCAAGGTCAGTTCATCGAAATACACCGTGGTCTTGCCGAAATGCGCGTCCTCATGGCTGGCGCCGGCCGGCCAGGCAGGCGACAGCGAAAGCTTTGGCGCGTCTTTGACGGAAAGCCGGGTCTGGTCCCGATACAGGTAGTAACCCTTGGCGATGGTCCAGCGCAGCAGCAGGTGATTGGCGTCCTGGGCGATCGCCTCGAGATGGAAAGCCTGTTCCGCCGGCAGCGGTTCATGGCTGACGTCTCCCAAGACTCGTGTGCCGGACTGGAACAGATCATTGAGCTTGTTCGAGGGCGGCGCGCCAGCGGCCGCCGGAACCGGCAGCGTGAGTTGCTCGGTATGCGGCGGATAGCAGATCTTCGGATCGGTCTCGTGGCAGCCCTGGTAGCGCACGCTCATGACCAGCGACGTAGTGCCGGGGGCGAGCGTGTAGGGAATGCTGGCATCCACGCCGTGGTGATAGGTCTCCACCGGGCCGAGGTAGGGATCGTCGTGTTTCTCGCCGTTGGGCAGTTGCGCTTCGCCCAGTGTGACGCCATTGCCGCCCTTGAAGGCCATGCGCCCGCGGTAGAGGTAGTAGTCCTGTGCGATTTCCCAGTGCAGCTTGACCACGCCGGGCGTGCTGGCGTCGGCACTGAGTTTGTAGGCCTCGGTGACCGGTAGCAGGTTGTCTTCGGCGTCCTGGGCCTGAGCCTGCATGCCGAACGCCAAGGTCAGCAGGGTAAGCAGATAAGCGGCGACGCGGCCGTAGTGAAGCGAGCGCATTCCAACTCCAGTCATGGGGATCGCGTGGGGGCGCGATGGGGATTATGAGCCAGCTCGCCGTTGGAGCTGGGGTTTATTCGACCGCGTTCAGCGGTGCGGGTGCCGCGGAACGGCGGATTTGCAACATGCCGGTGGTGAGCCCCACGCCCAGCAGGATCACCGAACAGCCGCCAGCCATCGCCAGCGTGATCTTTTCGCCGAGGAACAACGCACCCCACACCACGCCGAAGACAGGGATCAGGTACAGCACCGTCATCGCGCTGGTGGAGCCGATACGAGCCAGCAGCCGGTAAAACAACACGTAGGCAAGCGTGGTGCAGGCTGCGGCCAGGCCGAACATGGCGAGCCAGGCCGGCAGCGAGGGTGACTTGGCCGGCCACATCCACGCTGTGAAGGGCAGCAGCATGAGGGCTGCGGCAACCTGGCTGCCGATCGCCACGGTCAGCGGCGAGGCGCTCTGCATACGCCGGTGACTGTAGTGCGCGCCAAAGGTGTAGCAGATGTTGGCGCCTACACAGGCCGCCATCGCCCAGCCGATGCCCGCACCACCGTGACCGAAGCCCATGCTCCCGCCGATCAGCCACACGACGCCGGTCAGGCCGATCACCAGGCCGCTCGCCTGTGTTGCGTTCAAGCGTTCGCCCAGCAACAGCCAGCCGGAGGCAGCCACCAGCAGGGGTGCGATCGCGTCGAAGATGGCTGACAGCCCCGACGGCAGGTACTGCGCGGCATACGAGAACAGCACGAAAGGCAGCGCCGAATTCGCCAGGCCGATCAAGGCGATCGAACGCCAGTTCGCGCGCAATTCCGCTAGCCGCTCGCGCGACATCAGCAAGGGGATGCAGCAGATGGCAGCCCCGATGGCGCGCATGCCCGCCAGCGCCATGCTGCCGAACTGAGCTGCGCCCATGCGCATGAACAGGAACGAGGCTCCCCACAGGGCACCGAGCAGTACAAGCGTGGCGACGTCGGACTTTTTCATGGCGAATGCATTCACTGGGGCGGTGGGTCGAGGTTAGATCCATGCCGTGACAGGACCTGTCAGTAGCTTGCCTAGGCGCGAGTTTTTGCGCCCTGCTTGAACAGCAGCGTGCGTTCCTCATCAGACAAGGCTTGCTTGGGTGCATAGACGTTCTCGACGCCCTCATAGGTACGTAGCGTTGCCGGTCTCGCTGCCATGGCTTCGAACCATTGCTGCAAATGCGGAAAATCGGCGAGGCGTTGTCCATGTGCTTCGTGCGGGACGACCCAGGGGTAACAGGCGATGTCGGCAATCGAGAATTCGCCGGCGATGAACGGGCGATCGGCCAGCCGGCGATCGAGCACGCCGTAGAGGCGCGCGGTTTCATGGGTGTAGCGTTCGATCGCGTAGGGCACCTTCTCCGAGGCATAGACGTTGAAATGCCCGATCTGTCCGGCCATCGGTCCCAGGCCCGCCATCTGCCAGAACAGCCACTGCAGCACCTCGGCGCGGCCGTGGATGTCCTGCGGGATGAAACGGCCGATCTTTTCAGCGAGATACAGCATGATCGCGCCGGACTCGAACAGCTTGACCGGTTCGCTGCCGTCTGCCGGGGCGTGATCGACGATCGCCGGAATCTTGTTGTTCGGCGAGATAGCCAGGAATTCGGGCTTGAACTGCTCGCCTTTGCTGAGCCTGACCGGTATGAGGCGATAGGGCAGCTGCGCCTCTTCCAGGAACAGCTTTACCTTCAATCCGTTCGGCGTGGCGGCGAAATAGAAATCGATCATGGCGTAACTACCTGTTTTGGCGGGCGCGGCGGCGGTGGGTCGTCGCTTCGAGATCAGATTAGACAAGGCTGTGGTCTTGCAAAAGAGCCACATTAGGGCAAATCTACGGGTCCAGTTTGGTCTAGGCCTGCCGCGTGGAACATCCCTTCGAATTTCCGCTTGAATTGCCGGAACGCGGCTCGCGCCAGCGCATGGCTGCCCTGCATCGCCAATTGCGTACCGCCATCCTCGACGGGCGTCTGAAGCCCGGACTGCGGCTACCAGCGACGCGCGAGCTGGCCGAGGCGCTGGAGGTGTCACGCAACACCGTGGTGGCGGCGTACGACCTGTTGCTCGGTGAGGGCTATATCGAGGCACGGCGCGGCGCCGGTAATTTCGTGGCCGATCTCGCCATGCGCCGCAGTGGGCGGAATGCCCAGGCCGACACCTCGGCCCCCGACGGCCGCCTGGCTCCGTATTGGCAAAACTTTGCGAGCTTGCCCGCACCGATGCCGGCGGGCGGCTTCGCCTATGACTTCCGCCTCGGGATTCCCGACAGCCGCTCCTTTCCTTACGACGTCTGGCGGCGTTTTTCCGCACGCGCCTTGCGCAATCTGTCCAGGGCCGCACCAGTCTACGATCTGGCGCAGGGGCGGCTGCCCTTACGCCAGGCGATCGCGCAGCACATCTCGTTTGCCCGCGCCGTGTCGTGCGAGGCCGAGGATGTGGTCGTCACGAGCGGTGCGCAGCAGGCGTTCGACCTGTTGGCGCGCGTACTCGTCACGCCGGGGCAAACCGTAGTGGCGGTGGAAGATCCCGGTTATCCGCCTTTGCGTGCAGTGTTTCTTGCCGCTGGCGCGCGTGTGGTCGACATTCCGGTGGATGAGGAAGGCTTGATCGTCGACCAGCTACCGCGCGACACGAACGTGATCTACGTGACGCCTTCGCACCAGTTTCCGCTAGGCGTGGTGATGTCGCCGCAGCGTCGCGTCCAGTTGCTGGAATTTGCGCGTACACACGGCGCGCTGGTGATCGAAGACGACTACGACAGCGAGTTCCGCTACAGCACCCGGCCGCTGGACGCATTGCAAACGCTGGACCGCGACGACACCGTTTGCTACGTCGGCACGTTTTCCAAATGCCTGTTCCCCATCTTGCGGCTCGGCTATGCGGTGGTGCCGCCATGGCTGCGTACGGCTTTGGCCAATGCCAAGCATCAGGCCGATTGGCATGGCGACGTCCTGGCGCAGGACACGTTGGCAGCGTTCATTGCCGAAGGGCACCTGGTACGTCATGTGCGGCACATGCGCAAGCTGTATGCGGATCGGCGCGATGTGCTGCTGAATGCCTTGCAGCGGTACGGGAAGGGAAGATTGCATGTGTATCCGTCTGACGCCGGCCTGCATCTGGCAGCACGGCTGGATGGGCCGGTCGATAGCCAGGCCTGGCTTGAGCGCGCCAAGGCCAGTGGGATCAACCTGGAGCCGCTGGACTGGTATGCGAAGGATGGCGCGATCGTTAACGGCCTTGGCTTCGGTTTCGGGCTGATCGATGTGGCGCGGATCGAAGAAGGCATCGCCAAGCTGATGAAGCTGATCGGGTAGTGCGCTGGGATGAAAATTCCTAGATGGGGCTTTCCGATGCCGGGATTCCATCCCTGCCTACGACTTGTGCCGGAATGACCAAGCCGGTGGTCCCGCAGGAATGACACAAAGTGGCTCTTATCGACGGTCCACCAAATGGGGAGCATGCACCCACCCCATCCGAGGAGATGAACGTGCGTATCGTGGTTCTATTGCTGTTGATGTTGTTCAGTGCCCTGGTCCAGGCCGAAACCGGCGAGCAGCATGCCCAGGCGGCGGCGCGCGGCCTGGTCGGTACCCCTGCACCCCGGCTGGTGCTCAAGACGATCGACGGGCAAACCATCGACCTCAACAGCTACTACGGCAAGAAGCCGGTGTATTTGAAATTCTGGGCCACTTGGTGCGTGCCCTGCCGTGAGCAGATGCCCCATCTGAGGCACGTCTACGAGCAGGCAGGCTCGGACATGGCGGTGATCGCCGTCGATGTCGGTTTCGACGACACCGTGGACGACGTGCGCCGCTATCGCAAGGACATGGGTTTGAAGATGCCGATCGTGTTCGACGATGGCAGCATCGGCGAGGCGTTTCACCTGCGCGTAACGCCGCAGCATGTGGTGATCGGACGCGATGGCCGCATTCTGTACGTCGGTCACGAGGCCAATGCGAAGCTGGATGCAGCCCTGCTGGCTGCGCGCGAGGCGGCCCCCTCTACTGCGGTTGCCACGGCAGCAGTAAGCGACTCCAGCAGCGCGGATAAGCAACTGCCGGATTTGGCGATTCCCACCCTCTCGGGCACCGCGTTTGATTTGCATGCCTCGCCAACCAACGGTCGTCCCACCGTGCTGGTCTTCATGTCGCCGTGGTGCGAGAGCTATTTCGCGAAAAGTCGCCCGGCACTCGCCACCAGTTGCCGCGCGGTGCGCGAGCAGGTTACGGCGCTGTCGAGTGACGACCACGTGCGCTGGCTGGGCATCGCTTCCACTTTGTGGGCAGGCAAGGACGATCTGCGTGCCTACCAACAGGAACACCACCTGGGGATGCCTTTGGCCCTGGACGATTCCGGCGCGCTGTTCCGTCGCTTCCGCGTGATGCATGTGCCCACCTTGCTGGTATTCGATGCACAGGGACGGCTAGTGCGACGCATCGAGGGGGTGGACGCCCACTTGGGTGATGAACTGAAGACGCTGTCGGCTATTTGAATCGGGCAGGGAGATAGGTCCATGCGTTACATGGCAGCAATTGTCCTATGTATGGCGCTGGGCGCGTCCGGCAACAGTTTGGCCGCCGAAGAACACGCCCTGCTGAGCTCGCCGTTGACCGATGTCCGCAACCATCAGTTGCAAGCGGTCACTGTGACGTATGCACCCGGTCAATCCTCAGCTCCGCACCGGCACGGCGGCGACGCCTTTGTCTATGTGCTGAGTGGCCACATACGCAGCCAGGTGGGCAGCGACGCTGTGCGCACGTACGGCCCGGGCGATAGCTGGTTCGAGCCGATGGGTGCGCATCACGTCGTCAGCGGCAATGCGAGCACCATCGAGCCGGCGACCATGCTGGTGGTCTTTGTCGCGGCTCCGGGCGCTATGTTGACGGTATGGGATAGCGCGAATGCTCCATCACAACCGATGGCGCGCCCCCCATCCAGGTAAACCGTATGACAACACGTGCAGTGATGCGCTCCCTCCCCTACGTGCAGTAGGGGAGGGAGCAGATTGCGGTAGCAGCCAATGACTCAAGGCGAGAACCAGGTTTTTTCAACGTGCTTGGTATCCAGATACTCGCGTACCGAAACGATCTTGCCGCCCTCAAGGCCGATCAGGAAGTGATATTGATTCCGATACAGCCTGCCGTTGTTCAATTCGCCATGGCCGCTGACCTGTGCGCAAACCCGCTCGTCTTCGGCGGTAAGGCTGTGCACGGATAGCCGGAGGTTGCCTTTCAACTGCTGATGCATGCTCGCAAGGATGCCGGCCACCTGCTTTTTGTCGTGGTCACCCGCGGCAGGAACCCCTTCCAGCTCACCTGCGATCCACCAGTTCACATCATCGCTCAGCAAGGCCAGCATGCCATCCAGGTCGCCCCTGCTGATGCGCGCAAACAATTCATGGACGACGCGCTTGTTTTCCTCGGTGTTCATCGCTTCCTCTCCTTAGCTCAATGTCCGCCAGAGCGGACCCATTCCAGGTAAGCCGCGTGCCCGTGTTCCACCGGCACCGCGATCAGTTCAGGCAATTCATACGGATGCAGCGCCAGCAGGCGTTCCTTGAGCGCGCCGAAGCGCGCCTCGGTGGTTTTGATCAACAGCAAATCCTCGCTGTCGGTGGTCACTTCGCCGCGCCAGCGATAGGTGGAACGGATGCCCGGAACCTGGTTGACGCAGGCGGCCAGCGATTCGTTCACCAGCGCCTGTGCCAGCCGTTGCGCACTGGCCGTGTCGGGGCAGGTGCAGTAGCACAGCAGTACGCGATCGGGATCGGACACGGGGCTTTCCTCATGAAGTCGGCATGGATGGCTGTTTCGCCAGCAGGCCGTAGTTGCTGAATTTTTCCAGCGCCTGCGCCACCTCGGCGTCGGTCAGCAACACCGGCTTGCCAACCTGCAGGGCCAGCGCGTATTGCCTGGACAGGGTTTCCACCTCCACCGCCCGCCACATCGCCTGTTCGAGGTTGGGACCGGCGGCGAGCATGCCGTGATTGGCCATCAGGCAGGCCAGTCGCCCCTCCATGGCCCGCATCACAGCGTCGGAAAGTGCCTGGCTGCCGTAGGTGTAGTAGTCGGCGCAGCGGATCGAATCACCGCCGCTCACCGCGATCATGTAATGGACGGCCGGGATCTGAATGCGGCACATCGACAGGGCGGTGCTGTAGGGCGGGTGGGCATGGACGATCGCATGCAGGTCGGGGCGCGCGGCGTAGATATCGCGGTGGAAGCGCCATTCGCTGGACGGGCGCAGCCCCTCGGCATGGCTCCCGTCCATCGCCACCTGTACGACACCCTCGGGCGTGATCTCTTCGTAGGGCGTGCCGCTTGGGGTGATCAGGAAGCCATTGCCGTGCCGCACGCTCAGGTTGCCGGAGGTGCCCTGGCTCAAGCCCGATGGGGTCAGCTTCAAGCCGTAGGCGACAATCTGTTCGCGTAATATCGGGTCTGTGGTCACTGCGTGGCTATCCGCAAAAAAGCCGGATGATACGCGACCAGGGAGGAAGTCGATGCATGAATCAGGGGGATTTCGTGATCGCTACAGGTTTCATCTATGCACCGAAAAGCTGGCTCGGTTTGGTTGCGGTGATCTGTCTATGGGCATGTTGCGTACCTCGGTTGCAGGCGACTCAGATTAGGCGCGCGCCCTGCGCCATATCCGATTCCGCTGCCCGGCAAGCATCGTTGAACACGCTCCTGGGCATGCTTCGCACAGTTGACACCACACTGGACTCTTGCCTGGTCGATCAAATGCCCCGATTCGGCGAAAGCGCGGTGGTGCCGTTGGCAGTCTTGTTGCGCACGGGCTCCGAGAACGGGCGTTTCAACGCAGCGCTCGGGCTGGACCGGCTTAGAGACCAGGCCGTGGCCGCGACGCAGGCGCTTGAGTCCGCGTTGGACGACTCGAGCAGTTCGGTGCGCTGGGCCGTGCTTGGCTCACTGGAATCTATCCAGCCGCGCTCCCCGTCGCTTACGCTCAAGTTGTTGCGGCAGCTGGATCGGGAGCAGTCGACTTCAGCAACGCTGTATGACGAAGCGCTTATCCGGGCGATCGCGCACATGGGAGGTCTCCCGCCTGAAGCACTTCCGATACTCGACCATGCATTGCGACATCTTCCCAATGGCTACAGCCTTTCGGTCCAGGAGTTGATCGAAACCATCGGCCGTGTCGACACTCCGGAGCGGGTGGTGCTGCTTGCACGGCTGATCGGCGACAAAGACCCGGTGCGTGCCTGGTACGCGACCGTGGCCATCGGGCGCTCCGGTAGCCTCGCCTTGCCGGTGCTGCTGTTCTATCGCCTGGCAGGCCTTGCCGGGCACTTGATTAGCGTCGAGTCTCAGTAGGGTTTCGTAGATCCCGCTCCGGCAAGGGGCGGGATCGGAGTAAGCCGGCAGCCAGGTCTGCGAGCATC
>NZ_RYYV01000025.1 GCF_003977665.1 Dyella choica | reverse complement strand
ACGCGGTTCATCGGCATGGCGGCACCTCCGCTTGAGGGATGCCGCCATGCTCGCCCTACCTCTGCTCACCTACTGAGACTCGACGCTAATCAAGCCAAGGAGAGAGGGTGCAGCATGCCTGAAACCTTAGCTCCGCTCGCCCTGTGCGGCGCGGATCTGCGCATCCACCACGGCAATCGCCGTCATGTTCACCACGCGGCGTACCGTGGAAGAAGGGGTGAGAATGTGCGCGGGCTTGTCCACTCCCATCAGGATCGGGCCGATCGCGACACCATCGGTCATCACGCGCACCATGTTGTAGGCGATGTTGGCGGCATCGAGATTGGGCATCACGAACAGGTTGGCGCGCCCGCTCAGCGTGGTGTTGGGGAAGATGCGGCGGCGGATTTCCTCGTCCCACGCGGTATCGCCCTGCATTTCGCCGTCCATTTCCAGATGCGGTGCACGAGTGCGCAGGATCTTCCAAACCTCGCGCATCTTTGCCGAGCTGGCGTTCTCGTGGCTGCCGTAGTTGGAGTGCGACAGCAGCGCCACCTTGGGTTCCACGCCAAACAGCTTGAGACGATGGCTGGCCTGCAGCGTGGCCTCGGCGATCTGCTCTGCCGAAGGATCGCACTGCACG
Organism: Dyella choica; assembly: GCF_003977665.1. Lineage (GTDB taxonomy): Bacteria > Pseudomonadota > Gammaproteobacteria > Xanthomonadales > Rhodanobacteraceae > Dyella_B > Dyella_B choica. Next base: position 52,366 of record NZ_RYYV01000025.1, on the reverse strand, counting down.
TGGGTATCGAGGAAGAACCAGGTGCCCTTGTCGTTGATCACTCCGGTCATCGCCGAAGTGCACTGTACGCCAGGATCGAGCCCGAACACGCTGCGGATGTAACCGAGCTTCTTGTGGTAGCGCCCGACCAGGCCGCAGATCAGCGCATCGGCTTCGCCACGCTTCACCATCATCGAAGCGATCAGCGTGGGACGTGAGCGCATCAGGTTTTTCGCGGCGGCGGGCGTGACGCCACGGCGCTCGGTGAGCGCGTGGTACTGCTGCCAGTAATCGTTGAAGCGCCGATCGTCGTTGATATTGGTGAGTTCGAAGTCCACGCCGGCGCGCATGCGCAGGCCAAGACGCTCGATGCGCGTCTCGATCACGTCCGGACGACCGATCAGGATCGGATGCGCCAGCTTCTCGTCGATTACCGTCTGCACCGAGCGCAGCACGGTTTCTTCCTCGCCCTCCGCATACACGACGCGCTTGCGATCGGCCCGTGCGCGGTCATACACCGGCTTCATGATCAGGCCGGTGCGGTAGATGAACTGGCTGAGCTTTTCGATATAGGCTTCCATGTCCTCGATCGGCCGCGTGGCCACGCCCGAATCCATCGCCGCTTGCGCCACGGCGGGCGCCAGCATCACCACCAGGCGCGGGTCGAACGGACGCGGGATCAGGTATTCGGCACCGAAAGTGGGCGCGTCGCCGCCGTAGGCGCCGGCCAGGTCGCCGGCTTCCATCTGCGCCAGCGCAGCGATGGCTTGCACGCATGCGAGCTTCATGGCTTCGTTGATCCCGGTGGCGCCCACATCCAACGCGCCGCGGAAGATATACGGGAAACACACCGCATTATTGACCTGGTTCGGGTAGTCCGAACGGCCGGTGGCGATGATGCAATCCGGACGGACGCGTTTGGCATCTTCCGGCAGGATTTCCGGGTTCGGATTCGCCAACGCCAGGATGATCGGCTGCTTGGCCATGCTCGCAACCATTTCCGACTTCAGGATGCCACCGGCCGAAAGGCCCAGAAAGATGTCCGCACCTTCCACGATCTGGGCCAGCGAGCGCGCCTTGGTGTCGCGCGCATAACGTTGCTTGTCCGGATCCATGTGGTCGCGCCCGGTGTAGAGCACGCCTTCGCGGTCGAATGCCAGGATGTGCTCGGGCTTTACGCCCAGCGCGACCAGCATGTCCAGGCAGGCGATGCCTGCGGCGCCGACGCCGGTGGTGGCGACTTTCACGTCCTCGATGCGCTTGCCGACGATCTTCAACGCATTGATCACCGCCGCGCCAACGATGATGGCGGTGCCGTGCTGGTCGTCGTGGAATACCGGGATCTTCATCCGTTCGCGCAGCTTACGCTCGACGATGAAGCACTCCGGCGCCTTGATGTCTTCCAGGTTGATGCCGCCGAAGGTGGGCTCCATCGCCGCGATGATGTCCACCAGCTTGTCCGGGTCGCGCTCGTTCAGTTCGATGTCGAACACGTCGATGCCGGCGAACTTCTGGAACAGCACGCCCTTACCTTCCATCACCGGCTTGCCGGCCAGCGGGCCGATGTCGCCCAGGCCCAGCACAGCCGTGCCGTTGGTGATCACCGCCACCAGGTTGGCACGAGCCGTGTACAGGCTGGCATTGCGCGCATCCTCGACGATCGCCTCGCAGGCGTAGGCCACGCCTGGTGAATAGGCCAGCGACAGATCGCGCTGCGTTACCAGCGGTGTGGTCGGTGTGACCTTGATCTTGCCGGGACGCGGCAGTTGGTGATACTCGAGGGCGGCTTGGCGAAAATCGTCGGAATGGGCCATCGGATGGTTGCAACGGAAAGGAAAGGGGAATGAGGCCGCGCAGCGGCATGCCGCAGATGGTAGCACCCGCCAGCAGACAGCAACGGACATCGGGAACAACCAAAAGACAGGAACCAGCCGCAATTTACGCACGCGTTATGTCCGCAGATGCTTGATGCAGCGCGGCACAAAACCGCGGATACTCGCTGCCGCCCCCCATACTTGGACGAAGCCCGTGACCCTCCGCCTCGCCAAGATGCTGTTGCCGCTAGTGCTGGCCGCGTTCGCCTTCATCGTGACGTTCGACAACGTCGTCGACTACGGCTCCAACTTCCTGTTCGTGCGGCACGTGCTGTCGATGGACACGACCTTTCCAGGCAACGCGCTGTTGGGCCGTGCCATCACCAGCCCCCTGGCATGGCAGGCAGGCTACTGGCTGATCATCGCCGCCGAAGGCGCCACCTGCCTGCTGCTGCTCGGCGGAACCGTCGCGCTGTGGCGGGCTCGTCACCTAAGTGGAACAAACTTTGACCAAGCGAAAAGCTTGGTCACGGCCGGATGTGTGCTGGGCTTCCTGACGTGGTTCTTCGGCTTCATGGTGGTCGGCGGGGAATGGTTCGCCATGTGGCAATCGAAGACCTGGAACGGGCAGGAGGGCGCCTTCAGGTTCTACATGGCCATCCTTGGCGTACTGATCTTCGTCAACCAGCCCGATGCCGATCTGACCCGATCCGTCTCACAATCCAGCCGATAGCGCGCCGGCTTCCACCTTCGACATCCGGATGCGGTTGATGAAAAGCGAAAACGCGAGCTTCCCGGCCAGGCCATGCACGTGCTGCATCCATGGCGGCAACCAGCGTGGGGCGGTGATCGCACCGGACTGGAAATACGCTTCTAGGCTCATCACGTCGCCCAGGGTCAGCTTGCCCGCGAACAGATAGCGCAGCAGGTCCAGGCGGCGCTCCTTCAGCGCCCAACGGAAGAACGTATGCACGTCCAGCAAACCGCTCAGGTACACGTTGTCCTTGGCAAACGCAGAGCCGCCCGTCAACGGCACACCCCGGAATACGCGCTGGGCGGAATGAAAACTGTCCGCCACGCTTTGTCCGCAGCGGTTGAAGAAGCGGTACACCTCGACGAAGTCCGCGCCGTTCAGCGCCATGTCGAGCGCAAGGATGCGCAGGCTGATGCGCTTGAGCCGCGCGATGTCGATCGCGCCGGACATCAGCTCGGCAAACACGGCAAGCCCTTCCTGCGTGGCGGTGACGCGGGGTGAAGTGCGCGCAAGCGAGGCCAACACGGGCTGCTCGCGGCCATTCAAGGCGGTCAGCGAATGCACGAAGGCTTCGTGATTGAGCAGCTGATGGCGGTCGTATTGGCTGAAGCGCGTACCTCCGCGCAGGCGGATACGCGTAGCGCCGGCTGCCGCCTTGGCGGTGAGATCGTTGTCCACCTCGACCGCAATCACGCCCTGGCCGAAGAAATCGTCCAGCACCTTGGACAGGTCCTTGCGCAACAGCTCGGACGAGATATTGGTGACGATATCGTCGTCGGCCATGTCGGCGCCCAGTTCGTCGGACAGCTCCACGAAATAGCGCGCAGCATCGAGATTGCTGTAGTGGCTGCCTGGAATCGCATCGCCAGGGCGTCCATACAGCTGGATGGATGGCGCGGTAACGCCATCCGTGCCTACCGACTCAAGCATTTCGGCGGCGATGCGCCAGGATTCGGCGGTGCGGCGCAGGTACTCACGGATCGGATCGCCATCGCCGGCATCCTTTTCGATCGCGGCCAGTTCCTTACGCACCTCGGAATGATCCGGCTTGCGGTAGCTCACTTCCGGCAAGGCGTACTGCCCCTTGCCGTAGGACTCGATCATGCGGTCTTCCAGCGAGGCCGGCCAACTCACGGTTGAAAGGATGTTGATGCCCTTCACCGCAGCCAGCAGGCGTTTGTCGAGCTCGGCGTACGCCTCCAGCCCGGGCGGAACGGTTTTTTCGGCCGATGCGCTCACCACCCCTCTCTCTCGCGCGAGCCACGCGGACCATGTGGCTTGGCTGCCGGCCGCCCGCCGCGCTGGCGGCGCAGGCGTGATTCGAGCAGGGTGGCCTGTTCCTCGCGCTCGTCGCGCAATTTCAGGTAATTACGCCAGCGCTCCGGCGTCAGCTCGCCGTCGTGCAGGGCCGTCTGGACGGCACAGCCGGGTTCGCTGCCGTGGCCGCAATCGGCGAAGCGGCAGTTCTCGGCCAGCGTTTCGATATCCGCGAACAGATCCAGGTTTTCCTCGCCGGTGAGCTTGAGCTCGCGCATGCCGGGCGTATCGATCAGGCAACCGCCGCTGGGAAGTTGCAGCAGGGCTCTATAAGTAGTGGTGTGGCGGCCCCGGCTGTCGTGACTGCGCACGGCGCCGGTGGCCATCTGCTCGCTGCCCAGCAAGGTGTTGGTGAGGGTGGATTTGCCGGCGCCGGACGAGCCCACCAGCACAGCGCTGTCACCCGGCTTGAAGTAACTGGCCAGCACGGCCGCGCTGGCCGGGTCCTTGCCGTTGACGGTGTGGATCGGGGTCCCCGCCGGCAGGCGGGCCTGCAACTCGGCGATCCGGCTTTGCACATCCTCGCCCAGATCCGGCTTGCTCAGCACCACCACCGGCTGCGCGCCCGAACCCTCCACCAGCGACAGGTAGCGCTCGATGCGCGCGGGATTGAAATCCCCGTCCAGGCCGGTCAGCACCAGCACATAGTCGATGTTGGTGGCGATCACCTGCCGTTCGTAACGTTCCCCCGCTGCGGCACGCGACAGTACGGTGCGCCGCGGCTGCACGCTCAGGATGTGCGGCGGCTTGCCCGGTACGATTTCCACGAAATCGCCCACCGCCGGACGCTCGGCCGGGTCCAGCCCGCGCTTCAGGAAATGCCCGTCCGGCTGGGCGCTGAAGACCTGCTCGCCATCGTGCAGCTCATAGCCGGCACGGTGCTGCGCCACCACACGGGCCAGTCGCCGCCCGTCGCCCGGCAGGTCGTGGCCTCGCCAGCCGACGTGGCGGAGCCGTTCGATGGTCTGCGCTTCGGTCATAGGGGGGGATTATGAGGGGGGAACGGGGGAACGGGAACGGGGCTGCCGCCTCGCTCTCTTTCGTCGGGCTTTGTCCCAATATCCATAAGAACGCAAGGTCGCCGGATTACGCACGCCAGAGGTTCCCTGCTCTCTATTCCCCTTTCCCTGCCTCAATTTGACCCCACGCCGCCCCATCCCGCTGTTAGCATCGTGAAGCCGACGGCAAGTCGGCTTTCCCCTTTCGTCAAAGGACTTAACACCGTTGTCCCCGATCAAGCCCAGCGCGCACCTGGCCGAAGTGCGCTATGAGATCCGCGGTGCACTGACCCGTCGCGCACGTGAACTGGAAGCGGCAGGCGCGCCGATCATCAAGCTCAACATCGGCAATCCGGCCCGCTATGGCTTTACGGTACCCGCCCACCTGCGCGAAGCGATCGCCACGCATCTGCATGAAAGCGAAGCCTATGGCCACGAACAGGGCCTGGAAGAAGCGCGCGAAGCCATCGCCGCACAGCAGCGCGCACGCGGTGCGCAGCACGTCCAGATGGAACGCATCTTCATCGGCAACGGCGTTAGCGAACTGATCGACCTGAGCCTGCGCGCCCTGTTGCAACCGGGCGACGAAGTCCTGCTGCCGAGCCCGGACTATCCGCTGTGGAGTGCAGCCACCATCCTCAACGGCGGCGTGCCGCGCTATTACCGCTGCCTTGCCGAGAACCGGCACATGCCCGATCCGGAGGAAATGGAGGCGCTGATCACGCCGCGCACGCGCGCACTGGTGCTGGTCAACCCGAACAATCCGACCGGCGCGGTGTATCCACGCGCCTTGCTGGAACAGATCGTGGAAATCGCCGCGCGGCACCGGCTGTTGCTGCTGTGTGATGAGATCTACGACGAAATCCTGTACGACGGCACCCCGTTCCAGCCGCTGGCCGAATTAGCCGGCAGCACACCCTGCCTCAGCTTCGGCGGTTTGAGCAAGGTGCATCGCGCCTGCGGCTACCGCGTCGGCTGGCTGAGCCTTTCCGGCGATCCGGCGCGCACGCACGACTATCGCGATGCGCTGCAACTGCTGTCCGCTTTGCGCCTGTGCGCAAACGTCACCGCACAGTGGGCGGTGATCCCGGCGCTGCAGGATGCCCCGACCATCAACACCCTCACCGCTTCGGGCGGGCGCCTTCATGCCGCGCGCCAGGCCATTCTCGATGGCGTAGCGGCCAGCCGTTATCTGGATCTGGTGACGCCAGGCGGCGCGCTTTATGCCTTTCCGCGCGTGCGCAGCGACCGCATCGCTGACTTCGACGACAATGACTTCGCATTGCGCCTGCTGGAGGAGGAATCCGTGCTGATCGTACCCGGCACCAGCTTCAACGTGCCGAACAGCCGGCATATGCGCCTGACCCTGCTGCCGCAGCCGGCGCAATTGCGCGAGGTATTCGTGCGCATGGAGCGCGTACTGGAGCGCATGGCCGACGAAGCGTCGCCGCGTGCCGCGGTCGCAGTCCGTTGATCATGAGATTGCGCTACCTCGCCCTGGGCGACTCGTACACCATTGGCGAAGACGTGCCTACGCAGGCGCGCTGGCCGGCGCAGCTGGTGGAAAAACTGCGCAAGCAGGACATTGCCATCGATGACCCGCAGATCATCGCGGTGACTGGATGGACCACCGATGAGCTCTCCGCAGGCATGGACCAGGCTGTGCTCGCACCTTCGTATGATCTCGTCACGCTGCTGATCGGCGTGAACAATCAGTATCGTGGACGCCCGTCGGAGGAATATCGCGAGCAGTTCCGTGCCCTGCTGTTGCGCGCAATGGCCCTGTCCGGCCATCGCCCCGGGCGAGTGGTGGTGGTTTCCATTCCCGATTGGGGCGTGACGCCGTTCGGCTACGCCAGCGGACGTGACCTACGACAAATCGCCAACGAACTGGACTGCTTCAACGCGTTGGCACGCGATGAAGCCGACCATGCCGGTGCACATTTCGTGAATATCACCGGCATCTCGCGCGAGCATGCGGGACTGGTAGCCGCCGATGGCCTGCATCCCTCTGGCGCGCAGTATGCGCTGTGGACGGATGCCATCGAAGCAGTGGCCACCAACGCGTTGCAAGGTGACTGAGACGTCAAGCCAGCATCAGGGTGCGGCCCATCATCGCCCGCTGATCGATGGCCGAACCCGCCTGCGGCCTGCGGGGCATGACTAAATGCATAAATCGCCCCGAATGAACGCCAACCAGCTTTACTCGCCGTCAAATTCCTGAAACAGTTGCGTCAGGGGACGCTGGGCAATAATGGGCACGAGGGATGTCCAGGCGATGATGTGTCGCCGTGCTGGGTGGAACCGACAGAAATAGAGTTATTGCACCAACGCTCCTGAACGGTCATCTATTCGGGGAGTCATCATGCAAGCTCACTACAATCGCTTGTCCATCGCGGTCCGCCTTGCCCTATCGGTCGGCATCGCATCGGCAGCCGTCCTCGCCCATGCGCAGGATGCCGGCTCGCAGCAAGGCAACTCATCCCAACCGAACGCCGGCGATCAATCGCAGAAGGCAAAGACCAAGACACTGGCTGCCGTGACAGTCACCGGCTCGCTGATTCGCCGCGTCGACACCGAAACCGCCAGCCCCGTGGTCACGCTGGACCGCACCGCACTCACGGCCAACGGCAATCCGGTACTTGGCAACGTGCTGCAGCAGCTGCCCAGCGTTTCCGGCTATGCCACCAACCCGGCCAACAACAGCAATGGTGGCGGCGGTGCCAGCCCCACGCTGGAAGGCGGCGACGGCGCGTCGCGTGTATCGCTGCGCGGACTGGGCTCCAATCGCACGCTGGTGCTAGTAGATGGCCAACGCTTGGCCAATGCGGATCTCAACATGGTTCCGCAGAACATGATCCAGAGCGTGGACGTGCTGGCGGAAGGCGCCTCCACCGCCTACGGTTCGGATGCGGTCGGCGGCGTGGTGAACCTGCATCTGCGCAAAGACTTCAAAGGCGCGGAGTTCAGCATCAACGACGGCATTTCCAGCCATGGCGATAGTCAGCGACGCGGCTTCAACTTCACCACCGGAGCCAGTGGCGAGCAAGGCAACATCGTGGCGGGCATCGACTGGAACAAGTACAGCCCGACCCTGGCCGGAAGGCGCGGCTTTTCGGCGCGAGCGCTGTATCTGTCCAGCGGCGCCGTCGTGCCGCAAGGCTCCGGCACGATACCAACCGGACGTATCCTGGTCCCGGCCGCACTCACGCCAGGTGGCTGCCACGTGAACGCACAAGGCAACGCCTATGTGACCCTGGCCAACGGCAACGGCAGCAGTCTCAGCAATTACCGCTGCTATGGCGGCCCCAACGACACTTTCAACTACAACGCCTACAACTACATCCAGACCGCACAGAAACGCGCGAACTTCTTCGTGCTCGGCAACTACAACATCACGCCGAACCTCACCGCGTTCATCAATGTGTTCTACAACCGCACCAACTCGTCCGGCCAGGATGCGCCTGCGCCTACCAGCACCAACGACGGTTGGTACGTGGCGGCCAACAATCCGATCAACCCGTTCGGTGTCACCTTCGGCGCGCCCCCGGGCTTTAACGGCAAGAGCTACGTCATCAGCGAGCGACTCACTGGCCTCGGCACGCGTCTGCACACCTTCGACACCGACAACGTGCAAGTCAACGCCGGCCTGCGTGGCCATTTCGGCCAGAGCAGCTGGCTGTGGGATGCCAGCCTCAACTACGGCTACGCCAACCGCAAGCAGTCCGACTACAACGAAGTGAACATCGCCGATCTGCAGGCGGTGATCAACGGCGGCGGCAACATCTTCAACCAGGCCGACCCTGCGGTGACGGCGCAACTGAGAAAGGGCGTCGACACGCCAATCTACGTGCTTACCAACACGATGAAGCAGGTGCAATTCAACGCATCCGGCGAACTGTGGGATCTTCCCGCTGGCGCCATGCAGCTATCGGCGGGTGCGCTGTACCGCTGGAACTCCATGAACTACGCGGTGACGCCGGACGTCATTCTCATTCCGGGCACCACCACCTGCGCAGTGCTGTCCGAAGCCTGCGGCTCGCCCGGCCGCGGCAGCATCAATGTGAAGGAGCTGTACGCCGAAACGCTGATTCCGCTGCTGTCGGAGAAGCCCGGCGCTTATGCCTTGAACCTGGACCTGGGCATTCGCTCTTCGGACTACAGCACCTCTGGCACCACCACCAACAAGAAGATCGCGCTGGAATATCGACCGATCGCCGATCTGTTGATCCGTGCCACAGCCACGCAAGTGTTCCGCGCGCCCAATCTCAACGAGCTGGACGATGGCCTCACCATTGGCGGGCCCACCATCAACGATCCCTGCATTGGCCTCAGTGCGGCGACCTTGGCCGCGCACCCTGCGGCCTGCCAATTCGTGCCGCCGCAATGGGCGGGCAACCCGATCCCGCAGGTCACCTCCTACACTTCGGGCGGCAAGCCGGCGGGCGTCAATCTGAAACCCGAGCACGGCAACTCGCTAGACCTGGGCCTGGTGTATTCACCCAGCTGGCTGGAGGGTTTCTCCTCTACCGTGGACTTATGGCGCATCAACCTGCACGACCTGCTGACTCCGCTGGCTGCGCAGACCGTACTCAATGCCTGCTTCAACAACAACAGCAGCCCGTACTGCAACTTCATCCACCGCTATCCCAACAGCAACGCACTGGCCGGCGCGATCTATTACCTGAGCACTCCAGTCGTTAATCTGGGCAACCTGAGCACCAGCGGCATTGACTTCAGCACCAGCTATGCCATTCCGCATTTCGACCTGGGCAGCTTCAACCCCGGCAACTTCAAGGTGGGCCTCAACACCACCTATACCAACTCGTTCTACAACGACGCCACGCCGGGCCAGCCGGGCGCGAAGACGCATGACTATGCAGGTACGTACACACAACAGTTCGGCAGTATCGCCCGCTGGCGCGGCACGCTGACGCTCAACTGGTCGCTGGGCAACTGGAGCGCGCAATGGCAGACGCGCTATATCCACCACATGACCGACATCAACGCCGACATCAATACCGGCGCGAGCGCCCCGTTGGCCTCGATCCTGTATCACTCGGCGGAGATCGCCTATAACGTGCCGGCCATCAAGACTCGCTTCGAATTCGGCGTCGACAACATCACCGACAAGGCGCCGCCGCTGATCTACCAAAATGGCCCGAACTACAACGTCGATACTGCGACCTATGACGTGCTGGGCCGCTATTACTGGGCACGGGCCACGGTGAAGTTCTAACACCAGCACTTGCACGAGTTTCACTTCGTCCCGCGATTTACTCCCTCCCCTACGTGCAGTAGGGGAGGGTTGGGGTCGGGTGAAGCCCTCAACCTCGCGCTGAATCCAAGCTTCGTGGCAAGCTCGTGCCACCCCACTCCTGCCCTCCCCTGCCACCCAGGGGAGGGGGTAACGCACGGAGCAACGCAGCGTGCATTCTTCGAAATCCACCGAAGCCGACATGCTTGCCGCCTTCAACGAGGGCGACATGGCTCGCGTGCTGGCCATGGGCGAAGCACTGCCGGATGACGAAACCCCCTTGCTGCTGCGCGCCCTGGCACTTCATTCCACCGGGCGCTTGCATGAAGCGTTGCCGCTGTTCACCCGGCTAACGCAGCTGAAACCCCGTACTTTTGAATACTGGAACAATCTGGGCCTGGCCGCGCGCGAAGCGGGCGATGCGCAAACCGCCGCGCAGGCCTTGCAGCGTGCACTCGCGCTAGCTCCGCAACACGCCGACGTGCATTACAACCTCGGCCTGCTCCACCTGCAGCAAAAGAACTGGCTAGCCGCCCGCGAAGCCCTACTGGAGGCCGTGCGGATCGCCCCCGACTTCATCGAAGCGCGCTTGCAGGCCGCGCATGCCTGCCACGTCTGCGGCGACAATAGCGGCGAGGAAGCGATGCTGGAAAATGCCGGGGACTGGCCGCCGCAGCCGGCCGAGCAGGCATTGGTCCTGGCGAGCATGCTGTCCCCGTTGGGCCAGCAGGATCTGGCGTTACGCGCACTGGATCAGGCCCAGTTGCCGAAGGACGATACGGCTTATGTGATGCGTCAACGCATGACGGCGCTGCGTGCTGCGCTGTATGAACGTGCAAACCGGCTCGACCTGGCGGAAGCCGAGCTTACGCAATTGCCGCCAGGCGACTTGCCCGCAGAGCAAGCCCAACTTTCCTGTGCCGCATGGCTGGCGCATGCCGCCGTCGCTGTGCGGCATGGTGACAGCCAACGCGCGGCAGAACTCTACCAGCGCGCCCTGGCAGCAAGCGAGGATGCCGAAGTATTTGCCCAGGCCGCCTTCGGCCTTGCCGCCGCCCGTGACAAGCAAGCGCGTCACCAGGATGCGTGGCAAGCCTTGCGGCGCGCACATGAAGCGCAGCTGAGCGTTGCCCGCGCCATCGTGCCTGAGCTGATGGCCGAGGACAGCCAGCCGTTGCAGATGGCTGATCTTTGCGTGAGCCGAATCGAGCGTGAGCGCTGGACACCGCTGAAATCACCGCACAGCGAACAGAGCCCGCTCTTCGTGGTCGGCTTTCCACGCTCGGGCACCACGCTGCTGGAACAGATGCTGGATGCCCATCCGGATTTCTGCGCAATGGACGAACGCGCCTTCGTCCATGAGCTGATCGAGCGCATGAGCCTGGCCGGCCAGGCCTATCCGTCGGCTCTGGCCGATCTCACCGAGCCGGAAGCCGACCAGCTGCGGGCCGTTTATGCAGGGCTGGTACGCAAGGTCGTGCCTGAGTTGGGCACGCGTCGTCTGGTGGACAAGAATCCGCTCAACATGCTGTGCCTGCCGATGATCATGCGGCTGTTTCCGGAAGCTCGCATCATTCTTTGCCTGCGCCATCCCTGTGACGTGCTGATGAGTTGCTACATGCAGTCATTCCGCTCCCCTGCCTTCATGGTGTTGTGCAGTTCGCTGCAGCGGTTGGCGCGCAGTTATGTGCGAGCGTTCGAGCACTGGTCCAGCCAGGTCGAAGTTTTTGCGCCGCGCGTGCTGGAGTGGCGTTACGAATCGGTGGTGAATCGTTTCGACCAGCAGGTGCTGCGGCTGGGACATTTTCTGCAGCTTGACGATCCCGCCCCGCTGGCGCGCTTCGCCGAACATGCGCGCAACAAGGCTTACATCAGTACGCCCAGCTATGCTCAAGTGACGCAAGGGATTCACGCACGTGCGGTGCACCGTTGGCACGCTTATCGCGAACAGTTCGAACCGGTGTTGCCGATCTTGCAGCCGGTGATGGAGCGGCTAGGCTATTCGTAAGCTGGGATTGCCATCCCAGCCTACGCACTCGCCGCGTTGAAATCGCCAATTGCCCCGATCAATTCGGTCACCGCCGCACATTCGGCCTCGCTGAGATCCGGATTCCAGCTGTCGAGAATCAGCACCGCGCGCGTCTGTTCGCTGCGGTTCCAGGCCTCGTGCTCGAACGTATCGTCGAAAGTCACGCAGCGACCTTCCTGCCAAATATGCGTTTCGCGCCCCACGCGCAAGGCACAGTCAGGCGGGACGATCAGCGGCAGATGGGTCACCAGGCGCACGTTGGTAACGCCCGTATGCGGCAGAATATGCGTGCCCGGGCTCAGCACGGAGAACAGCGTTTCCGGTGCATGGCCGCGGATACGCGTCAGCGGCAGGCTGTCCAACAACGCTGACGTGCGCGGGCAAGCTGCAGCGTTCGCGTCGTAGCGTTCGCCATGCCGGTAGAAGAAATACGCATCCCAGGCAGCCGGCCGCGGCCCTGACGAGCTCAGCATCGCCTGTTCCGACTGTCCGGGCGGCGGCGGGCCGAGAAAGGCTTCCAGGCCCTGCTCCTGCGCGAGCACGCTTTGCAGTTCCCCGCGCATCCAGTCCGTGGCGGCTTCCAATGAGTCGAGCCAGGCAAAGCGTTCGCGTGGATAGTAGGGCTGGCTGGGGATGCCGGGAAAATAAAGGAACTTGGGCCGCTGGCGCGGATCGGGAATCGGTTCGGAGCGCTCGCCCAGGTAGACTTCCAGGCAGTGCTCCACCCGCCGCATCTCGGCTACGCCATAGCGCTGCTGCAAGGGCTCCAGCGTGCGACGGAACCAGGCAAGCCGCCCCGCATCGACGTAGCGCATGGCATGTTTCACCGCCTCGCGCAGACCGGGCGCCGTGGTTTCATCGCTGAGCCAGCGCCCCTGTTGCTGGGCCGTGCGCAAGGCGCCGAAATAGGCGGCCAAGGCATCGTGCGGCCGGCTGAGCTGCTCCAGCGCCAGCCCCAGCCGCAACCGCTCCACGAACAGATCCGGTGCCTGAATGAGGGCCTGGCGCAGCATCTGGGCAGCGGCGGAATAGTCTCCCGCCAGCAGGCGCGCGGCGCCCAGCACCTGCAAGGCTTCCAGGTCGTCGGGGGCTCCCTCCAGCACACGCTGAAACAGCTGCCCCGCCTGCTGCAGATCACCGCGCCCCAGGCAGGCGTGCGCGGCCTGGCGCCATTGTGCGAGTTGTGCCTCGGCAGGTGTGTTCATCGCCATCCTCCCTCCCCGGCTCGCGTTATCGCACACCGTCGTTCCCGGAAAAAAGAGTTGCGGCAACCTCTTTGCAACCATTTCGCCATCGCACGGTGACGTTTCGGCGGCAGACTGTGCTCCCGGGAACCAACCGGGGAGTGACGCCATGGCCACCCTTCACTGCCGCAGCGCCTTCATTTCCGACGTCCATCTGGGCACCCCAGACTGCAAGGCGGCCTATCTGCTGGATTTCCTGCGTAACCTGCAGTGCGAACAGCTATATCTGGTAGGCGACATCATCGACCTGGAAGCCCTGAGCCGCCGCCGTTGGTGGCATCCTGACCACGGCACCGTGATCGCCGAAGTGCTTGATATGGCGCGTCGCGGCGTTGAAGTCACCTACATTCCCGGTAACCACGATTGCGCCCTGCGCGGCCTGGTAGGCCAGTCGATCTGCGGTGTGCGCATCGAACTGAATGCCATCCATGTCGGCGCCGATGGCCGCCGTTATCGCGTGAGCCATGGCGACGAATACGACCCCGAGCAGATCGGCCGCAGTTGGATGCTGCATCTGGGTGAAGCCATGCACCGCTTCGTGTGCTGGGGCAACCGCCGCGTCAATGCCTGGCGCCGCCGCATGGCGATGCCGTACCTGCCACTGTCGATCATCGTCAAATCGCACATCGGCAAGGCTTTGGCGTATATCCGCGCCTACGAGGAACGCGTCGCCGCCGGCGCGCGCGAGCACAACGTTGACGGCCATATCTGCGGCCACATCCATTTCGGCCAGGTACGCACCATCGACGGCGTGGTCTACCTCAACGACGGCGACTGGGTGGAGCACTGCACGGCGCTGATCGAGGACGAGCAAGGCGCGATGGAGCTGATCCACTGGAGCGAACAGCCGACCGCGCTGGGGCATGCCAGCCGTGAGCAGGTCCAGCCCTCGCCCATGGCCGCGCTGGCGCTGGCGCCGCTGGCCCGGCGCAAGAAACACGACCTGGAAGAGCTGCAGCCGGCCGCCTAGAAGGCGTCATTCCCGCGTAAGCGGGAACCTATTTTGCTCTGATATGACAGCAAAGATGGAGTCCCGCTTGCGCGGGAATGACGGCGACGTGTTCGATAGCTCTTGATCCCTAGCGCGTCGCCAGCATATCGGAGGGACTACAATTAGCCCCTTCTTTAGCTGGAGCCCCGTCCTCATGTCCCTCGAAGCCGCCACCCGCGAACGAATCGAAAGCCTGCTGAAAGACCACCGCGTGGTGCTGTTCATGAAGGGCACCCGCTACCAGCCGATGTGCGGCTTTTCCGCCGCCGCCGCCAATACGCTCAACGAGTTGCTGCCGGAATACCACACGGTCAACGTGTTGGAAGATTCCGAGATCCGTGAAGGCATCAAGGCATTCGGCAACTGGCCAACCATTCCGCAGCTCTACGTGGACGGCGAACTGGTCGGTGGCGCCGACATCATCCGCCAAATGTACGGCAGCGGTGAACTGCACCAGCTGTTCGGCGCGGCGACACCGGATCGCACGCCGCCGGAAATCACCATCACCGACAAGGCCGCCGAGGCCATTCGCGCCGGTACGGCCAATGCACAGGGCATGGCGCTGCACCTGGAAATCGGCCCGGACCACAGTGCCGGCTTCCAGCTCGCACCCGCCAGCGAACACGACATCGTGGTCACTGCCAACGGCATCGAAGTGCATTTCGATCCGGCCAGCGCCCAGCGCGCCAAGGGCATCGTGATCGACTGGGTCTCGACCATGCAGGGTGAAGGCCTCAGCCTGAAGTTTCCCGGCGCCGGCACTGGCATCCAGTCGATGAGCGTGCAGGAACTCAAAAACCGCCTCGCCGCCGGCAATGTCACCCTAATCGACACGCGCCCGGCCCAGGGCCGCGCCATCGCCGCGCCGCTACCGCAGGCGCGCATCCTGGAACAGGAAGGCTACACGGCTCTCGCCAACCTGCCCAAGGACACGCCATTGGCCTTCATGTGCCACCACGGCGTTTCTAGCCGCGGTGTGGCGGAGCGTTTCGTCGCGCACGGCTTTACGCAGGTGTATAGCGTGGATGGCGGCATCGATGCCTGGGCGGCTGAGATCGATTCTAGCGTGCCGCGCTATTGATCCATAGGCCGGGATGGCCATCCCGGCCCACCCGGTTGATACGGGGCTTCGGCCCCGTTTTTTTGCCTGCGATAGGCTATGGGGATCTACCGGACCCAACTCAGCCCGCATGCGTTGCCTGTTGATCGAGGACGACACCCACACTGCTCGCTTCATCCAGGACGGCCTACGCCGTGCGGGTCACGACGTGACCGTGTGTGGGGACGGTCCTAGCGGCCTGCTTCAGGCCGGCACCCATGCCTGGGATGTGATCGTGCTTGATCGCATGCTGCCCGGCGGCACCGATGGCCTTGCGGTACTCGCCTCGCTGCGCTCTCAGAACGACCACACGCCGGTGCTCGTGCTCAGTGCGCTGGCCGGCCTCGACGAACGCGTGCGCGGCCTGCGCGAAGGCTGCGACGATTACCTCACCAAGCCCTTCGCCTTCGAGGAACTGCTGGCGCGCGTCGAAGCGCTCGGCCGGCGTGCTTTCCTGGCTGGGAATCCGAGCGTGTTGAACGTGGCCGACCTATCCGTGGATACACGCACACGCCGCGCCTTTCGCGCAGGCAGGCCGATTGCGTTGCAGCCACGCGAATACCAGCTCCTGGAATACCTGGTGCGCCATCAGGGCGAGGTGATCACACGCAAGATGTTGCTGGCTGCGGTGTGGGGCTACCATTTCGATCCCGAAACCAATGTCATCGACGTGCAGATGAGCCGCCTGCGCAACAAGGTGGATCGCGATTTTCCATGCGCGCTGATCCATACCGTGCGCGGCGTGGGCTACACCATCCAGCCGGCCAGCGACGAAACCGCGCATGACTGAGCTGCGCCATTCGATCGTATTCCGCCTCGCACTGGGTTATGGCCTGTTGCTGCTGCTTTCGATCGGCATCATCTCCGCTGTGTTCTATGTCGGCACCGCCGGCTCGCTGGCACGCAACAGCGACCGGCAGATCGTCGCGATCGCCCACCAACTGGAACAAGTGCATGACCTCAGCGGAACCACGGCGCTGCTACAGGCCATCCATACATTGCTGACCGACGACAAGGACGTGGAAACGGAGGTCTACCTCCTGCTCGATTCGCACGGACGCAAACTGATCGGCAACCTTACCGCTTGGCCAATGCGGCCCGGCGCGGACGACACGCTGGTCAAGATGGAAGTCCAGCGCCTCGAACGCCATTCGACCAGCCGCTTGCTGTTCCATCGTTTTAGTGACGGCAGCCTGCTGGTGGTCGGCCGTGATCTGCAGGAGCAGCATCAGCTCGAACAGACGATCCTCAGCGCCCTGGCGATCGGCGGACTGCTCGGCCTCCTGCTGGCCATGCTGGGCGCCGCATTGTTCCGGACCCAGCTGCAGGCGCGGCTGGCGGCTATTCAACAAACTACGCAGGATGTATCGGCCGGCAACCTGAGCCGGCGCATCGTCGTAACGGGCCGGGCCAAGGATGAACTCGCCCATATCGCACGTGACGTCAACCGCATGCTCGACGAGATCGAACGCCTGATGGACATTGCGCGCAATGTTTCCAACACCATTGCGCACGACTTGCGCACGCCGCTGGGGCGGATTCGAGGCGCGCTGGAAGAAACGCTGCAACCTCCACCCGAGTCGCAGCGGTGGCAGCGCGCCGCGCACTACGTCATCGATGAAATCGATACGCTGATCGGCGTCTTTGAAAAACTGCTGCAAATCGCCGAAGCCGAATCCGGCGTAAGGCGACAGCGCTTCGAACGATTGCTGCTGCCCGCCTTGCTCGACGACCTGGTCGAGCTTTACCAGCCCGCTGCCGAAGCGCGGGGCATGCGGCTGAGCGTGGAGATCGATGGCGCTCCCGCCGTGCTCGCCGATCGGGGCCTGATGGCCAACGTGCTGGCCAATCTGCTGGACAATGCACTCAAGTACGCCGGCGATGCTGCGCACATCCGCCTCTCCACCTGGCAAGACGAGCATGACGCCCATATTGTGGTGCAGGACAACGGGCCCGGTATTCCGGCCGAGGCCATGGCACGCGCCACCGAACGATTCTTCCGGGTGGACGACAGCCGCAGCCAGCTCGGCAATGGGCTGGGGCTTTCCATCGTGGCGGCGGTGGTGTCGCTGCACCGAGGAAGCCTCAAGCTGGAGGATGCGCGGCCTGGTTTGAAGGTGAGCATACTTTTGCCGAAAGCGTGAGTGCGCAGCGATGCCCAACCTTTCCAAATCGTAACTATTCCATGCCCAGCCCTGCCGCTATGGTCCCGAGTTGGGGAATCTCATTGAGATCGTTACATGGTCACCAAGCGCGCGCCCGTGCTGGCCCTCGCCATTGCTGCAGTCGTTTTCGCCGGTATCGGCTACATCTGGCTCGCTCATCGCGAATCGCCGGCACCAGCAGCCAATGCCGGCGCGGACACGCACAGCGTCACCCTCACCGAAGCACAAGCCAAACAGGTATCGGTCATCGAGGTAGGTACGCGCACGTTCGATACCTGGCGCCAGGCGGTCGGCTACATCGACTATGACCAGGGCCGCATTGCCCAGGTCTCCAGCCCCTACGCAGGACGCGTGGCCAGCGTTGCCGCGGAAGAGGGCGACACCGTGCACAAGGGGCAACTGCTGTTCACCATCGACAGCCCCGATCTGCTGCAAGCCGAATCCGCCCTGCTCGCTGCCGACGGCGTGCTCACCCTGAACCGCAAGACGCTCGCCCGGGCGCAAAAGATGCTGACCATCCAGGCCAGCGCCCAAAAGGATGTGGAGCAGGCCACCTCCGACGAACAGAGCGCTGAAGCCAGCTATCGCGCGGCACGCAAAAGCCTGCTGCTGTTCGGCAAGAGCGAGGCGGACATCGACCGTTTGCTTGCCACGCGCAAGCTGGAGGGCGACTTGCGCATTCTTAGCCCATTCGACGGCATTGTCGCCAATCGTTCGCTGGCGGTGGGCAATCTGGTGCAACCCGGCAGTTCACCCACACCGTTCACGGTGGCTGATCTTTCCAGCGTGTGGATGGTGGCGAATATGCCCGAGGACGATGCTGCCGCGTTGAAGCTGCATCAGCCGCTCGCCATTACGGTGCCGGCCTTGGCCGGCCGTACGCTGCACGGCGAAGTGAGCTACCTGGCCAGTGCCGTCGATCCGAACACGCACACGGTCATCGTGCGAGCCGACCTTCCCAATGCGGATCGCGTATTGCGTCCGCAGATGCTGGTCAATGCCGCCGTGCAGACAGCGGCGGCGGAACATTCGCCTGCCGTGCCCGAAGATGGAGTCGTACGCGAAGGTGACGGCAGCACCATGGTGTATGTCACGCCGGATGGCCGCCGTTTCGAGCAACGCAGCGTGAAAATCGGCAAGCGCCAGCAGGGCATGGATCAGATTCTCTCCGGCCTGAAGGCGGGTGAGCGCGTTGCCGGCGAAGGCGCCTTGTTCCTCGACAACATGCTGGCGCAACAGCCGGACAGCGACTGAGTCGCCGCCACGCACGCACCGCTCTCACTTTCGGATAAAGGCGCCACCCGTGTTACGAGGCATCATCGCGTTTGCCCTGTCCCGACGCTCCGTCGTGATCATGGCTCTGCTGGCGTTCTTCGCCGCGGGCCTGATGGCGTACAGCAGACTCAACATCGAGGCTTATCCCAATCCGGCGCCGGTGGTGCTGGAAATCACGGCGCAGGCGCCGGGCTTGTCCGCCGAGGAAATGGAGCGGCTTTACACCCGGCCAATGGAACTGGGTGTCGCCACCACGCCTGGGGTGGACAACATCCGTTCCACCTCGTTCTACGGCCTGGCGTTCGTGCGAGTGACCTTCAAGTATGGCGTGGACTACAACTTCGCCTATACGCGTACCGCGATCAATCTGCAGCAGAATGTCAGCCTGCCCAACAGCGTGCAGCCGCAGATCCAGGCATCCAGCCTGGTGGGCGAGATCTTCCGCTACCAACTGGTTGGGCCGCCGCACTACGGCCTGACCAACCTGCGCACTCTGCAGGACTGGGTGGTGTCGCATCGCCTGCTGTCGGTACCGGGCGTGGGCCAGGTGGTGACCTGGGGCGGCACCACCAAGGAATACCACGTCGACGTGGACATGCCGAAGCTGCAAGGTTACAAGCTCACCCTGCCG
This sequence comes from Dyella choica, assembly GCF_003977665.1. Classification (GTDB taxonomy): domain Bacteria; phylum Pseudomonadota; class Gammaproteobacteria; order Xanthomonadales; family Rhodanobacteraceae; genus Dyella_B; species Dyella_B choica. The sequence continues at coordinate 32,813 of NZ_RYYV01000025.1, read as the reverse complement.
CAGCTCACTGCCGCGCTCGGCAACGCCAACCAGAATGTCGGCGGACGCACGATCAACCTTGGCCAGCAATCAGTCAACGTGCGCGGCGTCGGCCTGATCTCCGATACCGACGACATCAAGCACGTGGTGTTGTCTGAGAGCAATGGCACCCCTGTCCTGGTGCAAAACGTGGCCAGCGTCTCCGTCGGCACGGCCCCGCGCCTGGGCCAGGGCGGCCGCGACAACCAGAGCGACGTAGTGACCGGCATCGTGGTGATGAACCCCACCGAGCGCACCAACGAAGTGATCACGCGCGTACAAGCCGAAGTGGAGCGGCTCAATCTCGATGGCACGCTGCCACCGGGCGTGAAGGTGGTGCCGTTCTACGACCGCTCTACCCTGGTAGCTGTAACCACGCACACGGTGCTGCACAACCTGGTCTTCGGCTGTCTGCTGGTGTTCCTGATCCAGTGGATTTTTCTGGGTGATTTGCGCAGCGCCCTGATCGTGAGCGCGAACATTCCGGTGGCGCTGTTCTTCAGCATCATCATCCTGGTTCTATGCGGGGATTCGGCCAACCTGCTCTCGGTGGGCGCAGTGGATTTCGGCATCATCGTCGACTCGGCGGTGATCATGATCGAAAACATCTTCCGCAACCTGCAAAAAGGCGAGCAAGAGCGCAAGGAACTGCTGCACTACTACGCCGAAAGCCAAGGCGGCGCCGGCCCCACCGGTCCAGGCAGCCATGGCTGGACCGATCGCATCCGCATGCTCTATGTGAGCGCCATGCAGGTGGATCGTGCAGTGCTGTTCTCCTCGGTCATCACGGTGGCCGCTTTCATTCCGCTGTTCACCATGCAGGGCGTGGAGGGGCAGATCTTCAATCCGATGGCACGCACCTATGCCTATGCCTTGTCGGGTGCGCTGATCGCCACCTTCACGATCACGCCCGTGCTTGCCTCGCTAATGCTGCCCAAGCACGTCAAGGAAGTCGAAACGATCTTCGTGCGCGCGATTCGCCATCTGTATTCACCGGTGCTGCGCTGGGCCTTGCGCCGGCGCAAGCTCACCGTGGCGCTGGGCCTGTGCTTCCTGTTGCTGGCGGGGCTGCTGCTGCCACGCATCGGTACCGAATTCCTGCCCGCACTGGAGGAAGGCAACCTGTGGATTCGCGCCAGCATGCCGCCGACCATTTCGCTGGAGGCCGGCATGCAGAAGGTCGATCGCATGCGGCACATCATCGAGTCCCATCCGGAAGTGATCACGGTGGTATCGCAGCACGGCCGCCCCGATGACGGCAGTGACGCGGCAGGCTTCTACAACGTGGAACTGTTCGTGCCGTTGAAGCCGGAAAGCGACTGGCCCAGCGGCGACAGCAAGGCCAAACTGGTCGCCTGCTTGCAGCAGGAATTCAACGCTGAATTTCCGGGCGTGAGTTTCAATTTCTCGCAGTACATCCAGGACAACGTCGAAGAAGCGCTATCCGGCGTAAAAGGAGCCAATGCGGTAAAGATTCTTGGCCCCGATCTGGGGAAATTGGAGCAGCTGGCCGACGAAGTGATGCATCAGATGCAGCAAGTACGCGGCGTGCAGGACCTGGGTGTCTTCCATGTGCTGGGCCAGCCCAACCTCAACATCACCGTCGACCGTGCAAAAGCCGCGCGTTACGGCCTCAACACCGGTGACGTAAACACGGTGATCCAGGCCGCACTGGCCGGCACGCAGGCCACCACCGTACAGGAAGGCGAAAAGCAATTCGCGCTGGTGGTGCGCCTGTCCGCGCCATACCGCTCCAATATCGACGCCATCGGCAACGTCATGGTGGGCTACACCAATTCCGCCGGCAATACGGCTTACGTGCCACTGCGCGAGCTGGCGAATATTTCGCTGGATACCGGCGCCTCCTACATCTATCACGAGCGCAACGAGCGCTATATCCCGGTCAAGTTCAGCGTGCGCGGCCGCGACCTGGGCAGCACCGTGGAAGAGGCGCAGCAGCGCATTGCCGAAAACGTCAAGCTGCCCAGCGGCTATCACCTGGCCTGGGCGGGCGAGTTCTCCGATATGCAAGCGGCGAAGCAGCGGCTGGCCGTGGTGCTGCCGATTGCCATCGGCTTGATCCTAGCCTTGCTCTTTACGCTGTTCAATTCGCTGCGCGACAGCCTGCTGACACTGGCAGCGATTCCGTTTTCGATCGCTGGCGGCATCATCGCCCTGGCTTTGTCCGGCTTGAATCTCAGCGTCTCGGCGGCCATCGGTTTCGTGTCGCTGTTCGGGGTATCGGTGATGAACGGCATTCTGGTCATCACCTATTTCAACCACTTGCTGTTTGAAGGCAGGCCGCCGGTGGAGGCGATGTACCTGGCCGCGGAACAACGCATGCGCCCGATGCTGATGACGGCGCTTTCCGCGTGCATCGGGCTATTTCCCGCCGCCATTTCGCATGGTATCGGCAGTCAGGTGCAGCGTCCGCTCGCTACCGTGGTGGTTGGCGGCATGCTGCTGGGACCGATCATGCTGCTGATCGTGGCACCAGCGTTGCAGGTATTGGTGGTGGAATGGTCGCAAGCGCGTCGCGCGAGGCGGCGGCTCGCCGATGAGGAAGGAGGCAAGGCATGAACCGTAGCGTGCTGGTTCGCCTGCGTGGTTCGGGCCTATTCGCGCTGGTCGCCCTGTGTGCCGGCTGTGCTGTCGGTCCGGATTACCATCGCCCAAGCGTGCCATCGGCAGATGGCTTAACCCGCGCCCCCATGCCGGCGGCTATCGGCGCTGCCACGACGCATGATGCGCAACGATTCACTCAGGACGGCTCGGTGCCGCGTGACTGGTGGCAGGCGTTCGAGTCACCGGTCTTGAACGACCTCGTCCAGCGCGCACTGGCACACAACCCCACCGCCGACGCGGCTCAGGCTGCGCTGCGCCAGGCGAAAGAAGACGTTGCCGCGCAGCGCGCCAGCTTTTTCCCCACTCTGCAGGCCAGCTATTCGCCTTCGCGTAATCGCAATGCCGTCGGCACGATTTCGCCGACACTTAGCTCTGGAGCAACCTACTACACCTTGCACACGGCTCAGCTGACCGTGGGTTATGTGCCCGACGTGTTCGGCCTCAACCGCCGCACCGTCGAATCGCTTAGCGCGCAGGCCGATATGCAGCGCTACCAGCTGGATGCCACCTATCTCACCCTGGCCACCAATGTGGTGAACGCGGCCGTGCAGGAAGCCGGCCTGCGCGCGCAGATCGCGGCAACTCGGGCGACGATCGATGCCGATACACGCGCGCTATCCATCCTGCAACAACAAGCGGCCATAGGTGGCGCCACGGCTCTGGATGTCGCGGCTCAAGCCGCGGCACTCGCACAAGTCCAGCAGAATCTACCCGCACTACAGAAACAGCTCGAACAGACGCGTGACTTGCTTGCAGTGCTGACCGGTGAACCACCGTCACAGTCCGAGCACGCCGATCTCGAACTGGAAACGCTGCATTTGCCGCCGACGCTGCCGCTGAGCCTGCCGGCGCAGATCATCCGTCAACGCCCGGATGCGCTGGCAGCCGAAGCTCAGGTGCATGCCGCCAGCGCGCAAGTCGGTATCGCAGTCGCCAACCGCTTGCCGCAGCTCTCCATTTCGGCGCAGTACGGCGGCAGCTCGACTCAATTCGGCCGCATGTTCTCCGACAACAACTTGTTCTGGAGCCTTACCGGTACGGTATCGCAAACCCTGTTCGACTTTGGCGCCTTGAAGCACCATCAACGCGCCGCCGAAGCGGCCCTGGACCAGGCCAAGGCGCAGTATCGCAACGTCGTGCTCACCGCCTTCCAGAACATTGCCGATACGCTGTACGCGCTGGATGAAGACAGCAAGGCGCTTGCCGCAGCCACGCAGGCAGAGGCAGCCACACGAAAGACGCGTGATCTAACGCAGCAGCAATTGGAAGCCGGCGCCGTCAACGCGCTGGCACTGCTCGGCGCGGAACAGACCTACCAGCAGGCCAGGATCGCGCGGCTCCAGGCCGTCACTGCCCGCTACGTCGATACAGTGGCGCTTTACCAGGCGCTGGGTGGCGGCTGGGAAGACCATGGCGGGAAGCCATAATGGATGTTGCAAAACCCGGCATTGCCATGCAGGTAACCCGCGCGATGCTGGGATTGTCATCCCAGCCTACATGGGGCGCCGCTCAAGTTTCCGCCCACATGCGGATCAGGTTCGCGCGGGACTTGCTGATCAGGTCGAAGGCCGGGCTCTTGCCTTCACGCTTGAAGGTCAAATGCTTGGCGTTTTCCAGATCCCACAAGACTTCCCGTTTCGCCGGATCGCGTATCTGGCTTTGCACCCAGATGATCGCCGCATCACGCACGCCGCGGGTAACCGGTGTTACGTGGTGCAAGGTGTTGGCGGGATAGGCAATCGCGGCACCGGCCTCAAGCTTGAACTGGCTGGCGATGCCATTCATGAATACGGTCAGTTCGCCGCCATCGTAGCTTCGCGGGTCGGAGAGAAAGATAGTGATGGCGATATCGCTACGTACCGCATTGCTCATGCTGCCCATCACCGGCGTATCCACGTGGGGGCCGTATTCCATGCCTTGCCCATAGCGGTTGAACAATACCGAGGTTGCCATCGCCGGCAGCAACGCCGTCTGCAATTCGCCGCTGCGCATGAAGGCTTCACGCACAACGCGTGCAATCTGCTCATATTCGGGCGCACCCGGCGTCACCTGCAGATTCCGCTTAACCTCACGTGCGGACCAGCCGGCCGTGCCGGCCCCATCCACAAAAGGAGCACTCTGCAGCTTGGACTGGATGGTTGCCAGCTCATCCGGACCAAGTACGGCGGGGACACAGTGAATCAAGGCAGTAACCCTTCATGAGGTTGGATGGCGCAGTCCATGGTAATCGTACGCTCCATGGAGCGGAACAACCGCCGCCGTACGGCCGTTCTTTAGCGTGAAGAACATGCAAGACTAGGCATCGGTTCTCAAAACCCTCCGCATCAGGTAGCCCATGTCGCCTCCCTCCCTCTCTCCCGCAGCCAGCCAGTGGCTGAGCGAAGCCGGCAAGGCGCTGTCCCAGGGGCGCCCGGATCTGGCCGAGCAACCCTTGAAACGCGTGCTGGCCGAGGCGCCTGGCTTTGCCAACGCACAGTTCCTGTATGGCATAGCCTGTCAGATGCGTGGCGACAGCCACACTGCCGCCGATTACATGCGCAAAGCCGCGCGGCAACGCCCTGATGACCCGAACATCCTTACGAATCTGGGAGGCGCCCTTTACGATTCCGGCGCCACTGCAGAAGCATTTGTCTGCCTGCGTCGCGCCACGGAACTGGCCCCCTTGCAAGCATCCCACTGGTTCAACCTCGGTAAGGCGCTGAAACTTACGTGGCAACTGGACGAGGCCGCGGATGCTTTGCGACGCGCCCTCAAGCTGGACGTACGTCACATCTCTGCGCGCAACACGCTGGCCGATATCTTCACGATACGCGGCAACATCGCCGAGGCGGTCGCCGAATACCGCCGAGTGTTGGGCCTCCAGCCCGATCAGGCGCATGCCTGGCAATGCCTGGCCAATCTGAAAACCGAGTCGCTGACCCAGGAGGACGCCAGGCAGATCCAGCGTGCGCTGCAAAACCGGCAGCTAGCGCCCGACGTGCGCGTATCGCTCGGCTTCAGCCTGTACAAAGCCCTGGAAGACCAGCACCAATACAGCGAAGCATTTCAGGCCTTGCGCGAGGCCAATGCACTCAAACGCCAGCTGGTCCAGTGGGATGCCGCGGCGGAGCGCGCGCACATTGATGCCGTAATGGAAGCATTCCGCCAACCGTTGCCGGCACCGCTCGATCCAACTCTCGGGCACGAAGTGATCCTGATCGCCAGCCTGCCCCGCTCCGGATCAACCCTGGTTGAACACATCCTCGCCTCGCACCCGCTGGTGGAAGGCGCCAATGAGATCCCGGACCTGTCACAGGTCCTCGACGAAGAATCTAAACGGCGCGGCAAGGACTTTCCGCATTGGGTGGCTGACACCACGGCGGAAGATTGGGCGCGCTTGGGTAAGAGCTATCTGGCCCGCACTGCACGCTGGCGCACCAAGCGTCCTTATTTCACCGACAAGGGGCTGCAGACTTGGCAATGGATCGGCGCCATCCGCGCTATGCTGCCAGGCGCTAGGATCATCAACTGCCATCGCGACCCGGTCGAAACCTGTTTTGCCTGCTACCGACAGTTGTTCAGCGAAGGCATCCACTTCAGCTACGACCTGGGCGACCTGGCCAGTTGTTATAACGACTTCCAGCGCCTCACCGATTACTGGCAGCAACGCTATCCGGGCCACGTCTTCGACCTTTCCTACGAGACGCTGGTACGCGACCCAGAGGCTCAGATCAGGCAACTGCTTTCGTTCTGCCAAGTACCCTTCGATGCCGCGTGCCTCTCGCCGCACCAGACTCAACGCGACGTACACAGCACGGCGAGCGCAGCGCAAGTACGCCAGCCCATGCGCGCTGATACCGCACGCAGTCCGCACTATCGAGACTTTCTGGCGCCGCTGATCCAGCATCTCGAACGCTGAAACGAAGAAGGCCGCCGATTGCCCGGCGGCCTTCTTACTTTTTCCCATAACCGACACCTTCCTTGGCGTCGGTGAATCCGCGACGGGAATTACCAGTCGTACTTCACGAAGAATTCCATGTAGCGCGGCTGTTCCACCGACTGCGCGGTGTGGTAGACCGGGTTGTACTGGTACGTACCCGTGTTGGCACCCGAAGCAGTGCCGCCGTTACCAATAGCGTATTGGGTGTAGTAAAGCGTCGGCTTCTGCTCGTTGGCCAGGTTGTGAATTTCCCACTGCAAGGTGAGCTTCTTCTTTGCCCAGTCCGGCGTGTACGTCAAGCTCAGGTTGAGCTGGTGGGTCCACGGCGTATGGCCACTGCTGCCACCGGGAGACGGTTGGCCGCCATACCCCACGCCAGTCGTCGAATTGGAACTGGGCACGCCGCCGCAGAAGTGCTGGTAGGGACCGTTATACGCATCAGCAAAAATGGTGGAGCCGAAACCGCTCAGGCAGATGTTCGGCGCACCCGACTGCATGATAAAGGTACCGCTGACCATCCATTCCGGCGTAATGGCATACGAGCCGAACGCCTTGAGGGTGTGGCGATGGTCATTGGCCTGATCACCATTGGAGTAGGCCATGATGTCGGGGAAGTCCCACTGCGCCGTGGTCGAACCGGAAAAGCCGCCATTCCTCGAGTTCGTGATCTGCCCGATAGCGGTGTCGGTCGGACCTTCGGTGGTACCGTACGACCTGGAGTACAGGTAGTCGATCTTGCCGTACCACTTGCCATCCCAAGTGTGTTCCAGATAGGTATCCAGAGCGTAGTACTTACGCGACGGCTTCGGGAACCCGATGAAAGGCTGGCCCGCCGTCAAAACGCCTTGCCCGGTGTTCGGGTTCCAGATCACCTGGCCGGTGGGCGACCCATCACACGGGATGTAGTTGGTCTTGCCAGGGTTGACTAGGCCCGCAGCGCAACCATAAGGGTCCGCAAGATCGGTGTCATCGACGAGGTTGCCTGCCTTCTCCCAGGTCGCCTGCGAGCCGATCACCAGGCCGGTATCGCCGAGCATCTTCTGGAAGCCCAGCACGTATTCGTCCTGATACTGCGGCTTGAGGTTGGTCGAGGCGTAGTCCTTGATGTTGCCGGGGACGCCATTCTCGCCATCCGACGAGAAGAAGCCTGGCGTCGTCACACCCGGAGCCAATACGGTGGGAACCACGGTCAACCCGGTCGGAGAACCATTCGGATTGATGCCGGTGTAGGTATAGGTGATGGTGCCGTTGATGGAGCTGAACGCAGTGTTACGTGCGGCCAGACCCGCCGGCAACGCCAGGTAGTAACGACCTGCGTTACCGAAGACCTTCAACGTGCTGTCGCCAAACACGTCCCAGCTGAAGCCCAGGCGCGGAGCCCATTGCGGACTGTTTTCCTTGACGTAGGGTTGGCCGCCGGGGCCGGTGTTTTCGAACTGGTCGTTGCGCAGGCCAAGGTCAAGCAACAGGCTGGGCGTGACCTGCCATTTGTCTTCCACATACTGCGCCTTCTGGCGAACCGCAATCCTGACGTTCTGGTGCACAAAGTTTTGCTGAACGTAATTGCCGTAACCAGGGTTACCGACAAAGGGCGCATTCGAGAAAGTGGACGGCAAGCCTACTACGTAGTTCCAGGAATAGCCGTTGACGATGTCGGAGCCGTCGTTATCGTCCCGGTACTGGATGTTGTCGATACCGAACTTGAGGTCGTGCGTAGCCGTGAGCTTGTAATCAAGGTCGATGCGCAGGTTCTGCGTCTTGGTTTTGTGGCCCGGATTGGTAAAGGTCTGCTCGGGCAGGTTCGGGGCAGAAACACCCGGCGGTATGACAACCCCTGAACCGAAGGTCACTGGCGATTCATTGCCGCCACCCAGGCTGCGGAAGTACTCGCCCTTCATCAAGCCGTACTGCATTTCGAGCGTGAGGTCGTCGGTGATGTACGAGGTGTACTTCAGGATGCCGATATTGTAGGTGTCTTTGGACAATACGCCCGGACCGTAATAGCCGGCGACTTTCTGGTCCGTGTAGTTGTAGTTGTAGTAGTTGCTGCTGCTCTCGTTGATCTGGCTTCTGACGCCCGTCAACTCCAGCACGTTGCTGTCGTTGATGTTCCAGTCCAACTTGCCATACAGCTTGGGACTGCTGGTAGCCGTCGTATGGTAGAAACCCTGGGGCGTCGTTACACCAAAATTCTGCACGCCGAAGTCCTGGCTGTCGTGCTCCCATTCGGCAGTCAGGAAGAAGAACAGTTTGTCCTTGATCAGCGGGCCACTGAGGTAGGCGTCATACACGTTCGACCAGTCGCTGTTCTGCTTTTTGCCCGTTTGGATCCGGCCGTAGCCGGGAGCATAGGCCGTCGTGCCTTGGCTGGCGGCCAGATAAGGAGTGGCAACAGGGTTGGTCGGAGACACCGCCGTCAACGCACCCACTGGCGTCAGCGGATTGTTGTAGTGCACGTTGTCGAAGTTGCCTTGGGCCCAGGACGGACGGAAACCCACGTACACGCCGGCATGCCACTGGTTGCTACCGCGCTGGCCAATCTGGCTGATCACGCCGCCGGTCGAACGACCGTATTCGGGACCATAGCCAGAGGTGATGGTCTGCTGCTCGGCAATGGCGAAGTACGGCAGCGTAATGCCGCCCGCGCCACCGACCGGATCGGTGGTATTGAAACCGTTGAGGTAATAAGCGTTTTCCACAACGCTGTTGCCGCCCATGGAAACCAGCGGCGCACCGCCCGGACCCGTGCCCAGGCTGGAGCCACCCGCGTTCACCCCGGGGGCCAGCAGCGCGATGGCTTCAGCGCTGTGAGCCACTGGCAGAGTCTTCAATTGCTGCGCGGTCATCACCTGGGTCTGGCGGGTGGAGGACACGTCGATCGCAGGTAGCGCGTTGGCCGTAACCGTGACGGTCGCGAGGTTCTTCGCGTTCTCGGGCGCGGCAAACGGCACCGGCGTACCGCCAGACACGGTTACCTGCACATGCTCGCGTGTAGACACCACGTTGCCGCCCTGCATCAGCGACACGGTGTAGTCGCCCGTCGGCAACTGGTTGGCGCCGTAGCGGCCATCGCTGCCGACCTGTACTTCGCGGGTCAGGCCAGTCTGGGTGTTGACGATGCGGACCGTCTCACCAGCCGCCACCGGCGCGGTACCGAATACGGAACCGGTGGTGGCCTGCGCCAGTACCTGTCCCGAAAACCCAAAACCCATCGCCACTGCAACAGCCAACGCAGTGTGACGCACCGGCATCCTGTTCGATACCGACTTAAGCTTCCTATGGATACTCATTCAATGCTCCCCAGCAGCTAGTAGTCAAAGAGGCCCCAAAACCGCCAGCGCACGCCCCTGCCCGGCGCGGGTCCCACCCCGGCCAGATCACGAACGGACGGTTTTTCTCCCCCATCCCCGACAAATTGCCCAAGCCGTAAAGTTGCTTAACGGCCCTTTAGCATTTGTTATCCTGCAACTTAAGGGTTGGAATCCCCGGAAGTCAACGATAAATAATTACGGATGAAAGCAATAACTTGCGATACGTAATTTATTGCGCAAGCCGGATGACTGGATAAGCGCTGCGGTACGCAGGAAATAACCGAAGCGCTCACTCCCCCGGCTCATCCTCGAAGCGCAGGTGCTTGACACTGCGGCCGTTCCGGCGCACCAGCTTCAAGGCCTCGATGCCGATCCGGATATGCGCTTCTACATACTGCGCGGTGACGCCACGGTCGCTCGATTCGGTCTTCACGCCTTCCGGAATCATCGGCTGATCGGAAACCAGCAATAGCGCGCCACAAGGGATGTGGTTGGCGAAGCCGGCGGCGAAGATGGTGGCGGTTTCCATATCCACCGCCATGCAGCGTGTGCGCCGCAAGTACTCCTTGAAGGTTTCGTCGTGCTCCCACACGCGACGGTTGGTCGTGTAGACGGTGCCGGTCCAGTAGTCGTGGCCGAGGTCACGAATCATGGTCGAGACGCCGCGTTGCAGCTGGAACGCCGGCAATGCCGGCACCTCCGGCGGCAGATAGTCGTTGCTGGTGCCTTCGCCGCGAATCGCCGCGATCGGCAGAATCAGGTCGCCAAGCTGATTCTTCTTTTTCACGCCGCCGCATTTGCCCAGGAACAGCACCGCGCTGGGCTTGATAGCCCCCAGCAGGTCCATCACGGTGGCGGCATTGGGGCTGCCCATGCCGAAGTTGATCAGCGTGATGTCGTCGGCGGTGGCGCTGGGCATCGGGCGATCGCGGCCTTGCACTGGCACATCGTGCCATTGCGCGAACAGGTCAACGTAATGGCCGAAATTGGTAAGCAGGATATGGCTGCCGAATTGGTCCAGCGGTACGCCCGTGTAACGCGGCAGCCAATTGCTCACGATTTCTTGTTTGGTTTTCATTCGAATCTCGTGGTCGGGCACGACGAATCTTCGCCGTGCGTTACCGGCAACGCCACGTCGGCGCAGTGCCGAGTCTCACGCCCTTCATCTTAGAGCTTGAACGAGCCCTTTCGTCGACGGACGCATTTCGCACCCGCCAAAAAAAACGCCCCGGCATGACCGGGGCGTTCAAAAGCAAACCTAACTGGGCGCCTCGAAGGAATGAGGCGCCCGTTCCGCTTAGTAGTCGTAAGACACCGACAGACGCACGTAACGAGGCTGGGTGTAGAACATGCCGTTGCCGAAGGTGTTGAGCACCGTGCCCGGCGAGCTGGACTCGCTGGTCGCGGACCACTGGGTCGGCACCTGGCGATTCAGCACGTTGAACACGTCCAGACCGAAGGCCAGCTTCTGCTGCGCGAACATCGGGCGATACATCACACCCAAATCCACGCGCTGGTTCCAGGGCATGCGGCCGGCCGCACCCGGAGCGGAGGGCTGGCCGAAGCAGTAGTGGTACGCGGAACCATAGTTGATCGGATCCTGATTCGGCGGCGGGAAGTAACCCATGCAGCTCTTGGGCGCGCCCGAGGTCAGCAGCACGCGGCCGGAGACCATCCACTCGTTGGTGATCGCGTAAGCGCCGTAGGCCTTGATCTGGTGCGTACGATCGTTGAACAGGATGCCGTTGCTGTTCGCCATGATCGCGGCAGCATCCCAGTCCTGCGTCTTGCTGACGTCGGTCTGGCCAATGTTCGAAAGCACCTGGCCTTCGGTGTTGCCGTAGCTGCGCGAGAAGGTGTAGTCCAGGCGCGCCTGCCACTTGCCGTCGAACGGGTGCTCCAAGTACGCGTTCAGAGCGTAGTACTTGCGCTTGGCACCATCGGCGAAGCCCCAATCGCTCTTGGTCATCGTCACCTTGGAATAGCCGCTGCCATCCAGGCGCGACACCAGGAAGTCGTTGCTCTGACCCGGATTGATCAGGCGGCAACCCGGCTGCGTGGTGTTGTACAGCGTCGGATCCAGGCCGATCGACTGCATCTTGGCCTGCAGCTTGCTCATGTCGCAGACGTCGTCGATCGCGCTTTCCAGGCGGCGCAGGGTGAACTTGGCGCCGGTGGTCCAGCTCGAGCCCAGGGTCTTGTCGAAGCCCAGGATCAGCTCGTCCTGGTATTCCGCGCGCAGGTTGGTGGCAGTGAAGGTCTTCGGGTCGGGCGTAACGCCGTACTCGTTATCCGAAGAGCGGGCCGGGCCCAGAGCGGTCAGACCGGTCGGGGTACCGTTCGCTGCGATGCCGGTGTAGGTGAAGTACTGGTTGGTATACGTGGATGCCGAAGCACCACGAATCGCCACGCTGCTCGGCAGCGCGAGGTAGTAGCGGCCGAGGTTGGCGTACACCTTCAGGCTGGAATCGCCGAACACGTCCCAGCTCGCGCCCAGGCGCGGTGCCCACTGGTTGCCTTCGCGCACGTAGGCCTGCTCGGAGTTGTTGTAGTTGTCGAACTTGTCGTTGCGCAGGCCAATGTCCACCAACCAACGATCGTTCACCTGCCACTTGTCTTCCAGGTAGTACGCCTTCTGCGTCACCGACATGCTGGTGGCATCGTGGAAGATGCGTTGGCGAACGTAGTACGGGGTACCCGGCGCAGCCGAGAAGCTGTTGATCGGGCTGAGCGGCGTCTTGGTGATGAAGTACGCCCAGGTGTAGCCCGGACCGCTGGTGAGCTGGCCCTGGTTCGCCGCGTGGTAATACATGTTGTCGATACCCACGGACAGGTCGTGGCTGCCCAGGTGGTAATCGACGTCCAATCGCAAGCCATGCGTGCGCGTCATGGCATCCGGCGAGCTGATCAAGCGAGTGGCGTTGTTGTTGGTGATCGGGGTGCCACCGTTGTAAGCCGGGTTTTGCTGTCCGTTATTGATGAGGAACGCATCGACCGAATTCAGCCCCGGATACTGGGTGAAGTTCGTGGTCTTGTTACGACCGTAGGTCGCGCTGACCGTCAGATCCTGGGTGATGTAGCCGGTGTACTTGATGATGTCGAGCGTGGTGGTGTCCTTCGACCACGTCGGATACACGTTGAGCGGACCGCCGGCTTTCAAGGTGTTGTAGTTGAAGGCGTAATACTGGGCCGAACTCGCTTCCGCCGGGCTGTTGTTGGCCGGGTCGGGGTTGCCGGCATCGCCCGGCTCCTTGTTCACGATGTGCGACAGTTCCAGCAAGTGGTTGTCGGTGATGTTCCAGTCGACCTTGCCGTAGAACTTCTGCAGCTTATTGGTGTACTTGAGGTAGGCAGCCTGCGCAGCATCCACGTTATTGGTGCTGCGGCCTTCCACTTTCTCCGATTCCGCCGCCAGGAAGAAGAACAGCTTGTCCTTGATCAGCGGGCCGCCGATGTAGGCGTCGTACACCGTGCGCCATTGCTTGTCGTTCCTGCGGTATTGATAGAGCGTGCCGGCCAAGCCCGGCTGGGCATAACTGTAACCGGCAGGCAGCGTCATGTTCGCGTAATTGCGATTCACCGGATCAGATTCGGCGAAACGCGGTTCCCAGATCACCTGGCCGCCGAAATGCCATTCATTGGTGCCGCGCTTGCCGATCTGGTTGATCACGCCGCCATCGGAGCGGCCGTACTTCGCTGCGTAGCCACCGGTGTAAGTTTCCTGCTGGTCGATCGCGCCATAGGGCAGGCCCACGCCGCCCAGGTTGGACAACGGATTGGAGCTGCTGAAACCGTTGATGTAATACGCGTTCTCGCTGGCGCTACCGCCACCGAAGGAGAGCGCATTGTTGAAGAAGCCGCTGCCCTGGTTCACGCCCGGGGCGAGCAGCGCGATGGCTTCCGCGGTGCGGCCGAGCGGCAGGCGCGCCAGGTCCTTGGAAGTGATCACCGAGCGCGAATCCACGGAGGCCACGTCGATTTGCGGAATCGAATTGGCGTTGACCGTCACGGTGTTCAGCGTCTTCGGTACGAAGGACACGTCGGTGGAGACGCCCACGTTCAGCGACACGCCGTTGCGGGTATCCACGACGGAACCGTCTTTCTTCAGCTGCACCGTATAGGTGCCAACCGGCATGTTGTTGATGTGGTAGTGACCGGTGCTATCCACCGGCACGTCGCGGGTCAGGCCGGTCTCGCTGGTCACTGTTACCGAGTCGCCGGCCGGCGCCTGGCCGACGAACGAACCGGTGGTGGACTGCGCCATCGCCACGCCGGCGAAACCGAAACTTATGGCCAGAGCCGCAGCAAGAGCGTGGCGACGGTAATTGCCCGCGCCGATCAAATCGTGCTTCACCATTATGCAAAATCTCCCCGAAGAGCCCATTGGGCCAAAATAACGACTGCATGAACTGCTCATGCAACCCCGAACTTACGAGGCAAAACCACCGTTTTTTGCCGGGAAACCCGCTGGGTTCCGCCTGGCAAACTCCCCCGGTTTTGGGCGTGATTCGCGCTATTTGCGATCCGCCTCAAGCCGCCTCGATAGCAGGAACTTACGGCACCCTCGTGGCGGGTGTCAACAAAATCTTAGCAATCCAACACAGTTTCTTGCGTCGGATCTGTGCAAGAACGAGTTGCCTGAAAATCACATAAATATTTGATTTATAACTTTATTTTTAGCAATGCCGAGATTGCCCGTGTTGAGCCGTCGAAGGTAAACGCACCCTTTCGAAAGCAAATCAAAGCCCTTGCCGATACAAACTGACAGTGGCCGCGAAAACGCCGCACTGCCAGCGCTATTTCTTGCCGAAACAACATTCGATCAACTTCCTCGCCGCATGGCGTTCGAACGTGGTGATCGCAGCTGAGGTTCGCCGTCTGCAGCCCACGGCAGCTATGCATCGCACACCATCGTCAATGCCTGCGGGCAGCGTGCTTGGCGCACCGCGGCAAGGCCGCTTGCCGCCGTCATGTTATGGTCATGCCGCACGTTGAAGACAGGGGTTTGGTACATGCGCATGGGTTTGGCCATCGATGCGTCCTGCGATCTACCGCGGGAGTTTTTGCAGCAACACGACATCGCCGTCATGCCTATCGCGGTACGGGTCGACGAATCCAGCTTCAAGGACGATCGAGATCCCGCTGAAATCGAGCGCTTCCTCAAACTCAAGCTGGGCAGCCGCAGCCATTCGGCCGAAACCGAGCCATGCTCGGTGGAAGACGTGCAGAAGCTGTTTCTGGACAAGCTGGTGCTGGAGAAGGACTGCGTGTTCTGCCTCACCGTCACCGCCACGCGCAGCCCGATCTACGACAATGTGGTCAAGGCCAGTTTCGCGGTGCTGAAAAACTACCGCAAGATGCGCGAACCGGCCGGTATTACCGGCCCATTCCTGATGCGCGTACTGGATACACGCAGCCTGTTCGTAGGCTCCGCCCCATGCATCGTTGAGGCCGTCAGACTGATACAGGCCAATGAATCGCCCGCCGCGATCCGCGAGCGGCTGGCCTATATTGCCGAGAACTCCTACGGCTACATGCTGCCGCGCGACCTGTACTACCTGCGCGCCCGCGCCAAGAAAAAGGGCGATCGTAGCGTGGGCCTGCTGAGCGCGGTGCTGGGCTCCACCCTGGATATCAAACCACTGCTGCGTGGCTACCGTGGCGATACCACGCCGGTCGGCAAAGTGCGCGGCTGGGAGCATGGTTGCGAGACTCTGCTCCATTACGCCGCCGAGCGCGTGCGGGCTGGCCTGCTGGTACCCGTGATGTGCACGGCCTACGGCGGCGACCTGAGCGAGCTGCCGAAGCTGCCTGGCTACGACAAGCTGGCCCAGGCCTGCGAGGACTGCGGCGTCACCCTGATGCAGGCGCCGATGAGCATCACCGGCATGGTCAATGTGGGCGAAGGCGCGGTGACCATTGGTTTCGCCGCGGAAGAACATCACGTCGAATTCTGATCCGGCGCGGCTTGGCAACGGTGCGGGCGTAGAATCGAGGGCATGAATCGCGTAGGCGCCCTTGTGATCTTAGCCACCGCGCTGTCGATCGCGCTTCAGCCGTTCGCGCAAGTGCGTGCGGATAGTGTCACCGTGTACAAGTGCCGTACGCCGCAAGGGGAACTGGTCTATCAGGGAACCCCTTGTCTGCGCGGTCAACAACAACAGACCCTGCAGCTGGACGATAGCAGCCCCCGCTCCGCACCGTTGCCGGAACCAGCCAAGTCCCCGCCTCCTGCGGCAAGCACACCTGCCGCACCTTTGCCTGCGCCGGTGCCGCGCACGCCGCCATCGGCGATGTACCGCTGCGCGCGCGCGACAGACCAGACCACCTATCTGAGTAGCAACGGCGATCCGCAGCCCTATTACGCGCCGCTGGCGATGACCGGCATGCTGCCAACCCCGCTTGGGCACATTACACCCGGCGTAAAGCCCAACGCCGCCATGGTCTCCAGCCAGTACGTGCTGGTGCAGGACCAATGCGCGCCGATGACGCCGCAAGACACCTGCTCGACGCTGCGTGACCAATACGACGAGAACGAACGCAAGCTCTCACGCGCCTTCAAGAGCGACCAGCCGCCCCTGCTCCAGCGCGAACAGGCACTGCTCGCCGAACTCAGCCACTGCTGAGCAAATTTTGCGCAATGTCATGCAAAGGGTTGGCGTGAAAGCTTTGTGAAGACTTGTCCACAGGCTTACTACCAGGCTTTCCCCAGTCAGTGTGGATAAAGTGCATGGGCTGGGATGGCAATCCCGGCATCGCTCGGGCTGCATGCATGGCCATGCTGGGTTCTGCAACCCAGCCTACGTGCTGCACGGAAAACTGACGTTCAGTAGCCGTAATTGAGAAAGCCGCCATCCACCGCCAGCACCTGGCCGGTGATATAGCTGGCCGCCGGCAAGCACAGGAAGGCGATGGCCGCGGCCACTTCCTCCGGCTCGCCGATGCGCCTGAGCGGTGTACGGTCCAGCACCTCATCGAGGTAATCAGCATCGGCCAGCGCCGGCTCGGAGCGCTGGGTGCGGATGTACCAGGGCGCCACCGCGTTGACGCGAATGCCATCGATGGCCCACTCGGCCGCGAGATTGCGTGTGAGCTGGTGCAAGGCCGCCTTGCTCATGCCGTAAGGTGAACCGGTACGCACATGCGTAATGCCGGAGACCGAGCCCACGTTCACGATCGCCGCATGCGCGTGCTGGATGAGATGCGGATGGGCCAGCCGGCACATCTCATACGCGGAAAACAGGTTCTGCTCGAAAATCGCGCGATATTCGGCTTCTGCGTAATCCAGCGTAGCCCCTGGGCTATTGCCGCCAGCGTTGTTGACCAGCAGTGACACAGGCGACTCCAGGTCTGCCACCCAGTCGAACACGGCCAAGCGATCTTCCGCCACGCTCACATCGGCGGCGAACGCCAGCACCTCAATGCCGGGGTAATCGTCGCTTAGCTCTACGCGCACCTGTTCCAGGTAATCGTCATCGCGCGCCACCAGCAAAAGGTCGGCCCCCAGCCCCGCCAGCTCGCGCGCAGCCGCGTAGCCAATGCCCTTGCTGGCGCCGGTGATGAGTGCGGTGTGATCTTGTAGCTGCCAGGCGTCGATACGGCTGTTCATGGGGCGCAGCTTACCTTAACGTCATGGCTTGTCCGAAGCGCCGGCCGGCGGGACACTTGACGCATGCCCATCGAGGTCGTGTCATGAGAATCGCTACCGCCCTGCTCTGCCTGCTGGCCCTTGGGGCCTGCAGCAACAAACCGCCGACTCCCCGAGCCGAACCCCAGTCCGCCGCCACCCAGGCCAGCGCCCCCTGGGATGGAATGAAGCAGGACGAACAGCGCGCCAAGGACGTGCAGAAGCTGGTCGACAAGCATGCCGCCGAGCAGGAAAAGCAGATCGAGCAACAGGCGCAATAGCCATCCGGACGTCTGTTCGTTCGTCGCGCGTACCACGGGACGTAGGCTGGGATGGCAATCCCAGCATCTTCAGTCAACCTGGAAGCTGGGATTAGCATCCCAGCCTACGCGCTGGCCCTGCTTTCCCGCGAAAACCCGGGCGTCCATTTCAAATTGACGCCCAGCGTGCCGAGTACGATCAGACCCAAGCCGATCATCTGCACCGGGACCAATCGATGGCCGTACAGCAGGTAATCGAGCAGCAGCGTCACCAGCGGATACACGAACGCCATCACCGCGATCGTCACCACCGGCAGACGCGGATACGACGAGTAGAACAGCACGTACACGATACCGCTGTGAATCACGCCCAATCCCAGCAGCCACAGCCAATGCGTCCCTCCATGCAGTGCGGCCGCGCTGGAAAACCATCCCAGCATCAGGACACCTACCCAGCACTGGATCATTACCAGCGCAAACGGCCGCTGCTTGCCGACTTTGCGCGACATCAGCAGCGATGCCCCGCACAACAACGCCGCCAGGAAGGTAAGGCCGATGCCGATCAGATAGGAGGAGTCGGCGCTGTGCCACATTCTCGCCGGATCAGCCGAACAGGCCACGCCGGCAAAGCCAAGCAAAGTCCACATCAGATCCACCGGCCGGGTGCGCTCCCCTTGCACCAGCGCCGCGAGGATCAGCATCACGAACGGAAAGAAGTGATACACCATCGTCGCCACGCCGATCGACGAGCGCGCCATGCCGGCAAACAGGCATACCCAGTTCAGCACCAGCAAAATGCCGCTAAGGATGGCGCCGCGGATCAGCACCCGATCCTGCAGCAAGCCGCGCAAGTGGCCGCGCACTAGCCCCCAGGCAAGCAAAAATAGTCCGCCGAACAGGCAACGATAGAACACCGCGGTGACTGCGTCCTGGCCGCTTTCATGGACGAAGACGCCGACCGAACCGATCAGGATTTCGGCAAGGAAGAGTTGGCTCAGTGCCGAGCGATGGTTTTGTTCGAGCATGGGTCTGTGCCGTATAGGTTGGCTCGAAGCCGCCGTGATCTGCCCCCTCCCCTACGTGTAGTAGGGGAGGGGGCGTGTCATGGCTAGCATCGAGATGTACGTTGAGTAGGCGCCATTCGGGTTTGCACCCTAACGTGCGCCGCTAACGTAGACTAAGCTGCTCGGCCAGCACAGACTCAGATAAGATCCATTTTGACCAGTACAGTTTGAGCATAGCCATGCTGCTTTACCAGCACCTCGCCAGCCAACTGCGTGCCCAGATCGCCCAAGGCAGCCTGCGTGCCGGCGAGCGCCTGCCCTCCATCCGGCAACTGGCGCACAGCCACGGCGTGAGCATCGCCACCGCCGTGCAAGCCTGCCTGCAACTGGAACGCGAAGGCCTGGCCCAGGCACGGCCACGTTCGGGCTATTTCGTACGAGCAGCCAGCCCACCCTTGCCGGCAACACTACCATCACGCAGGCGCACACCGGGCACGGTCAGCAACCCAATGCTGCAGGATGTACTGGACATGCTCGCGCGTAGCGATCTGTTGCCACTGCACAGCGCCACGCCATCGCTCACCCTGCTTCCGCAATCGGCCCTGACCGCTTCGCTGTCCCGCTGCCTGCGCCGCATGCCTAGCGCCGCGCTGGATTACGCGCCGCCGCAAGGCCATCTCTCCTTACGCAGGCTGATCGCGCAACGCTATGCCCAAGTGGGGGTCACGGTTTCAGCCGATGAAATCATCATCACCGCCGGCGCGATGGAAGCGATCAGCCTGTCGTTGCGCACCCTCACCCAGCCGGGCGACGTAGTGCTGGTGGAATCGCCGACTTATCACGGCATTCTGCAAGCCGTTGCCGCCTTGAAGCTGAAGGTACTGGAAGTGCCGAACCTGCCCGATCGCGGCATCGATGTGGAACGGTTGGAACTGCTGCTGCGGCAGCACCAGGTGCGCGCAGCCGTGCTGGTACCCAACTTCAACAACCCGCTCGGCAGCGTCACCGATGACGAAGCCAAGCAAGCGCTGCTGAAGAGTTGCGCGCGCCACAAGACGATCGTCATCGAAGACGACATCTACGGCGAACTGGCCTGGTCCGGGCAACGCCCAGCACCGCTGCGGCGCTGGGATCGGCACGGCGGCGTAATCACCTGCGGCTCCTATTCCAAGATCCTGGCCGCCGGGTTGCGGGTTGGCTGGCTGGTCGGCGGCGACTGGACCGATGCGCTGTTGCGCACCAAATACTTCTCCACTGTCGGCAGCGCCAGCCTGCCGCAATTGGCCCTGGCCGACTACCTCGAGCGCCACGATCTGCAACGCCATCTGCGCCAGCTGTGCCGGGCCTTGGCCGACAATGCGCAACGCATGCACGAGGCGATTGCGCGGCACTGGCCTTCATCCACGCGTGCATGCACGCCGCAGGGCGGGTTGTCGTTGTGGCTGCAATTGCCCGGAATGAATGCAAAGACGCTGTTCGATGAGGCATTACGCGAAGGCATCGGCACTTCGCCAGGCATGCTGTTTTCCAGCCGTGGCGAGTATGCCGACTGCTTGCGCTTAAGCTGCGGCCTGCCCTGGAGCGTAGCGCTTGATCGCGCGTTGCGTCGACTGGGGCAACTGGCGGATCGCGCATAGCGCGGTGGACCTGTCCTCGTTGCTTTTCGGGAAAAAGTGGACGTTCTCCGCGGAGGGAAGATGGGATACGTTCATGCACTCACCCACCGGAGGAATCACCATGCAGAAGATGGCCCTGATTGCATTGCTGCTCGCGGCACCCGCCTTCGCCCACGCGCAGGACGTGACCCGCTACAAACTGCCGAACAGCAATTTCCCCATCTCCGCAGCAGTGGAAATACCCGCCGGCAAGTCGATCGTCTTCCTCAGCGGCACGGTGCCGCCGGTAGTGGATCCCAAGGCGTCGAAGGATTCCGTAGCGGCCTACGGCGATACCAAGACCCAGACCATCGGCGCGCTCACCGCCATCCAGAAACAATTGCAGGGCATGCACTTGGGACTGGGCGATGTCGTGAAGATGCAGGTGTTCCTGGTGGGCGACGAGGCACACGGCGGGCGCATGGATTTTGCCGGCTTCATGGCCGGCTACACCCAGTTCTTCGGCACCAAGGAGCAGCCCAAGCTGCCGGTGCGTTCGGCCTTTCAAGTAGCGGGGCTGGCGAATCCGGGGTTTCGGGTGGAGATCGAGGTGATCGCGGTGCGACCCTGAGTTTCCTTCTCGCCCGCTGCCCCTGGAGAACGCGTAGGCTGGGATGACAATCCCAGCTTCCAGGCAGCATCCCGGTGCCGGGATTGCCATCCCCGCCTACGCCCGCTTTATTCCTTATCGTCGCAAGCACACGCAGGCTTTCGCATTAATCTAGCCACCTAAGTTTGCGTGACGGAAAGCATCATGGGGCTCTATCCACTGTTTGCCGATCTGAGTGGCCTACCCGTACTGGTGGTTGGCGGCGGCCACGTCGCGGAGCGCAAGATTGCTGCGTTGCTTGCAGCCGGCGCGAGAGTGCGCGTCGGCGCGCCTGCGCTCACGCCCGCCCTGGTGCAACAGGTTGAACAGGGCGAAGTCGAATTCCTTGCCGGCACTTTCCGGCCGGCATGGCTGGATGGCGCCTGGCTGGTCATCGCTGCCACCGACGATCGCGAACTCAACGCCCAGGTTGCAGCATGCGCAAGCGAGCGGCGCATCTTTGCGAATGTGGTGGATGATCCGGCCCTGTCGCGCTTCCAGGTGCCGGCGGTAGTGGACCGCGCGCCACTGATGCTGGCTGTTTCCACTGGCGGCGCAGCCCCCGTCATCGCCCGCCGTGTACGCGAAACGTTGGAAACGCAGCTCGATCACGCGTTGGGTCCACTTACCACACTTGCGCAAAAGCACCGGGCACGCATCGCGCGACGATGGCCGGACTTGGCGCTGCGTCGCGGGTTCTACGATTGGTTGCACGACGGACCGGTGTTGGCATTGCTGCGCAACGCCCGCTCCGACGAAGCCGAACAGGTGCTGCTGGAGGCGTTGAGCGCGCCTGCACCTGCTTCGCCAAAAGGTTCGGTGCTGCTGGTCGGCGCCGGCCCCGGCGATCCTGGGCTGCTGACGCTGCGCGCACTGCGTGCGCTCAATCAGGCCGACGTGATCGTACACGATTCGCTGATCAGCGCAGGCGTGCTTGCATTGGCCCGCCGCGATGCCGAACGCATTGACGTCGGCAAATGCTGCGGCGGGCAGCATACGCAGCAGGAACGGATCCATCAGCTGCTGCTCGACCATGCCCAAGCCGGGCGCTGCGTGGTGCGGCTAAAAGGCGGTGACCCGTTTGTGTTCGAGCGTGGCGGCGAGGAGATGGAGTTCCTGCGCCAGCGCGGCATTCCTTGCGAAATCGTTCCCGGCGTCACCGCTGCCGTGGCCTGCGCCGCCTACGCCGGCATTCCGCTTACGCATCGCGAACACGCGCGCTCGGTGCAACTGCTGACCGGGCACGACAAGGAATCGCTGCAGGCGATGGACTGGCCCGCGCTGGCCCAGGATCACCAGACCTTGGCCATCTACATGGGTGTGGCAAGGGTGGAGGAATTCACGCAGCGCCTGCTGCAACACGGCCGGCGGCCGGATACGCCTTTTGCCATCATCGAGAATGGAACACTGCCGCAGCAACGGGTACTGCACGGTGCGCTGCACGAATTGCCTGCACTGGCAAAAGAGCATGCCATTCATCCGCAGGCACTGCTGATCATTGGCGAGGTGGCGGCGCTGGCGCGCGATCACGCATGGTTTGGCAAGTCGGCGTGACGACAGCCATCAGGGAACTGCATGGATATTCGCGTCGATGATCTTTCCAGCACCGCAACGCAATCCCTGTTGCGCTTGCACCTGGCTGACATGCATTCGAATTCACCACCGGGGCAGGTCTTCGCACTTGATCTTTCCGGCCTGGCTCGAGCTGACGTAACGGTGTGGAGCGCCTGGCACGGCGACGACATCTGCGGCATCGGAGCACTCAGACAGCTGGACGCAAACTCGGGCGAAATAAAATCCATGCGCACCCATCCGGCTTATCTTCGGCGCGCAGTGGCGACAGCCTTGCTGGATCGCATCATCGAAGAGGCGCGAGCGCGTGGCCTGCGCCTCTTGAGCCTGGAAACCGGCAGCGGCCCCGCCTTCGAGCCTGCGCTTGTGCTTTATCGGCGACGGGGCTTCGCCAACGGCGAAGCCTTCTCGGACTATCAAAAGAGCGACTTCAACCAGTTTCTGCATCTCAAGCTATAGAGCTTATCCTTCGTGATCCTTGACCCTGACGCAACGTCAGGCCGCAGCATGGCGCTATCCGAGCGAAGCCTGGGGATGAAGTACCAATGAGATGGAAAGTAGGTGATCTGGCACGCCGTACCGGGCTGACGGTGCGCTCGCTGCACCACTACCACCAAATCGGCCTGCTGCGTCCTTCCGCCCGCTCGGATGCCGGTTATCGGCTGTACACCGACGAGGACGTGGAGCGGCTCTATCGCATCATCACGCTTCGCCGGCTGGGCCTGTCCCTGGCCGATATCGGCACCGCCCTGTCCACCGCTGAGGCGTCGCTGCAGACCCTGATCAACAAGCAGATCCGCATGCTTGAACTGACCATGGCTCGCGACCGCCGCCTGCACCGCCAGCTATGCGCTGCGCGCGAAACGCTGGCGGCTGGACAGCCCCTTGATCCATCCCAATGGATAGACGCCATGGAACTGATGACCATGTACGAGCACCACTTTTCGGCCGAGGAATTGAAACGGCTGCCGCTTTACCACGATGCCGATGCGCAATCCGAATGGAGCGCCCTGGTGGGCGCCGTCCAGACCGCCATCGACCGGGGTGCCAAACCCGGCGACGCGGACGTGGACCTGCTCGCCTTTCGATGGATGCAGATGCTCGACCGTGACACCGGCGGCAACCCGGATTTCCTGATGCGCCTGCACACCATGCAACAGGATGTCCCGCAAGCCCGCCAGCTCAGCGGCATCACCAAAGAGCTTGGACATTTCGTGGAACAGGCCACCCTCGCGGCACGCCTGGCGATTTTTGATCGTTACCTCCTTCCAGATGAGATGGCGCATATGCGTGAGAACTACGGCCGCGACATGTACGAGTGGCCGCCGTTGATTGCCGCACTCATCAAGGCCAGGGACGCCGGCACGCCATCGGATGATCCACACGTGCTAGAGCTCGCAAGGAAGTGGCTGAAGCTGTTCACCGCCTACGCCGGCAATGATCCGGCCACGCACGCCCGGATTCGCGAAGCCTACGCCAATGAGCCGGATCTTCGCAGCGGCAGCGGCGTGAACGAAAGCCTGTTTGGGTACGTGCGTGCTGCCATGGAAGAGCTGACTCGAACATCCTGACGTTGTCCTGAGCTGTTGGGTGCGCCAATCCGACATCATGAGGCGGTCCGTTTTCGCCGCATGAACTTCGTGGCGCTCGCCAGGCAGCGCCACGTCATCCGGACCCATGACAAATCCAGCCGATGCGGCACGCCCTCCGGCTCTATCACGATGCAACTCGAATCAGCGCAGCGGCTTGCGGAACTTCAGCACGAATTTGTCCGTGTGCCCTTTGATATCCGGCGCAAACACAGGCTTATCGTGCTTATCCTGGGGATTGCTGAACAATGCGCTCTGCGCCTCCAGCACGAAGCCCGCCGCCTTCGCTTGGGCAATGACCGTTGCCGGATCGATACGATGCAATGTGTTGGCATCACGCCCGCCTGAACCCGCCTCGGCGGCATGGTCAACGACGACATAGACGCCACCCGGCTTTAGCGCCTTGAACACGGCAGCGTCGAGTTCCGCCGCTTGGGCGGGGCCGGTGCTTCCGCTGACGCTGAAAACGCTGACTGCGCCGTAGACATCATGATAATTCTGCAATGTCCAAACCGCATCCAGAGGCGCGCCGACATCAAGCCGATCATAGGGGCGGATTTCGAGACTGGTGTTGCCGTTGAAAGCAGGGTCGGCAACCAGAGCCCGGATGGATTTGAGCTTCTCCGGCGATGCCTTGCTGGCATAGCTTTCAGGAACCACGGCGTACACATGGCCTTCGGCGCCAACCACCTTGCTGAAGATGCGGGTGAAATAACCCTCGCCCGGCATGACATCGGCGACCTTGTCGCCTGGCTTGATGCCGGCGAATACGAGCAGCGCCGCCGGCTTGCGGTCATTGTCGAGCTGCGTTTCGGCAGCCGGACGCGTGTTGTCGGAGAGCGCGTTGGTCACGTAGGCCGGCAATGGCACCGTTTGGGCATGCAGCAGGGTTGCGGTGCCGAGAACCAGAAAAGCGAACGCTGAAGTCTTTTTCATACCTTGTATGGCTCCATGAAGCCCGAAAGCAGTGATACCCGCATCGAACGATGCCGTGCAGCGTCTTTGCTCGTCATTCCGGCGAAGGCCGGAATCCAGTTCAAATACGCCGTGCGAAGCACTCAACATAGAGAACGTAATGTGTCCTTCGGACGCGAATTTGGACTGGATTCCGGCCTTCGCCGGAATGACGGCACGCTCTGGAACAGCATGGGCGTAAGCCCGATTTTTGCGGGAATGTGGCCGGAAAACGTGGAGATATATCAGGGTTTGCACTCCAACCTAAGGCCAAACACTGCACTCGTAAAGTGCTGCCTTGTTTATTTCAGAAATTGTAATCTTCAATGACTATCGGGAGACAGCGAGCAGAGCCCCTCGCGATAAGATTGAATTCCGGCCCAAATTTCATGGCACGTTCGCATGAGCATTGCGCCATGGATACCCTTTCCTGTAAACGTGCAAACTTTCCGCAAGGAAGGGCGAGAAACGATGAGAACCCTGTGCTTTACCGTAGGCCTTTTTGTCCTGCTCATTAGCGCAAGAGCCAATGCGTCGCTCTGTCCATCCCCCACCCAAATAAGCGCCGTCTCGGTACCCGGACATCCGTTTGCCGCCGTGGCGTCCCCTGACAATTGCTGGCTGTTCGTTTCCATAAACGTCGGCAAGGGAGGAGGAGCCGTCGCCGTATTGCGCAACAACAGCGGGAAGTTCGAGCTGGACCATGTGGCCCCCTTGAAGAGCGAAGCCTATGGCGAAGCGTTGTCCCATGATGGACACTTGCTGGCCGTCGCCGGAGGCAATGACACGTCCGTGCTGGACGTGCAGCGGCTGGAGCATGACGACGGCAGCCCCCTCCTTGGGATGTTGCACAGCGGCTCCGGCGCCGGAGCCGTCTATGCCGCGATCAGCCACGACGGCAAGCTGGCCTTCGTCTCCGACGAGGATTCGGCGCGCATCAGCGTATTCGACCTCTCCAAGCTGCAAAACGACGGCAGCGTATTGATCGACCACATTCCCACTTCCGGCTTTCCGGTGGGATTGGCTTTCTCACCGGATGGCCGTTGGCTATACGCAACCAGCCAAAGAGGGCCCGCAAGCATGCAGTCCACCTGCAAGCCGGAATTACCGAATGGCCAAATGCACCCGCCGGGCCTTCTGTTCAAGATTGACACAGCCAAGGCAGCAGCGGACCCGAGGCACGCACTTGTGGCTGGTCTACCGGCAGGATGCAATCCAGTGCGGGTCGCCGTTGCGCCCGATGGCAAGGAACTGTGGGTGACGGCGCGAGGCGATAACGCCTTGCTGAGATTCCAGGTTGCCAGTTGGCCGGACGGAGCCGGACAGGCCGGCGTGACGAGTTTGTCCATCGGTCCAAGTCCGGTAGGCGTTGCAGTACGCCCAGACGGAAAGCAGGTTTGGACAGCCTTGTCGAACCGCTTTGCCAAGGATGCAAAGGGGCAACTGGTCGGCTTGAGCGATCTGGAAAACAGCGCCCAACTGAAACGGATGTCCATCCCCGCTGACGGCTTTCCTCGCGAGCTGAGTTTTCTGCCGGACGGCCGAACCCTGATCGCCACGCTGTTTGATGCGAAGCAAGTGGAATTCGTGCCTACGCCGGATTGATAAACGTCGTTGCAGTACCAGCTTGGCGATGCAACGACGCTACCGTCAGAACGTGACGTTACAACGCCTTCGTCTTCTGAAGCATGCTCAGTATCGCCTTCACGACCAGATCAGGCTGGTCGAGCATCACCTTGTGTGAGCTGCCCATGGCAAGGACGTGTTCGCGGTGCGGATTGTCGCCGGTGAACTGTTTGTGCGCGTCCTGCCATATGCGGGCGCTGGCAGGGTCCTTTTGCCCTTTTTCCGCCACGATATCGATGATGGGAAGCGTAGCCGGAACGCGAATGGCGTTGATTTCCTTGGCAGTCGCCGGCATGGCTTCAGCAAAAGGAATAGCTACCTTGGCCAGCGCGGGTGCCTTTTCCCGAATCTCATCGTATTGGGCTCGCATCGCAGTCTGGTTTTTGTCTACCTCGCTTTTTGGCCAGACATTGGGGACAACGGCGTCGAGCAGAACCAGTCCCTTGATGCGCTCGTCCTGAGACGCCGCCACCAGGCTGATGGCTCCCCCGTAGGAGTGCGCAACCATCACGACGGGACCATCGACGCCACAGGCGGCCACCATGGCTTTCATGATGTGGACGTCGTTGTCGAGACTGTAGGGCACATCCGTATTGATGCTGCTTTGGCCTAGCCCAGCACGGTCATAGACCAAGGTCTTCACGCCTGCAGCCCGAATTTTCGGTGCGATGGCCGACCACACGCTGGAGTCGTTTCCGAATCCCGACTCAAACACGACGGTTAGTTTTCCGGCTCCCTCTTCATCGGCCCAGATCCGATTGCCATCGATATTCAGCAAGGAACGACTACATGCGTGGGCAGGATTGGATTCCTGCGGCGACTTGGCATAGGAAACTTGAGTTAGAGCAAGGGCGAGCAGTCCGGCGACGGCGAGACGTTTCATAGTTTGGGCACTCTTTGTAGGTGAGAACCGAGCCATCGGGTGTGGCCAACAAAGTTCTTGGATCCCCTCGCATGGCGACGGACACGCGTCGTGCCGGTGGCTTAAACGCAAGCTAGCATGCGTGCCCGTGGAAACGGGTGTGCCGGAAGTCGTAAGGAGCTGCGTGCCGACCGCCCATCGACGTCCCAGTCGCTTTCGTCTAGCCCAAATGACTAGTGACTCGCCGAGGAACGCGGAGATCGCCGCACTGGCTTCGCCGGAGATACGCTTCGGCGCCACTGGGCGCGCTGAATTTTCCTATCACCCAGAATGACGCCATACCTTCTAATGGCGGTGCCAAATGACCGTTCGGTCATTCCCAAAGGTTACAACGTTTACGCCACTGGGGATCACAATATTGTAATCAAAGTTACCTGACAAATCGTCATGCGTCAGCTCAAGCTGCACTATAACGGCAAGCGTGTCCCCCTCCCGGATAGTTTTGTAGCCACTCACGACAAGTGAACTATGAGCTGATAAGCCCGACAACTTTAGTGTATCGACATTTGCTGAGCGATCTTCCTGGACTTTGAATCCAAGAACGGCATTTCGTTCTAAAACTCTCTTGCCAATGCCAGCGCATGCAGCAAGAGCAAACAATACTGACGCCGTTGCAACGAGAGCCTTCTTAATCATGACCAAGCAACCCTTTTCGCTTAAACCCATTGTCAAGCATCACAATTGCCCTAAAGATCCATGCATTTGCCCACCATTTGCTGCAATTATAGACCTCTCGAGCGTCGACGGATTGCTATATGGACCAAAAGGATTCAAAGACTCGCCGGTCGCGGCTTTCCATGCCTTGGCTGCAAAAGACGAGCAAGGTGAAAGATAACGCCAGCCTTTTTTACCTTTTTTCTTATATGCATTTATCAAATCCATTAAGTCAGACTCTTGGTCATCATCCAAATGAGCGCTTCTTGATGCATCTCCATCACCTAGACCCCTATCGATCTCGATATCCTCATGAATACCATTACCCTGACCATCTGGATTATTCCCCCAAGTGCCATATGAAATCATTTCGTTCCCATTGTCAGGCGTATAGGTAATCCAACTATGACCAGAAGTTCCACCACTGCCGCTGGACCCGTCATGTAACCCATTTGAGTGAATCACAAGAAGGCCAGACAGGCCAAAGGGATCAATGAATTCCAAGGAATTGCTGCCTACATAAGCATAGGTAGTAATTCCGCCTTTTAGCCCGATTGGGTCACTTTCAATATACCGACCCGAGTTCGGATCGTAGTCGCGATTGAGGTTATAGCTGGAGCCTGTTTCTACGTCGAAATACTGACCGGGAAACCGTAAATTGTAGGTATAGCCGTTACTTATCGGCAACTGCTCACCCCACGCGCCGCCCTGGTACACCCAAGACCACACGGTATTGCCACTACCATCGGCGATGGCTCGCGGTGTACCCAACTCATCTCCCGTCACATAGGCAACTGACGTGGCAGTTCCCTGTGCATCGAGATTGGCTACCGGAATGTCGTCGAGATAGACGTATTCACGATTGGTTGCACCGTATTCACTCAGCAGTCGACTGTCCGCGCCGTAGTTGTAACGCTCCGCAGAGCTATTTGCGGTTTTAGCGACACGCTGCCCAACAGCGTTATAAGTATACGCAGCAACCGTGCTCTGATTCAGCTGCGCGAGCACCATTCGGTTACGCGCGTTGTAGCCAAACCCGTATGTGCTGCCCGCCTGACTGATCGCGGTCGTATTACCATTGGCATCCACGCTTCGCGCCGCGTTGCCCGTCGCAACTAATTGATGCGAGCTGGGGTTATAGCCGTAAGCGCCCGTGGCCAGGCCAATGCCCGTCTTGCTGAGACGATCGCCTGCTTGGTTATACGTCACGCTTTCCAACGTTGTGCCGTTGGCTTCCGTGATAGCCGTGAGGCGATACAGCGGGTCATAGCTGTACGTCTCGGTTGCTGGATTTGCCCCGGGACTATTGCCGATGGCGGTGATGTCTCCCATTGCATCGCGCGCCAAGTGCAAGGTGAACGCCGGGCTGGTGAGATCGGTCAGCCGGTAATTGGCATCGTAGGTACGAGCCACCACCTGTCCATTCCCCAGCGTGTAGCCGCTCACCGGCCCGAACGGCAGATAGGTCGCGTTGCTAACCAGAGTAGTGGTGCCACTCGAGGTGGTGGCGGTGACGCCGCTGATGTGGCCGTCCGCATCGTAACTGTAGGCCACTTGGTTGCCGCTGGGATGCGTGATGCCGAGGATCTTGCCGCCCTGGCTGCGAGAGTAACTCGTCACATCCGTGTGGCCGCTGACCGTCTGGCTCTTCTGGATCACATAGCCCTGGGCGTTGTAGCAGTACACCGTGGTAACGGCGTTTTCAACGACGCGAGTCAGATGGCCGATGGAGTACGAAGTGGTGCAGCCGGTGACAGTGCTGGGTTCGTCGTAGGTGTAGGTGATGTTCTGGGTGGTGTCGGCATAGCTGGCGCTCAGGCGACGATCCTGGGCGTCGTAGGTGTAAGTGACGGTGTTGCCGTTGGCGTCGAGGGCGGTCAATACGTTGCCGGCGACGTCATAGGTCTTGGCGGTGACGCCGGTATCGGGGCTCGTGAGCTTGGTCCCATCCGACAGGCCATCGTACTGATACGTGGTATTGAGGCCGCTGGGATCGGTGACCTGGGTCAGGCGATCCAGGGCGTCGTAGGTGTAGGTGGTCTTGGTGTTGGCGGTCTGTGCGGCCACCGGTACCGCAACGATGGCCATCGCCATACCAAGCGTAAGGCCGGCCAGCGGTTTCCTAACCATCATCGTGCGCGCCCCTATGTCCATTCGGTGCCCTGTTGCCTTGGTCGAGGTTGCATTCACAACGGCTGAGCCTTTCACTGCTTGTCCTTGCTTCATGGCTGGCTCCCTGTCAGTTCGCGCCGTTGTAGTTGTCGAGGGTCTGCACTAGGCGATTCAAGGCGTCATAGCCCTGCTGGCGCTGGATGCCCAGGCCATCGGCGCTTTGCACCAGGTTTCCGTTCGAGTCGTAGCTGTTGCTGGCGCTGGCGTCGAACACGGTGTGGCTGAGACCGTCCATGACCTTGGTGAGCTGACCCAGGGGGTTGAAGGTCCGGCTCAGGCTCTTGTGCAACGTACCCGTCGAGTCATAGACCTGCTCGGCGGTTTTATTGCTGGCGGCGTCCAGGGTGTACTGGAGGTAATTGCCTTGGGCATCGGTGATCTTCACCAGGCGGTGCGCGGCGTCGTAGCCGTAGGTGGTGGTGACGCTATCCGGGTCGGTGACGGTTTGCACCGCGCCATACGGTGTGTAGGTGAACTTGCTGGTGGCACCGCCGACGTTGCGCGAGGCAACCCAACCGCGCGGGGTGTAGGTCGTATCCGTGTTGAGGCCGTTGGCATCGGTCAGCCGGGTGACGCGGCCATCGGCGTCGTAGGAGGCAATGGTGGTGACGTGGCCAGCGGGGTCGGTGATGGTGTGCAGGTCGCCGGCCTGGTAGCAGGCGGCACCGGGGGTGCCGCAACTGGTCGCGCTGCTGGTCAGGTAATAGCTG
Organism: Dyella choica; assembly: GCF_003977665.1. Lineage (GTDB taxonomy): Bacteria > Pseudomonadota > Gammaproteobacteria > Xanthomonadales > Rhodanobacteraceae > Dyella_B > Dyella_B choica. The sequence goes on along the minus strand of NZ_RYYV01000025.1, from coordinate 1,606 downwards.
TAGGTGGTGGTCTGGGTCGTGTCGGTGCGCGGACCGGTGGCGGTGAGCATCAAGCCCACGATCGGGCATTGCGTCGTATCGACCGCGGTGCAGTAGGTATAAGTCCAGCGGCGCACGCCGGCGGGGACGGTGCCGGTGTTACTGCAGGTATAACCGGAAGCGGCGCTGTTGGTGGGATCGATCTCGCATCGGGCCAGTGTTTGACCACTGCTGTTGTAGACCCACTGGCTGTTGCTCACCGTGTTGCCATTGGCATCCAGGACCGTGCGCGTGAGCGGCACACGCAAGGTGGTGTTCCAGGTGGTGTTGGTGGTGCGCTGACTGGTCGTACCCGATGCTTCGATTTGCTGGCCTAGCAAACCATTGACATCGTAGGCGGTCTTCGTGACGTTACCATTGAAGTCGGTAGCCGCCGCCGGATAACCGTTTGCATCGAGGGTTTGCGACTGGTACTGCTGGCCACAGGCTGTGCCACAGTTACCACTCATATTGCTGATGACAGCAGTACCCTGCGGGGCAACAAAGGTGGCGGTGGCTTGCTGGCCGAGCGGATACGTCACCGTAGCAGCCGTGCCACTGCTCGCATAACTTACCGAGTTCAAGTCAGCACCATTACCGTGTTGTGTGGAAATGGCGCGACCATCCGCCTGATAGTTAAAGGTGGCGTAACGCGCACCGTTTTCGTCGACGATGCCGGTTAGCTTGCCTTGATTGGATCCCGCTGCACTATAGGACGCCTCGTCATATAGATACTGGCGCGTTTTCCCGCCTGGATAGGACACGCTGGTGAGATAGCCCGCCGGGTTATACCCATATCCGATCACTCCTCCGTCGGGAAGGGTCACCGCGACGAGGTTCTGCATGCTGTCGTAGTCGAAGCCAAGGCTGCGGCCGCGAGCATCCGTGACCTTCCAAAGCAGGCCAGCAGCAAGGGCTATGCCACTGCTGGGAGACATTTGAGTGCCATCGGTATAGCTCAAGGTAACCAGAGGCCGACCGTGATCCACCATCGAAAGAAGGATGCCATTAGCCGAGTAATTTTCGGTATAACCCGTGTCTGCAACCAACAGCGTCCACGCGCCTACATAACCTTTACCGTCATCTATTTCAGTCAATTGGTCGTCGACATCGGCATCACCGTGCCAGGTTCCGCTGACCTTTTTTAACACGAGTTCGCGCCCATCGGGACGCCGCACGGTCACCTGAGTGGGCGGAGATGGATTGTTAGTGCTATTTGACGACGAACTGGATGAAAAGCTTATCGTCCGGTCATAGTTATTGAGCCATTGCAATCCGTTGTGCGACGCACGTACCTCACCCGCACTGTTGTAGTAGCGCAGCAGCGAAAGGCCATCCTGCGAAAAATCCTGCTCTTCCTGGTATTTGCTTCCCGTGGCGATATTGATGGGGTTGCCGACGTCGGGTGAATTTCCCGCCTTGTCGCAAGGGCACCCCAAATTCTTCGTCGGATTGTAGTTATCGCAGGGCTTATAGGTAGGACGGCTCTGATCCTGAGGTTTCCCCACGAATGATGTAGCCAGATCAATCGCTTGGCGTTGTTCGATGATGGAAAGAGGTGCGCGCATGGCGCAGTCTTCAAGGCGAC
>NZ_RYYV01000024.1 GCF_003977665.1 Dyella choica | reverse complement strand
CGAACGTCACCGGAAGCAACAACACGGTTTCGTACGATGGTGCGAACAGCACGGTGAACGTGATCGGCACGGGGGATACCCTCGACATGTCGTCCGGGACGATCTACGGCGCGAACAGCGACCTTTTCACGGTGAATGGATCGGGAGACACCATTGAAAACGGTACGTCAAGCGTCACGAATATTGCTGGCAGTAACGACACCATTTCATACGATGGTGCAAGCAGCACGGTGACGGTGACCGGCAGTAGCGACACTATCGGAACTGCCAATGGCGTCAGTCATGATACCGTGTCGCTGAGCAGTGGTGACAAAGGTGATGTCATCAATGGTTCCTATGACACGTTGAATGCGGCTAATCAAGTCAGCTTTGCTCTTAACGGCAATGATGACACCGTCAAGGGTTCGGATGACCAGATTTCGCTGAGCGGACAGGGCGATATCATCGATGTGAGCCACGCTACCGTTGATGTATCAGGTGATGACAGCGTGACCATCAACGGCTCGGATGACAAGATCGTGGGCGGGAATGGCGACAGTATCACCGTGACCGGCACGGATGACACCGTGGATGTTTCCGATAGTTCGGTGACCATTGATGGAACGAATACAGGCGACTACGTCAGCGGCTCAGGGGATACCGGCTCCAACTGGGACGACCCGACGGGCAGTGGCGGTTACATCGACCCGGGTGCGGGCTATTACGGTTACGGTTTGACGAGGTGGCAAAACAGAGATCCCGGCGCGGCGAAGATCGCGGCGGCAGAGCACTCCGATAGCGTGTACGAAGGCGCCAAGTGGGCCGACAAGACCATTACTTGGAGTTTTGCTAGTGCGGGCAACGGGTTCAGCGATGCGATCAGTGATGTCGCAGAGCGGGCAGCGATAGAGCAGGCGTTCCAGTCCTGGGCCAAGGCCTCCGGCTTGAATTTTGACGAAGTAGCTGCCGGCAATGCTGCGGACATCGAGGTGGGATTTAGCCATTTGAACCCCGCCAGCACCAACGAGATCGGTCTGACCAAGTACGGCAAAAAGAAGGGCGTGCTCACGGGGACGCAGGCGAAGCTGGAAGATCCGAACGAGGCGCCGTTGGCGGCCAATGCCAGTGGCCAGCTGGCGTATGCCAACACGGATGCCACGTTCGAGCAGGTGGCCTTGCATGAGATTGGGCACGCACTGGGACTGGCGGACACCGATGCGGCCGGATCCGTCATGAATGCGGTATTGAATGCAGATAACCAGGGCCTGAGTACAACCGATATCGCCAACGTGCAAGGGCTGTATGCCAATGTATCCGCCAGCAGCGGCGCAGTTTCGCTATCTCAGGTGCACCGGCTGGTGCAGGCGATGAGTACGTTCGATGCAGGCGAGCAGGGGGTTGATCTCAGCCCGATGCCGGAAACGTATCTGCTGAAGGAGCCTATGCTGGCAAGCCGCTTCAGTCATGCGCATGCTGCCTAAGTGAATGTGAAATGGCCTGCATGGCGGCAAGCCATGCGGGTCTCCTTTACGCTCGCGCGTCCGCACGCTCGGCACGAAGCAGTTGAAGCTCTGAGATCGTCCACACTGAGAGATAAGTTCCATGCAGGTCCCGCAGTATCCCGTGCATTTCATATCTGGTTTGCCGCGGTCCGGCTCTACGCTGCTGTCCGCCATTCTTAAGCAAAACCAGAGATTTTCCGCGGGCATGAGCAGCCCGGTAGCATCGCTTTTCAATGCGGTGCTTCCCAAAATGAGCGGAGCAAGCGAATACGCCCCATTCTTTGACGAAGGGCATCGGCATCGCGTCTTGAATAGTCTATTCGGCGCGTATCACCATGACGCTATCGAGAGCGGCAAGTTTGTTTTCGATACGAATCGGACATGGACGGCAAAGCTATCGCTGTTGCATGAACTATTTCCCCGTGCCAGGGTGATTTGCTGCGTGCGAGAGGTCTCGTGGGTTATTGATAGCGTCGAGCAGCTTATTCGACGCAATCCCACGCATGTATCGGAGATGTTCCAGAGCAAGAGCGCCCGAAACGTCTACGGACGGGTCAAGGATTTGATGGATTCGGAACGAGGGCTTATTGGGCTTCCCTGGGGCTCGCTGCGAGAGGCCTGGTTCGGCGAGCACGCCGACAAACTCATCTTCTTGCGGTACGAATCGCTAGTCAGGGATCCCGTGAACGTCATGGCGCGCTTATATGATTTTCTCGGTGAGGCTCATTTCAAGCACGATTTCAACAATGTTGAGTTTTCGGAAGATGAATTCGATCGAAGATTGGGGATGCCAGGTCTGCATACGGTCAAACGGAAGGTTGAGCAGCGCTTCCGGTCCACGTTGCTGCCGCCAGATATCTTCATGAAATATGCGGATATGAATTTTTGGGAGAATGACAAGCTGAATATGAAGAAGGTTGCTGTACTTTGATGCTTGGGTTGGAGCCTGAGGCTCCAAATCGCATATGGACCTACGGATTGGGTGTGGGTTCGAACGTGATCAGTGTGTATCCATTTATATCTAAATGGGGCATGAAGTGTATGCAATCGAAATGTGTTGCTTTGGTGGCATTTTCTTTAGTGCAAGCTTCGGTTTCCATTACTTGGTTGCAAGTGGCAAGCGTAATCAATTTGGCGGCTGCACAAAAAAGACGTAGACGACGCGCAATTCGAAGATGTCTGGATCGCGGCTGTCTTCATTCAAAAGCGTGGAGACCGGCGAGCTTTTTTTTGCTCGTGCGTAGCAGACCACCACACACATCGAGATCAAGGGGTCGTATGGGATATAAGAAGACGTGGCGGCCATTTGTGTGGCTTGGCTTATTCTTAGTGGTCTGTTCGGCAAGTGCGGACGAGGCCTCCGATGTTGACAGCGCGCCCGCAGCCATGGTGCGACACGAGCGCATACTCCATGTGGCAAGTGATCCCGGTGATCCGGTTACCCTGCTGATGTCGGTTTATACTCCGGACGGTCCCGGGCCTTTTCCGCTGGCGGTCATGAATCATGGCGCCACCTCGTCCCTTCCGCCTGCGCTGCAGCCGCGGTATCACCTCAGCTTTTCGGTCTACTATTTCCTTTCGCGGGGTTACGCGGTCGCCTTGCCGATGATGCGAGGATACGCCGGGTCCGGCGGGCGCCTGCATGCACATGGTTGTGATGATGTGGCGACGGGCCTGGAAGCAGCGAAGGATATACGCGCGGCCATTAGCTACCTGAAACAGCAGCCGTATATCGATGGTTCGCGGATTGTAGTAGCGGGCCAGAGTTTCGGTGGCTGGAACACGTTGGCATTGGGCTCGCTGGATGAGCCTGGGGTCAAAGGTCTGGTGAGTTTTGCAGGCGGCATGAAGGCGTCATCTTGCGGCGAATGGAGTGATGCGTTGGTTCGAGCGGCCGGGAAGCTTGGTGGTGAAACCAAGACCCCGTCGATCTGGTTTTTCGGTGATAACGACGCTGTCTTTCCAACAGCCACATGGCATGCCATGTACGATTCTTACGCGGCAAAAGGTGGCCCGGCGGAGCTCGTTGCGTACGGAACCTTTGGAAAGGACTCGCATAATTTGTTGGGTTCAGGCGAAGGCCTGCATCTGTGGATGCCCAAGCTCGATGCGTTTCTTGCCAAGGTTGGCTTGCCTAGCACCTTGGTGGATCCGGATTACTTGCCCCAAGCGCCGCCGCCGCCGAGTCATTACGCGGCTCTGGATGATGTGCGGGCGATCCCGTACTTGAATGCCCACGGCGACAACTCTGGGAGCACTTATTATGGGAAGTTTTTGCAGCGGCCATTGCCGCGTGCGATCGCGATAGGCAGAACGGGAGCGGGCACTGCCGACGGTGGCTTTGATCCCATTGCCCGGGCAATGAAACAATGCCAGCAGAAAAGCGCCGAATGCCGCCTTTATGCTGTAGACAATGATGTGGTCTGGGTACGTCCGACACCAGCGCCTCCCGCGACACATTTCGCGACACTCGACGACGTAAATGCCGTGCCCTATCTCGATGCGAAGGGGCGAGCGGGTTATGAGAAATTTCTTGCCATGCCTCGGCCGCGTGTTTTTGCCATCGCCGCTGATGGCTGGTGGGACGCTGCTGCCCTTGGACCAGATCCGATTGCCTATATTCGGGCGAAATGCAGCGCAGCGCATCAGGACTGCCGCTTGTATGCCGTGGATGGCGACGTGGTTTGGCAGCATTGATTTTGCTGTTGCGGGGGAGTTACTGACCAGTGGCCGTAAGCGGTCTGCTGTGACCCCGCGCTGACCTTCTCTCTGATTAGGCGGAGGATAGGCTCTGCAAATAGGGCAGTGAGCCGCATATTGCTCAGCTGAGTTAGAGGGGGCTGATCGGGGGCTCTTCTCTTGGAAAAACTTTATGTCCAAGGGTTGACAGTTTCGCACCGCAGCATGACAATTCCCGCGCCCCCCGGCGCAGCATGACCGGATGGGCCTCTGTCCGAACTCACCAAGGCATATGGACGTTTACCCTAGTCGCAACGTCGACATCCGCGAGCATCGGGTGCCGGCATTGCAAAACAAGCTGATCGTTCGCGGCAACCGCCAGCGGTTGGCCGGCGCTTTCCTCGACTAGGGAAGTCCGGCCCGCTCCTAACGGTGCCGTGGGCACCGTATTACAGGAGATGGGCCCATGAAGCTCCTTCGCGATTTCTTTCGTATTCGCCGCTCGGGCAGTTCCGCCGTGGGCGGCCACCGTGACGCCTCCCGCCGTACCTGGACGATCACCGTTCCGGAACCCCTGCCGAATCGCGCCGATGACAACGTGATCGATCTGCGCCGTCACGTGGACCAGGCGCACGGCCGCCCGTCTTCCCGGCAGGACCATGACGCGCCGAAATCTCGCGGTCATCTACAACTGGTATCCAGTCACGGATGAGTCATCAAAGATGACTTGTGCCGCTCTACGCAAAGGTTGGCCTCCGCCAGTTCCCTGGCCGCGGCCGCTTGGGCGGCCCTAGCGCGGTTCGGCGTTACCGCGGGCGTTCCCCGTTGACTCGCTGATCCACCCCGGTATCCACGAAAATCACGGAAGCGAGTCATGAATCAGCATTCCCCCCAGACCATCGCAGGCAAGGTGGCCGGCAAGGGCGCCGCCGCACCCCTGCGCGTGGCCGTTGCGCAGGAGGGGTACCGCCAGAACGATGAGCTGCTGGCCGCGCTGGACTCCAGCCTGGCCGGGCTCAACGAGGAGCAGATCGCCGAGCGCCTGGATCGTGACGGCGTGAACGAGGTTTCGCACGAAAAGCCCCCGCACTGGTCGATCCAGCTGCTGCATGCGTTCAAGAACCCGTTCATCGTGGTGCTGCTGGTGCTGGCCGGCGTCCAGCTGGCGACCGATCCGACCACCCTGACCGGCCCGACCATCATTTCGGTGATGGTGCTGATCAGCGTGTCGTTGAGCTTCGTGCAGGAATACCGTTCCTCGCAGGCGGCGGAAAAGCTCAAGGCGATGGTGCGCAATACCGCCACGGTGACGCGTCGCGCGTCCGACGGGCACAGCGAGCGCATCGAAGTGCCGGTGGCGGAACTGGTGGCCGGGGACATCGTGCATCTGGCCGCCGGCGACATGGTGCCGGCGGACCTGCGCCTGCTGACCGCGAAGGACCTGTTCATCAGCCAGGCGATCCTCTCCGGCGAATCCTTGCCGGTGGAGAAGTCCGCCCCGCAGCACGGGCCGGATTCCGAACAGGCGAAGACCGAAGGCGCGGATAGCCCGCTGGACCTGTCGACGGTCTGCTACATGGGCACCAACGTGGTCAGCGGCTCGGCCACGGCCGTGGCGGTGGCGACCGGTCCGCGCAGCTACCTGGGTTCGCTGGCGCGCACCATCGTCGGCACGCGCGTGCAGACCAGCTTCGATCGCGGCGTGAAAAGCGTCAGCTGGCTGCTGATCCGCTTCATGGCGGTGATGGTGCCGATCGTCTTCGTCATCAACGGCCTGGACAAGCACGACTGGCTGCAGGCCTTCCTGTTCGCGCTGTCGGTAGCGGTCGGCCTTACGCCGGAAATGCTGCCGTTGATCGTGACCGGCAACCTCGCCAAGGGCGCCATCGCGATGTCCAAGCGCAAGGTGGTGGTGAAGCGCCTCAACGCGATCCAGAACTTCGGCGCGATGGACGTGCTGTGCACCGACAAGACCGGCACGCTCACCCTCGACAAGATCGTGCTGGAACGGCACCTGGACCTGTTCGGCGAAGAATCCGAAGAGGCGCTGGAATACGGCTACCTCAACAGCCGCTTCCAGACCGGCCTGAAGAACCTGATGGACAAAGCGGTACTGGCTCATCGCGACCTGGAGCCCACCGCGGCCAGGTACCAGATCGTCGACGAGATTCCGTTCGACTTCCAGCGCCGGCGCATGTCGGTCATCGTGACCAACGGCAATGGCGAAGAGTTGCTGGTGTGCAAGGGCGCCGTGGAGGAAATGCTGTCGATCTGCGCCTATGCGAAGGCCGAGGACGGCATTCGCCCGATGACGGACGAGCTGCGCGCCGAAATCAAGGCGATGACACGCGATTTGAATGAGGACGGTTTGCGCGCGCTGATCGTAGCGATCAAGCGCCAGCCGCCGGCCCACCGCGCCTACGGCGTCGCCGATGAAGCCGAACTGATCGCGGTAGGCTGCCTGGCCTTCCTCGACCCGCCGAAGGATACCGCCGGCACCGCCATTGCCGCGCTTCACCATCACGGCGTGGAAGTGAAGGTGATCACCGGCGACAACGAGGCGGTGACGCGCAAGATCTGCCGCGAAGTGGGCCTGGACGTGGCGAACTCCGCGCAAGGCAAGCATATCGAGCCGCTGGACGATGCCGAGCTGGACGAGCTGGTCAAGCGCACCACCGTGTTCGCGAAGATGTCGCCGCTGCAGAAGGCGCGCGTGGTGAAGTCGCTGCAGCGCCAGGGCCACACGGTCGGCTTCCTCGGCGACGGTATCAATGACGCACCGGCGTTGCGTGAAGCGGACGTGGGCATCTCGGTGGATACCGCCACTGACATCGCCAAGGAGTCGGCGGACATCATCCTGCTCGAAAAGAACCTGATGGTGCTGGAGGAGGGCGTGATCGAAGGCCGCATAACCTTCGGCAATATTATCAAGTACATCAAGATGACCGCCAGCTCCAACTTCGGCAACATGTTCTCGGTGCTGGTGGCGAGCGCGTTCCTGCCGTTCCTGCCTATGCTGCCGCTGCAATTGCTGGTGCTGGACTTGCTCTATCACGGCTCGCAGCTGTCGATTCCGTTCGACCGCATGGACGAGGAATACCTGCGCAAGCCGCGCAAGTGGGATGCCAGCGACATCGGCCGCTTCATGATCTGGATCGGCCCGGTCAGCTCGATCTTCGACATCACTACCTACTGGCTCATGTGGCACGTGTTCGGTGCGAACTCGACCGAGCATTCGCCGCTGTTCCAGACCGGCTGGTTCGTCGAGAGCCTTTTGACGCAGACGCTGATCGTGCACATGATCCGCACGCGCAAGATTCCGTTCGTGCAGAGCATTGCTGCGGCACCGGTGCTGGCATTGACCACGGCGGTCATCTGCATCGGCCTGGTGTTGCCGTTCTCGCCGATCGCTTCGAAGTTCGGCTTCGTAGCGCTGCCTTCGGCGTATTTCGGCTGGGTTGCGGCGACCGTCTTGACCTATGCCGTGCTGACGCAGTTCGTGAAGACGATCTACATTCGTCGCTACAAGCGTTGGCTGTAATAGATTCGTAGGCTGGGATGCCAATCCCAGCCTTTGAAAGCCCCAACAGCGCTGGGATTGCCATCCCAGCCTACAAAAAACTTAACCCTGGAGGCCGGCCATGAAAGGCACCTTCGCACTCTTCGACATCGCCGGCTATGTCGCCCTGCTGTTATGGGGCACGCACATGGTCACCAGTGGCGTGCTGCGCGGCTACGGCAGCGCACTGCGCCGCTCGCTGGGCCGCTTTCTTGGCACGCGGCCTAGCGCCTTTGCCTTCGGTATCTGCATTACCGCGCTGCTGCAGAGCAGTACCGCCACCGGCATGATGGCCACTTCGTTCGCCGCCAGCGGCATGCTCGGCCTGGCCCCGGGCTTGGCGGTGATGCTCGGCGCCAACGTCGGCACCACGCTGATCGTGCAGGTGATGTCGTTCAATATCGCACTGATCGCGCCGGTGATGATCCTGCTGGGCACGGCCTTGCATCGCCGCAGCGACGACGTGCGCTATGAAAACCTCGGCCGCGTCGGCATCGGCCTCGGCCTGATGCTGCTGGCGCTGCATTTGCTGGTGTTGACCATGGCGCCGATGGAGAACGCGCAACTGCTCAAGGTCGGCATGCAGGCGCTTTCGGATGAGCCGGTATTCGCCGTGCTGGTGGCCGCGTTGCTGACCTGGATGTGCCATTCCAGCGTGGCGGTAGTGCTGCTGATCGTGTCGCTCGCTACGGGCGGCGTGGTCGATGGGCCAGGCGCGATGGCGCTGGTGCTCGGCGCCAATCTCGGCAGCACCTTGCCGGCGCTGCTGGAGGCGCACACACCGGTCGCCCGCCGCTTGCCCTTGGGCAACCTGCTGGTGCGTGCGTTCGGTTGTGTTGTCTGCCTGCCACTGTTGCATCCGCTGGCGCACTGGCTGTCGGCGCTGGGTGACTCGCCGGCACGCATCGCGGTGAACTTCCACACGGCGTTCAACCTGGCCCTGGCACTGATCTTCCTGCTGCCGGTGAACAAGCTGGCGCAGTGGCTGGTGCGTCTGCTGCCGGAACCGCCGAATCCGGCCGATCCGGGCTTGCCGCTGTATCTGGAGGAAGCCGCCCTGGAAAGCGCCAGCGTGGCGCTGGTGAACGCCACGCGTGAATCCATGCGCATGGCCGACATGGTGGAAGGCATGCTCAAGGACGTGGTGGAGATCCTGGGCAAGGACGACACCGTGCGCGCCGCCGCCATCAGCAAGATGGACCCGTATCTGGACCGGCTCGGCGTCGCCATTCGCCAATACCTGGCCGACCTGGTCGGCGAGGCCTTGAACGAGGAGGACGGCGAGCGCAGCCAGGAAATCCATGCGTTCGTGATCAACATCGAACACATCGGCGACATCACCGCCAACAACCTGATGGAATTCGCCGCCAAGAAGGCCCAGCGCGGGCAGGATTTCTCGGCCGAAGACATCCAGGACCTGGCGGCCATGCATGGGCAGGTGATGGACAGCCTCAGGCTGGCCATCACGGTGTTCATGCGCGGCGACCTGCGCGCGGCCCAGCAATTGATGGAGCGCAAGGAATTGCTCTGGCGCCTGGAAAACGACGCCTCCGATCGGCACATCCGCGATCTGCGCCAGCAGCGCGACGGCGGCGGTGGCGACGTGTACCTGCGCATCCTGCGCGATCTTCGGCGCATTCATTCGCACCTGGCGGCGATCGCCTATCTGCCCTTGGAAAACGCCGGTCTGTTGCAGGGCCGGCTGGTGCAAGGCAACCATCACTCCGTTGCGCAAGGAAAAGCCTGAACTTGGACAGTCATACGCAAGCCGAACCTCCGATCATTAGCCTGCTTCGCTGATCGCTGCCATCGACCCGGCAGCGGTTAGCGGCATCTCAACCGCGGTCCGGGTATGTAAGGCATACGCAACCCATTGCCTTGCTCCCTTCACCGTATTGCAACAACGCTATGGCCTCGTGAACACGGGGAAGTGCCATGGCGCAGCAACGATGGGGAACACCAATGCTTTACCTGCTGAATAAACAAGGATGGCGGCTGGCGGCTGCCGTGGCCGTGGCGCTGAATGTGGTGGCCTGCTCGCATGGCGGAAACGAAGCGGCCGAACCGCCGCCGCCCTTCACCATCGAACACGATCAGATCAAGATTCCCGATGGCTCGCCGCTGCGCAAGGAACTGGTGATTCAGCAGGTCGAGACGCGCCAGGCGCCGCATGCGATGGTCTTCCCTGCCAATGTGGAAGCCGATCCTGCGCATACCGCGAACGTGTTGCCGCCGCTCACCGGCAAGGTGATGGAACTGAAGGTCGGCCTGGGTGAACACGTCAGCAAAGGTCAGCTGCTCGCTGTGGTTGACTCGGGTGACTACGCGCAGGCCGCCGCCGATGTCGAGAAGTCGCGCGACGCGCTGGATCTTGCGAAGAAAGCGCTGAATCGGGCGCGTGCGGTGCAGACCGCCGGCGGTAATGCCACCAAGGATCTGGAATCGGCGCAAAGCGGTTTCAATCAGGCGCAGGCGGAGTTCATCCGCGCGCAGACGCGCCTCACCGCAGTCGGCGGGAGCCAGGGTGTCGCCGCCCAGCGACCGATGCAGGTCGTTGCGCCGACCAATGGCTATATCACGGCGCTATCGGTATCGCCCGGTGTCAATGTCAACGACGCCACTGCGGCGATGATGGTCATCGCCAACCTGGATTCGGTGTGGATCACCTCCAACGTGCCCGAAAGCGATGTGGGGCTGATCGCCAAGGGTGAAAAGGTCGATGCCGTGCTGTCGGCATATCCGGGCCAGGTATTCCATGGCGCCGTCGCCTTCGTTCATCCCGTGTTGCAGGCAGATACGCGCCGCGATCTGGTGCGCGCGGTGTTCGTCAACGCCGATGGCAAGCTGAAGCCCAACATGTACGCGAACGTCAGTATCGACGTGCCGCAGCCGGCGCAGGTCTTCGTGCCGGAATCGGCCTTGCTGATGAACAACGACACCACCAGCGTGTTCGTGGAAGTGTCGCCATGGACGTTCGAGCGCCGCACGGTAGTTCTGAGCTATGACGAAACCGGTGACACGCGCGTACTGAAGGGCTTGAAGACGGGTGATCGCGTAGTCGTGAAGGGCGGAGTGCTGCTCAATGATTAACGCGATCTTTCGCTTCTGCTTCGAGAAGCGCAAGCTGTTCATCGTGGTGACGGTGCTCGTGCTCATCTTCGGGTACTACTCGTGGACGCAATTGTCGATCGAGGCGTATCCGGAACTGAGCGACGTCACCGCGCAGGTGACCACGCAGGTGCCGGGCCTGGCTGCCGAGGAAATCGAACAGCAGATCACCATTCCGCTGGAGCGCCAGCTGGCCACCACGCAGCAGCTGGTGAGCATGCGCTCCAGCAGCACTTTCGGTTTGTCGCTGATCACCATGTCGTTCAAGGACGGCGCGGACGATTATTGGGTGCGCCAGCGTGTGCAGAATGCCCTGGGCCAGGTCACCCTACCGACGGGTGTCACCCCGTCGCTCGATCCGGTGAGCGGCCCGGCCGGCGAAATCTATCGCTACACGCTGGAGTCCAAGAGCAAGAACCTGATGCAGCTTTCCGAGATCCAGCGCTGGATCGTGATACCGGGGCTGCAAAAAGTGTCCGGCGTGATCAACGTCGACAACTTCGGCGGCTTCACCAAGGAATTCCAGCTCGAACTCGATCCCCAGCAATTGCTGCATTACGGCGTCAGCGTCAACCAGGTGACGGCGGCGATTTCCGCCAACACCTCCAACGCCGGCGGCGGACGCGTCACGCGTGGTGAGCAGTCGTACATCGTGCGCGGTGTGGGCATGGTGCATTCGCTGAAAGACCTGGGCGACATCGTGGTCACGCAGAACAATGGCGTGCCGGTGCTGGTACGCCAGTTGGGCACGCTCCGCTATGGCCATCAGGTGCGCGAGGGCATACTCGGCAAGGACAACAATCCGGACACCATCGAAGGCATCGTCGACCTGCTCAAGTACGAGAATCCGTCGCGTGTGCTGGACGGCATTCATGCCAAGGTGGCGGAGCTGAACAAGCAGCTGGCGGCGCAGGATGTGCAGATCGTGCCGTACATCGACCGCGACGACCTGGTCAACGCCACCAAGGAAAAAGTCTTCCATACCGTGATGGAAGGCATCGGCCTGGTGTGCATCGTGCTGATCCTGTTCCTGGGCAGCCCGCGTTCGGCCATGGTGGCGGCGGTGGCGATTCCGATGTCGCTGGTGACGGTGTTCATCCTGATGCAGTTCACGCACATGTCGGCGAACCTGTTTTCGCTGGGCGCGATCGACTTCGGCGTGATCGTGGACGGCGCCATCGTGGTCACCGAGGCCATCCTGCGCAAGCGCGAGCACAAGCCAACCGAAGTATTGACCGAAGACGACGTGATGGAGGTGACCGGCCATGTCGGACGTTCGATCTTCTTCGCCACGTTGATCATCATCACCGCGTACCTGCCGCTGTTCGCCTTCGAGCATGCGGAAGGCAAGCTGTTCCGGCCGATGGCCTTCACTGTGGGCTATGCCTTGCTTGCTGCGTTGCTGTGCACGGTGACGCTGACGACGGCGCTGGCCTATCTGGCCTTGCGCAAGCCGCGCAAGATCTTCCACAACAAGCCGTTGGAGGCCTTGCAGGCCGGTTTTACGCACAGTCTCGGCCGGTTGTTGCACCGGCTGCCGATGGCCTATGGAATCGCCGGCATCGCGTTTTGCGGCGTGCTGATCCTTGGCGCCAGCATCGGTCGCGAATTCCTGCCCGATCTGGATGAAGGCGCCTTGTGGCTGCAGGTGCAAATGCCTCCGGGCCTTTCATTGGACAAGGCAAGCCAGATGACGGTCGAGTTGCGCAAGGCGGTACGCGAATTTCCCGAAGTGTCGTATGTGGTGACGCAGCTCGGCCGCAATGATACGGGTACCGATCCCTGGACGCCTTCGCACGTGGAGTCGGGGGTGGGATTGAAGCCGTACAGCACGTGGGCGAACGGCGAAACCAAAGCGGAATTCCTGCGCAAGTTCAATGCGCGCATGCAGCAGTTGCCGGGCATGAGCGTCGGCATCAGTCAGCCGATCATCGACGGCGAGAACGACATGATCGGTGGTGCGCATAGCCCACTGGTGCTGCGCATCTATGGCGACGATCTCAATGACATGCGCCGTGTCGGCAACCAGATCGTCGACGTGCTGAAGAGCGTGCGCGGCACAGCCGACGCGTCGATTTTCCAGGAGCCGCCGATTCCACAGCTTCAGATCAAGGCCAATCGCGATGCGGCGGCGCGCTATGGCATCAATGTCAGCGACATCACCAATCTGATCCAGACCACCCTTGGCGGCGCGCCGATCACCACGGTCTACGTGGCCGACCGCATCTATAACGTGACTGCACGCGTTTCCAATGACGTGGCCAACAGCCTTGAGGCCGTGGGCGAGCTACCGTTGACCTCCGCCAGCGGTGCCCAGGTGCCGCTCAAGCAGGTGGCGGACATCAAGCTGGTTTCCGGCGAAAGCACCATCGCGCACGAGCATGGCCAGCGCGAACTCACCATCCGCATCGACAACCGGGATCGCGCGTTGTCGGAATACCTCGCTGACGCGCAAGCGCAGATCAATGCGAAAGTGCATTTCGACCAGCAGAAATACGAGCTGGAATGGGCGGGCAATTTTCAAAACGCCCAGCGCGCCCAGGCGCGCCTGACGGTGGTGATGGGCATGGTGCTGGCGATCATGGCGGTGCTGCTGTTCGCCGAGTTCGGCAAGTTCCACCAGGCCGTGTTGGTGCTCGGTGTGGTGCCACTGGCGACGGTGGGCGGCTTGCTTGCCCTGCACGTGCGTGGCGAAACGCTGAATATTGCTACCGCAGTGGGTTTTATCGCCTTGTTCGGCGTGGCCGTGCAGAACGGCATCATCATGGTGTCGAACATCAACCGAGTGCGCCGCGAGGGCTTGTCGCTGTTCGAGGCAGTGATCGTGGGCGCGACGGAACGTTTTCGCCCCGTGTTGATGACGGCCACGGTGGCCAGCATCGGCATGCTGCCTGCAGCGCTGGCCACGGGTATTGGTACGGACGTGCAGCGCGGACTGGCCACGGTGGTAGTGGGTGGCCTGCCGATCGCCACGCTGCTTACGCTGTATATCCTGCCCAGCCTCTACTACGGCATGGAGAACTTCATCAACAAGCGCTGGGGACATCCGCCGGGCGAGGTGGAGATCTGATCATGGCTAAGAATCGTCATTTCAAACTGCATCGCCAACTGCTTGCGTTGTCGGTGAGCCTCGGGCTCACCGCCTGCGCGGTCGGACCGGATTACCATCGGCCCACCCCGCCGGCCGCGCAGGGCTACATGGAAGAGGGCACGCTTTCGGCGACGGCGTCCGCACCGGGTGCGGACGGAAGTGCGCAGCATTTCCATGCCGATCTGGACATTCCCGGCCAGTGGTGGACGCTGTTCCACTCCGAACCCTTGAACGGCCTGATCGATGATGCGCTGAAGAACAATCCGGACGCTGCAGCGGCGCAGGCTGCCTTGAAGTCGGCGTGGGAAAACGTCCACGCGCAACGCGGCTTCTATTGGCCAACATTCGCTGCCAGCGTCGATCCCACGCGCCAGAAGATCGCCGGCACGTTGGCCAGCCCCGCGGCATCAGGAGCATCGTTCTACGATCTCACCACCGCCCAGGTGAGCGTGTCTTACTCGCCCGACGTCTGGGGGGCGAATCGCCGCGCGGTGGAGTCACTGGTGGCACAGGCCGATGCGCAGCGTTTCCAGTTGGAGGCTACCTACCTCACGCTCACCTCCAACCTTGTCAACGCGGCGGTACAAGAGGCTGCACTACGTGCGCAGATCGCCGCCACCGAAGACATGATCGACAGCCAGTCGAAGATCCTGGAGGCGAATAGAAGGCAACTGGCCCTCGGCGATGCCTCACAAGCAGGCATTGCCGCCCAGGAGGCTGCGCTGGAACAAACGCGCGCCGGCTTGCCGCCCCTGCGCAAACAGCTGGCGCAGCAGCGCGACGTGCTGGCCGTGTTGACCGGGCGCACGCCCGATCAGGACGTCTCCGCCCGTTTCAGTCTGGGCAGCCTGCAACTGCCGCAGGACCTTCCGTTGAGCCTGCCTGCGCGGCTGGTCGAGCAGCGCCCCGATGTGCGCATGGCCGATGCGCAATATCACGCGGCGTGCGCACAGGTGGGCGTAGCCATCGCAGCACGTCTGCCGAACATCAATGTCAGTGCCGCCTGGGGCAGTGCCACGGACGAGAAGCACACGCTGTTCGGTTCCGGCACCGGCTTCTGGAACATCGGTACCGCGATCAGCATGCCGCTGTTCGATGGCGGCACGCTGAAGCACAAGCAGCGGGCCGCGGAAGCCACTTATAAGCAGGCGGCGGAACAGTACCGCAGCACAGTGCTGTCAGCGCTGCAGAACGTGGCCGATACCTTGCATGCCTTGCAGTCCGATGCCGATGCGATGGCGGCGACTGCGCGAGCCGAGCAGGCCGCAGCGCACAGCTTCGCCATTGCACAGAAGCAATATGCCCTGGGCGATATCAGCATGGTGGCGCTGCTCAACGCGCAGGTGACGTACCGGCAGGCGGAACTTGCCTTGATCCAGGCGCGTGCGGCGCGGTATGCGGACACGGTGGCCTTGTTCCAGGCGCTGGGCGGCGGATGGTGGAATCGGCACGACGTGGCGGCCGCCCGGTAAGATGTGCGTGCCTGCCCCTCTAGCCAGGGGCAGGACGATAACCACATCTGCGGGAGGGGGCATGGTGCCGTATTTGCTGGATCACCCGGTTGAACTGTTCGCGATAGTCATGCTCGCCCTATTGCTGGCCCACGAGCTTGGCCATCGCCTCAGGGCATGGGCCAGGAACCGCGACGACAACGACTGGGAAAAGGAAGTCCATCAGGCGCGTAACCAGATCGCCCTGCTGCTGAGCCTGTTGATCGGTTTTGCCATGAGCATGGCGCTCAATCGCTTTGATCAGCGCAAGCAATTGGTCATCGACGAAGCCAACGCCATCGGCACCGCCTACCTGCGTGCCGGCATGCAGGTCGAATCGGTGCGCGGCGAGGCGCAGGAGTTGCTTCGCGATTATGCCGACGCGCGCCTGGCCGCCTTCAGCCGGATGTCGAAAATTGACGAACAGAGCGCTGAAATGAAGCGCGCCAGGCAGATCCAGGGCGAGTTGTGGAAGCAGGCCACGGCCGCTGCGCAACAAACGCCGACGCCCATCATGGGCCTTTACGTGTCGGCCTTGAATGACATGATCGATCTCGACGCCAAGCGCGTGGCGGCGCGACGCAACCGGGTGCCGCCGGATATCTGGGCGTTGATGACGGTATTGGCCATCCTGACCTCGCTGATCATCGGTTATGGCCAGCGGCGTCGCGCCGCCCTGGTCACCTTCATTCCGGCATTCACGGTGGCCATTTCAATGAGCCTGATCGCCGATCTCGATTCGCCGGTGCACGGCCTGATCCAGGTCAGCCAGCAGAGCATGCAGCTGCTCAGCGACGATCTGAACAAGCAGTTTTCAGCGCAACCGGATCAGCAATAGATCAGTAGGCTGGGATGGAATCCCAGCGCAAGCGTCATGGAGTCTCAGGTTATGACCGGACGGCCGCGCGCAGCCGTCCGGCCAATTCTATTTCATGGGAATACGATCTCTCTGTGGCAGATAAAACCGGTCTCTCCCGCCTTGGATGTACAAACGGCAGTTTCTACGGGGCTGGAGGGAATGGCTTGCCAGTCGATAACGCCTCCGGTTCTTTGAATAAATAACCCAAAGGGCCCCATATCGTCCCCGCCCCGAGGCAGGCCGTACCATGTTCCACCGGTATCTCCTTGCTCTGGAACAAGTTGTCCTTTGGCGGTTCTGCTCCTTCCGCGCAAATAGTTGGCTGTTTTGCTCGATTTCATGAAATTGAATTCATAGACCACCGTGCTGCTATCAGCGAATTGCACGGTGACTTCAATCGTTGGTGACGATTTCAATCCGAGCTGCGATTTGATTATTTGCCATCCGTTATCTGCAATCATCTTTGTCGCATCCCATGCACCAAGATTTTGTGAAATGGCATCGCCTATTCGTGCACGTAAATTCGCGTCAGCAACAACGTCGTATGCCGTCGTACGGCCGTCTACACCTGGTACGTTAAGACTCGGATAGGACACTGTGGACATGACGCGCATTGTGCCGCCAGTCGTCTCATGGAACCATGCTGCCGCTCCAATGCTGCTTGCTATTTCAGGGGGAGTAGGGACTTCGACGGCATCGAGTAAATCCGGCGACAGGTCGATTTCTAGCGGTGCCCCTCTTTGAGGCCTGATTTGATACGTGTGGTACTGCCCTGTATTCAGATTGAAAATAGTGTGCGTACCTAGATCCAGGCTTTTGGCGACTTCCGCAAAGACTCCGCCGTTGCACCAATTGCATTCCAAGTTGATTGCTAAAGCTGGGGTTGAAAAGGCTGCGGCCGATAAGGCTAGTAGGGCGGCCAATGGTTTATTCGAACACATCGCGTTTTCCCCGTGCATGAGTGCGATTTGCGCTCATGAACAAGAGAAGCATGTGGCTATTTAGAAAAATATAGAAGAAGTCCTAAAAGCGCGTGAGATATTTCTGCAAGAAAGCTACGCCGGGCCAAAATCCCAGCATTGGTAGGCCATAGAGAAAGCTGGGATTGTCATCCCAGCCTACGGCCCTACGCGGCGTCGCTACGCCTGCGCCGCTGTCGCCACCACAACAGCAGCGCCACCAGCAGCATGACGCCGGCAACCAGCCACAGGCTGTTCTGCCCGCGCTGGATCCACATCCCCAGCCATTCGCGCCGGTTGGCGCCGAAATAGCCCAGGTAAACCCAGATCGGTACGCTGATCAGTGCGGCGGCGCCGTCGAGCAGCAGGAAGCGCCAGAAACCTACGCGATGGGTGGCGCCCGCGGTGGTGTAGATCGCCGTGCGCATGCCGGGCAGAAAACGCGCGAAGAACATCATGCGGTTGCCATAGCGTGCGAATTGGTCCTGCACCTTTACATAGCGGCGCGGCGGCATCAGCCAGGCGATCGGTTTCCACTGCAGAATGTGGGTGCCGTAATGATGGCCGAGCAGGAACATGCCCGCGTCGCCGACCAGCACGCCGACCATGGTCACTGCAAGCATGATGTGGACGTTGGCATAGCCCAGGCCGGCAATCACGCCTCCGGCCACCAGGGTGATGTCTTCCGGCAGCGGTAGCCCGGCACCGCACAGCAGCAGCGCCATGAACACGGCCTCGTAGCCGTTCTCGGCAAAAAAAGTAATCAGGCGTTCAAGCAAATCCATCGACGGTTCCTATGTCGGCTGGCGGGATCATGACGCAGCGCCGGGCGTCGGTGCGCGTGCGGCGAGCAGCTCGCGCAGCTCGGCTTTTTCGGCATTGCTCAGCGTGCCATCGCGATTTTTGGCGACCAGCGCATCGCGGCGCTGGTCGACGGCTTGCCTTTCCATGCGAACCAACGCGTCGAAGAATTCCAGGCGTTGGGTTTCCGGTTCGCCGACCACGGTGGCGGCGGTCAATTTTTGCAGTGCGTTGTATTCGGGGCGCCCGGTGAAGTGCTCCACCAGCATCGCGGCGTTGATGCCCGGCCTTGCGCGCGCAGTGTCGATCAATTCGGCGAGCAGGTCCACGCCGGGTTTGTCCAGGCGCAAAAAGCTGTACGGCCGTTCCACTTCGTCGGCGAGGCCTGGCTGGGCCAGCAACAGCGAAATGGCGCTGCGCACCAGCGAACGTTGCACGGCAACCGGACGTTGTAGCGGCCGCCTAGCCACCGGATCGGCTTCCAGCACAGCGCGCGCACCGGTGCGTTTTTCCAGCTCCTGCGCCATCAGGTCGCGGAAGGCGCCGTCCGGCAAGCGCGCGATCAGGGGGCGGGCACGCTCAGCCAAGCGCGCACGCCCGTCGAGACTGCCCAAGTCCACCTCGTGCGAGAGTTCGCCGAAGAGATATTCGGACAGCGGGGTGGCCTCGCGCAGGCGCCGCTCAAAACCTTCCTTGCCTTCCTTGCGCACCAGCGTGTCCGGGTCCTCGCCTTCGGGCAGGAACAGGAAATACGCCTGGCGTCCGTCGCGCAGGCGGGGCAGGGCGGATTCCAGCGCTTTCCACGCTGCCGCGCGTCCGGCACGATCGCCGTCGAAGCAGAACACTACGTCCGGCGCGGCGCGGAACAAAATTTCGGTGTGGTCAGGCGTAGTGGCAGTACCCAGCGTCGCCACGGCAATCGGCAGGCCTGCCTGATGCAAGGCGATCACGTCCATGTAGCCTTCCACTACCACGATGCGTGCGAGGCTGCTGTTGGCCTGTTTGACCTGCCACAGCGCGAACAGCTCGCGGCCCTTGTGGAACAGCGGGGTTTCCGGCGAGTTGAGGTACTTCGGACCTTGCTCCGATTTGAGCACGCGGCCGCCGAAGGCGATCACACGTCCGCGCCGATCCAGGATCGGGAACATCAGCCGCTCGCGGAAGCGATCGTATTTGTTGCCGCGCTCGTTGCTGGCGACCATGCCGGCTTCGGTCAGCAGTTGCATGCGCTTTTCGTTGCTGCCGAGGCTGCGGATCACGCCATCGTAGCCGGCCGGAGCCCAGCCGATGCGGAAGCGGGCAATGGTGTCCGTATCCAGGCCTCGCTTGCGGCAATAAGCCTTGGCTTCGTCGCTTTTATTCAGCTCGCCCTCGTACCAGCGCGTAGCGGCATCGAGCACGGCGTAGAGATCGGTCTTGTCCTCGCGTGGCGCGCTGTCGCGCGCACCTTCGTAGGGCACCTTCATGCCGACGGACTGCGCCAGTTCCTCTACCGCATCAGGAAACTCCAGCCGCTCGTAATCCATCAGGAACTTGATCGCGCTGCCGTGCGCGCCGCAGCCAAAACAGTGGAAGAACTGCTTGGCCGGGCTTACATAGAACGAGGGCGTGCGCTCATTGTGGAAGGGGCAGCAGGCGGTCCACTCGCGGCCGGCTTTTTTTAAAGGCACGCGCCGTTCGATCACGTCGACGATGTCGACGCGGGCGAGTAGTTCATCGATGAAGCTGTCAGGGATACGGCCGCGCATCCGGCTAGTCTAGCCGGACCCCGGGCAGGGCCGCTAAATGAAGCGCTGGGATGGCAATCCCGGCATCACGCAGTTTGGATGGATGGCGATGCTGGGTTTTGCAACCCAGCCTACGCACTGCAAACGAGGCGTCGCGTGCAGGGATCAGCCACCCAGGCGTGTTTTTATCCGTGCCGAAACCGGTCCCATATCGGCACGGCCGGCGGCCTTCGTCTTGACTGCCGCGACCACCTTGCCCATGTCGCGCGCACTGCTTGCGCCGGTTTCGGCGATGGCGGCCTCGATCAGCGCATCGAGCTCGGCATCGCTGAGCTTGGCGGGCAGATAGCCTTCGATCACTGCCATTTCGGCACGCTCCACGTTGGCCAGATCCTCACGGCCGGCGGCGGCGTATTGGGTGACCGAATCCTTGCGCTGCTTGAGCATTTTCTCCAGCACGGCGATGGTCTGGGTGTCGTCCAGCTCGATGCGCTCATCCACCTCGCGCTGCTTGATGGCGGCAAGGACCAGGCGGATCACGCCCAGGCGATCCCTGTCGCCGCCGCGCATGGCGGTTTTCATGTCTTCAGTAAGCCGTTGCTTCAAGGACATAAAACGTCTCCTTCGGAAAGCACAAAGCCGACGTTGCGGAACAACGTCGGCCAATGCGTTTGCCTTGCTGGCAGCGGCTGCGAATGGACGCGCCAACTGCTAGCGCTGGACGAGTGCGGCGCGAAGCGCGCCTGGACTCTTGCGCCCGCCGGAACGGGCAGCTTGCTCAGTACAGGCGGGTCTTGCGCGACACGTCGCGCGACAGGCGGCGCAGGTGACGCTTCACGGCAGCGGCGCGCTTGCGCTTGCGTTCCTGGGTCGGCTTTTCATAGAACTCGCGCTTGCGGGTCTCGGCGAGGATGCCGGCCTTTTCGCAGGTGCGCTTGAAGCGACGCAGGGCGAGTTCGAACGGCTCGTTCTCGCGAACTTTTACGCTGGGCATGGAAACTCCGGATGGTAAACGGGCCACTTAAGATGCGGCGAGCCGCAAAGTATACGCCGATGTGGGTGAAAATTTCAAAGTGCGAGGAACGAGGAATCCAGGAACGGCAACATCAGGGGTGTCGCCAGGGCGAATGGCCCGGCAAAATGGGCTACCTGATCCTTAGATTATGATGCATCTGAAGATGCCCGACGTTCCCCGCTCTGCGCTCTGCGCTCTCCGCCCCATCCTGGGCATCGAGACCTCCTGCGACGAAACCGGCGTAGCCCTGTTGCGCTGGGAACCCGAGCAGCCGGGGCACGGCCTGCTGGCGCATGCGCTGTACACCCAGGTGAAGCTGCATGCCGATTACGGAGGCGTGGTGCCGGAGCTGGCCAGCCGCGATCACGTTCGCAAGCTGCTGCCGCTGGTGCGTGAAGCCCTGAAAGAGGCCGGTCTGACCCCGGCCGATCTGGGTGGCGTGGCCTACACGGCCGGCCCCGGCCTGGTGGGAGCGCTGCTGGTGGGGGCGGCGACGGGCCGAGCGATGGCCTGGGCGCTGGGCGTGCCGGCCATTGGCGTACACCACATGGAAGGGCATTTGCTCGCCCCTTTGCTGGAAGATGACCCGCCGCAGCCGCCCTTCGTGGCCCTGCTGGTTTCCGGCGGCCACTCCCTCCTGGTGGAAGTGGAGGCGGTCGGCCATTACCGCATCCTGGGCGACACCCTGGACGATGCTGCCGGCGAGGCCTTCGACAAGACCGCCAAGCTGATGGGCTTGCCGTATCCGGGTGGTCCGGCACTGGCTGCGCTGGCCGTGCAAGGGCGGCCGGGCGCGTTCCGTTTTTCACGTCCGATGACCGATCGTCCGGGGCTCGACTTCAGTTTCTCCGGCCTGAAGACCCAGGTATTGCTGGCCTGGCAGCAATCGGACCGGAGCGAGCAGACCCGTGCCGATATCGCGCGCGGCTTCGAGGAGGCGATCGTCGATACGCTGCTGATCAAGTGCCGCCGCGCCCTTGCCGCCACCGGCGCGAAGCGCCTCGTGATCGCCGGAGGCGTGGGTGCCAACCGTCACCTGCGCGAAGAGCTGGCCGCTGCCGGCGCCAAGGATGGCTTCAAGACCTATTTCCCGCGCCTGCAGTTCTGTACCGACAATGGCGCGATGATTGCGCTGGCCGGCGCGATCCGACTGGCGCATGGGCAGCATCAGGACGGATCGGTGCAAGTATTCCCGCGCTGGGACCTTGAGACCCTTCCGCCTGCCGCTTGATGGCATCCCCGCATCCACTTTCGCTTGGCACCGTACACGTATGGACATCGTTTTCATTGAAGATTTGCGCATCGATACGGTCATCGGCATCTACGACTGGGAGCGGCGCGTGCGCCAGACCTTGTCGTTCGACATCGAAATGGCGTTCGACAACACCATCCCCGCCGCCTCCGACCAGATCGCCGATACACTTAACTACAAGGACGTGTCCAAGCGTCTGATCGCGTATGTCGGAGAATCCAGTTTCGGCCTGGTGGAAACGCTGGCCGAGCGCTGCGCTGCGATCATTCGCGAGGAATTCGGCGTGGCCTGGGTACGGCTGAAATTGTCCAAGCCCGGTGCTGTGCGCGGCGCCAAGGCAGTTGGTGTGTGCATCGAGCGCGGCAAGCGACTCTGAATGGCGCGCGTCTATCTCAGTTTGGGCTCCAACCAGGAGCCGCATCGCTACCTTCGTGCCGCACTGGACGAGTTGCGCGCGCGTTTTGGTGAATTGTGCATATCGCCGGCGTATCGCAGCACCGCGGTGGGTTTCGACGGTCCCGACTTCATCAATCTGGCCGTTGGCCTGGATACGGATCTCGCTCCCGTTCCGCTCAACGAATGGCTGCATGCCCTGGAAGATCGGCATGGCCGCCGCCGCGATGTGCCGCGTTATGCCAATCGCACGCTGGATCTGGACATCGTGCTGTACGACGACCTGGTGACACAGGGGCCGGGGCACCTGGACATTCCACGCAAGGAACTGCGGCATGCCTTCGTGCTCAAGCCGATCGCCGACATCGCCCCGCATCTGCGGCATCCGGTGAGCGGCCATACGATGGCGGAGCTGTGGGCCGATTTTCCGGTCGAGCAGGAGCCGCTGGTGGTCGAGCCTTTGTAGCTCGCCTCACTGAGCGTAAGGCATAGCCGTAGGCAGGGATGACAATCCCAGCATTTTTTTCGGCCCCAGATACTGGGATTGTCATCCTAGCCTACAGCCGTTACCCAAAGAAGAATCCCCGCCATGCAGCGGGGATTCCGATGGCCTAGCCAGTGAAATCCGCTCCGCCACCACCGGTGTCGCAGGTGTAGCTGGTGACGGGCTGGGCCTGCATTTCTCCTGCTTTCCAGCTATAGGTCGACATCTCGACTTTTGCGCTTGAAGTTGACCCTGTCCCCGTAGGGGAGACTTTGTAGCGGTTGAATTCGTAAACGATGTTGTTGTCGGCATCTACCGTGGTATGTACCAACGAAAAAGCGATATGGTCGGGGAGGATCATGAAATCCTGGATCGGAAGCCCGCCATGGTTGTCAGAACGCCCCAACATGACATGGCCGCCGGCAGCGGATCTTGTTCGGTCGCAACCACCGAAATGGAGGACAACGGAAAGGCGCTGGCCATTCTCGAGCGCCTTCTCGATCTTGTTATAGGTATCGAAAGTCTTGGCGCGCAGTCCGCCCGTGTCCTGTGCGCTGACTCCCGCAGCAGGCAAGGCCAGTCCAAGTAACACCATGATGCGCATAGCAGTGTAGTTGTGCATAGACAGATCTCCGAGAATTAGGGAGGAGACGCCGTTGCCGGGCAGGATTTTTCACCCATGTCGTATCTTTGCAGATGCCCTTCAGGCCGGATGTTGCAGTAGCGAATACCAGGCCCGCCCGACGCTGATGCCGACGCCATGGCTCGTACAAATCCGAACGTCATGGACAGCCGCATCCTAGGCACACGGGCGCATCAAAGATGTCCGCCGGCGGGCAGACTTCGCTTCCATTGCTGTGCCTCAGCGCGTAAGTCGTCGCTTACACTGAGATGCTTCGGCCACCATCGACAGGAATGATCTGGCCGGTTACGAAAGGCGCATCGCGGAGCAGCCACAGCACCGCGGTGGCGACATCTTCCGGTGCGCCGGCACGCTTGAGCGGCGTGCGTGCCAGCATCGCTTCCTGGTCGGCATAGGGTTTGCCGTCGCTGGGCCACATGACTGCACCTGGCGCAATGCCGTTGACGCGCACGTCTGGGCCAAGATCCAACGCCAGACAACGCGTCATGGCACCTAGCGCGGCTTTCGCCATGACATAGATGGGGTGTTGCGCCAGGGCGCGTTCGGCATAGATGTCGACCAGGTTCACGATCGCACCGCGCGCGGCACGCAACGCAGGCAGTGCCGCCTGAGCGAGAAAGAAGGGAGCTTGTGCGTTGGAGGCGAATAGATCGTTCCACTGCGCGAGCGTGGCCGTTGCCAGCGGCGTGGGATAGAACGCGGAAGCATTGTTGATCAGCGCGTCAAGGCGGTCATAGTGCGACAGCGTGGCCTCGATCAGCTTCGGCAGGTCTTGCAGCTCGGCAAGATTGGCCTGCACCACGAGTGTGCTGTTTGCGCGCTGTGCGGAAAGTTCAGCAGCAAGCGCTTCCGCCTCGGCGGTGGAATGGCGGCAGTGCAGGGCGAGGTCGTAGCCGGCGGCATGCAGGGTGCGGGCGATCGCCGCGCCCACGCGTTTGGCGGCGCCGGTGATCAAGGCAACCGGGCGGTCGGATGAATCCATGCGATGGCTCCTGCATCTGGCTGATGCGCAATCTTGTCGTGTCGTCATTCCGGCGCAGGCCGGAATCCAGTTGAAACATGCTGTGCGAAGCACTCAACATAGTCGGGTTGTGTCCTTCGGACGCATATTGAAACTGGATTCCGGCCTGCGCCGGAATGACATTGAGCAAGGATCGCAACAATAGCGTCAATGTAGCCGCGTTGCCTCCACCTCCTGGGTGGCGACGACGCTAGCGTCATCGCTTTGCGCCGTACCGATCTCACTCTTCAGCATGGCAATCGTCGTGGCCGCTACCTGCCGGGTGTCGTAATACGCATACCCCCCCACGCCGATGGCGCCAATCACCGGCATCCAGCGCGACAAACCTTCCCCCAGCGCACGCTGCGTCACCTTGATGCCGATCTGTTTGGCGACGCGTTCGATCACGCCGTAGGACACTCGCCGGAAGATCAGGCGATCACCCAATCGCACCACCAGATCGCGGAAGGCTTGGGCGGAGGTATGGCGGAACAGGCACCACAGCATTTGCTCGCGGCCCAGTTCCGCATGCTTGCCGTAGGCGGAGGCGATGTCACTCACCAGTTGGGCCTGGATTTTCCAGATCGAAACCAGCTCCGGCAGGATGGTGAGCCAGCCCAATGGACCCGGCGGCAAGGCGAGTGTGCCGGCGGTAAGCGCGGCGCGCTGGGCAGCGCGGTGAGCCAGTCGCCGAGCTTCGGTTTCCGGCTCGCGTTGGCTATGCACTTTACTGGCGGGGATCTGGCTGATGAAGTCCAGAATGGCGCGAGTCACCCGGCTGCTGGCCTCGTCGTGTGCGATGACGGCCGGAAGGTTGTTGGCGCTGGGCTGGGTATCGTTGCGCTCGGTCATGGCGCGCTCCGTAGGGAACAGACAGACCTGGCGATCATAGTCCGCCCTCATGCCCCGCCGATGAGGGTGGCATGAACCGCTCGGCGGCGGGCATGACTTCTGGGAGAGCCATGCATCGTGGTGGGAATGTTATAACATTGCACATCGCCTCCATTGCCCTGCGTTCCGGATTCCTAGCATGAAAGTTTCCCCACTCGCCCTTGGCCTCAGTTTCGCGTTGTATGCCTTTGCCGGTTACGCCGCCCCAGTCAATCAGGTGTCCGCCGCTGTTGCTCCGACCGCCAGCACGGGCGACCAGGGCGATGCGGATTCCGATCAAGGCTCGCGCAACCGCCGCGCGACCAAGGCAAAGCAGCTCGGCGCAGTGAACGTGACCGCGGCGCTGGACGTGGCGCGCAACAGCCTGTCGCCGGATACAGGCAGCAGCGAGTACGTGATCAATGCGCAGAACATCCAGGCTCTGCCGCTGGGCGCGTCCACTCCGCTGAACCAGGTGCTGCTGCAGGCGCCCGGCGTGGTGCAGGATTCCTACGGCCAATTGCATGTGCGCGGCGATCACGCCAACCTGCAGTACCGCATCAACGGCGTCATGCTGCCGGAATCGATCGCGGGCTTTGGCCAGGCACTGGATTCGCGCATGATCCAGAGCGTGAAGCTGCTCGACGGAGCCCTGCCGGCGCAGTACGGCGAGCGCACGGCGGCGGTGGTGGATGTCACTACCAAGAGCGGCGTGGAACTGGGCAACGGCGGCGTGGTTGGTATTACCGGGGGTTCATTCGGCACGGTCAATCCGTATGTCTCGTTGTGGGGCAGCAGCGGCAATTGGAGTTACTTCTTCACCGGCAATTACCTGGAAAACAACGTCGGCATCGAAAACCCGACGCGCAGCCGCGATCCGATTCACGACCACACCAACCAGCTGAAGGGCTTCGGTGATGTCAGCTATCTGATCAACAACGACACGCGCCTGAGCTTTCTGTTCGGTGTCACCAACAACCGCTTCCAGATTCCGGACAACCCGAGCCAGACTGCAAATTTCGGCTATCTGAACCAGACGGCCTTTGACTCCACCCAGTTGAACGAGCGCCAGAACGAGCAGACACGCTTCGGCTTGCTGGCACTGCAGGGCAAGCTCGGCGATACCGCCTACCAGGTGTCGATCGGCCAGCGTTACAGCGGCTTGCAGTACCGCCCCGATGACATCGGCGACCTGATGTTCAATGGCGTGGCGGGTCGGATCAACCAGACCGACCGCGCATCGACGCTGCAGGCGGACTTCGCTACGCCGTGGGGCGGTTCGCACACCTTGCGCTACGGCGTCTATTACGAATTCGATCGCGCCATGACCAACACCAATTCGCTGGTGTTCCCGACCAATCCGGATGGCAGCCAGGCCAGCACGGTGCCGTTCAATATCTTTACCGGCGACCGCATTCTGGCCAAGACCGCCGCGATCTATGTGCAGGACGAGTGGGATATCAGCGATGCTTTAACGCTCAACTACGGCTTGCGAGGCGATCGCTACACGGCCTTCCGT
The DNA here is from genome assembly GCF_003977665.1 of Dyella choica. Taxonomy (GTDB): domain Bacteria; phylum Pseudomonadota; class Gammaproteobacteria; order Xanthomonadales; family Rhodanobacteraceae; genus Dyella_B; species Dyella_B choica. The sequence continues at coordinate 26,703 of NZ_RYYV01000024.1, read as the reverse complement.
GAGGAAAGCCAGCTGAGTCCGCGCGTCGGGCTGGTATGGCAGGCTACCGACAGCACTGCCGTGCACGCGGGCTACTCGCGCTACTTCACTCCGCCGCAGACCGAGCTGATCTCCAGCAAGAACATCGACGCGTTCGCCAACACCACCAACGCGGTGAAAAACTACGGCAACAATACGCCGCTGACCGAACGTTCCGACTATTTTGACGTGGGTGTGCAGCAAAACATCGGTTCGGACTGGACGCTGGGATTGGATGGCTACTACCGCAAGGTGCAGCGCCTGCAGGATCTTGGCCAGTTCGGCGCTGCGCTGGTGTATTCCAATTTCAACTACAGGTACGGCCGCGTGCGCGGCACGGAATTGACGGTTTCGTACAACCATGGCCCGCTGTCCGCGTATTTCAATGCCGCGTACAGCCGCGCAATGGGCAAGGACGTGATGACCGGCCAGTACAACTTCGGCGTGGATGAGCTGGACTATATTTCCAGCCATTACATTCATCTCGATCACGATCAGAAGCTGGCTTCATCCGGCGGCGCCACCTACGCCATCACCGATAGCACCAAGGTGGGCGCCGATTACCTGTTCGGCAGCGGTTTGCGTCAGGCTGGCCTGGTCCCGAACGGGCGTTCGCTGCCGTATTACTTCCAGCTCAACTTCAACGTGTCGCACGACTTGAATTTCGACCGTATCGGTAAGGTGCACGCGCAGCTGGCACTGATCAATGCACTGGACCGCTCCTACCGGCTGCGCAGCGGTACCGGCATTGGCGTGGGTGCGCCGCAGTACGGGCCGCGGCGCGGGGTGTTCCTGACGCTGGAGAAGCCCTTCAGTTTCTGATGCTTTGCTCCCTCCCCTACGTGTAGTAGGGGAGGGTTGGGGTGGGGTGAAGCAACCTCGCGGTGAACTCAAGCACGGTGGCAAGCTCGTGCCCCCCCCAGCCCTCCCCTGCCACGCAGCGGAGGGGGGCGTCATTCAGTGCGCTGCTGGTTGGCTGCCATCCTTGCGCAGTGCCAGGCCTTTCAGGATGTTCAAGGCTTGCGAGAGGGCATAGTCGCTGGTGGCGAGCTTGGCATTCTCCGCGCTGCCGTCGTTGTTGATGCCGTCACCCCCATTCGCCGCGACTTCGTTCGCCAGATGGTGCGGCAGGTCGGCCTCGGAGCTGATCGGCACCTGCGAGTCATCCACCTTGGTCACCGCAAGGTCGGCCAGGGCGATGTCCGGCTTGATGCCTTCGGCCTGGATCGAAGTGCCGTTCGGGGTGTAGTAGCGCGCGGTGGTCAGTTTCACCGCGTGATCGGAATCGAGCGGCAGCACCGTCTGCACCACGCCTTTGCCGAAAGTGCGACGGCCGACGATCAGGGCGCGATGATTGTCCTTGAGCGCACCGGAGACGATTTCCGCGGCTGACGCCGTGCCGTTGTCGGTCAGCAGCACCATCGGCGCGCCGTTCAACAGATCGCCCGGATGCGCACTGAAAGTGAGATTGGAATCGGGCAGGCGGCCACGTGTGGTGACGATGGTGCCCGTATCTAGGAAGTCGTCGCTTACCGATACCGCCGCCGTCAGCAGGCCGCCGGGATTGGAACGCAAGTCGAGAATCGCACCCTTCTGCGCACCGTTCTTCTGGACCAGAGCGCCGAGCTTCTTCTCCAGGTCGCTGGCGGTGTCGTCCTGGAATTGGCTGATGCGGATGTACACGTAGCCGGGTTCGAGTTCCCGCACCTTCACGCTGGTCATCGAGATACGCTCGCGGGTGAGCGTCATGCTCACCGGCTGCTCAGCCTTTTCATGCAGGATGCCCAGCGTGATCTTGGTGCCGGGGCTGCCACGCAGGGCGTCGAACATGCTGTCGATGTTATCCGGCGTGATCACCTTGCCGTTCACGGCGGTGATTACGTCGCCCGCCTTGATGCCGGCACGCGAGGCCGGCGTGTCGTCGATCGGCGAGACGATCTTCAGCAGGCCATTGTCCTGCATCACCTCGATGCCGAGGCCGCCGTACTGCCCAGTGGTGTCTTCGTTGAGTTCCTGCAGGCCCGACTTGTCGAGGTAGGCGCTGTGCGGATCGAGGCCGGCCAGCATGCCCTTGATCGCATCGCCCATCAGGGTCTTGTTGTCGACCTTTTCGACATAGGCCTGGCGAATGATCTGGTACACATGGGCGAAGTTGCGGACGTCATCCATGTTGACCTGATCCGCCGGCGCCGCACTGCTTGCCGCCTTCGCCGGAGCGGCCGAGCTTGCAGCCGACGCCACTTCGGGCGCCGCCTGCGCGTGCAGCAAGGGCGTCGCCAGCAGCAGGGCGAGCAGACATGGGTGGGGGAAACGCATGGGGCAAAACTCCATAAGAAAGGATGTGACGGCTTCGTTCAAGACCGCGTGGAGCCGTCGGAAATTCAAGCCAAGGATACGCTGAACCCGGCGACCAATATTTTTACTCGCTCTCGCTGCGGGCTTGTGAAAAAAACCTGAGACTGCGGGAGTTGAATGCGCCAAATAACTCTACCATCGCCTCGGCCAGCTCCCTCCCCTACGTGCAGTAGGGGAGGGTTGGGGTGGGGTGAAGCAACCTCGCGACGAATTGAATTCATGCCGCAAGCTCGTGCAACCCCACCCCAACCCTCCCCTGCCAAGCAGGAGGGAGTAGATCTCACAGCCATGAACATCAGCGGTGCTGGCTCAACCAGGTCCGTGGATCCACCGGCTTGCCGTTCTGGCGCAGTTCGAAATACACCCCGGTGCTGTCGCCGGTACTGAGCATGGCGGTGCCCAATGCTTCGCCGGCGTCGACATCCTCGCCCACCCCGTGCAGCAGGGTTTCATTGTTGCCGTACATGCTGAGCCAGCCGTTGCCATGGCTCAGGATGATCAGTTGACCGTAGCCGCGCAGGAAGTGCGCATACACCACCCTTCCGCGCGCCACCGCGTGAACTTCGGCGCCGCGCTGTGCCGCGATCAACACACCGTTGCCGAAGGTGTGTACCGAGCCGGGGGCCGGCCAGGGCAGGCTGCCGCGGATATTGGCCATGGCCTTGCCGCCCCCGCTCGGTACGGTGGGGTTGGCGCGGGCCTTGCGCTCCGCTTCGCGGGTGGCTTCGTCGATCGCCTTTTGCAGTTTCGTCAGCAGGTCATTCAACGACTGCTCGTTCTGCTTCATCCCCGCCAGTTTCTGCGCCTCGCTCTTGTACTGGGCGTCGATCTGGCTGGCCAGCTGTTGCTGCTGCTTGCGTTCTTGCTGAAGGGCATCGGCTTGCTGCTGGCGCTGCGTGCGGGAGGCTTGCAGGGCCTGCTGCTCGGCGGTGATCTGGTTTTCCAGCTCCTGCAGTTTGGCCAGCTCGGTCATCAACTGCTGCACTTTTTGCACGCGGTCCTGCTGGAAGTACTGCGAGTAGGCCAGAGAGCGGGCGATGCGGGCGATGTCCTCGTCGCCCAGTAGCAGGCGCAAGTCGGAACCGTGGCCGACGGCGTAGGTGGCGCGCAGCAAATCGGCGATCGCGGCGCGCTGATTGCCCAGGCTCTGGTTGAGTGCCGATCGTTGCGTTTGCAACTGATCGAGCTGCTGCTGCTTGGCGGCGATCTGCGCATCGGTATCGCGCACCGCCTTGGCGGCGCCGGCGACGGCGTCGGATTGCTTGGCCAGCGAGGCATTCACGCTGTCGCGCTTGGCGGCGGTGTCGGCCTGCTCCTTGGCCAGGGCCTGCATCCTGGCGCGCAGGTCGGTCAGCTGCTGCTTGGCCTGGGCCTGTTCGGCTTCGGCCTTGCTGTCCTGCGCGGCGGTGGCCGTGCCGGGAAAGCTGCTAGAAAGGGCGAGGGCGGTGGCGAGGAAAGAAAAAAGCAGCGGACGGGAGGCGCGGATGAGTATGGGCATGCGCGGATTATCTACGAGCTGGGCTGTTCCCGCGAGACACCACAAACGGCGCGCCCATGCGCCTTGGCGGACGCCCGCCCGGAACTGGTCTGTTAGCGCGCGCTGTTACGCCTGAGGATGGTTTTTCATTTGGACGTCTAGCCGGCTTTGACGCGACGCACAAGTTGTGCTTAAAGTCGGGCTGCAAGCCTTTTTCGCAAGCGCTTGCCGCTGATCGCAAGCGGCAGGCTTTTTGCGCCCTAGCGAGCCGGGAGGAACTTCAGACATGTCGGTGGCACCGCGGTTGTACGACCCTAGTTTTGAACACGACAGCTGCGGTTTTGGTCTGGTTGCCCAGATCGATGGCCGTGCCAGCAAATGGGTGGTCGATACGGCATTCGCGGCATTGGCCAAACTTTCCCATCGCGGCGGCGTGAATGCCGACGGGGTCACCGGCGACGGTTGCGGCGTGCTGATCCACCATCCGCATTCGTGGCTGCGGACGCTGGCCGTGCAGGCGGGCATCCCTCTCGGCGAGCGCTTTGCCGCCGGCCTGGTATTCCTTGAATCGGCCGACAGCGAGGCCGCCAAGACGCTGCAACGTCATCTATCGCAAGAGCGCCTGCAGGTGGCCGGCTGGCGCGATGTGGCCGTGAACGCGGAAGCTTGCGGCCCGATTGCTGCCGCGGCCCGGCCGGTGGTGCGGCAGATCTTCGTCAATGCCGCGGACGACATGGACGATGCCAGCTTCGAACGCGCGCTGTTCCGCGCGCGCCGCCGTGCCGAGCATGCATTGGCCGACGACGGACAGTTCTATGTGGTGTCGCTTTCCTCGCAGGTGATCGGCTACAAGGCGATGGCCGCGCCGGGACGCCTGCGCGACGTGTTCGACGATCTGCGCCATCCTGCACTGGCCGCCGACGCCGTTGTCTTCCATCAACGCTTCTCCACCAATACCACGCCGCAGTGGCGCCTGGCGCAGCCGTTCCGCCTGCTGGCGCACAACGGCGAGATCAACACCATCCGCGCCAATCGCCGCTGGATGCAGACGCGCGCACAGGTGTGGCGTTCGCCGCAGGTGGATCTCTCCGACATCGGTCCGTTCGTGCGCCAGAGCGGTTCGGATTCGGAAAGCCTCGACAATGCGCTGGAACTGCTGCTGTCCGGCGGACTGGACATGCTCGCCGCCATGCGCGTGCTGGTGCCGCCGGCCTTCGCCGCGCGCGAAGGCATCGACGAAGACCTGGCCGCCTTCTACGAGTACTACGCGCTGCATAGCGAACCTTGGGACGGCCCCGCTGGGTTGGTGATGTGCGATGGCCGCTACGCGGTGTGCACGCTCGACCGCAATGGCCTGCGTCCGGCGCGCTGGGCTTTATCGGACGACAACCATCTGATCGTCGCCTCCGAAGCCGGCCTGTGGGACGTGCCCAGCTCACGCGTGATCGCCAAGGGGCGCCTGGCGCCGGGCGAAATGATCGCGGTGGATTTCCGGGCTCATCGCCTGCTGCGCGACGCGGACATCGACGAAATCAACCGCAAGCGGGCGCCGTACCGGGATTGGCTGCGCGCGGGTGTCAGCTATCTGGAATCGGATCTGATCGATCCGTCGCTGGCCGCCGAGCCGCTGCCGGCGGACGAATTGCGCTGTTACCAGAAGCTGTACGGCCTTTCGCGCGAAGAGCGCGAGACCGTATTGAAAGTGATTGCAGAGCTGGAAGCGGAGGCGACCGGTTCGATGGGCGACGATACGCCCATCGCGGCGATGTCCCGACAACTGCGTCCGTTGTTCGACCGTTTCCGCCAGGCCTTTGCGCAGGTGACCAATCCGCCGATCGATCCGCTGCGCGAAAAGCTGGTGATGTCGCTGGTGACCCAGATCGGTCCCGAAGGCAACGTGTTCGAACTAAAGCCCGAGAACGCCAAGCAGATCCTGATCAACTCGCCGGTGCTTTCGCAGCGCAAGCTGCGCCAGCTGCTTGCGATGCCGCAATACGCCAAAGCCCCGCGCTTCGATCTGATGCATGCGCCCGAAGAAGGGTTGGAAGCGGCCTTGCGCCGCCTGTGTCGCGAAGTGGCGCAGGCGGTACGCGACGGATGCGCGCTGGTCTTCCTCAGTGATCGCTATCCGCAGCGCGACCTGCTGCCGATCCATTCATTGTTGGCGACCGGCGCGGTGCACGCGCACCTCGTCGACGAAGGCCTGCGCTGCCATTGCAACATCATTGTGGAAACCGCCACGCCGCGCGACCCGCACCAATTCGCCTGCCTGATCGGCTACGGCGCCACCGCGATCTATCCGTGGCTGGCGTACCAGAGCCTGTTCGAGCTGGGCCGCGAAGGCCATATCGAAGGCGATCGGCTGGAGATCGGCCGCAGCTATCGCCGTGGCATCCGCAAGGGCCTGCTGAAGATCCTGTCGAAGATGGGCATCTCGACGGTTGCCGGCTATCGCGGTGCGCAGCTGTTCGAGATCGTGGGTCTCGCGCCGGAGGTGGTGGAGCTGTGCTTCCCGGGAACGCCCTCGCGCATCGGTGGCGCGGGCTTCGCCGACCTGGAGCACGAACAGCGCCTGCTGGCAGCGGAAGCCTGGAACCAGGCGCAATCGCTACGTGCCGGAGGGCTGTATAAATACGTGCACGGCGGTGAGTACCACATGTACAACCCCGACGTGATCGCCAGCCTGCAAAAGGCGGTACGCACCGGCAATGCGCGCGACTACCGCGAGTATGCGGACTATGTCGATCACCGTCCGCCGGCCGCATTGCGCGACCTGCTGGGCTTGAAGGCAGCGCAGTCGCCGATTCCGTTGGAGCAGGTCGAACCGGTCGATGCGATCCTCAAGCGCTTCGACTCCGCCGGCATGTCCTTGGGTGCGCTGTCGCCGGAGGCGCATGAAGCGCTGGCGATCGCCATGAACCGGCTGGGAGCGCGCAGCAACTCCGGCGAAGGTGGCGAAGATCCTGCGCGTTACGGTACGGAGCGCGCCTCGAAGATCAAACAGGTAGCCTCCGGCCGCTTCGGCGTCACTCCCGCCTACTTGGTCAATGCCGAAGTGCTGCAGATCAAGATCGCGCAAGGCGCCAAGCCCGGCGAAGGTGGTCAGCTGCCCGGCCACAAGGTGGACGCCACCATCGCCCGCCTACGCTATGCCAAGCCCGGCATCGGCCTGATTTCGCCGCCGCCGCATCACGACATCTACTCCATCGAGGATCTGGCCGAGCTGATCCACGACCTGAAGGAGGTGAATCCGGACGCGCTGATTTCAGTGAAGCTGGTCTCGCATGCCGGCGTGGGCACGGTCGCCGCGGGCGTGGTGAAAGCCGGTGCCGACTTGATCACCGTCAGCGGCCACGATGGCGGCACCGGCGCGAGCCCGCTCACCTCCATCAAGTATGCCGGCACGCCGTGGGAGCTTGGGCTGGCCGAAACGCAACAGACCTTGCGTCGCAATGATCTGCGTGGCCGCGTACGCCTGCAGACCGACGGCGGCTTGAAGACCGGCCTGGACGTGGTGAAGGCAGCGCTGCTGGGTGCGGAAAGCTTCGGTTTCGGCACCGGCCCGATGGTGGCGCTGGGCTGCAAGTACTTGCGCATCTGCCACTTGAACAATTGCGCCACGGGCGTGGCCACGCAGCACCCGGTGCTGCGCAAGGATCACTTCATCGGCCTGCCCGAGATGGTGATGAACTATTTCAGCTTCATTGCCCAGGACGTGCGCGCGCATCTGGCGCGACTTGGCGTGCGTTCGCTGGGCGAGATCGTCGGCCGCACCGATCTGCTTGAGCAGTTGGAAGGTGTCACGCCGGTGCAACACAAGCTCGATCTCTCGCCGCTGATCGATGGCGCCGGCTTGAGCGCAAGCAGCGAATTCGCCTGCACGCTGCCCCGCAACCCGATGCGCGACGAAGCCGAGCTTGCTGCGCGCATCACTGCCGACACCGCCGCAGCGGTGGCCAACCAGAGCGGCGGGACCTTCTCCTATCGCATCGCAAACACCGATCGCGCGATCGGCGCGCGCTTGTCGGGCGAGGTGGCGCGCCGTCATGGCGATCACGGCATGGACGGTCACCCGATCGAACTGAAACTGGAAGGTGCGGCCGGCCAGAGCCTGGGCGCGTGGAATGCCGGCGGGGTGCACATCGAGCTGGTCGGCGAAGCCAACGATGGCGTCGGCAAGGGCATGGCCGGTGGCCGCATCGTGGTTCGTCCGCCAGCGGATGCGCCCTATGCCAGCCAGGACGCGGCGATCATCGGCAATACCTGCCTGTATGGCGCCACCGATGGCGAGCTATATGCAGCCGGCCGCGCCGGCGAGCGTTTCGCGGTGCGCAATTCCGGTGCGATGGCGGTGGTGGAAGGCGCAGGCGACCACTGCTGCGAATACATGACCGGCGGCGTGGTCGCCGTGCTCGGCAAGGTCGGCCTCAACTTCGGTGCCGGCATGACCGGCGGCTTCGCCTACGTGCTCGACATCGAGCGTGACTTCGTCGACTGCTACAACCACGAGCTGGTCGACATCCTGCGTATTTCACCCGAGGGGATGGAAAATTACATGCAGCACCTGCGGAAACTGGTGACCCGCCACGTCGAATTGACCGGCAGCGAATGGGGCCGGCAGATTCTGCGTGATTTCCGCGGCCTGCAATACAAATTCTGGCTGGTGAAACCGAAAGCCGCGAGCCTCGCCGTGCTGGCCGAAGAACTGCGGAGGGCGGCATGAGCGCAAAGCTGTTCCAATTCCTCGAAGTACCCCGACAGCCGCCGCGCACCGTCCCCGTGGCTGTGCGCGTGCTGGGTTACGGTGAAATCGGTGGCGACTTCGCGTCGCCGCAGGCGGCAAGCCAGGCGGAGCGTTGCATCGATTGCGGCAACCCGTATTGCGAACATGCTTGCCCGGTGCACAACTACATTCCCAACTGGCTGAAGCTGGTGCAGCAGGGCCGCATCCTGGAAGCGGCAACGCTGATGCATGAAACCAACCCGCTGCCGGAAATCTGCGGACGTGTGTGTCCGCAGGACCGCCTGTGCGAAGGTGCCTGCACGCTGGAGCAGACCGAATTCGGCGCGGTGACGATCGGCAGCATCGAGCGCTGGGTAACCGACGAGGCCTTGCGCCAGGGCTGGCGCCCGGATCTTTCCAAGGTGCGCGAGACCGGCCATCGCGTAGCGGTGATTGGCGCAGGTCCTGCCGGCCTGGCTTGTGCTGATCGCCTGCGTCGCGAAGGCATTGCGGTGGATGTCTACGATCGGCAGCGTGAGATCGGTGGCCTGCTCACTTTCGGCATTCCGCCGTTCAAGCTGGACAAGGGCGTGGTGCGCACGCGACGCGAGGTACTCGAAGGCATGGGCGTGCGTTTCCTGCTTGGCAGGGAAATCGGCCGCGACGTGGAATTCGGCGCCCTGCTGGAGGAATACGATGCAGTCTTCGTCGGCACCGGTGCCTACACCTTTGTGGATGGCGAACTGCCCGGACGCGAATTGCTGGGCGTACACGACGCCTTACCGTTCCTGATCGCCAATACCGAGCGTTTGCTGCGCGATGAACCGGCTTCCGTGTTCGACTTCCAGGACAAGCATGTGGTGGTGCTGGGAGGTGGCGATACTGGCATGGACTGCAACCGCACTGCGATTCGTCTTGGCGCGGCGTCCGTGACCTGCGTATATCGTCGCGACGAAGCCAGCATGCCCGGTTCCGCACGCGAGGTGAATTACAGCCGAGAAGAAGGCGTCAGCTTCCTGTTCCAGCGCCAGCCGGTGGCCATCCTCGGCAATGGCAACGGCCAAGTGCGCAGCGTGCGCGTAGTGGAAACACAACTGGTCGATAGCGGCGACGGACGTCCGCGTCCGCAGAACATTCCCGGTACCGAAACGGAGATCGCCGCGGACGTGGTGATCCAGTCGTTCGGTTTCCTGCCGAGTCCGCCGAACTGGCTGGCGTCGCATGGGGTGGAACTGGCGCGCTCCGGCAAAGTGCTGACCGGCGCGCATGGCCGGCTGCCGCATCAGACCAGCCACCCGAAGATCTTTGCCGGCGGCGACAACGTACGTGGTGCGGACCTGGTTGTGCGCGCGGTGTATGACGGCCGTGAAGCCGGCAGGAGCATCGCCAGCATGCTGGTCAGCACAACAGCAAAAGAGATGGCAGTGGGCTAGTAGGCTGGGATGCCAATCCCAGCATTGCCACGCGAGCAAGGTGGCTAGGCCGGACGCTTACCGTCAATCACGATCTTTGTGCAGCGTTTAGGCGTCGCTAGGTGACGGGACCCGCTCAAATATGAGTCTAGCAATCGCTCCATTGGTGTCAGTCCGTGGATGCATGGACACAGTCCAGCCATAGAGATCGCATAACCGGCGCACAATGGCGAGACCCAGGCCAGCACCACTACCACCAACACCTTCACCACGCACACCACGTTGAAATAGTCGCTGAGCATCTTCAGGTTTAATTCCAGGCCCCGTGTCGATTACCTCAACACTCTTATCACCCACATCGATTTGAACCTTACCTGCAAGGGTGTACTTAATCGCGTTGCCAATCAAATTGGTCAATGCGACCGAAACGACCGCCGCCGGCGCATTGACGGTGAGCACTTTGCTACCAATAATCCGCAACTCAACTTCGATTGATTTTCCACGCATCTGGGGACGTTGACTTTCGATGACGTCTGCCGCCACTTTGGCGACATCGGAAATTTCGCCTCTAGTCGGGCCTCGGCGTTCAGCACGCGCCAGAAGAAGAAGTGCCTCAATCAACTCAGTGGCTTGACGCGACGCCCTTTCTATACGCTTAACTCGCTCCCGAAGCTTTTCCGTCATATCGGGTGAGTCGAGGAGTAGCTCCGTAGTGCTGGCTATCACTGCCAACGGTGTACGTAATTCGTGGCTCACGTCCGAATTGAATTCGCGCTCGCGCTCTGCCATGGCGCTGAGCTGTGCAGCATACTCATCCAGCGCCATTGCCAACTCACCAACTTCATCATCTGAATAATGCGTAGCTAGTGGCTCGCTTTTACCAGCTTTACGGGAATCGCTAAGACGTACGGCCAATTGACTCAATGGCTTCAGAACCTTGCGCGATAGCCGTACTCCAAGTGCAAACGAAAGCAAAGTAAAAAGCACGACGGTCACAGTCAACGCAAAAATCAATTGCTTATCGCCTAAGTCCTCACGCGACACATCGTAGCGAAGGAAGCCTATGACATCCTTTTTGCGTTGAACTGCCAATTTGTAGTGTCGTTGTTTACCGTCATCGCCAAATTCTGTAATGTCGTGAATTCCGGGTTCTAAGTTTTGCCATGCCATCGGCATCTTATAGAGGGTGCTATTACTCTTAATCCACGCCTCCATCAGCTGCGAGTGCGCTGGCTCATCTGGATGATCGATGGCGTGCGTCACAGCCTGATTCACATCCTGTTGCAACGAAGCTGAGACCAGTTGGTCTTCGACCCGTGAACGAATATCAAACGACGCTATGGCAAAAAGCGTCGTCAGACCAAAGCCAAATAGCAAAAAACTTAGAATAAGGCGAAAACGTAACTTGCGTCTGGGATAAATTGGCTTCACGGATTTCTGGGCACCCAAGAGTTGGGGATGAAGAATGCGGATTCGAAGCCCCCTTACCTGTGGTAGGGGTGCGTCACCAATGATGTAAATTCGCCCTGACAGGCATCCGCGAAGGGAACAACGGCGGAGGCACGTCAATCGCGAATATCCCTTTTATCCCTATGCGACACATCATCCTCCGATTGACGTGTCGCGTTAGGGCTATGCGTGCGCAGACGAACTACCCGTCTTGCTCAGCCATCAGCATGTCATCGCCGTGGCGGCGAAGAAAATACAAAGCGGCATACAGGCCATCGACCTGAGTGGGTGAGAGCGGCCATTGTCCGGGCTCGGGCGCACTATCGGCAGCTTTTGCGCGATGGAAGCCTTCGCTGTTTTTCAGTAGGTTTCGGATGACATGAATGGCCAGGCTAGTGCCGGCGAGCTTCATCAGGTAGGTGTATCGCTCGCCTCTTTGTGGGTCTTTGGGGTGCCGTGAGGGTTCACCGAGCCAGAAGGGTTCAGATGGGTGCGTGCGTGCCGTATTATTTCTGGAGACCATGATCAAGTGTCCTTTGATTGTGGTTTAGCGGGTCGTGGGAGCCTCTAACTCTCACGATCCGCGCTACTCCTGGCATTGCTGCAAGGGCCACTCACGCGGGGTAATTGCCGGTTGCGGTTGATTGCGTGGGTGACGAGCCCACGCTAACAAATCTGCTCTGCTGATGATGTAGGGGAATGTTGGTTTGTGTGTGCGGCTTGGCATATGCATCAACGGGCGATATTCAGCGTTTTGCCAATCTCGTCGACGATGGGCATGCATGGCGAATCGTTGCGGAAGTCGCTACGAAATTGCGGTACTCGGGACGTCCAGAGTGAAACGAGCGCGATCCGGCAAAGTAGTGATTGGCGCACGTGGCCGGCTGTCGCATCAGGCCAGCCATCCAGAGTTCTTTGCAGGCGGCGACAATGTACGTGATGCGAATTTGTTCGTGCGCGCGGTGTATGACGGCAGTGAGGTCGGCAGGAGCATCGCGAGCATGCTGGTTAGCACGGCGGTAAAAGCGGTAGCTGAGGTCTAAGTCGTATAGCTGATGAGGATCAAAAGGCGGTGTTGTTCATGGCGCCGCTTTTTTTATGCCCCGATCTATTCAACGTAGGCTGGGATGACAATCCCAGCATCGCGCAGGTTGCGTGCATGGCAATGCTGGTTTTTGCAACCCAGCCTACGATTTCTATCCCAGCCTACACAGCGGCGTATCCGCCAAACCCCTCGAACTGCCCCTTGGACTTGTTCGAGCGGGCCTGAGTTGGCGCAAAATGTTGCGTTTGCACATAAGCGATGCCCGTTTCTCGATGATCCTGATAATCAGTGGCTTGGCGAAACTTCTTCGTTTGAACAGGCCAAGTGGGCGAACTTTCTGGTCCAAACGGTACTGTTAATTTATTGCGAAATCTGCTTAACATCCCCTGGAGCGCATCTTTTTGCGACGTAGCTTGATGCGCGAGGGGGAGTCAGCAGAGCCCTACCCGTCCCCACATCTGCTGCAGATAAAGAGGGAGTTGCCATATGCGTTTGAGAACGACACGGCTGCGCGACGCTATCGTATTTACCTTGTTTGCGGGTTCCGCCGGCTTCGCCCTGGCGGCCCACGCGCAGGATTCATCGTCATCCAGCAAGACGCTGGAGAAAGTGGTGGTGACCGGTTCCAGCATTCCGCGTACCGACCTGGAAACCGCTTCACCGGTGCAGGTGATCACCGCCAAGGATCTGCAGGCCAGCGGCCTGCCGACGGTGGCCGATTTCCTGCAGCGCCTCACCTCCGATGGCGCCGGTTCGATTCCGTCCACTTTCGGTAACGGCTTTGCCAGCGGCGCTACCGGCGTTTCGCTGCGCGGCCTGGGCGCCGGCTCCACGCTGGTACTGCTCAACGGCCGCCGTATGGCGTCGTTCGGCCTCGCCGACGACGGCCAGAAGGTGTTCACCGACCTCAGCACCATTCCGATGGAAGCGGTGGAGCGCATCGAAGTGCTGAAGGACGGCGCTTCGGCCATCTATGGTTCCGATGCCATCGCCGGCGTGGTGAACATCATTCTGAAGACCAACTTCACCGGTGCGGTGGCGAAAGTCTCGGCGGGCGTTTCCGGTAACGGCGACGGCAATCGCTATAAGGCTTCGCTGACCGCCGGCACCGGCGACCTCAACAAGGATCGCTACAACATCCTGTTCGACCTGGAAGGCATGAAGGACGACGCCATCCTCGCCACCGATCGCAGCGATCGCAAGTGGATCGGCACGGGTGACCTGCGTCCGTGGGGCTACAGCGCGGCCGGCAGCCAGTTCCTCGGCGGCGCGATCACCAGCGGCGGCGCCGCAGCCGGCAGCTCGCCGACCGGTGCGGTGCGCAATCCGGCTACGGGTCTGTATGCCTCGCTGCCCGGTTGTTCGCAGTTCTCCAATATCTCTCAAGCCGGTGGCGGTGGTGGCTGCTTGTGGGATACGGCAAAGTTCCGTTGGATCACGCCGAGCGACCGCTCGGTCAGCTTGTTCGTGCGCGGCACGTACAAGGTGTCAGACAGCACTCAGGTGTATAGCGAATTCGGCTACTCCAACAAGGTTTCGAAGTTCCAGACCACTCCGTCGGGCGTATCCGGCTCATGGGGTTATCCGGGTGGCGCGATCAATGCCAGCAGTGGTCCGGGTGCCGTGGTGCTAGGCCCTGGCGATCCGGACAACCCCTATGGCGCGAATGCGCGTCTGCGCTATTCCGCTTGGGACGTGGGGCCGCGCGTCATTCGCACCGACAATGACTTCTACCGCTTCCTCGTCGGTGTGAAGGGCACCTGGGGCGAGTGGGATTACGATGCCGCGTACATGCATTCGGGGACCGATCTCACCAGCACGCGCTGGGGTTACCTGCGTTACAGCGCGGTGCGCGATGCACTCACCAATCCCAATAGCCCATTCGGCTACTGGCGCCTCGGTGCGAACTCGGGCCTCAACAACCCGGGCATCTACAGCTACATCTCGCCGACGCTGCACGCCAACGCAAGCAGCCAGCTCGACTCGATCGATGCCAAGGTCACGCGTTCGCTGTTCGATCTGCCGGGCGGTCCGGTGGGCTTGGCGCTCGGCACCGAATACCGCCGTACGGCGGTGTCACTGACGCCGACCACGTATACCGACACGGGCGACATCATCGGTCTGGGCTATTCGGCCTACAAGGGCGCGCAGTCGGTAGCTGCCGGCTACGCCGAATTGGATGCGCCGGTGCTCAGCACGCTGGAAGTTTCGGCTGCTGGTCGCGTGGACAGCTACAAGGAAGGCAGCACCGCGGTGACGCCGAAGTTTGGCCTCAAGTGGTCGCCTATGCCGTGGCTGTCGTTGCGCGGTACGTTCGCGGGCGGTTTCCGTGCGCCGAATCCGGCCGAAACCAACGGACATCTGGCCGCGTTCACCAATGCCTCCGATCCCGTGCGTTGTCCGAACGGCAAGCCATTGCCGGGCGCTTCGCAGATCGACTGCCTGGAAACCATCGGCATCATCACTACGCCGAATACGCATCTGAAGCCGGAGCGTTCGCGCAGCTACACCGGCGGTATCGTGCTGGCGCCGACCGCGGATACCTCGCTGACCGTCGACTACTGGCGCATTCGCCGTACTGACGAAATCAACCAGATCACGGCCGCTTCAGCGATCGCGGCAGGCAGCGTGGTTCGCTCGGATAACAACCTACCCGGCATTGCCAACAGCGGTACGTTGCTCGCTGCGCTAGGCACCTACATCAACTCCGCGGCGACTTCGGTACGCGGCGTCGATATGGACTTCACGCAGCGTGTTGATCTGGGCACGTACGGCCGGCTGAACTTCGACCTGAATGCCACGCGTTTGATCTCGTATGCACGCCAGGACGTCAACGGCACCGTGCAGTACGCTGGTACCCACGGCAACTGCGATACCACCAACTGCATCGGTACGCCGCGCCATCGCGCACAGATCAGCGTCGACTGGGATATCCGCAACTTCTCGCTCGGCGCCATCGTGAACTATCGCAGCGCGTTCAAAAACGTACCGGAGGCGGGGGCTGCGTGCAACAGCGCGTTCGCCGACGGCACGGATGCGCCGGAGCATTGCCGCATCCCGTCGTTCACCACACTGGACCTGTCGGCCCGCTACCACTTCGCGGACAACTTCGAAGTGTTCGGCTCGATCTTGAACGTGACTGACGAAATCGCTCCGCTGGATCCGGTGACCTACGGCGCGATGAACTTCAACCCGCTGGATTCGAGCGGTGCGATCGGCCGTTACTTCACGGTGGGTGCGAAGTACACGTTCTTCTAAGCTCGCGATGCCGCCGCATCGGCTTTCGCGATGCGGTTTGAGTGGTAAAGCCGAACGGCGCGTCGAGTCATCGACGCGCCGTTTTGTTTTGTATTGCCCTGATCGGGTCCGCATCGGCTGGGATGACCATCGTAGGCTGGGTTGCAAAACCCAGCATTTGCAACCCGCGCGATGCTGGGATTGTCATCCCAGCCTACTGCGGCGCATGGCTCCCATCCCTCAAACCGACCCAAAGATTTGTCTGAGCGATGCGTATGTTGACGCAATATATTGCGTTCGCACAAACCAGTGTCTGTTCTCGACTGCCTTGATATTCAGTGACTTGGTGAAGTTTTGCTGCCTGAACGGACCATTCCGGCGATCTTCCTGGTTCGAGCGGGACTGTTAATTTATTGCGAAATTTGTTTACCATGCGTCTAAGCGCACCTTCTTACGGCGTAAGTTGATGCGCGAGGGGAGTCAGCAGAGCCCTACCCATCCCCCCACATCTGCTGAAAAAGAGGGAGTTCCTTTATGCGTTTCAAAACGACGCGGCTGCGCGACGCCATCGTGTTGACCTTGTTTGCGGGTACCGCAGGTTTCGCACTGGCGGCCAACGCGCAGGATTCATCGTCCTCCAGCAAGACGCTGGAGAAAGTAGTGGTGACTGGTTCGAGCATTCCTCGCACCGACCTGGAGACCGCTTCGCCGGTGCAGGTGATCACCGCGAAGGATCTGCAGGCCAGCGGCCTGCCGACGGTGGCCGATTACCTGCAGCGCCTCACCTCCGATGGCGCCGGTTCCATTCCGTCCACTTTCGGTAACGGTTTTGCCAGCGGCGCCACCGGCGTTTCGCTGCGCGGCCTGGGCGCCGGCTCCACGCTGGTGCTGCTCAATGGCCGCCGCATGGCATCGTTCGGCCTGGCCGACGACGGCCAGAAAGTGTTCACCGACCTCAGCACCATTCCGATGGAAGCGGTGGAGCGCATCGAAGTGCTGAAGGACGGCGCTTCGGCCATCTACGGTTCCGACGCGATCGCCGGTGTGGTGAACATCATCCTGAAGAGCAACTTCCAGGGCGCGACGGCGAAGGTTTCGGCCGGCGTTTCCGGCAATGGCGACGGCAATCTCTACAAGGCCTCGCTGACCGCCGGCATGGGCGATATCAACAAGGATCGCTACAACATCCTGTTCAACCTCGAAGGCATGAAGGAAGATTCGATTCGTGTCAGCGACCGCACCGATCGCAAGTGGATCGGCACGGGCGATCTGCGTCCTTGGGGCTACAGCACGACCGGCAGCCAGTTCCTTGGCGGCGCGATCACCGGCGGCGGTGCGGTGGCCGGCAGTTCGCCGACCGGCGCCCTGCGTGACCCGGCCACCGGTATCTACCAGTCGCTGCCCGGTTGCGGCCAGTTCTCCGGCATCTCGCAGGCCGGCGGCGGTGGCGGTTGCGTGTGGGATACGGCGAAATTTGCTTTGATCACGCCGAACGTCCGCTCGATCAACCTGTTCGTGCGCGGCACCTACAACATCTCCGACAACACCCAGCTCTATAGCGAATTCGGCTACAACGACAAGGACTCCAAGTTCCAGACCACGCCGTCTGGCGTGTCCGGCGCCTGGGGTTATCCGGGTGGCGCGATCAATGCCAGCAGCGGTGCTGGTGCGACGGTGATGGGGGCCGGTGATCCGGACAACATCCTTGGCCAAAACGCGCGCCTGCGCTATTCCGCCTGGGACGTGGGCCCGCGCCGGATCGAGACCAAGAACGACTTCTATCGCTTCCTGGTCGGCGTGAAGGGCACCTATGGCGAGTGGGATTACGATGCCGCCTACCTGCACTCGGGCACCGATCTCAGCAGCACGCGTTGGGGCTATCTGCGCTACAGCACGGTGCACGATGCGCTCACCAATCCCAACAGCCCGTACGGGTACTGGCGCATTGGCGAGAACTCGTACCTCAACAACCCTGGCATCTACGGCTACATTTCGCCGACGCTGAACGCCGATGCAAGCAGCGTGCTCGACTCGATCGACGCCAAGGTCACGCGTTCGCTGTTCGAACTGCCCGGCGGTGCGCTCGGTCTGGCGCTCGGCACCGAATACCGTCGCTCGGCCGTGGAGCTGACTCCGGTCACGTACACCCAGCAGGGCGACATCATCGGCCTGGGTTACTCGGCCTACAAGGGGTCGCAGTCGGTCGCAGCCGGTTACGCCGAACTGGATGCACCAGTGCTCAGCAATCTGGAGCTCTCTGCCGCCGGCCGCGTGGACAGCTACAAGGGAGGCAGCACCGCTGTCACACCCAAGTTCGGCATCAAGTACTCGCCGACCTCGTGGCTGGCTTTGCGTGGCACGTTTGCCGGTGGCTTCCGTGCGCCGAACCCGGCTGAAAGTGGTGGTACTGCCGCCGGCTACACCAATGTCTCCGATCCGGTGCGTTGCCCGAACGGCCTCCCTGCTGCGGGTGCATCGGCGACGGACTGCAACATCACCATCGCCAACATCACCGGTCCGAATGCCCATCTGAAGCCGGAGCGTTCGCGCAGCTACACCGGCGGCTTCGTGCTGGCGCCGAACGCGAATACCTCGCTCACGGTCGACTACTGGCGCATTCGCCGTACCGACGAGATCAACCAGAGCACGGCTGCCTCAGCCATCGCCGCGGGCCGTGTGCTCCGCGCCGACAACAATCTGGCTGGCATTGCCAACAGCGGTACCCTGCTGGCGGCAGAAGGCACCTACATCAACTCGTCGGCGACTTCGGTGCGTGGCATCGACATGGACTTTACCCAGCGCTTCGACCTGGGCAATGCGGGCAAGCTGAACTTCGACCTCAATGCGACGCGTCTGATCTCCTACGCACGCCAGGACGGTGGCACCACGGTGCAGTACGCCGGCACACACGGCAACTGCGATTCCACCAACTGCATCGGCACGCCGCGTTATCGTGGGCAGCTCAACGCAGACTGGGATATCAAGAACTTCTCGTTCAGCGGCACGGTGAACTATCGCGGCTCGTTCAAGAACGTGGTTGATGCGGATGCTCCGTGCAAGAACCATTTTGCCGATAATTCGGAAGCCCCGGCGCATTGCCGCATCCCGGCGTTCACGACGGTGGATCTCTCGGCCCGCTATCGCTTCGCCAGCAACTTCGAAGTGTTCGGTACGATCCAGAACGTGTTCGACAAGATCGCTCCGATCGATCCGCAGACCTACGGCGCGTTGAACTACAACCCGCTGGATTACAGCGGCGCGATCGGCCGTTACTTCACGGTGGGTGCGAAGTACACGTTCTTGTAAGTAAAGCGGTATCGCTGCATCGGTTTTCGCGATGCAGTTTGAGTTGAAAAGCCAAACGGCGCGTCGAGTGATCGACGCGCCGTTTTGGCTTATGTCATCCACGCTGCGCATCGGGTCAATCTCTAGCGTTTGTTAAGGCTTGGACCATGTTGGTCGGCAACGTCATATCAAAGATCAACAGGTTCATAACGACGGGGTGGCGCTGAATTTTCACCAATTCGTTGTGCAATGCGGGATTAGCTTCTCGAGCTTAAACGCCATGTCGCCGCAAAATATTACGTGATGTTAAGGACTTGTCGGACTACTTGAGTCTGTGGAAGACTTCGGCGCTGTGTCCCCACACGCCCAACTTTCCCCTATCTGCAACATCCCTTAGTTGGGCGAATCACAATCAGCTGTACCTCGGAGGGTATGAAAAATGACTCGTAATAAGCTTGCGCTTTCGTTGGCGGGCCTGTTGTTTGCCCCGATCGCCGGGACTGCTTTCGCACAGAGCGCCCCTGCTGCTGCCACGCAGGATCAGGGCCAGAACACCAAGCAGTTGCAGACCATCACCGTGACCGGTTCTGCACTGCCGCGCGTCGATACGGAAACCCCCTCGCCGGTGACGGTGATCACTGCGCAGCAGATTGCTCGCAGCGGGTTTACCACGATTTCCGATGTGGTTCGCTCCATCTCCGCTGACAATAGCGGCACCATCCCCACCTCGTTCACCGCCGGCTTTGCCGCGGGTTCGTCGGGCGTCGCGCTGCGCGGCTTGACGGTCAACTCCACGCTGGTGCTGATCGACGGTCATCGCGTTGCCAACTATGCGCTGCCTGACGACGGCGAGCGTTCGTTCGTCGACTTGAACTCGATCCCGATGAATGCGGTCGAGCGTATCGAAGTGCTGAAGGATGGCGCCTCGTCGCTGTACGGCGCTGACGCTATCGCAGGCGTGGTCAACATCATCCTCAAGAGCAACTTCCAGGGTGTGGAAGCGTCGGCGGAAGTTGGTACTTCGCAGCACGGTGGTGGCTTCACGCGCCGCGCCACGTTCCTGGCTGGTGGCGGCGACCTCCAGAAGGATGGCCACAATGCTTACGTCAACGTTGAGTATCAGCAAGACAACCCGATCTACAATCGCAATCGTAGCTTCCCGTACAACACCAGCAACCTGAGTTCCATCGGAGGCAACAACCTCATCGGTGGCCAGCCGGGCAACAATTCGGGTTCGATCTACGGCACCGTGCGTCCGGGCCAGATGACAGCCTCCGGAGCAGTGGTCGCCGCACCGGGCACGCCCACGCAGATTCTCGCTTCGGGTGGCTGCGGCCCCGCCGCAAGCTTGGTGACCAACGATCCGAACAATCCGGGCAGTTACTGCGCGCAGAACTTCATTTCGCAGTACGGCGAAATCGCACCGGAGGTCAAGCGTGGCGGCATTTCCGGCCGCTTCACGGTGAAGTTGAGCGATGTCACCACCGCTTACCTGGACGCCAGCTACTTCCAGACCGAGGTGGTTTCCACCAACGGCGCGCCGCCGCAGATCCAAGCCGGATTCCAGCACAACACCAACGGCATCGCGCTGCCGCCGACGCTTGCCAACGGCCAGCTCAATCCGAACAACCCTTATGCGGCATCGGGCCAGTACGCGCTGATCAACTATGCGTTTGGCGACCTGCCGAACCAGGGCTCGTTCGACAACACCAACCACAACTTCCGTTTGACCACCGACGTGACCACCACGGTTGGCGGCTGGCATCTGGATACCTCGGTGATGATCAACCACACCTGGTTGGACATTCATAACAAGGGCTTCATCAACTACAACCAGTTGATCAGCGACATCAACACGGGTGCGTACAACTTCGTCAACCCGAGCGCGAATTCGGCGTCGACGCGTGGTGCACTGGCTCCGACCATCGCCAGCCAGGCCACCACGGATCTGGACTCGATCGACTTCCGCGCGAGCCGCGAGTTGTGGGACCTGCCCGGCGGTGCGCTGGGTCTGGCGACCGGTGCCGAGGTGCGCCATGAAGCGCAGAACTCGCCGCAGCTCAATCCGTTGGCCGGAGCGCAGAGCCTGGGTCTGTCCCAGACCATTGGTCGCCGTAACGTTGCCGGTGCGTACGTCGAAGTTGATGCGCCGGTACTGACGTCGCTGGAACTCGATGCCTCCGGCCGCTTCGACCACTACTCGGACTTCGGCAACAACTTTGCGCCGAAGGTCGGCTTCAAGTGGCAGCCGTCCGAGATGATCGCCGTTCGCGGTACGTTCTCGAAGGGTTTCCGCGCACCGAGCTTCGCTGAAAACGGTTCGTCCGAAGCCGAAGGCTTCGTGACCTACACGCCGCCGGCGTCCCTGGCTGCGGCCCATGGCAACAACGCTTACGTAAATCCCTATACCTTGGGTCAGTTGTCGACCGCCAACCCGGCCATCAAGCCGGAGAAGTCAACCAGCTTCACGTTCGGAACGGTTTTCCAGCCGCTGCATAACCTCAGCCTGTCGCTGGACTACTTCCAGATCAAGAAGACCAATGTGATCGTGCAGGCGAGCCCGAACGCTGCGCTCGCCGCTTATGCGGCAGGCCAGCCGTTGCCGGCTGGCACGGCGGTCATTGCGGACCTTCCCGATCCGCAATTCCCGAACGCGCTGCCGCGTCCGCTGATCGTCGAGGCGCCGTACATCAACGCCAACTCGCTGAAGACCAAGGGTGTCGACCTGAACGTCCACTTCGAGCAGGACATTGGCGGCGGCGTGCATTGGAGCAGTGACGTCAATGCCACCGACATCTTCACCTGGAAGCAAACCCAGCCGGACGGCACCGTGATGCAGTTCGTCGGCACGCACGGTCCTTTCAGCCTGTCGTCGGGTGCAGGTACACCTCGTCTGCGTGGCTCGTGGGCGAACACCTTTACCTACGGTCCGGCTACCGTCACTGGTACGTTCTACTACACCAGCGGCGAGAGCATGACATCGCCGGATCTTGGCCCGGGATGCCAGTCGGTCAACACGGCCACGGGCATGCCGTTCCCGTCAAGCTGCTACCTGTCGTCGTTCCTGGACTTCGACCTGACCGGCCGCTATGACATCAACCAGCACGTGGCGCTGACCGCTTCGATCATGAACGTGTTCGATCGCAAGGCTCCGCTGGATCCGATGAACTATGCGGCAAATAACTACAACCCTACGTACGACATGAATGGCGTGATCGGTCGCTTCTTCAACCTCGGCGTGAAGGTGAAGTTCTAAGCACCGAACCGGTCATGCATGACGTGAATTTCGTTATGCATTCTTAAATTCGGTGTAGTCCCCATAACGGCGCGTCGCTCGACGCGCCGTTATTTTTGCGCGGGTGAAAAGTTAGACGGCTGTTGCAGCGCATTATTTCGCATCAAAATTAAGTGAAATCGCAACATATTACGCACGATTCCTTCGCACATGTAATCGTTTAAGCACGCGGTCTCGCAAAGATTCGCTACCTCACTGCCTATTTGCTGGGTGCTGCTGCATCGCCGGGGTCGCAATTACCTGCCGATGTTAAATACTTGTCCATAACGGCTCAGTGTGGTAGACCGCGCTTGGGGTCTGGAAGGATTCCACTACAACTTGTTATCCAGCGGATCGATTGGGCAACTCACAAGCGGTTACACCATTAACGGTTAGACCTTGGAGGGGTTCCAAATGAAACGTAATCAACTTGCGCTCGCGCTTGCAGGTTTGTTGTTGGCGCCTGCCACCGGAGCGGTTTTCGCACAAAACACTGTCCCGCAAGATCAGCAAGCCACCGCACCAGCGCAGCAACAGCAGGGGCCTGCCAAACAATTGCAGACCATTACCGTCACCGGTTCTGCCTTGCCGCGTGTCGATACTGAAACGCCATCGCCGGTAACGGTGATCACCGCACAGGACATCGCACGTTCGGGCTTCACCAATATTTCCGATGTGGTGCGAGCGGTTTCCGCTGATAACAGCGGTAGCATTCCGCCCTCGTTCTATGGTGGCTTCGCGACGGGTTCCGCGGGTGTCGCACTGCGTGGCTTGACGGTGAACTCCACGCTGGTGCTGATCGACGGCAAGCGCTCGGCCAGCTATCCGCTGGTGGACGACGGCATCCGTTCGTTCGTCGATCTGCAGACGCTACCGTTGGTCGCCGTCGAACGCATCGAAGTGCTGAAGGACGGCGCCTCGTCGATCTACGGCTCCGACGCGATCGCCGGTGTGATCAACATCATCCTCAAGCCCAGCTTCCAGGGCGTGGAAGGCAGCGCCGAGGTCGGAAATTCGCAGCATGGTGGCGGCTTCCACAAACGTGCCACCTTGATGGGCGGTATCGGTGATCTGGACAAGGATCATTACAACGCCTATTTCACCGCGGAATGGGAGCAGAATCAGGCGATCCGCTTGAAGGATCGCGACTATCCCTTCAATAGCGCGAACTACACCGCCATCGGCGGCCCGGATATACGCTTCGGCAACCCGTTGAACATCAATGGCTCATCGGTCGGCACCGTAGCGCCGGCAGGACCTAACGCAGGCGGTGCGATCACCGGTCCATTCCAGCCGCTGGGTCCGTGCACTGGTGGTACTCAGTCCGTGACCATTCCGGGCGCGGGGCCGGGCACGGGCACGTACTGCGCACAGGATCAGTTCAATCAGTATGGCCACGCGCAGGAGTTCACGAACCGGGATGGCCTGTATGGCCGCTTCACCTACAAGTTCAACGACACCACCAAGGCCTATGTCGGCATAAGCTACTACCAGTCCGTACTGCACGCTCCTGGTACGCCAAGCCAGATCCAGAACCCCGTACCGGTCAACACCGACAACATTCAGTTGCCGCCGGGAAATCCATCCAACCCATTCCCGGGCCAGTACGCGAACATCAACTACCTGTTCGGTGATATTCCAGCCTATACCGCCACCGATACGCACAACCTGCGCGGCGTGATCGACTTGCAAGGCACCTTCGGCGACTGGAACTATGAGGCGTCGTTGACAGGCAACCACCAGTGGATGGGGTACACGATCCTGGGCTTGATCAGCTACCAAGGGCTGACCAACGCCATCGCCAACGGCACTTACAACTTCGCCAATCCGTCGGCCAACAGCGCAGCCGTGCGCAATTCGGTTTCGCCAGCCGATGTCGCACACAATCATGCGGACATGGATGTGTTCGACTTCTCCGTGAACCGCCAACTGTTCGACTTGCCGGGCGGCCCCACCGGCTTCGCAACCGGTATCCAGTTCCGTCATGAAGCACAGCTGCAGCAGCAGCTCAATCCGGGCGGCATCTATGAAGGTCTGGGCAACACCTTCATCATCGGCCAACGTAACGTAAGCGGTATCTACGCCGAGTTCGATGCGCCGCTGCTGGAAAGCCTGGAAGTCGACGTCTCCGGCCGCTTCGACCATTACCCGCATGTCGGCAACAACACCTCGCCGAAGGTCGGCCTGAAGTGGAAGCCGCTGGACTGGGTGGCGTTTCGCGCCACTTATTCGAAAGGTTTCCGCGCCCCGCAATTCGGCGAAGGCCCCGGCAGCTTCAGTGCAGGCTTCGTCAACAGCTCGGTCGTGGGGCAGGGGGCGCCGGCGTCGTTCATCAACGCACACGGCAATTCGAATTACGTGACCATACCGTACTCGATTGAAGAAGGCAGCTCGGGTAATCCCAACCTGAAGCCGGAGAAGTCGCGCAGCTTCACCTTCGGTGTAGTGGTGCAGCCGGTCAGCTGGTTGAACGCCTCGATCGACTACTACAACATCAGGAAGAGCAACGTGATCGTCCCGGCGAACCCGGGCGTCGCCTTGCAGAACTATTACGCCACCGGCACCGTGTTGCCCGGCTACACGATGCAGTTCGACATACCCGATCCGCTACATCCCAATGCGCCGCTGCGTCCGGTTTTCGTGGGCGCCGATTACGTCAACGGCAACTGGCTGAAGACCACGGGTGTCGATCTGGATTTGCAGGCGCACTTTACGTTCGGCAACGGCATCACGTACATCAGCGAACTGCAGGGCACGCAGATCTTCCAGTGGAAGCAGGATTCCGCCGGGCAGATCCAGAGCTACGTCGGCACGCAGGGTCCGTACAACCTGTCTTCCGGTGCGGGTACGCCCCGTACCCGTGGCAACTGGGCGAATACCGTCCAGTGGGGGCCGCTCAGCCTGACTGCCACGATCTATTTCACCAGCAAGGAGTTTGAATCGGCGCAGGACGTCACTGGCACCACGGCATGCTTCGACGCCCTGGGCCCGAACGGCGGTCCGTTGGCCCACAACTGTACGTTGTCCTCGTTCACTTACGCCAACCTGGTGGGCAGCTACAAGCTCAACGACCACATCACGTTCACGGCCTCGGTGGACAACGTGACGGACCGCAAGCCGCCGATCGATCCGTTGAACTATGCGGCCAACCTGTACAACCCGACCTACGACTTCGCCGGCATCGTCGGCCGCTTCTGGAACGTCGGCGTAAAGGTGAAGTTCTAGACTGCTTCGAGCAGGGAACCCTTCCATTGCAAATTGTGGCGCGCCGGGCAACCGGCGCGCCTTTTTCTTTGCATGCGGCAAGCCTGGGCACCTGGTTGGATGGACGCCTTGTCGTGGACAATGCATGCCTGACTTTCATGCCGAGTAGGGGAAAAGCCTCATGCGGATGGGCCTTGCCGCCAACGCGCTTCATCATGACCACGACGACGCAGCGCTGTTCCGCTGGCTGCGAGCGTGCGGACAGGGCATTCGTGAGTTGGATCTGCATCTGCACGCGGTGGGACGTACCCATGCGGCCATCGAGCGGAGCGATTGCCTTGCCAGTTACTCCGGCTTGCTGCGTTACCCGTACGGCCGCGAAGGTGGCTTGATGAAGCTGGTGGCCGAGGTAGTAGGCATGCATGCGCCACAGCGCACGCTGGACGGTGCGATCTATTTGATCGATCCGGTCGACCCTTCCTCGATCTTTCCCGAGGCCGTGGCCTTGAAGCGCCAGTGCGTGATCCACCAGAAGCCCTTCATCTCGACCGTGGCCTCGGCGCGCGACTGGGTCGAAATGGAGCGCCTTCAGGCCGGATTGGCGCCCGACCCTGGCGCCAACGAGCTGCATGCATTGGAACAGCAGACCATCGCCTTGATTGCGCATGACGCGATGAAGCCGCAAATGATGGCGTACGCAGCCGATCACTTCGATGTGCTCGCGCGTTTCGCCCGCAGGGTGGCCACGGGCACCACCGGCCAGCAACTGAACGAGCTGGCCTGGAGCCGCGGCTGGCCGCAAGGCGAGAACTGGGTGGAGCGCTACCAGAGCGGCCCGATGGGCGGCGACGCGCAGATTGCCGACCTGGTGCTGGAGCGGCGCTGCCAGCGTGCGATCTTCTTTGAGGACCCGCATGTGGCGCGCCAGCACGAGGCGGATATCCAATTGCTGGAACGCGCGGTGACCACGGTGACCGATGACGCCGTGTGCATGACATCGCCGCGAGTGGCTGCGCGCTGGGCTGATGCAGCACGAAAGCGTGCGGCGCAGTTGTAGGCTGGGATGACAATCCCAGCATGCATGCAGCATCACGATGCTGGGATTGTCATCCCAGCCTACGGGCTCCTCTGCCAAGCACTTGATTAGCGTCGAGTCTCAGTAGGTGAGCAGAGGTAGGGCGAGCATGGCGGCATCCCTCAAGCGGAGGTGCCGCCATGCCGATG
>NZ_RYYV01000023.1 GCF_003977665.1 Dyella choica | reverse complement strand
ACTGCTCGCCCATGGCCTTCTCCACTCCAGTGATGCACTTGAGTTTAGAATCCGCCGTTACTTTTCTTTGGGCCAGCAAAGAAAAGTGACTCGGTCGCTTGCGACCGAAAGCGCCGCAGGCAATGCAACGGTCTACGAAATACATCGTCAGTGCGACGACGAAAACGCCGCTGTTGAGCGGTATCCACCCTGACATAAGGGTGCTAACCCCAACATTGCCATGCCTACGCGACGCGATGTTGGGTTTGCACCCCAACCTACAATGTCGTGCCGGTCAACAAGCCCCGTGCCAGCATGGTGCATTGTCGTCGATGCAGCAGCAGCTGAAATTGCCTGCCGCCGATCTGTCGCCACAACACCGCCGAGCGCACCGCCGCCAACAGGCTCGCACGTACGCGCTCCACCAAGACGGGCTGCTGCAGCCACTGCGGATTGCCAGTGACCATCACGCGAGGCCTCAGCGTCGACAGCGTGCTGGCGTACAACTCGGCCAGACGGCTGTACACCTGCGGTGAATTCAGCCCGAAGTGATCGACCTGCCGCTTGGTGGAAAGAATGCCCTGCTGCAGGTGGTCGAGCAGGTCCTTGCGATGCGCGAGGCTGCGCTCCAGCCGCATTACGGTGACCACCATGCGCGTGATCGCCATGTCGCGGCCGTTTTCGTCCAGTTGTCCGATCAGCGTGCGCAGCCCGAGCCGGATGCCGGACACACTGCCGTACACGCCGACCACCGATGGTGCATCGATGCGGAACACGCTCGCCAGGCTGGCATCGAGGGCAAGCTCGTCGCAGCGTCCATCGTTGGCGAGCTGATACGCCAGGGTGGAGGCCTGGAACAGGCCGGCAAGCGCGAGCACCCGTTCCTCGTTGATGGCGAAAGCTTCAAGCACGCTGCGTCATTTCCTCTGCGGATGGATGGGCAAGGCCGCCGAAGGCCGCATCGGTGGCCGCGATGATTGCGCCGCCCAGGCATTCCTCGTCGGCGTAGAACACCACCGACTGGCCGGGTGTGACGGCGCGCTGAGGCTCGTCGAACCGCACTTCCAGCCGGTCATTGTGCACCGTGACCATACAGGCCTGATCATGCTGCCGGTAGCGGGTCTTGGCCGTGCAGCGGAACTCCCGGGCTGGCGCTGCGCCGCCGACCCAGGTAGGTGTTTCGGCAGTCAGCCGGCGGGACTGCAGCCATTCGTTCTCGCCGCCCTGGGCTACATAGAGCAGGTTGCGGGCAACGTCCTTGCCGACCACATACCAGGGTTCGCCGCCAGCATGCTGGCGTCCGCCGATGCCCAGGCCATTGCGTTGGCCCAAGGTGTAGTACATCACGCCCTGGTGCTCTCCGATCAGGCGGCCGTCCGGGCTGCGCATCTCGCCGGGACGGGCAGGGATGTATTGGGTCAGAAACTGACGGAAATCGCGCTCCCCGATGAAGCAGATGCCGGTGGAATCCTTCTTGGCGTGGGTGGGCAGGCGGGCTTCGCGCGCCATCTCGCGCACCCGGGACTTCTCGATCTCGCCCACCGGGAACAGCGTGGCGGCCAGCTGCTGCTGGCCCAGCGCGTGCAGGAAGTAGGTCTGGTCCTTGGCTTGGTCGACGGCGCGCAGCAGGCGGTAGCGGCCGTCCAGGCAGTCCACGCGCGCGTAATGGCCGGTCGCGATTTTTTCCGCACCCAGCGCGCGTGCCTCGTCCAGGAAAGTCTTGAACTTGATTTCGCGGTTGCACAGCACGTCCGGGTTGGGGGTGCGCCCGGCCCGGTATTCGGTCAGGAAATGCTCGAACACGCCATCCCAGTACTCGGCGGCGAAATTGCGGGCATGGAAGGGAATGCCCAGCCGCCCGCAGACGGCCACGGCATCCTTGCGGTCCGTGTCGGCAGTGCAGGGGCCGTTGCGGTCATCCTCCTCCCAGTTCTGCATGAACAGGCCTTCCACCTCGTAACCGGCTTGTTGCAGCAGCAGCGCGGCGACCGAGGAGTCCACGCCACCGGAAATGCCCAGCATGACCTTCATGGTGCGGCACCCTCAGGCATCAGGCTGGTGACTACGGACAGCGGCAGTCGCTGCCCCGCCAGCCATTCGTCGATGCTCAGCAACACCATGGGGCTGCGCAGGCGCCCGCCCAAGGCCGCAATCTCCTGGCGCGTAAGCCACAGCGCGCGCCGCACCCCCGCGTCGAGTGCTTGTTGAGGATCGTGATTCAACGGCTTGGCGGCAAAGGTGAAGCGTACGATGACCTCGCCATGTTCCTGGCTGCGCCACTGGTGCACGCCGACCAGATGCGTCAGCGCCACCGTCCAGCCGGTTTCTTCGCGCGTTTCGCGCACCGCGGCCTGCAGCAAGCTCTCGTGGTCATCCAGATGTCCCGCCGGCTGGTTGTAGGCCACGCAACCGTTGACCTCCTCTTCAACCATGAGGTAGCGGTCGCGGTCGGTCACCACGCAGGCCACTGTCACATGCGGACGCCATACGTCGCTGGGGTTGTCGGGCGTTGTCATCTTGAGAGTCAACAAAAGGTAGGGGGGGGCACTGGAAAACTCGCTATTGTGCCATTACCTCACGTGCACTCGATTGTCCCGTTACCTAACGCCCACTCGCCGGGGAGCAAAATAATCCCCAGGCGTATACTGCAACCGAACAGGCCCGAATCCTTTTTGAGCATGGCGAACGAATCCGAACAAGAACACGGCAGTGGGCATGGGCTCGCCGTCGAAGTATCGAAACCCGAGGTAGCGCGCCCGCCGCTGTTTCAGGTACTGCTGTTGAACGACGATTTCACACCGATGGATTTTGTAGTCGAGGTGCTGCGTATGTTTTTTGGCATGGACCAGGAGAAAGCCGTCCAGATCATGTTGCACGTACACACTCGCGGTAAGGGCGTGTGCGGGGTGTTCACCCGAGAAGTGGCCGAAACCAAGGTCACCCAGGTGAACGAATATTCACGTGCCAGCCAGCATCCTCTGTTGTGCACGATGGAGAAGGTTTGAAAGAGCGCCAAATCGAGGTTTTCGCGCCTGCGAAGGCGAAAACATTGATCCCGCCTTTTTTGGCCCCCATCTTGCATCTATCGCGGTGAAGCCGCCTAACCTTGCAGTGGAGTAGGTCCGGATGTTCAGCAAGGATCTCGAAGTCACCATCGGCCAGTGCTACAAGCAGGCCCGAGAGCAGCGCCACGAGTTCATGACCGTGGAGCATTTGCTGCTCGCCCTCACCGAAAACCAGTCGGCGCTGGGCGCCCTGCGTGCCTGTGGCGCGGATCTTCCGCGGCTGACCCACGAACTGGAAAAGATCATCGCCGAGACCGTGCCGGTCTTGCCGCACGGCGACGAGCGCGATACGCAACCCACGCTGGGTTTCCAGCGCGTGCTGCAGCGCGCGGTGTACCACGTGCAATCCTCCGGCCGTAAGGAGGTCACCGGCGCCAACGTACTGGTGGCGATCTTCGGCGAAAAGGATTCGCACGCGGTGTACTTCCTGCACCAGCAGGAAATCACGCGCCTGGACGTGGTCAATTACATCTCGCACGGCATCGCCAAGATCGGCGACGAGCCGTCCAGCGGAATCTCCGGTGGCGAGCGCGAGGCCGAGGAAGGCGCCGAAGGCAAGGGCAACCCGCTCAGCGAATACGCCAGCAACCTCAACGAACTGGCGCTGGAAGGCAAGATCGATCCGCTGATCGGCCGGCAGGACGAGATCGAGCGCACCATCCAGGTGCTGTGCCGTCGCCGCAAGAACAACCCGCTTTACGTCGGCGAGGCCGGCGTGGGCAAGACCGCGCTGGCCGAAGGTCTGGCCAAGCGCATCGTCGACGGCGAAGTGCCGGAAGTGCTGGAGAACGCCACCATCTGGGCGCTGGACCTGGGTGCGCTGGTGGCCGGCACCAAGTACCGCGGTGATTTCGAGAAGCGCCTGAAAGCCGTCATCAGCCAGTTGAAGAAGCAGCCTGGCGCGATTCTCTTCATTGACGAGATTCACACCATCATCGGCGCGGGTTCCGCTTCGGGCGGCACCATGGACGCCAGCAACCTGATCAAGCCGATGCTCGCCTCGGGCGAGCTGCGCTGCATTGGTTCGACCACGTTCCAGGAATTCCGCGGCATCTTCGAGAAAGACCGCGCCTTGGCGCGCCGCTTCCAGAAGATCGACGTAGTCGAGCCCAGCGTGGCCGACAGCCTGGAAATCCTCAAGGGGCTGAAGTCGCGCTTCGAGGAGCACCACAACGTGTCCTATACGCTGGAAGCGCTGAAGGCCGCCGTGGATCTGTCGGTGAAGCACATTCCCGATCGCCTGCTGCCCGACAAGGCCATCGATGTCATCGACGAGGCCGGCGCACGCCAGCGCCTGCTGCCGCCCGATCAGCGCACCGGCAAGGTCGACGTGCCCGAAGTGGAATACATCGTCGCCAAGATGGCGCGCATTCCGGCCAAGCAGGTTTCCGCTTCCGACCGTGACGTGCTGAAGAATCTGGAGCGCAACCTCAAGATGGTGGTGTTCGGGCAGGACCCGGCCATCGAAGCCCTGGCGGCTTCGATCAAGATGGCGCGTTCCGGCCTGGCCGATCCGTCCAAGCCGATCGGCTGCTTCCTGCTTGCCGGCCCCACCGGCGTGGGCAAGACCGAGGTCACCAAGCAGCTTGCCATGCAGTTGGGCATCGAGATGATCCGCTTCGACATGTCCGAGTACATGGAAGCGCACTCGGTGTCACGCTTGGTCGGCGCACCTCCGGGCTATGTCGGCTTCGACCAGGGCGGCCTGCTTACCGAGGCAGTCACCAAGCATCCGCACGCCGTGCTGCTGTTGGATGAGATCGAGAAAGCGCATCCGGATGTGTTCAACATCCTGCTGCAGGTGATGGATCGCGGCGTGCTGACCGACACCAATGGTCGCGAGGCGAACTTCAAGAACGTGATCGTGGTGATGACCACCAATGCCGGCGCGCAGCAGGCTTCCCGCCGCAGCATCGGTTTCGTGAAGCAGAACCATGCGATGGACTCGAAGGAAGTGATCCGCCGCACCTTCACCCCGGAGTTCCGCAATCGCCTGGATGCGATCATCCAGTTCACCCCGCTGGACTTCGAGCATATTCTGCGCGTGGTCGACAAGTTCCTGATCGAGCTGGAAGCGCAGCTCAGCGAGAAGCACGTTTCGCTGGATGTCGATGCGGACGCCCGCCGCTGGCTGGCCGAGCACGGCTTCGATCCGCAGATGGGCGCCCGCCCGATGGCGCGCGTGATCCAGGAAAAGATCAAGCGCGTGCTGGCCGACGAGCTGCTGTTCGGCAAGCTGGCCGAAGGCGGCAAGGTGAGCTTGAGCGTGAAGGAAGGCGAGCTGGCGGTGAATAGCGAAGCCGCCGAGCCGGTACCGGCAGCGGTCTCCTGAACGGGATCGCCCGCCGCAACAAAAAAGCCGCGCCCATCAGGCGCGGCTTTTTTATGGGAGCAGCTCGATCAGGGCTGCTCCACGTTTATTTCATGCGGTAGGTGATGCGGCCCTTGGTCAGGTCGTAGGGTGTCATCTCCACCTTCACCTTGTCACCGGTGAGGATGCGGATGTAATGCTTGCGCATGCGGCCGGAGATATGGGCGATCACGACGTGGCCGTTTTCCAGCTTTACTCGAAACATGGTGTTGGGCAGGGTCTCGATGACCGTACCATCCATTTCAATGACGTCGTCTTTGGCCATGCGTTCCAGGAAGTACGCGCGGGCCACCATGGCCGCGTAAGCCATCCATTATGCCACGTAACCGGACCGGGTCAAAGAATTTAAACCCTCGGCCCGCAGGCCCTCAGCTGAAATGCTCGTCCAGCTTGCGCCGAATCTCCTGTTCGATCATGCCCTTGAGCGGCGAAAGCAGCATGCCCAGCTGCGCGCTCACGTGGATTTCATCGGCGCCGATGGCGATCTTGCCGCTGATGCCGGGGCGCTCGAAGCCGAGCGTGCCGTCGCTTTTCCATTGCGTTTCCACCTGGAACTTCTCCCGCATGCGGGTGGCTACGTGGTCGATGACGGTGTGAGCGTCGGTGCCGGAGAGGCTATGCGGACGGCGGATATCGATATTTGGCATGGTGCTGCTCTAACAGATTAACCTTGCATCATAAACGCAAATCCTGTCGATATTTTCTGTGCTTCTGCTAGAGTCCCGGCGTCAGCTTGCCGGTCCTAAGAGCCTGCTTACTATCTGCGCGTGGCCCGCGCCAGGTCTGTTTGCGCGCAAGTCCAGATAAGGCGGGAGCGCGTACATCACTACGACATTGAGCTAGGACGCAGGACTGGGGGCAAACAGACCAGGCCCTTAGGGTTGCGTCTGAGCGGCCGTCATGCGGCAGCGCGCGGCTTGACCAGACAGCCAGTCTGGCCTGTGCCGCGCACTACCACCTGACGGCCGCTCAAACACAACGCGGGCTACGCGGAGACAGTAAACAGGCTCTTATGCGCATCGAGTTTCCCCATTCCACCCGGGCGGTTTTCCGCTGGAACCAGGCGCTGTTGCGCATCGGCAGCGAATCTGACAATGACCTGATCCTGGCGGCCGGCCAAGCCGCGCCGCATCATTTGCACATCAGCCTGGACCGGCGTGGCTGGGTCCTGGACGTACTGCCCCAGGCCCATCGCATTTACGTTAACGCGCGCCCGGTGCGAGAGCGTGCCATCCTGCGTGCCGGCGACATGCTGAGCGTAGGCGACTGCCGCATGCTGCTGTGTGCGGAGGACAGACCGGACGGGCGTGCCACCCCCGAGATGCCCGAGCAGGAGCGCTGCACAGTGGCCTTGCGCGCCGTCGCCGGGCCGCTCTCGGGGCAGGTGTTGCCCCTGGCTGATCGTCTGGAACTGGGCTCGCAAGGGCGTGTTCCACTGGACCTGCCGCAGGGCGAGTCCGTCACCCTGACGATTTTCTGGCGTGAAGGCCAGCTATGCATGGAATCCAGCCAGGCGGCCGATGGGCGCTACCCGGTCCGGCTGAACGGCATTGCCGTGCAACAGACCGTGCTGCTGCCGGGGGACCAGATCGGCATCGCCATGCACCGCTTTCTGATCGATGCGCCAGGCCTGGAGCCGGAGCCCGAGATCGTGCTGCCGCCGGAGCCGGTGCAGCCCTTGCCGGAGGATATGGCCGGCCCGCGCGGGGAGGTCTGGTGGCTGATCGCCACCGCGGCGGTGCTGGCGCTGGGCATTGCGCTGCTGTTGTTGCTGCACGTGCATTGACGTCCGGTTGCTGCGTCGCGGCATAATGCTTGCGATCATTCAAGATGGGAACCGGTGCGTGAGCAGGGTTTGGAACTTCAGCGCAGGTCCGGCGGCCATGCCGTTGCCGGTACTCGAACGCGCGCAGCGAGAGCTGCTGGACTGGAACGGCAGCGGTGCATCGGTGATGGAGCAGTCCCACCGCGGCAAACGCTTCATGACCATGGCCCAGCAGGTGGAAGCGGACCTGCGCGAGCTGATGGGCATCCCCGATCACTATGCCGTGCTGTTCGAGCAGGGCGGGGCCACCCAGCACTTCGCGCAGATTCCCATGAACCTCGCGCGCGAAGGCGACCGCGCCGACTACATCGTTACCGGCCATTGGAGCGAGAAAGCGGCCAGCGAAGCAGCGCCGTACGTGCAGGTGAACGTCGCCGCGACGAGCAAGGCGGAAAGCTTTCTGCGCATGCCGGCGCGTGAGACGTGGAAGCTCGATTCCGGGGCGGCGTATGTGCACATCGCCACCAACGAGACCATCCATGGCGTGCAGTTCAAGCATGCGCCGGAGGTCGGCGACGTGCCATTGGTGGCGGACATGTCCTCCGATATCCTGTCCGGCCCCATCGACGTCAGCCGCTACGGGCTGATCTACGCGGGCGCGCAGAAGAACATCGGCCCGTCTGGCCTGGTGCTGGTCATCATTCGCCGCGATCTGCTTGAACGGGCGACACGCCCGATGGCGAAGATCTTTCGCTACGCCGAGCATGCGGCCCACGATTCGATGCTCAACACCCCCAATACGTGGGGCTGGTACCTGGCTGGGCTGACTTTCCAGTGGTTGAAAGAAAACGGCGGCCTGGCTGCCATGGACGTGCTCAATCGCCAGAAGTCGCAGATGCTGTATGCAGCCATCGACGGCTCCGGCGGCTATTACCGCAACCCGATCGATCCGCCCGTGCGCTCGCGCATGAATGTGCCGTTCACCTTGCACGACAGCTCGTTGGACGCGGCTTTTCTGCAGGAGTCCGAAGCGGCCGGCCTGTTGGCGTTGAAGGGGCACAAGGCGGTCGGTGGCATGCGCGCATCGCTTTACAACGCGGTGCCGATGGAAGCCGTGCAGGCGCTGGTGGATTTCATGAGCGAATTTTCGCGCCGGCATGGCTGATACACTGCCCTATCGGCACAGACATTTTTACGTTTGGACATCCATCGCATGAACGAACCCAAGCTATCGCTGGTTGAGGTGCGCGACCGCATCGACAGCATCGACCGGCAGATCCAGGAGCTGATCTCCGAGCGCGCCAATTGGGCCCGCGAAGTGGCCAAGGTGAAAGGCGAGGGGCTCTCGGCGATCGACTATTACCGCCCCGAGCGTGAGGCCCACGTGCTGCGCATGGTGGTGGATCGCAACCACGGGCCACTGTCCGACACAGAGATGGTGCGCCTGTTTCGCGAGATCATGTCCTCCTGCCTCGCGCAGGAAGATCCGCTCAAGGTGGGCTACCTCGGCCCCGAGGGCACCTTCAGCGAGCAGGCGGTGCGCAAGCATTTCGGGCATGCCGCGTACGGGCTGCCGCTGGGCAGCATCGAGGAAGTGTTCCAGGAGGTGGCCGCCGGCCATGCGGATTTTGGCGTGGTGCCGGTGGAAAACTCCGGGCAGGGGATGATCCAGGTCACGCTGGACATGTTCCTGACTTCCGAAGCCCGCATCTGCGGCGAGGTGGAGTTGCGCGTGCATCAATGCCTGCTTTCGCAGCGCGATACGCTGGAGGGTATCAAGCAGGTCTACGGACATGCGCAATCGCTGCAGCAATGCAAGACCTGGCTGCGCATGAACTTGCCCAATGCCGAGTGCATCGCCGTGCAGAGCAATGCGGAGGGTGCGCGCCTGGCACGCAATGCGGACGATGCGGCAGCCATTGCTGGCTCGACGGCCGCGAAAGTCTATGGCCTGAAGGTCGTTGCCCAAGGCATCGAAGATCGTGCCGACAACACCACGCGCTTCCTGGTGATCGGCCGCTCGCTGTTCCCGGCGTCAGGCAATGACCGCACCTCACTGTTGATCACCGTCAACGACAAGCCGGGCGCGCTCTACGAAATCCTCAGCCCGTTCGCCAAGCATGGGGTCAGCTTGAACCGCATCGAGTCGCGTCCGGCGCATACCGGCAAATGGCAGTACGCCTTCTTCATCGACGTTTCCGGCCACATCGACGACGCATCGCTGCAGGCGGCCTTGCAGGACATGGGGCCGCACGCGGCCCAGGTACGCGTGCTTGGTGCCTATCCGGTGGCCTTGCCGTGAGCGGCGCACAGCGTTTGGACTGGGTCAGCCGGTCCGCCACCGCCCTGCATGGCGATGTGATCGTACCCGGCGACAAGTCGGTGTCGCATCGTTCGATGATGCTGTCGGCGATTGCCGACGGCAACTCGCACATCCGCGGCTTCCTGGAAGGGGAAGACACGCGCGCAACGGCGGCCGTGCTGGCGCAACTGGGGGTGCGGATCGAAGCGCCGTCTGCGGGCGAACGCATTGTGCATGGCGTGGGCCTCGATGGTTTGCGCGGCTCGAACCAGCCGCTCGACTGCGGCAATGCCGGTACCGGTATGCGCCTGCTGGCTGGCCTGTTTGCGGGGCAGGCCTTCGACAGCATCCTGGTCGGGGACGAGTCTTTGTCCAAGCGGCCCATGCGGCGGGTGACCGAGCCACTGGCGAAGATGGGGGCACAGATCGATGCTCAGGATGGCTTGCCGCCGCTGCACGTGCGTGGCGGCCGCAAGCTGCATGGCATCCGCTACGAGCTGCCGGTGGCCAGCGCGCAGGTGAAATCCGCGCTGCTGCTGGCCGGTCTGTATGCCGAAGGCAGCACGGAAATCATCGAGCCGCACCCCACGCGCGACTACACCGAACGCATGCTGCAGGCGTTCGGCTGGCCGATCGAATTTTCACCCGGCCGTGCGAAGCTCGAAGGCGGTCACCGATTGCGCGCAACCGACGTAGTCGTGCCGGCGGACTTTTCTTCGGCGGCTTTCTTCCTGGTGGCGGCGAGCGTCCTGCCTGGTTCGCTGCTGCGCCTGCCGGCCGTGGGTTTGAATCCGCGCCGCACTGGCCTGCTTGAGGCCTTGCGTTTGATGGGGGCGGACATTCGCATCGAAAATCAAGGCGAAAGCGGCGGCGAAGCGGTAGGTGATCTGGTCGTGCGCCACACAGCCTTGCACGGCATCGAACTGCCGGAAGCGCTGGTGCCGGACATGATCGACGAATTTCCCGCCCTGTTCGTCGCGGCAGCCATTGCGAAAGGACGCACGGTGGTGCGCGGCGCGGCCGAACTGCGGGTCAAGGAATCCGATCGCATCGCCAGCATGGCGGTCGGTTTGCGCGCACTCGGTGTGCGCATCGAGGAAACGCCGGACGGGGCAATCATCGACGGCGGTGCCATCGGCGGCGGCACGGTGGAAAGCCATGGCGATCATCGCATTGCGATGAGTTTTGCGGTGGCGGGGTTGGTGGCGCGCGAGGCCGTGACGATCCGCGATTGCGCGAACGTGGCGACGTCGTTTCCGGGTTTCCTGGAGCTGGCCAATGACTGCGGTTTTGCGTTGGGCTGAAGCCTGCACGTAGGCTGGGATGGTAATCCCAGCTTCGGCAAGCCGCGAAAGAAGCTGGGATTGATCAGATCAGAATCGGTTCCCGCTTGCGCGGGAATGACGACGGCTGGGATTGTCATCCCAGCCTACGCTAACCAAGCTCCCGTAAAGGCTCGCCATGTCATTTGCCATTCCAAGCTTCATCGTCGCCATCCCCGCCCGCTATGGCTCCACCCGGTTGCCAGGCAAACCCCTGCGTACGATCGCCGGTGTGCCGATGGTGGTGCACGTGGCGCAGCGCGCGCAGCAGGCAGGTGCCAAGCAGGTGGTGGTGGCGACGGATGACCAGCGTATCGCCGATGCCTTGGCGGCGCTGGGCGTGGACGTTTGCATGACCCGCGCCGACCATGCCTCGGGCAGCGATCGCCTGGCCGAATGTGCCGCGTACTATGGTTGGCCGGAGGATGCCATCGTAGTGAACCTGCAGGGCGACGAGCCCTTTGCGCCTGCAGCGGGTATTCGCGAAGTGGCCCTCGCGCTTGCCGAAGACACGGCACCGGTGGCGACTCTGGCTACGCCGATCACCGATGTGCATGAGCTGTTCGATCCCAACGTGGTGAAGTTGGTACGAAGCGCCAATGGCCGTGCGCTGTATTTCAGTCGTGCGCCCCTGCCATGGGCGCGTGACGCCTTTGCGGTAGACCGCAATGCCTTGCCGGAAGGAGTGCCGTACCTGCGGCACATCGGCATCTACGCTTATCGCGCCGGCTTCCTTCAGCAGTACACCGGCCTGGCGCGCACGCCGCTGGAGCAAGCCGAATCGTTGGAACAGCTACGCGTACTTGAACACGGCTATCCCATCGCGGTTCGCCTCACGCCCGAACCGTTTCCGCCAGGCATCGACACCGAGGCTGATTTGCAACGTGCCGAGGCATGGGCAAGCAGCCCATAGGTGCAATCAGCGACGTAGGCTGGGATGGCAATCCCAGCATCGCGCAGATGCATGCATGGCAATGCTGGGTTTTTGCGACGTAAGCCTACGAAACGAATGAAAAAGATGAACAAATCGCTATTGTTTGTATGCCTCGGAAACATTTGCCGTTCACCGTTGGTCGAGGCCGTGGCCCGCAAGCATCTGGCTGCAGCCGGATTCGACATCGACGTAGCATCCTGCGGCACCGGCGGTTGGCATGCCGGCGAACAAGCGGACCCGCGCATGCGCGCCGCCGCGGCGAAAGCGGGGTATGACCTGGAGCCGCACCGCGCACGTCAGCTCAGTGCCGGCGATTTCAAACGCTACGACCTGTTGCTGGCGATGGACAGCAACAACTTGCGCGACATGCAGAGCACAGCCGCTGGCGAGGCGCACGATCGGCTGGCTTTGTTCCTGGACTGGAGCGGAGCCGCGCCGCCCCGGGACTTTCCCGACCCCTACTACGAACCACTGGCTGCATTCACCCAATCGGTAGCGTTGGCCGAGCGGGGCGTCCTGGGCCTGATCCAGCGCCTGCGCGAGGGTGGAACCACTACTCGGATGGCTTGAAAACGCGCCAAACGGTCTAAAATCTCCCCCATGCAGCCCGCTCCTCTCCAGGCCTTCGACGGCAAGGCCTTTGTCAGTACGCTCACCACGTCCCCCGGCGTCTATCGTTACTTCGACGAGGACGGCGAACTGCTGTACGTCGGCAAGGCCAGCAGCCTCAAGAAGCGCGTAGGCAGTTATTTCCTGAAGCCGCGCATGGAACCGCGGATTGCGGCGATGGTGTCGCAGATCGCCCGCTGCGAAATCACCGTCACGCGCACGGAGGCCGAGGCGCTGCTGCTGGAATCCCAGCTGATCAAGGCGCTGAAGCCGCGCTACAACATTCTGCTGCGCGACGACAAGAGCTACCCCTACATCTACCTGTCGGGCGGCGAAGACTATCCGCGCCTGGCCTTCCATCGCGGCGCACGCAATCAGCCGGGCCGCTACTTCGGGCCGTTCCCCAGCGCCTTTGCCGTGCGCGAAAGCCTCAACCTGATGCAGAAGCTGTTCAAGGTGCGTCAGTGCGAGGACAGCTACTTCCGCAATCGCTCGCGGCCTTGCCTGCAGTATCAGATCGGCCGCTGCACCGGGCCCTGCGTGGGCTTGATCAGCACCGAGGACTACCGCAGCGACGTGCGTCACGTGGAAATGTTCCTGGAAGGACGCGGCAGCGCCGTCATCGACGAATTGGTCGCCTCGATGGAGCAGGCCAGCGCCGCCTTGAACTTCGAGCGGGCAGCCGCGTTGCGCGACCAGATCGCGACGCTGCGCAAGCTGCAGGCGCAGAACCATGTGCAAGGTGCAACGGCGGACATGGACGTGATCGCTTGCCGCATCGAAGCCGGCATCGCCTGCGTCAGCGTGTTGTTCTTCCGCAACGGCATCAGCCTGGGCACGCGCGATTTTTATCCGCGCCTGCCGCTGGACGCCGAGCCGGCCGACGTGCTGGCGCAGTTCGTGGCGCAGTACTATCTGGAGCGCCCGGTGCCGCGTGAGATCATCCTCGGTGAGCCGATCGCCGACGAAGCACTGCTCAGCGAAGTGCTGGCGCAGCAATGCGGCCATGCCGTGGAGATCAAGACGCGCGTGCGTGGCGAGCGCGCGCAGTTCCTGCAGATGGCCGAACGCAATGCGCAAGCTTCGCTCACTTCGCGTATCGCCAGCCGCCAGACGCTCGGTGCACGCTTCGATGACTTGCAGAACCTGCTCGGCCTGGACGAGCCGCCCAAACGCATCGAATGCTTCGACATCAGCCACACGCGGGGCGAAGCCACGGTGGCATCTTGCGTGGTGTTCGGGCCGGAAGGGCCGGAGAAATCGCACTATCGCCGCTTCAACATCAGCGGAATCACGCCAGGTGATGACTACGCCGCCATGCATCAGGCGCTTACCCGTCGTTTCCGCAAGGTGGCGGAGGGCGAGGGCGCACGGCCGGATCTGCTGCTGATCGACGGCGGTACAGGGCAGGTCGCGCAGGCGCTGGATGTATTGCAGGAGCTTGGCATCGCCGGCATCGAAGTAGTGGGCGTGGCCAAGGGGCCGGGCCGTCGCGCAGGCGAGGAAACGCTGGTGCTGGCCGGTTCCAACCAGGAGATTCACCCCGGCCCTACATCGCCTGCGCTGCACCTGGTGGCTGCGGTGCGCGACGAAGCCCATCGCTTCGCCATCAGCGGACACCGCAAGCGCCGCGAAAAAGCGCGCGAGCGCAGTGTGCTGGAAGAAGTGCAGGGTGTCGGTGCGCGCCGACGTGCGGCTCTGTTGAAGGCGTTCGGTGGCTTGGCCGGGGTCGAGGCGGCGGGGGTCGAAGAGCTGATGCAGGTGAAGGGCATCGACCGCAGCCTGGCCGAACGCATCTATGACGCACTCCATGCGTGATCACGCGTGTTCGTGAGACACTGCACGAAAAACGGAAGCCGCCCATGCGCATCAATCTACCGACCTGGCTGACGCTGTTCCGCGTGGCGCTGCTGCCGGTGATGGTGCTGGTGTTCTACCTGCCGTTCCGGGGCCACAACGTCACCGCGGCTATCGTCTTCACCCTGGCCAGTATTACCGACTGGCTGGACGGCTACCTCGCTCGCCGTCTCAACATGACCTCCAAGTTCGGCGCCTTCCTCGATCCGGTCGCGGACAAGCTGATGGTGGCGGTGACACTGTTCATGCTGGTGGCTTCGCACAAGGGCGACTGGTCGGGCATCGCGATGGCGGTCACCGCGGCGATCATCGTCGGGCGCGAGATCAGCGTCTCGGCGCTGCGCGAATGGATGGCCGAGATCGGCATGCGCGCCACGGTCAGGGTGGCCTTTGTCGGCAAGCTGAAAACGGCGATGCAGATGGTGGCCCTGATCGTGCTGATCCTGCAGCACGAAAAGGAGGCGGAAGCCTTGCGCCTGTATCACATCGGCGAAGGCCTGCTGGTGCTGGCCGCGGTGCTGACGATCTGGTCGGGCCTGCATTACCTGCGCGCCGCGTGGCCGGCGTTGCAGGACGAATGACTACCTCTGATGCCGTAGGGTGATGTTCCCTTCGGCTGTTCATGCGGCTTCCCCCGAAGGGGGGCTGAAGTCTCTGCAGGCTGGGGGACTACAGCATGGAAAAGGGCAAGAGTGCCAAGGCACCCTTGCCGCGCGTTTTTGTCGCAACAGCTACGCCGTTGCCAGCTGGTCAGCCATGGTCGCGTAGGCTGCGCCCAAAAGCAGTTGGGTAAGCCACTGCTGTGCGTCAGTGCCATTGGCGGCCCACAGTTGCAATTTATTGTTTGGATTTGTTCCGCTGCCGTTGTTGTCCAGCATATATATGGTGCCGGAAGTGGAAGCCCCTATGTTTTCGAGGCTCAGGTAATTCGTCCATATCCACTGCTGATTTTCATCGAGTGCATTCGGCTGGGCGAGGACTAGCGGCGCGCCGTTTTGTGCGCTTCCGGAAAATGACAGGCAAAGAATGGGATTCAATGCGTCATTGGGGTTGAATAAATAGATCCGATTGTCGCTGCCGAATTGCCACAGCTGGGTTGTTGTGTTGCCGCTGTAGTCAATGGGATTCAATAGAACCGCTGCGCCACTTCCTACGGATACCGCTTGTGCGCACATCATTGCAGATATGTTCCCAGCATAGGTCAGGAGTACCGGTATCGACAGATTGAGCGATGCCATTTGAGTTTCTCCTCGGGTAAATGGCTACTTGCACATAGCCGTTAAGAAATGACTGGAATCGTTCGTCCTGAGCAATTTCAATCCCGCCGCGCTCGGCATGCGACCTTGCGCGGTGACTGCAAAGCAGCCAGTTGCGCGATTGCTTTGCAAACACTGCATCCTTATGCGCCCATGGGCGCGAGATGGAGCAAACGAAGGCAGGAGAGCCTCCGTTTGCCGTTCTCAGCGCAGAAGCGATGCCCCGCTTTCAACGGAGCGACCGAATCAGTCGCTCGTTACCCCTGTCGCAGCTACGTAGGTATAGGGGCCATTCGGACTTTGCTGCGCAATCCAGCCCGCGCTGTATCCACTCCCCCAGGGTTTGCCGGTATTGAAGGGGGACGGGTTGCTGTCCCAGGTCCAGGCGATACAGTCTTGCGGGTTAGCCGGAGGAGACCCGCTATACAGCATGAGTTGACCCTGTTGCGCCCGGAAGGGAGCAGTGGTCGTATACGCGATGTAGCACATGCCCTGATATTCGTACAGCAGAAGATTCCAAGAATAAGTGGCCGAGATGTTAACGGGACCTACGTCGTCAGCTGCCAAGGCAGCTCCCACGCCTGCGTCTTGAGTGTCTGAGTGCTTCATAAGTCAACTCCTGGTAATAGATCGGAAACCGCGCATGTGGCATGCGCCTCTTGCGGCCCATGGGCCACCCTTCCATTGCGTGTGCTTTCTAGACCATTGGATTCCCTCCATTCGTTGCTGGTTGACGGCAACGGCTGTTGGCCGATGCAGTGAAAAAACTTATCCGGCATCGGGGAGGGGAATTCTTCTGAAATGCTTCCGCCGCTTAAGTGATTGATATGCATGCCTCATCGTCATCGCGACAAACGGGTGATGAGCATCGGAGCTATGGAAGGGCGGGGGCGGTTGCGGTTGCTACACTGCCGCGGCGTGGCGTGGCAGTCCTCTGTCCAGGCTGGAAGGGGCCTGGTCGGACGGTTGAATAATGAGTACGTAACAATCGCCCGCGCGGTAGAAGGCTTTCTGAAGAGGGTTTCGCGCAGGTGTCGGCTAGCTTGCGCCGTATCGATCGTCGCCGCCGTTCAACTGGCTATCGACTTGCGCGGGTCCGGGTACACGACGAGACCACCGAACGGAGGGTTGATCAGGTGAAAGTGCTGGATCCCCCCCCCTGCACGCACCTGATTAGCTATGTCTCAGCTGGCGCGCATCTGCTCCCTCCCCTACGTGTAGTAGGGGAGGGCTGGGGTGGGGTGAAGCAAGCTCGCGGTGAGCTCAAACACGGCGGCAAGCTCGTACAACCCCACCCCGCCCCTCCCCTGCAAGCAGGGGAGGGAGTTGCATGCCTCATAGCTGAGACTCGAGCTAATCAGGTGCACGCAGGAGAAGATGGGGTGAGGCGTATCCCGAACACCCGATGTCTCGCGAAGGGGCAGTCGTGGTGCTTAGCCCTGTGAACCCGGGTTGCGATCATTAGGAACCCGGGTTGGGATCGTTGGTAACCTGGGGATCGGGACTTTTGATGGCTATATAGGGTTTGCTGGGGTCTCTGGCAATCAGAATGATGCCGAATATTCGTTTAAGCGGGAACGTATTGTTGTAGAGGATGTTTATCTCGTCTTCGGCGATGGTTACGCTACTGATTTCTTCCGTAAGAATGACACCATTGGCCAGATCGGTGCTGACGTTCGCATACACGAAATGTAGGGATAGCGATGGGGGGGTGCATAGCTGGTAGTTGAAAGAGATTTTTCCTGTGAGGCGCTCGATGGACAACTTGCCGGTTGCGCGGTTTTCCATCTTGACGCCCTCTGGCGCGGACAGTAGCGAAAAATCCCAGTAATAGCCCGGAAGGGAGGTCAGGTCAGCGAATTGTTCTTTCAGCTTGATGGTGACCTGGATATCGATGGAGGTGACATCGGTTGTAATCATCTGCATGCATTCCTTGTGGATTAACGGATGGCATCAAGGTAACTGGTTCTTCGATAACCGAATTGAGCGAGTTGGTTGATGAGTGGGGTGGCTTTGTCACGATCGCCCAAGCAGAGATTGGCTCGTACCATGGGATCGAGTGTGAGGTAGTCCCGGTTATTGTGCGCGAATGCCTCGGTGGCCAGGCTTAGCGCCTGGCCACATGCATCCAATGCCAGGGCGGGCTGTCCTTTGGCATTCTCAGCACGGGCGAGGAGTATCAGGCCAGTAGCAATGCGTTGCTTCTGCTCCAGGCTTTTCGTGCCGTTGACGTTTTTCATCATCGTCAGCGCGGTGCTTAGCTGCGTTAGCGCGTCTTCTGGATGGTTGAGCTGCAGCAGCGACTCGGCGACCTTGATGTGAGTGGCAGCTTCTAGTGTCCGCCAGTTCGTATTCTTGGGGTCGAGCCGCGTCAATGCCGACAACTTGGTTGCAACGGCGAGATCTCCTGACAATGCTTGCTGCGATTGGCCAAGATCGTCGAGAACCATGTTTTCGAGCAGATCCAGTTTGATCGCCGTGCGTTGCCATAACCGGTTATCCGCGTCGTGTTGCAGCAGTGCATGGACCAGGGGCTCGGCCGAATGAAGCTCCATCGCTGCCTGGCGATCCTCGCCCATGTTGATCAGCAGTTCGGCATGAAGCTGCAGTGCGGCAACCAGGCGATAGGTCCATTGGTATTCGGCGGGCGCCGCTACCTGCAAGGCCCGC
Source organism: Dyella choica (assembly GCF_003977665.1). Classification (GTDB taxonomy): domain Bacteria; phylum Pseudomonadota; class Gammaproteobacteria; order Xanthomonadales; family Rhodanobacteraceae; genus Dyella_B; species Dyella_B choica. The sequence continues at coordinate 38,347 of NZ_RYYV01000023.1, read as the reverse complement.
AACTCCGTTTGCTCTTGCTCGTAGAGAGACAATGCCTCCTGCAGATCGCCATTCGCCTGCCGGGCCGAGGCTAGCCAGGACAGGCTGTCGGCGAGCTCGGCGCGCAGGCCACGATCATTCGGGTGTTTGGTCAGTGCGCGGCGCTTCAATTGGATGGATGCCTCGAACTCCCTTGCGGCACCGGCTTCGTCGCCCCGCGCCCGCGCGACGGAGCCAAGACTGTTGCGTGCATAGGACACTTCGATCCACGCATCGACATTCTCGGGCTCGCGGGCACTCATGCGATCGGAGTAGTAAAGATATTGCCGAAAATACCGTTCCGCGCCATCGAGATCGCCCTGGTCTAGACGGATCTGCCCCAACCAGAAGGCGTCGGCACCTAGATCCTTCAGCAGCGCAGAGCTCTCCAGATGCTGTGCCAGATTGCTATCCAGCAGGGTCTTGGCTTGCAGCAAGGCATCACGGGCGCCGTCGGAGTTGCCATGGGCGCGTGCTACTTCGGCAATGGTTTGCAGGGCGAGCGCCTGTTGTTCTCGTGCAGCAGGCGAAAGATCCTCCGGCCGTTGCTGACGCAAGTAATACAGCGCTTTGCTGCCTACGCCGCCAAGCAGATCGAGTTTCCCCAGTGGCCGGAGCTTGTCGGCCAGCTCCCCGAGCATATAGCCCATCAAGCCTTCCGCTTCCCGTTGACGTTGTTTGGCGACGATGGATGCCCGATGGGCAATCAGACCGAAACTTCCGGCGACCAGACCTAGCGCGGCAAAAGCAGCAACCACAAGGAGTCGCAGCCGTTCTGCATGCTTCACGCGGCGGACAGACGCAGCGATGAAGGCGCGCACCTCTGCACTAAGCGGTATCGTCGTCTGCTCAACCAGCTCACGAGCTTCTTCCAGTTGCCGCCCTCGCGACAGCAGGCGGTGGACGTGCCGGTTGTCGCCCAGCCAAAGCTGGGTCAGGCTTTCGATGCGGCTGCGAGTGCGTAATGCCTGCCGATGCGCTGCGATCCACTCCGCGACGCGCGGCCATTGCCGCAACAACGCTTCGTGCGCAACGCCGAATACCGGTTGCTCGTCTGCGATCAGGCTGACGAACAGGCGCTGTTCCACCAGCGTGTTCACTAGCGCCCGCTCGGCTTCGTTCTGCAGAGTCGACCAGGGAGCATGATGGCCGCTGACCGTGTCGTCGCTGGCGCTCAGTCTCACCAGCAGTGAAAGGATGCGTGGCAAGGTGGATTGCACGGTATGGGGAAGGCCGGCTAGCGTGGTCTCGGCACGCCTTCCCAGCGCACCTTCGATACCGCCCAGGCGGCGGTACGCCGCTATGGTTAAATCACCAATCTTGTCGCGTTGCAGATAAAGTTCCTGCAGCGTGTATTGCATCAACGGCAGGGCGTCGGGGCTGTTGGCGGCATCGTTGCAAAGCACGTCGTCCAGCCGAGCGCGAGTGACTTGATCAAGGCCGAAGCGAAGCCCCGCCGCTTCCGCCGGCAGGCGCACCATCAGCGCGATCTCGGCGCGGGTAGGCGGAAGCAAGTCGAAATGCCCGCCGGTGGCCTTTGCTTCCATCAGTAACGGCTGTTTGGCGACATGCGGGTAGAAGTCGTTGCGGCAAGCGGCGAGCACGATGAAGGCGCCGCTGCGAGCCAGTACCTTGAGGGTGGCAAGGAACTGCTGGCGTTGCGTATCTTCTACGGCCGGTGCCGAGAAGATTGCCTCAAGCCGATCCACGAACAACACAGCGCGCGCCTGTGGCTGGCGTACGTTGAAGTACCTCAGTGCACCCAGCACCGCATCGGGTGTTTGCAGCAGCTTCATCCCAAGACCGTCGGCACTATGGCCTTCCAGCAAGGGCTTGCCGTCGACGTCCAGGTCGATCAGCCCGGCACCCAACGAGGTGAGCAGGCTGGCGTCGCCGATACCGCCAAGGTCGAGGGTCGTGGAAGCGACCACTTGGATGTTTTCATCGTAACGGCCTAGCGCCGGCAACAGTCCCGCCTGGACCAGCGAGGTTTTGCCACAACCGCTCGGCCCGAGTACGAGCACGAAAGCGCATCCGGTTCGCACTTGTGCCAACACCGCAGCGTGCAATTGCTGGATCGCCGTATCGCGGCCGAAGAAGACGGATGCATGCTCTGCGCTGAAGGCATCGAGGCCAACATAGGGCGATCCAGCCGACCAACCCTTGCTGTTGACCGGCGTGGCTCCGCCGGGGGCCAGCGATACCTGTGCCAAGGTGCGGTAGCCGCGCTTGCGCACATTCTCGATATACACAGGTTGGCCCGCGCTGTCGCCCAGCGCGCGCCGCAATTGCGTCATAACCTTGTGGACCTGGTTTTCGCCGACGATCACCCCAGGCCAGCAACGACGCAGCAGTTCGTCGGCGCTGAGGACCTGACCGGCTTGCTCGCACAGCGACACCAGCACGTCCATTGCGCGGGGTTCGACCTGCACGCGTTCGCCATCGCGGCACAGCGTGCACGTGGATGGCTCCACCAGCCATCCACCAAAATGGAAATCCTTGGCATTCATTGGCGATCCCCTGTTACCGCCCCATACCGACCAAACTTGAAAACGACTCTGTAGCAGGTCCCCCGTGGTCGTATTGCGGCCGCACGTAGCCATTTGGCCGGTGAATGCCTGAAAGCCAGGAGACCGCAGCCAGGCAGGATGCCATCCCCCGAACCCGCCAAGGCTCGCTGGAACTGTGTGAAGGAAATGAATACGGCGGGTTTGGGGCGCTTGACGAATCGAATCCAGGCGATAAAATGGGCGGCTCCAGTGCGGGAATAGCTCAGTTGGTAGAGCACGACCTTGCCAAGGTCGGGGTCGCGAGTTCGAGTCTCGTTTCCCGCTCCAGAATTTGGTGACTGCACCATCCCTTAAGGCCAGCTCTCAGAGCTGGCCTTAAGCTTTTCTGGAGTTGAGGGCGCTGTGCAGCGAGTAGGCTGGGATGACAATCCCAGCTTTGCACGCGACACCTCGATGCTGGGATTGCCATCCCAGCCTACGCGTTGGGCGTACCTGCTTTGGCAATGCGCCCATCGGTTCAGAACGAGTAAGTAAGGCTCAGGTGCGCGGCCTGATCGTTGATGCGGTGAGCGAACTGTCCGTTGTAGGTCGCATCCAGCGAGAAGTGGGGTGTGGCGAGGATGCGCATGCCCGCGGTGATGGCCATGGCATTGTGCGCCACGGGTACGCCTTGCACGGTGAATGCATCACTGCCGCTGCTCAACTGCATGGCGGCGGTGGCATTAGTATCGCCCCATGCATGCTGCCAGCCCAGGCTGGCGTGCGCTTGCACGGTGCCTTGCGGGTTCAGCTGCAGCGCCCCGCGCAAACCTAAGGTCCCATAGGTCTGTGTGTTGTTCTGTGCATCGCCTTTGAGCGCGGCTGCCGTACCGGACTCGGTGAAAGTGTCCGTATGCAGCCGCTGTGCGGCCAGGTCAACGAACGGTGCCAGCGTGCCGTGGCTCGACGTGAACCCATAGCTGCCGTCCAAATAGGCATGCACGGTATTGGCATTGGATCGGCTGGTGTTGATGCCGGCTGCGCTGGGGAGGCCGATATGGCGATCGGCGTCCACGCTCTGCCAACCGTAGAACGCGCCCCCCATCAGGCGGAACCCGCCGGTCTGCAAGCTGGCGTACAAACCGGCGTGACGGGTATGTACATGCGCAGAAGAAGCCAGCGCGTCGACGCTGTCGGAAAGATTGCTTGTGCCGATCAGGCCACCTATGCGCGCGACGTCGCCCAGGGGCGCGTCCATGCCAAGCAGCATGCCGCTGCCGTTGGCATTGAGTGTGGACGCATTGCCATCGCCCTGATGATTGCCGCCGCGGGCTGTTGCCTCAGTCCACACGGTGCTGCCGTTGTCCATCTGACCCATCTGGCCGCTGCTGGCCTGCGTCCAATCCAGCAGATGAATCGTGACGGCATCGCGCAGATTACGCTCGTCGTCCATGATGGCGGTACGGACCGAGGCATGGATTTCGCCGCTCATCTGATCGAAAGCCTTGCGCGAGGTGTTGGCATCCGACAGCAACAGGGCATCGTAGATGACGTTGCCGTAGTTCAGCTTGTCGAGGCTGGTGGCCACGGCGACTTCGTTTGGCGTTTTCGCCACCGCAGTGAAATCGATGTTGTTCCTTTGCAGGGTCAAGGTCACATCGTTGCTGCCGTAACTCAATGTCGGTGTCAGGAATACGAAGTTGCTGCTGGCAGAGGCGAACTGTCCGCTCACTCCACCTGCGGCGGTAAGAATGGTGTATTGGGTGCGTGGCAGCCAGTTCCCGCCGTCAGCCACCACCAAGGCACTGCCAGCCAGATTGGCGGCGCCGCCCACGGTGACCAGGCTGGCCTGTCCGTCAGGCGTTGCCTCCACTTCCAGTGCGCCGTTGGCGGCTTGCATGTAGTTGCCCTTCACGGTGAGCGTACCGATCGAGCCACCCGCCCATACCGTGCCGGTATTGGTCACGCTGCCGCCGATAGTGCCATGGCCACGCAGCATGGCGCCGCTATCCACGGTGACGTTGCCACCGAGATAAGCCGAGGGAGTGGCCGCATCGCCAACTTCCAGCGTGCCGTTCTGCACGGTGGTGACGCCGGTAAAGCTGCTGCTGTTGCTGTCCAGAATCAGCAGTCCCGCACCCGTCTTGGTGATCGTGCCGTTGCCGTCGATCGCGCCATGGAAAATGCCATGATTGGTCTGGTTGAAAACCAGGTTCGCATGGTCGGTAACGGCACCGGGCAGACTGCTGCTGTCAACAATCAGGCCGCCCGCACTGATGATGGTGGCGCCCGCATAGCTGTTTGTGCCAGTCAGCGTCAGCGTGCCGCTGCCTTGCTTGGTAAGCGAGCCGCCACCGGAAATCTTGCCGCTGAAACTCACCGCATCGCTGCGGTCAAAAATCAGCATGCCGTTGTCGACGACATCGCCGGTCACCGCGCCGGTAGTACCACCATTGCCGATCTGCAAGCTGCCCGCGCTGATCGTGGTGCCACCGCCATAGCTGTTGTTGCCCGTGAGGATGAGGCTGCCAAGGCCGGACTTGGTCAACGCGCCGCTGCCGCCTACTGCCTGGCTGACGGTGAAGCTGTTCATGGCATCCGTGATATTCAGATTGCCACCGCTGCTGCCAAGCGTTATCGCACGCGCCGTACCGCTAAAAGTATGGCCCGTGACGGCCAGCGTGCCACCATTGATAGTCAATGCACCGCTTGCCGCGCCAAGGCTGGCATCACTGGCTACCGACAACACGCTGTTGTTTATCGTGGTTCCACCATGGTAGGTGTTGACGCCGGTGAGCGATTCGCTGCCGTCCGACAGCACCAGGCCGCCGTTGCCCGTGATGACACCGGTATAACTACCCGTGACGTGGCTCAAGGTCAGCGAGTTGTTGCCGAGGACGACCACGCCATCGCCATTGAGATTGTTCATCGATACATCCGCCGTGCTCGCCGATACATCGAGCGTGCCGTGATTGATGACACTGCTGGAATCCGACAGGCTGCTCGTCAGTGTCAGCGTGGCATTGCTGGCGATCGTCGTGGCTCCGGTATAGGTGTTGGCGCCGGCGAGTGTTTCATGGCCGCTTGCCAGCGTCAGGCCGCCGCTGCCACGGATGACACCACTGAAGCTGCCGTTGGCTTGGGTAAGGGACAGCGTCCGGCCGCCGAGATTCACACCGCCATTGCCGCTCAGCGAGGTGATCGATACATCGTTGGCGCTGCCGCTGATATCTAAGCTTGCCCCGTTGGCTACGCTTACGTTGCTGGAACTGGCGATGCTGCCGCTGCCTGACAAGGCCAACGTGCCGGCACTGATCGAAGTGCTGCCGGTATAAGTATTGGCGCTGGTAAGCGTCACGCTACCTGCGCCGATCTGGCTGATCGAACCGCTACCGGAAATAAAGCCGCCAAAGTTGACAGCATCGCTGCGGTCGAACAACAGCGCACCGTTGTTGACGACGTTGCCGACTATCGCACCGGTGTTGCCGCCGTTACCGATTTGCAAGCGGCCAGCGTTGATCGTGGTGCCGCCGGTGTAGGTGTTGTTGCCCGCAAGCACCAATGTGCCGAGATCGCTCTTTGCCAATCCACCGGTGCCGGTGAGCACGTTGTTGATCGTGGCCGTCATGCTGGCGCCGGCACTACTGCCATCGCCCACGCGAATAACCGGTGCGCTGCCGTTGCTGCCCGTCAGCACGAGCGAGTCACCGGTAAGCGTGTAGCCATCCACATCGAATTGCATGCCGGTGGCGCTGACCTGGCCGCTGCCGTTATCCACCGTTACCGTGCCCGCCGTGCCGCCAAACACCGCAAAGCCGGGTTGCGGTTGGATCGCCACGTTCGGTGTAGCGCCGCTGCTGTCGGTCCACATTTGCGACGTGGTGGACCAGGTGCCGCTGCCGCCGCCCATCTGCGTCGCGGAGGCTTGGCCGTTCGCGTTCCACACATTCAAGGTGAGGCCACTGGTATCGATCAGGTTGATCTGCTTGCCCGCCGTCAGGTTCTGTAATTGCAGAGTCTGGCCAGCGGGCGCATTGCCTAGCGTGATACCCCCGTTGCTTTCGCTCAGCGTGCCGCCGTAGGTGAACACGTTGTACAGGCCCGGCCCCATGCTGCCGGCATCGGTCACATTGAGGATAACGCCATTGAGCGAAAGGTTGCCGCCCACTCGTACGCTGGTGCCGCTGCCAAAGCTCTGGAAATTCGCCGCAGGGGCGCCGAACGATTCGTTGAGCACGCTGTTCTGGGCGGCAGTGAAGTCTCCGTTTACCGTCAGCGCGCCGAATGCGGTGCCGGGCGTGACGCTGCCGCCGGCTTTTACGCTGACGTCGCCACCTATCGTGCCAAGACCGAGCAGCGTGGCGCCGCTGTCGACGATGACGTTGCCACCCAGTACCGCGGAGTTGCCCACCGTGCTGCCCACGATCAGGCTGCCGTTAGCCACTGTCGTGGTGCCAGTGAAAGCGCTGTTGTTACTATCCAGCGTCAACGTACCTGGGCCTTGCTGCACGATGGAGCCGTTGCCCGTGATCGTGCCGCCATAGCTCACGGCATCGCTGCGACTGAACACCAGCGTGGCGTTATCGGTGATATTGCCGATCACCGCGCCACTGATGCCGCCGTTGCCGATCTGCAGCGTGCCGTTGCTGACCGTGGTGACGCCGGTGTAGGTGTTGTTGCCTGTCAGCGTCAATGTGCCGGTGCCGATCTTGGTCAGGCCGTCGCCAGTGCTTTGCCCGCTGAACGAGCTATCGTCGATGACGCCGCTGAGGGTGTCGTTCTGGTTCAGTCCGCCAAGCGTGAGAGTGAGCGGCAGGGGATTGTTGTTGGCGTCGTCGTTGCTGCCCAGCAGAATGTTGCCACCGCCGGAGAGCGAGCCGATGGAGATGGTGGCGGAATCGCCGGGAACTCCGGTGAGAAATACTGCGCCGCCGGTGTTGTTCACCACCGTGGCATCGGCCATATCGCTGTTGCCAAAGAATCCAAGCACACCGCCCGTATAGGCGAATGGGTTGCCGATCTGGCTCCCGCTCGGCGTGGTACCGCTGGCGGCATTGGTCAGCACCGCGTAGCCCGCTGTGGCATCCGACACCGTTACCATGCCGGCGTTGTTGAGTTGAGCCGCGCCGATACCGGCACCGCCGATAGTGCCGGACGAGCCGGCTGCCATGTTGATGATGGCCGATCCCAGCGACGTGTTGTTGCCAAAGCTTATCGAGGCGTTGCCGCTGACGTTGATCGTGCGCGAACCGGCGCTGACGATGCTGCTGCCGTGGCCGATGAAGTCGAGCGCGCTGTTTGCATTGACCGTGACATCCCCACTGCCCAGGGCGCCGGTCGCCTCGACGGTGACGTCGGAGGTGCCGCTCTGCGTGTTGTTGATTACCGTGCCGCCCTGGTAGCTGTTGCTGGCATTGGTCAGTATCAGGGTGCCGCCGTTGATGCCGGTAAAGTTCAGGCTGCCGTTGCCGTTGATCACGCCATCGAGTTGCAGCTGGCTGGAACCGGTGTTGCTTATCGTATTGCTGCCAGCACCCAGCGTCACCGCCGCAGAAGTGGTGAGATAGACGTTTACCAGCTCCAGCGTGCCGCCATTGAGATGGAATGCAGAGGTGCTATCCAGTGCCTGTGCCGAATCGCCCATCAGGGTGGTGCCACTGTTGATCGTGGTGACGCCGGTGTAGCTGTTGTTGCCGGAGAGTTGCAAGGTGCCGCCGTCCAGCGTCAAGTTGCCGCTGCCGTTGATGCTGCCGCTGAACGGGTTGATCATGATGGCATTCGTTACGGCTAGCGTTTGCGCACCAAGGTTGATGCTGCCGCTACCTGACAACGCCCTGATCGATGTACCGCTGGTTCCGCTGATATCCAGCGTGCCGCCGCTGTTTATCGTTACGACATGGGAGCTGGCGATGCTGCCGTTGCCCGATAGCGCAAGGGTGCCGCCATTGATCGTCGTGAGACCTGTGTAGGTGTTGGCGCCGGTGAGTGTTTCCGTGCCGCCCGACAAGGTGAGCGCGCCGTAGCCGCTGATCACTCCACTAAACGTATCGGCTGCGTTGGTAAACTTCAGCGTTTGCGAGGTACTGCCAGCGTTGACGCTACCGCTACCTTGCAACGAAGCGATCGATGCCCCGCCGTTCGTGCCCTCGATGCTGAAGTTGCCACCCGCGACGACGTCGATGGTGCTGTTGGCGAGGTTGCCGCCATTCAACAGGTCGAGTTCGGCGCCTGCGTCGATCGTGGTGATTCCGCTGTAGGTGTTGACGCCGGTGAGCTGCGTTACACCGTTGGTGAGAGTGAGTCCTCCAGAACCGTCGATGACGCCATCGAATCTGCCAGCACTGGTCAGAGTAAGCGTCTGGCTGCCCAGATTCACGCTGCCGCTGCTTTGCAGCCAAGGAATCGACGCGCCATGGGCGGTATTGCTGATATCGAAGATAGCGCCGCTATCCACCTCCACGTACAACGTGTTGGCGATGCTGCCGTTGCCGGCGAGCGCCAGCGTGCCTTGCTGGATGGTGGTGTTGCCGGTGTAGGTGTTGACGCCGCCCAGGATCAGCGTGCCGTAATCCGTCTTGCCTAGGTCGATGTTGCCCGTCAGAACGTTATTGATGGTCGCTGTGGTACTGGCACTGGCGGTGGTGCCATCGCCCACATTGATGGTGACCGGATTGATGCCGCTCAAAGCGAGCAGATTCAGCGCATCGCCCTGCAATACATAGCCGTTGGTAAAAAACTGCATACCGGTGGCGATGACCTGACCACTGCCGTCATCCACCGTTACCGTGCCTGCCGTGCCGCCAAACACGGCGAAGCCGGGTTGCGGTTGCATGGCCATATTCGGCGTATCGCCCTTGGTGTCGGTCCACATTTGTGATGTGGCAGACCAGGTGCCACTGCCACCACCCATCTGCGTCGCGGAGGCTTGGCCGTTCGCGTTCCACACATTCAAGGTGAGACCGGTGGTGTCGATCAGGTTGATCTGCTTGTTGGCTTGGTTGATGGTGAGGTACTGCAGCTGCACCGTCTGGCCGGAAGGCATGTTGCCCAGCACGATGCCACCGTTGCTCTCGCTCAGCGTGCCGCCATAGGTGAACAGGTTATAGATGCCCGGCCCCATGTTGGAGCTATAGGCATTGAGCGTAAGGCCATTGAGCGCAAGGTTGCCCTTCACCTGCATGTTGGTGCCGGTGCCGAAGGTCTGGAAGCTTGCGCCGGGCGCGCCGAGAAACAGATTCAGCACACTGCCTTGTGCGGCAGTGAAGTTGCCGTTCACGGTCAGCGTACCGGTGAGGCTGCCTGGCGTGACGTTGCCGCCGGATTGCACCGTGACATTGCCGCCGATCGTGCCGAAGCCGCCGAGCGTGGCACCGGTGTTCACGATCACATTGCCGCCCAGCGTGGCGTTGCTGGCAGGGGAATAGCCCACCTGCAGCGTACCGTTCGCCACCGTGGTGGTACCGGTGAAAGCGCTGCTGTTGCTGCCAATCAAGACCAGCGTTCCCGCACCTTTCTGGATCAGGTTGCCGTTGCCGGAGATGGCATTGCTGTACAGCACCCCATTGCTTTCGTTGAACACCAGCGTGCCGTTATCGACGATGTCGCTGGCGATCGCGCCGCTATTGCCGCCATTACCGATCTGCAGGCTGCTGTTGTCGATCGTGATGCCGCCGCCGAACCGGTCGGTGCCGGTAAGCAGCAGTGTGCCAGCGCCGGACACGTCAAGGTGGCCGTTGCTGCTGATCGACTGGCTCACGGTGAAGGCATTGGTGGCATCTGCAATGTCGATCACGCCACCGTTGCTGGTGAGGTTGATGGTGCGGTTCGTGCCGGTATACGTATTGCCGGTGACTTGCAGCGTGCCGCCATCGAGTGTGACGGCGCCCGCGACGGCGCCGAGGTTGCCGTCGCTGGATACCGACAGAGTGCCGCCGCTGATCGTGGTGCCGCCGCTGTAGAGATTGGTGGCGGTGAGCACCAGCGTGCCGCCGTCGATTTTCCGCAAAGTGCCGGGTGCGGTGCCGTCGCTGATGACACCGGCAAGGGTGCCAGTCTGGCTATTGGCGACATCGAATGTCGTCGTGCCACTCAAGGCGAACGTGTTGCCGAGCGACAAGCCGTCCGCAGCGAAGTTGAGTCGGGTGCCGGTCGCCATGCTGGCGCCGCCGGTACCGAGCGCGAGATTGCTGCCTGCGGCCACTGCACCCGCATCGATCTGCACGCCGCCGCTGAAAGCAGCGTCGCCGGTGAGGATCAGCGTGCCACTGCCTTGCTGTACCAGCGAGCCGCTGCCGGTGAGGGTATTGCTGAACGTGACGGTATCGCTGCGGTCAAAGACCAGCGTACCGTTATCAATGATGTTGCCAGTGATCGAACCCGTCGTGCCGCCGTTGCCGATCTGCAAGGTGCCGCTGCTGATCGTGGTGCCGCCAGCGTAAGCATTCGCGCCGGTGAGAACCAACGTGCCGCTACCTTGTTGCACCAGCTTGCCACTGCCGCTGATCGTGCCGGCGAAGGTGAAGGCATCGCTGCGGTAGAAAGCTAGCGTGCCGTTGTCGGTGATGTCGCCGACGACCGAGCCGCTGGTTCCGCCGCTGCCGAGTTGCAGCGTGCTGCCGCTGTCGATGGTCGTGCCGCCGGTATAGGTGTTGGCGCCCGTGAAAATCTCCGTTCCGCCTGACAGTACGAGACGGCCCGTGCCGCTCATGATGCCTTTGTAGGTGTCATCCTGGGCACTGGTGAGTGTCAGGGTCTGGCCGCCGAGCATCACCTTGCCACCGCCGGCGAGTGTGGTGATCGACGCGCCGCTATTGGTGCCGGAGATATCCAGTGTGCTCGAACTGCCGACCAGCACCGAGTTGGACATGGCGATGCTGCCGCTGCCCGACAGCACGAGATTGCCGCCGTTGAGCACGGTGGCGCCGGTATACGTGTTGACGCCCTGGAACGCGACGTTGCTGCCGTTTTGCAAGGTCACGTCGCCACCGCCGGAGATGACACCGGCCAGCGGGATGCTGGTGCTATTGACGAAGGAAATCCCACCGATGTTGGCAAGATTGCCGACGATCGAGCTGCCCGTTTCGACTTGCAACAAGCTGTTCGAGGTGATGGTGCCCGTCGTACTCAGTGTGCCGGACAGATCGGTGAAGCCATTCGGCGTGAGCGTGATGTTGGCGCCTTTGACCGTGGCACCTTGATTGACGGAAATGTTGCCGTTGGTGGTTGAAAGCGACACGTCGCCCGCACCGCCGTCGAGCATGGAACCATTGATGACGGCCAGATTCTGACCATTGACGAGACTGAAGCCATTGGCGGAAAACGAACCGATCTGCTGAATGGCGTTGGTGTTGGTGTCGAGCGTCGTGCTGCCCGTCGAACCGCCAGTGAGCAGGCTGGCGGATAGCGTGGCATTGGGTAGTTCAGCGATTCCGCCAGTGCTGGTGAGCGAAGCGGTGCCGCTGATGGTCCACGACTTGTCCAACTCGATGCCGCCGCTTGTAACGGTGATGTTGCTCAGCGCCGCCGTGCTGCCTACCGCGCCGTCGAAAGTGCTCTTGCCGGCGGTCGAGATCGTCAGGTCATGCGAGCCATCGATCGTTGAGCTGAAATCGATGTTGCCGTTCTGGTTGTCGGTGAGCGTTATATCGTTGGTGATACTTACTGCGTTGCCGAATGTCTGGCCGCCACCGTTACTGGTGACGTTGTTGCCGAGCGTGGTCGACGCCTCGCTGGTCAATGTGCCGATGTTCACTGCACCCAGCGTGATCGTGTTTCCGGTGCCCGCGATATTGAGCGTGCCGCTGCCACTGATGTTTCCGGAGATGGCGAAGGCGGGCGTATTTACGTTGACATTGGCGGTGCCGTTGACGATCAAAGCGTTACTGCCGAGCGTGCCACCGTTGAGATCCAGCCCGGCGGCATTGGCGTCAATGGTGGCGGTGCTGCCGCTGTCGATCTCCACCACGCCGTTCAATACCGATCCGCTTTGGAGCGTGAGCGTGCTGTTGCCACCGGTGAAGTGCACGGCATCGCCGCTGGTGCCGGGTTCGCCGGGCGACTTCTGGTGAGCAGTGTTGCCGGCTGCGCCTGCCTGGCCGCCACTGATGCTGCCGACGTTGGTGATCGTCAGGTTGCTGCCCAGAATGCCCGCGCCGCCTGTGCCACCGTTGCCGGACGTTCCGTTCACAAAGGCGTAGCCGCCTCTGCCACCCGCGCCGCCGGCAATGCTGCCCGCGTTGTAGAACACGAAGCCGCTGCCGGTAACGCCTGCACCGCCGGTGCCGCCAAGACCAATGCCGTTGTACCCCTCGCCGCCTAGGCCACCCGCGCCGCCGACGATGCTGCCGATATTGATGATATTGCTCGTGCCGGTGCTGTTGATGGCAGCGCCGCCTTGCCCACCCGCGCCTGCACTACCCCAATGGGGGTCGCGGAAACCAGCATGACCACCCATGCCGCCCGCACCACCGGTAATGGTGCCGGTGGTGGTCAGATTGAAGCCGGTGCCACCCAGCGCCGTACCACCCGCACCGCCGTTACCACCATTCCCGCTGTAGCCGCCTGCGCCTTCGCCGCCGCCGCCACCGTTGCCACCCGCTCCGCCGGTGATGCTCCCGACGTTGCCGAGCTGGAAGGCTCCTGTGCCACGGATACCATAGCCGCCGTTGCCCCCGGTGCCTCCATTACCACCAAGGGGAACGTTGGGCTGTCCAGGGATCCCCAAGCCGTCGCCACCATAGCCCGCAGTGCCGCCAATGCCGCCCACGACCTGGCTGCCGGTACCGATGCAAAACGCCTGGCTGGAGCCGGCCGCCGCAACGTCGCCACCGTTGGTGCCATCGTGCCCAGGGCCGCCATTGACACCGTTGGTGCCGCTGCCACCCGCCGCTCCGGCCGTGCCCGTCACCGAAGCGATGGCGGTGCAGCCGGCGGCCGCCAGGGCCGGTGTGAACGACAGTGCCAGGCCCAATGCCGCGGCGCAGGCCATCGCCAGCGCGCGGTTGCGCGGTAGCGGCGTGTCCGACGTGCTTTGTGTGCCGCCGCGCGGTGCGTGTGCGAGTTCGGAAGCCACCTGCACGGTGCCCGTGGCACGATTCCAGACCAAACGGTAGATGCGGTTCACGGTGTTGCCCCTGTCATGAATGGCGACGCAGATCGATGCATCGTTTGCTGATTGGTTGATGTGTTGTGCAGTCGTTTGGCTTCAAACGATGCGCACGCCGCGTGGATTGAGCTGCGGATCGCGCCAGAACGGATCGTTCTCGAAGCGGCGAAACAGATCCGGCGGCAAAATGCTTTGCCGTGCCGTGGCGCCAACGCGAGGGCGTACGTGATGCAGCCCCGGTGTACCGGCGCGTTGGTCGAAACCCTGGTCGTCGAAGCTGACGTGCTCGAAATCGTGGGCGAAGGCAGGTTCGCCGATGAAGTCGTACACTGCGGCGAGGGCGCGTGCCGGATCATTGACCAGGGTGTCGTATTGCAACAGCATCAGGTTGCCGGCGTCTCCGCCGAAGTACGCTTCTTTCAGCGCGTTGTAGGCATAGCCCACCATGCCGTCGCCATTGACCAATCCTTCGACGCGCGAATACACCGTGCCGCCGGCTTGGTAGTTGAAAATCGAAGAGGGCTGGAAGCTGTTGTTGCGGATCAGCCGTTCGATGCTGTCGACGATCCATGCGGTGTCCCGCACGCAGGCGATGACGCGCGCGTCGGGAAACAGCGTTTTCAGGGCGGGCAGCCGTGTGCACCACGCCCGGCTGGTGTCGAACACCACCTCGGCATCGGCCTCGCCGTCGTAGTAGTTGGCGATGAGACCGCGCAGGACACGCTGGCGCTGCGCATCGTTGATGAAAACCGAGAACTCGTTTTGCCCGCTCAACTCGTGCAGCAGGGTCGTGAACATGCCGGCGACCGGGCCGCTCATGCCAGCATGGAAGCGCGGGTTCTGTTGCAACAGGGCAGACAGCAGCGTGGATCCGGATCTGGGCAAACCGGAGATGAAATGAAAGCGGCGTTGCATGTATCCCCCTGTAGCTTGCCGCAGCGCATCGCCAGCCGCCTCCATCGGAAAGGGAGCAGCGGACGAGGGGCGCTCGGCCAAAACGGGGGAATCCTGAGGGCAGGGTGCCATGCCGTCTGTAGAACAAAGACGCTACAAACGGCGTGGCCCGCCGTGTCTTAAAATGACTCGTTTCGAGTTAGCATTGCCGGTTGGGGAAGGGGAGACGGGGTTTTACATGGCATTGCCGGCAAGCGGCCAAAATCTGCCCCTGATCCACGTTGCCATCGTGGAGGACGACCTGGATTTCAGGCAGACCCTGATCGAGGCGATCGGGCATGCCCAGGACATCCGGCTTGCCGGCATTGCCGGAACGCGCGCCGAAGGCATGCGATTGCTGCTGGGGGCTCCGGCCGATGTGCTGCTGGTGGATCTGGGGTTGCCGGATGGCTCGGGTGTCGATGTCATCAACGCCGCCGCACTGCAGTGGAGCAGTTGCAGCATCATGGTCAGCACCAACTTCGGCGATGAAACCCATGTCATGCGTTCGATCGAGGCAGGGGCAGCCGGTTATTTGCTGAAAGACAGTTCCCCCGCCAGGATCGTTGACGAAATTCGTAGCCTGGCCAGCGGCGGCAGCCCGATCAGCCCGATCATTGCACGGCAGGTGCTGACCCGCTTCCGGCAAATCAGGACTGTGCCTGCAGATAAGTCGATGGCCGCGGACGAATCAGTGCAACTTCTGTCCGAGCGCGAGAAAGAAGTCCTGGAACTCATTACCAAGGGCTTTACCGCCAACGAAATCGCCCGGCTGATGGAGCTGTCGCCCTTTACGGTGCGCAGCTTCGTGCGGCGCATCTACACCAAGCTCAAGGTCACCTCCAAGGCGGAAGCCATTTATGAAGCGAGAAACCTGGGGCTGTTGAGCGACTAGCGAGCAAAACCAAGCACTGCATGAGATACCGTCCTTCGCCCTTTCTTGCCAACGCGGTGTTGGTTGTTTCACTGCTTTTGCTGGTTATCGTGGGCATCTTCTATTCGGGTGCCGGCAGCCAGCAATCATCGGCAGCCAGCCTGCATCTGACGCAGGCGGATTGGCAGGTCGACGATGCGCAGGGTTTCAGTGCGCCGCCGCCGATGCTGGACAGCGATTCCTTGCCGAACGCCTGGCAGCATGCCGCGCTGCCCCTGGCCCCACCCATAGCCTTGTTGCGCCAGGCCCGTACGAAAGCCAACGCCACGCTCGTCCACACCACCTGGATCAGGCTCTCCGTCCCGGCTTTACCCGCCTATACCGGCCCTCTGGCGCTATATGGCGCACGAATCAAGACCGACGGCACCATTGCGGTGTATGTCAACGGCCGGCTGGTGTATCGGGCGCAGGAACAAGGACCTCTGTGGAACGGAACGCGCACTCCGTTGTGGATCGTGCTGGATAGACAGGCCAATAGTGCGCCCGTGAGCGAGGTCCTTATCCGCCTGGAGCACACCCAAAGCACGCGGGTGGCAGTGGCCTCGTTATGGTTGGGCCCTGTCGAGCCGCTGAAACGGCGCTACTACCTGCGCCGGTGGCTGCAGCAGGAACTGCCGGCGATCTTGAGCATGGCGTTCCTGACCGTCGGCATTTTTGCGCTGTTCGTGTGGTTCAGGCGCCGCCACGAAACTAGCTATCTGCTCTTCTTCAATCTTGCCGTCACTTCGTTCCTGCGCAGCCTGCATTTCTATATGGGCGTGCCGATCGCCAATGACTGGTTCGCATGGCTGACGGTCAACTCGCTGATGTGGCTGGTCGTGGTGGTGCACTTCTTTCTGTGTCAGTTGCATGGCCGCAAGCTCATAGGGTTCACCCGTGCGCTGGTCGGGGTCGCTGGCGTGATTGGCGTGCTGACGATGCCGGCGCTGGCCGTATTGCCGAACACGCCCAAAGTCACGCCGCTGATCTATCCGATAGCGGCGCTGATGGGCGCATCGGTCGGATGGGTGGGAGGCGTCAACGCCTGGCGTCGCTCCAACGAAGGGGTCCTGGTGGCGATCGGTGTCGGTATATGTACCTTGTTGGGCGTGTCGGACTGGCTGCTGCAGAACAATTTCGTCAGCCCCGAAGGCTGGTATTTCGGGGCTTACTCCAATGCCATCACGTTCGGCATCTTCGGCACCCTGATGTACCGGCGCTACGTCAATGCCATCAGCGAGGTCGAGCAGGCCAACGCGAATCTCGCGCAACGCCTGCAAGAGCGCGAAGCTGAGCTTGAGCTCAGTCATCAGCGGCTGCGTGAAGCGGAGCGGCAGCAAGCGATCAGCAAGGAGCGGCAGCGCCTGATGCAGGACATGCACGACGGCCTCGGCGCATCCCTGATCAGTGCGATTCGCTCGGTCGAGCGCAGAACGGTCAGCGAGCTGGAAATTTCGCAGCTGCTCAAGGGCTGCCTCGACGACCTGAAGCTGACCATCGACTCGATGGAGCCGGTCGAAGCCGACCTGCTGCTGTTGTTGGCCACGCTGCGCTTTCGCCTAGAGCCCCGCCTGGAGGGAACCGGCACCGCCTTGCTCTGGGAGGTGCAGAAGCTGCCGACCCTGGCGTGGCTCGATCCGTCCAGCGCACTGCACATCCTGCGCATCGTGCAGGAGAGCATTGCCAACATTCTTCACCATACGCACGCCAGCGTCATCCGTGTAACCACTGCCGTCGAAGGTGCCGGCGTGCAAGTTGTGATTGAAGACAACGGCCAGGGTTTCGATGTGGCAGCCGCCCTTTGGCGAAACAGCGGACGCGGCCTGCAGAATCAGCAGCGTCGTGCGCAGGCCATTGATGGGCGCGTTGCGTGGGTGTCGGGAGAGGCTGGCACGCGATTTACGCTGTGGCTGCCACTGCAACGTGGAAATTTCACACCGGCGTGAAGGCATTCGGCAATCGTTGTCTACGATATTTTCCTAGTGCCGTCATATTTTCTTCATATAGCGTTGTCGGTATGCTCGATCAGTCGCGGCGTCAGATTCCTCGGGGGAGGGATTGCACGTCTTGCGCTTGCGACAGGGAGAAAAGACTCAGGGCAAGACCCAAGGGCTATCGCACTGGCGATGCGTTCGATTGCGGATCGGCGTTCAAGCTGTCATCCGCACGGGCACGTGTGCCTGCGAAAGGCCTGCCTGGATGGGCAGGCGCTGCAAGGCGCCCGCTCAGTGACCTTTCAATCCTGATTTTTTTGTGGGGAGTACGCAATGCAGTCCAAGCAAGCATTTGGCATTCGTCGTATCGCCAAGCTCATAGCGGTGGCCGGATTGGTAGGCGCGGGGACGTTCCTGTCCGCCGCCGCTGCTTCCGCCTACGACATCACCGCAGATGCACAAGCCCAGGCGCTGAAGTCCTGGCATGAAACGATGCGGCACATAGCTACGCCCGCCGCGGGTTGTTTCCACGCTGCGTATCCCAGCGTCATCTGGGAAAAGGCCTCCTGCGGAACCACCAGCTATCGGTCCAATCCGCACGTAAACAACAGTGCGGCCGAGACCGTCGGCAATGGCAATGACTACGCCGCCGGCACCTCCAGCCTCACCAGTTCGGCAACCGGCAGCTTCCCGGTCGTGACGGGAGTGACGAGCGAAACCGGATCGAGCGGCGCCAACGATTACACGTTGCAGCTCAATACCAATCTGGCCAATGGCTCGCCCGCTTGCGCCAGCTATGGCTATTCGAGCTGCCAGGTGTGGGAGCAGTTCATCTACTCGTCCAACTACGGTAGCGCGGGCGCGCAGGTGTTCATCCAGAACTGGATGTTCATTCCGACGCATGCCAGGTGCCCGGGCGGATGGAATCACTACCGCACAACCTCCTACAACGGCTGCTACAAGAACAGCAATGCCGTCAATTCGGTCACCGTTCCGGCGACCCAACTGGCGAACATGAAGCTGGCCGGTGTGGTCGCGGCAAACGGCAACGACACGGTGACCTTCACCAACGGCGCCAACGCGTATGCGGTGAGTGAAGCTGACAGCACGCTCGATATCGCTGATGTGTGGAACCAGTCCGAGTTCAATATCGTCGGCAACGGTGGCGGCTCGGCGGCCACCTTTAACACCGGCTCGTCGGTCACGGTCAACGTGCAGGTCAACGATGGCAACACGAACGTTCCGAGTTGCCTGGCCAATGCCGGCTCGACCGGTGAAACCAACAATCTGAACCTTGGCTCGTGCAGCGCCACCGGCGGCACTTCGCCGTCTATCCAATTCACCGAGTCGAACTGATCGTTGCAAACCGCTGCACGCTGCATCGGATGAAGCGGAAGCGCCGAGGGGCTCATGCCCCCCCGGCGTTTTAATTTGGCAGTACGGGATCCAGCCCGGAACCTCGGCCAGCGAGGGAGGGGCTGCCTTTTCATCGTCCTCGGGGCGACGGGGTGGGGTGGACAGCTGGTCGTGCCTTGGGGCTGATCAGGAAGGCGGTGGGGCACGGCACTGGAAGGGATGGCTCGCTTGGCTATTCACATTCCGCCAGGTTCTGATATAGTTACCGACTCCGATGCGGGAATAGCTCAGTTGGTAGAGCACGACCTTGCCAAGGTCGGGGTCGCGAGTTCGAGTCTCGTTTCCCGCTCCAGTTTCAAGCACAACCTCGGTGAGCCGAGGTTTTGTTTTTTCAAGCGAACCTAAGACCTGCTAAGGTTGCGGTTCCACGCACTGGCCAGGTGGCAGAGTGGTCATGCAGCGGCCTGCAAAGCCGTGTACGCCGGTTCGATTCCGACCCTGGCCTCCATTGCGGATGAAGAAGAAAGCGCCCCCTGTGGGCGCTTTTTTCTTTTCGAGCCAGCCGCACGAAAAGGGGCCGGAACTGAGACGCTCAAGCAAGCCGTTGGAGAGGGCTCGCCTAGACTTGCGTCCCGTCGGAGCGTCGAGGGATCGCATCGACATTCATCGGTGTTGATGGCGAGGACCAGGATTGAACCCGGACGATGCAGCCGTTCAGGCCACGATAAAAGTTTGCACGGGGCCTTCGTCCGTCCCTATGCAACCCACCAGTACCGACGCAGAATCGTTTGTCATCCGCGTTGCCATCGTCGACGGCGATCCGGGCTTTCTCGACGCGCTGAGCCAGCTGGTGCAGGATGCGCCGGGCATGCGATTGACGGGTGTTGCCGGTTCCCGCGCTGAGGGACTGACCCTGCTGAAGGGGGCGCCGGCGGACGTGCTGCTGATCGATCCGGGTTTGCCCGACGGCTCGGGTATTGACGTGATCCGCACGGCTGCCCGGAAATGGTCCGGTTGCAACATCATGGTCAGCACCCGTTTGGCCGGTGAAACGCACGTGTTGCGTTCCATCGAAGCCGGTGCAGCCGGCTATCTGCTGAAGAACAAGCCGGTGGCGCGGATGGTCGAGGAAATCCGTAGCCTTGCCAGCGGCGGCAGTCCCATCAGTCCGATCATTGCCCGGCAGATACTCGTGCATTTCCGGCAAGCCGGCACCCGCAGCGCTGCATGCAATGAGCTTGCAGCGGCTACTTCGTCCCCGCTATCCACTCGCGAGAAGGAAGTGCTGGGCTTCATTGCCAAGGGCCTCACGATGCCGGAAATCGCGAAGCTGCTGCTGCTGTCTCATTTCACCGTGCGGACTTTCGTGCGGCGCATCTACAGCAAGCTCAAGGTCACCTCCAAGGCAGAAGCCATCTATGAGGCGAGGATGCTGGGACTGGTGGTCGACTAGGAACGTGTGGCCTATGGTTCGTCCCCGGGGTTTCACGCACGGGATGAGCGTGCCAGGCCTGCAATGAACCAGCACAAACGGTGTGCTATAACGTCGCTGTCCAGTGGGTAAGCGAGAGGACTCATTGCGGCACTTTGACGGCGCTACGCTCAGCGGCCGCTTTTCTGGCGTTCCATTTTGCCGCTGGACCACGACTCATGCTCAGCCTCGGCATCACTTACCATCGGTTCGATGTTGCCGGGCTGCCGCCACAGCAGCAGCTACTGGCTTATTGCGAGCATCTTGGCCATGTCATCGAGGTGGCACCGACGCGTGAGCAGCTCCGGCAGCCCTTTATCTGCATCAACTCCCGTTATGACATCGGCGAATTCCGCATCAGCGACACCTATACGGACAGTGTCGTGATCGAACGCACCATCGCCCGCATTTCGCGCGATAACGTGCGCGGCATCGGTTTTACCATTTTCCTGGAAGGTGACGCTCATTCGGTCATGACGCTTGCCAAAAAGCGTGAGTCCAGCATGGGTGAGGGCAGCGTCCTTGCCACAGATCTCGATCAACCCGTATGCGTAATGCGCCAGGCGTGCAGATACATAACGCTGGTTGTCCCATCCAGCCTGCTGCGGCATGTGTTCGCTGACCCGGGGACCATCCATGGTCGCGTGCTCGATCCGCGCAAACCTGGTACGCGGCTTGTCGTCAAGCGTGCTAAAACCTTGGTTGAGAACTTCCGGCACATGTTGTTCGAGGACGCTCATCGCGGGCTCGCGGACCTCGTTCACCTGATCGCAGCGGCTTTCGGGGAGCAGGCTGGTTTGATTGGCAGTAAGCGAGCCGTCAGCCGCGCGCTGATGTTTGACGGTGTGCGGCGCTATGTCCGCGCCAACCTCCACGAGTGCGAACTGTCACCCCAGAGCATCATTGAATCGTTGGGGCTGCCTCGCAGCACGATTTATCGGCTGTTCGAGCATGAAGGCGGGCTTGGTGCCTACATCCAGCATCTTCGCTTGCGCGCCGCCGCTGACGAGCTGGTTAGAATTCCCAGGGTTCTGATCAAGGACATTGGCTATTCCGTCGGCTTCAAAAGCGCATCCCACTTTACACACGCCTTTCAGGGTGCCTATGGGATGACACCCCAGGAAATGCGTGTGAACGAGTTTGCCAATCAGGTACCCATGGACTCGTAGGCTGGGATGGCAATCCCAGCATCGCGCAGGCGCATGCATGGCAATGCTGGGTTTTGCAACCCAGCCTACGCTCTGCTTCATTGTGCGCGAGGTTTAATGCATGGGGGCCATTCAAGCCGCTCGACTGGCAAGCCAAAGCAGGAAGGCGATGGCAAAAAATACGACCCATGACAGATGCCTGCCACGAGTGAAGAAGAGCGGGAACAAGCCTGAAATAAGGGCGACGGCGCTGAAGACCTGAAGAACCGCCTTGGTGTGCAGCGACTGTACCGATGCCTGCAGAATAAGGGCAGCAATACCCCACCAGACGACAGTGAGTAGGTGCCAGGCGAATCGCAGCGTGCCCGTGGTGAATTCGGTTCCGCCGAAGAGTTTTGGCAAGTTGTCCCGTTTGAAGAGCCGAATGAGGATATAGCGTTCACCCAGATAGGAGTGAGCGATACCGGTAAGTAACAACAAAAATGCGGCGGTGACCAACATATTGCTTTTGCTGCCTGATACCTGGGTGGGTTGGGAAAGACCAGTAATGCCAGCTCGTAGGCTGGGAAGGCAATCGTAGGCTGGGTTGTAAAACCCAGCATTGCCATGCGTCAACTCGCGCAATGCGGGGATTGCCATCCCAGCCTACGTCACGCACGCTTTCTCAAAATGACATGCATCGCGCGTTCGCCAGCCAGGTGTTTCACGCATTCGTAGCCTAGTGCATGCATGTCCAAGCCATGCCAGAGGTTTTCGCCGGCGCCGAGCAAGACGGGCCGAACGGCCAGGTGCAATTCATCGATCAAGCCGGCTTGCAGGTACTGGCGAACGGTGGCGACACCGCCACCCAGGCGGACATCGCGGCCGCCTGCGGCAGCCTTGGCTTGTTCGAGTGCTGCATGGATGCCCTCAGTGACGAAGACGAATTCGGTGCCGCCGGCCATTTTGAGCGGTGCGCGCGGGTGCTGCGTCAGCACGAACACCGGCGTGTGATAGGGCGGTTCTTCGCCCCACCAGCCCTTCCAGTCTTCATTCGGCCAGGGGCCGCGGATCGGGCCGAACATGTTGCGGCCGATGATCCAGGCGCCGATGTTGGCGAAGCCTTGTTCGGCCATATCGTTGTCGATACCCGTTTCGCCGCCGTCCTGTCCTTGCTTGCGTTGCCACACGCGCGTGTGGAAGAACCATTCCATGAGTTCGGGGCCGCGTACGCCGAGAGGATGGTCCAGGCTTTGGTCGGGACCGGCACCGTAGCCGTCGAGGGATACGGCAAAGCTGTGGACGCGTAGTTGGGGCATGGGGGTCTCGTTGTGGGTCGACAAGATCGATGGGTGCCACAGCTTGCCACGATTCAAGCCGGCGCCGTCGCAGGAATACGCGATCAAGGAAACGTGAAGTCCGGACAAGGCTGCCGCGCGGCTGAATTGTGCGCCGGCTGAGCTGAAAAATTGTCCAGCTCGCACGCTCGTCCCCTGCTACATTTCGGCCTCCGGTAGGCGAACTACCATCAGCAGGGGAACTCCCATGTCCCGTACCCAAGGAAGTTTTGTTCGTAAAGCAGCATTCGCCGGCCTGACTGCGCTGTGCTTTTCCTCCGTGGCCTTTGCCCAGACCACCGCGCCGGCGTCCGGACTGGGTCAGTCCTGGCCGAACGCCGCAGACGTAAGCGCGCATCCAAATTGGCACGTATACGTTTTCGTGTTGAACGGCATCAAATACATCCAGGTCAACGACCTGAATGGCACGGTGCACGCGGCGGTGGGTACCGCCAACGGCACCTCGATCGTGTTGCCGGTGGGTGTGGATGCGCAAAACGTTTCCACGCCTGCGCCGAACGCGCCTGCATCGACGTCGTCCAGTGCGACTACGACGCAGACGGTCTATCAAGACAGCTCGACTACGGTAACGGCTACGCCTCAGAGCAGCGGGGCGACCGCGTTCAAAGTATTGAGTGTCGAATCTTGTCCTACCGCGTCATGCAGCGGCAGCGGCGGTTCCTGATGAGGTAAGGATTATTTAACCCACAGCCGCATGGGAGGAGCAAGGCGAGAGATCTCTCTTTGCTCCTCTTGGATCGCATCATGCAGCAATGCGGTCAGCTGCAGCCGATCCGCGGGCATGCGTAGATGGAGCAAGCCGTCGAAGATACGCGCATGGTCCCGTATTTCCGGGATGTCCAGCGTGCTTGCCCCCAGTTTGGCTGCCAGGCGCTTGCGTTCTTCCGAATGAAATACCGCACTGGCAACACCAGTTTCTTCCAGCACACCTTCTACGCGCAGCACGATCCAGCGCTTTCCGTTGGTTTCTCCCCCTCGCAGCACAAGGCTCACCCGGGTACAAGCGAGTCGGGAAGTCACATAGACCACCGCTTCGCACGCCGTTCGATAAGTGGCGGTAAGGACGGCAGGGGCCAGGCGGCTGAATCCTCGTCCGCTGATCTCGCAGCGATAGGCAATGCCCGCTTCGTCAAGGGCGCGCGCAACGGTTTCATTCAGGGCAGCTGGCAATCCTCGCTCACGCCAGGCTACGGGATGCAAGTTTTCCGCGAGGCGATAGACCTGACTCTGAGTATTTAGCGCTTGCTTGTAGAAGGCGTGGCTTTCGATGTTCGGCACGATACGCCGCATCTGCTCAAGCAAGCGGCTGTTGGTGATGTGCAAGGTTCCGGCAAGGTATTCCAGCGCCTGGGAGGTGTGCCGCATCCGCTGCTCACTAAGCTGGAGGCTCTGTCTTGCAACGCGTTGCACATTAAGCAGGCTGAGTCGCTCTTCTTCTTCTTTCGCAAGCTGGACGCTGATGCGCGCCCCGAGCGCAAACAAAGAGGTCACGGTAATGGTCAGAAACGCCATGGCCGTGTAGAGCTTACTATTCGGAGCCTCTTCGGGAGTAATCGAGATGGAAATGGATGCGATAACAAGGGGGCCGCTTATCGCTACGGCTCGCCAACCATGTTTGAGCGTCAGCCATGCCATAGGCAAGGCCATGGCGATGGTTGCGATCAGGCGGGTCTGGTCGTTGCCTGCCTGGTTTAGCCATGCAAGCAGGCAGATTGAGGGAATCAGCAGAACTGCCGTATCGAGCGCCAAACGGCTGCTCAGTAATTTGTGGAGTTGTTCACGCCATTGACCGGGCCGGGAATCAATCCACGCCATTAGTACCCAAGGCACGACCGAGACGATGGCCAGATAAGGGCCCAGGAAAAAATCCACCAGCCATGACAAGGGCGCAAACGGGCCATGTAGGGTTTTTGCGAGGGAGGCGGCGGTCCAGCTGTAGGCCATCGTACCCAGCGAGACAAGCAGGATGCAGGTGAGCAGCGCCTTTATGTCCACCACGTGTTCCGACTTGGAGGGGAGCGGCGGAAACTTGGTGCGGCACCACCAAACGATGGGCATGGCTACGGCAAAGGGCGGAATGCAGCGAAAAGCAATCCACGCTTGACCAAGGTCTGTACAGGGTAGAACTTCATACGCATTGGGTAGCGCTTCGCCCACAAACAGCGCAGGCCAATACCGATAGGGCACCAAGAGGAGGCAGGCCAAACGTATGCCGGCATGAATCGGCCAGTGCGCGGTGGAAAAATATGGATGTATCGCCAGATAAAGAAGAGCGTAGCCGACCGCAACCCCCAACTGCAGTAGCCAGTCGTTTGCCCACCAGCGCTTCCCCATGCGTCCTCCCCCGCTAAAGAAAATCCACAAGTTGTTGGCGTCCTTGCACACACACACGATCCCGCCAGATTAGCCTAAGGATAAAACATTGCCGGCCGTGAAGTCTGTGTGAGCACGGTCAAGAATTGGGCAGCCGGTGTCATATTTATGGATCAGACTTGGGTCTGGGCACAACTTTTTGCGAAATGGCGAGGCAGTGGCAGTCAGCTGGTTGGCCCGCATCTGTATCGGCCGAGGGTGAGGATACTTGAGAACGCCACGGCCTGTTTTCACCCAAAACTTGTTTCAAGACAATACAAAGTGTCAGCTAAGCCAAGGCAGCTAGCCTGGGTGCTGGACCAGGAACCCATGGTGGAGAATGCAGGTGCGGCTGCTCCGTAATGATTTGCCAGATGGCCGGGCATGGTCTCTCGCCCGCGTAATGCGGCTGGGCATGCTGGCATGTGCAGTAAGCCTCGCCGGCTGCGCGACCTATTCGCCCTTGCCGCTGGGCGAAGGGCAGGGGGCCAGGGACGTCTCGCAGCTCTCGGTCGACACCTCGACCATGCCGCTGCCGGCGCTGCGTTCTCATCGGTTCGATCTTTCCCACGGCATGGACGTCACCGACGTGACGATCCTGGCGGTGGCCAACAGCCCGGACTTGAAGGTGATGCGCGACCAACTGGGCGTCGCCAAGGCGCAGGCGTTCCAAGCAGGATTGCTGCCGGACCCGCAGATCTCCCTCAACCAGGAATACCTCACGCATCCCCTTCCGGGTTTCCGCACCTCGTCGGCTTACGGCATCAGCGAGGACATCACAAGTCTGCTGTTGCGCTCCACCCGCAAGGCGGCGGCCAATGCCCAGGCCGAGCAGGTGAACCTGGACCTGCTGTGGGCGGAGTGGCAAACGATTGCCCAGGCGCGGCAGCTGTTCAACCAGATCGTGTCGCTGCGGGAACTGCAGCAGCGGCTTGCGGTGGAGCAGGCCGCGTTGAAGCCCGTGGATGGCGTTGTGCGCAAGGCGTTGCAGCAGGGCAACCTCACCTTTGATGCTGCCAGCGCCGGTTTGAACGCCTATGCCGATGCCACCAAGCGGCTTTCCGACAACACGGTGCAATTGCATCAGGCCGAGCACGATCTGCGCCTGCTGCTCGGCCTGGCGCCGGATGCAGCGTTGGACCTGATCGGCGAGCCGTTCCAGACCTCGCCGACGCCCGACCAAGTGGAAGTCGCGCTGGCCAGCCTGCCGCAGCGGCGTCCGGACCTGCTGGCCCTGCAGGCCGGCTACAAATCGCAGGAAGCCACCTTGCGTGGCGCGATTCGCGCGCAATTCCCGGCGCTGACGTTTGGTCTGGATCGCCAAAGCGACAACTCGGGCGTCGGTTCGCACGGCATCAACATCGGCTTTACTTTGCCGCTGTTCGATCGTAACCGCGGCAACATCGCGATTGAAAAAGCGACGCGGCAGCAGCTCAAGGATGACTACGAAAACCGCGTACTGAGCACGCGCAACGACATCCGTCAGTTGCTGCTCGACCAGGACACACTGGCCAGACAGCGCGAACAGTCACAAGCACAATCCAAGCGTCTGGGCGAAGCACGCAGCGCTGCCGAAAGCGCATACCAACAGGGCCTGCTCGACTGGCCGACGTATTTGTCCATCCGCGCCAATGCGCTCGGTGCGGACATGGACTCCATCGCCGCGCGCGACCAGCAGTCGCAGCAGGCGATCGCGCTGGAAGCCCTGCTGGGCCGTACCGACCTCCAACCCTCTTCCGCAGCCGCCTCCCAACCATGAACCGATCTGTTTTTACGCGTGCCGCGCTGGCGGCCTTGATGCTTGCTGTGCTGGCCGGTTGCGGCAAAGGTGGTGACGCCGGCGATGACGGCGAAGCGCCGGAGGTGAAGGGCAGTGTGCTGGTCACCACCACCTCGCCGGTGAGCCAGACTTTCCACGACACCGTCCAGGCCTGGGGCACGGCGGCGGGCGATCCGCATCGCGCCGGCACGATCAGCCTGGGGCATGGCGGCCTGGTCACTGGCCTGCTGGCGGCGGGCGGACAATCGGTGCAGCGCGGGCAACCTTTGCTGCGCATTGCGCCCGATCCGGTTGCCCGCAACGCGTACCTGCAGGCACAAAGCGCGCTCGACCTGGCTACGGGTGAACTCAAGCGTATCGAGCAGATGGCCGCCCAGCACCTTGCCACGCAATCGCAGGTAGCCACCGCGCGCAAGGCGCTGGACGATGCCAAGGCCGGGCTCGAAGCGC
This sequence comes from Dyella choica, assembly GCF_003977665.1. GTDB lineage: Bacteria > Pseudomonadota > Gammaproteobacteria > Xanthomonadales > Rhodanobacteraceae > Dyella_B > Dyella_B choica. The sequence goes on along the minus strand of NZ_RYYV01000023.1, from coordinate 11,062 downwards.
AGCGCGCACTCGGCGGCGGCTCGACCGAGGAGACCATCAACGCTCCGGCCGATGGGGTGGTTACCGCACTCAACGTCAACCTGGGCGACCGTTTCCAGGCCGGCACGGCGCTGATGAGCTTCGCGCCTGCGCAGGCGTTGATTGCGCGCCTTGGCGCGCAGCCGGAGGAAGGCGTGCGCTTGAAGCCGGGCATGCCAGTGGAAGTGCAAAGCGCTTACGGCGCCGGTGAAACACTGCATGGCCGGCTCGATGTGGTCGGGCGTGCGATCGATGCGCAAACCCATCTGTTGCCATTGCAGGTCAGCTTGCCGGCGGAGGCGAGCAACGTGCTGGTGGCCGGTGCGGTGGTGCAGGCAAGCATCGACACCACCAACTACACCGCGTGGGCGTTGCCGCGCGCGGCAGTGCTGCAGGACGACAAGGGTGCTTATGTCCTGGTCGTCGAGCAGGACAAGGCCAAGCGCATCGACATAAGCCTGAAGCATCCGGACGGCGACACGGTCGGCGTGCAAGGTGCGCTCGATGCCAAGATGCAGGTCATCGTCAACGGCAATTACGAGCTCAACGACGGCGACGCCGTGCGTGAACACGACGAGCCTGCCAAGGAGGATGCCGGCAAGGACAAGGGGTCGGCCAAGGACAAGCAGGAGTCGGCCCAGTGAACAATGTGGTGTGGATCCAGCGGCATTGGCGCTCGCTGTTGTTCCTGGTGGTCATGCTCGCGATCGGCGGCATCGGCAGTGCCGTGTTCATGCCGGTGTCCATGTTCCCGAACGCACAGTTCCCGCGCATCATGCTTTCGCTCGATGCCGGCGATCGCCCTGCCGACCAGATGGCGATTGCCGTCACTACACCGATCGAAACCGCGCTGCGCCGGGTGCCAGGCGTGCGCAACATCCGTTCCACCACCAGTCGTGGCAGCGCGGACGTTTCGATCAGCTTCGACTGGGGCACGGACATGAGCCGTGCGTACGGCGACGTCAGCGCCGCCGCCAGTCAGGTGCTGCCGGAGCTGCCGGCGGGAACGCAGCTCACCACGCGCCGTATGGACCCGAGTTCGTACCCGATGCTGGCGTACAGCCTGCGCTCGCACACGCTGTCGCCCAGCGCCTTGTACGACCTGGCACAGTATCAATTGCGGCCTTTGCTCAGCGGCATCGCCGGTGTTGCGCGCGTGCAAGTGCAGGGCGGCGAGGTGGCGGAATTCCATGCGGACGTGGATCCGAACCGCCTGCGCGCACAGGATCTGAGCCTCACCGACGTGGCCACGGCTGTCGGCCATGCAGCCACCATCGAAGCGATGGGGCATGTCTCCGATCACTACAAGCTCTATTTGCTGCTGGCGCAGAACCAGCCGCGCACGGTGGAGGCGCTGCGGCAGATCGTGGTGCGCACGGATGGCCATGGCATCGTGCGCCTGGGCGATATCGCCGACGTCACGCTCAGTCATGTACCGCAGTGGATTCGCGTCACGGCTGACGGGCAGGACGCGGTAACAATGCAGATTCTGCAGCAGCCGGACGGCAACAGCGTGCAGATCGCGCGCGACGTCAAGCAGCGCCTGCAGGATTACGCGCCACAGATGCCGGCCGGTGTGCAGGTTGCCAACTGGTACGACCAGTCGCAACTCGTCACCGGGGCAGCCGGCAGCGTGCGCGACGCCATCCTGATCGGCATCGTGCTGGCTGGGCTGGTGTTGTTCCTGTTCCTGCGCAATACGCGGGTGATTTTCGTCGCCATGCTGGTGGTGCCGTCGGTGCTGGCGATCACCGTGCTGCTGCTGCACGTGCTGGGCATGAGCTTCAACATGATGACGCTCGGCGGCATGGCGGCGGCGGTAGGCCTGATCATCGACGACGTGATCGTGATGCAGGAACACATCATGCGCCGCCTGCATGGCGCAAGCGACGACGTGAGCGCGCGGATCGGGCGTGCGGCATGGGAGTTCACCCGGCCGTTGACCGGTTCCAGCGCAGCGACGGTGGTGATCTTCGTGCCGCTGGCGTTCCTCACCGGTGTCACTGGCGCATTCTTCAAGGCTTTGTCGCTGACCATGGCCAGCGCCCTGGTGATTTCCTATCTGCTGACCTGGATCGTGGTGCCGTTGCTGTCGGAGCGGCTGCTGGACCCGCATCACATCGCGGATCATTCGTCCGGCCGTGGCGCGCAGCACATCAAGCAGCGTTACGAAAGCGTGCTCAAGCGCTGGCTGCAGCGGCCGGTGTGGATCCTCGTGCTAGTGCTCCCCCTGGTCGGCGTCGGTGCGCTGGCCTTCAGCCAGGTCGGCACCGGTTTCATGCCGGCCATGGATGAAGGCGGCTTTACCTTCGACTACCTGTCCAAGCCGGGCACCTCGCTGGAAGAAACCGGACGGCTGCTCAATCAGGTCGAAGCCATCATCCGCGCCAATCCCTACGTGGATACCTATGCGCGACGCACTGGCCTGCAGCTTGGCGATGCGCTGTCGGAGGCCAACACGGGCGATATCTTCATTCGTCTGAAAAACGGCTCGCGTCCTTCCACCGAAGAAGTCATGAACGACATCCGCAAGGAGGTCGAGGAAAAGGTGCCGGGCCTCGATGTGGAAGTGTCGCAGCTGATGGAAGACATGATCGGCGACCTGGTGGCCGTGCCGCAGCCGATCGAGATTCAGCTGTACAGCGACAGCGCCGACGAACTCAATGACACCGCGCAGAAAGTGGCCGATGCGCTGGGCAAGATCAACGGCGTCAATGGCGTGCTGCCGGGCATCAACCCGGCCGGCGATGCCCTGGTCATGAGCGTGGACCCGGCCAAGGCGGCCTTGCAGGGACTTGATCCGCAGGCCGTGACGGATCAAGTCAACGCGGCGATCGAAGGTACCGTCGCTACGCAGCTGCCCACGGAAGGCAAGATGGTGGGCGTGCGCGTACGTTTGCCAAATGCCGCCTATAAGCGCCTGGAACAGGTGTCGGCGCTGCCCATTCGCGCAGCGGACGGCCATTTGCTGCCACTGTCGCAGATCGCCAAGCTTGAGATCGTGCAGGGGCAGCCGGAAATCACGCGCAACGACTTGAAGCGCATGGTGGCGGTCACCGGCCGCATCAGCGGGCGCAGCATGGGCTCGGTGATCAACGACGTGAAGCTGATGCTGGCCAGGCAAGGCATGTTGCCCAAGGGCATGTATTACCAGCTCGGCGGCTTGTACCAGCAGCAGCAGCAAGCTTTCAAAGGCCTGACTGTGGTGCTGTTCGCCGCCATCGCCCTGGTGTTTACGCTGCTGTTGTTCCTCTACGAAAGTTTCCGTGCCGCGCTGGTGATCATGCTGATGCCCTTGCTGGCGATCGGCGCGGTGTTCATCGGGCTGTGGTTGACCGGCATCGAGTTGAACATCTCCGCGATGATGGGTATGACCATGATCGTCGGCATCGTGACGGAAGTGGCGATCTTCTACTTCTCCGAACTGGAAGACATCGTTGGCAAGATGCCGTTGCATGATGCCTTGCTGGAGGCGGCCCGGCATCGTATGCGGCCGATCCTGATGTCGACCATGGCGGCGATCCTCACCTTGTTGCCGCTGGCCTTGGCCCTGGGGGCCGGCTCGCAGATGCAGCAGCCGCTGGCCGTGGCGATCATCTCCGGCCTGCTGCTGCAGGTGCCGCTGGTGCTGTTGGTGATGCCCGCGTTGTATGGCGTTCTGATGCGGCGACGCGCGTAGGCTTGGATGCCAATCGTAGGCTGGGTTGCAAAACCCAGCATCACCATGCATGCACCCTGCGCGATGCTGGGATTGTCATCCCAGCCTACGCCGCTGTATTGCTTAAGCTTTTGAGCGGCCTGGGAGTCATTCCCTGTCGCCAAGCTTAAGTGCATCCAGGCCATTAGTCATGGTCTGAAGCCCTAATTTTTTCTCTAAAACTTAGATTGGTACTCCCGAACTAGGCCGCCATGGTGGCGGTCGCCCCATGACTTTGGGAGCAAAGCAAGGGACGCAGTGATCGCGTTCAATCGTCTGGGCCTTGGAGATACCTCGCTGACGCAACTGGGCCAAGTGCAAGGCGGCTCGTCTTCGCTGGGTCAGGCCGGCAACCGAGGCTATGTGATTGCCGCGCACCGCTAGCGGCAACCTCGTCCTGAAGGGCGCCGATGAAGGCGTGCTGTTCGACGGCCTGTCGCTCAACGCGCTGCGCACCTGCAACAGCCTCGGCCAGCTGAGTACCAATCGTCGGAGTTACGGCTTCAGCCGCTACCTCAACAGCCTCACTGGCACGCTCAATACTGACGGTAGTGGAATTACGCGCACCGATGACGATGGCTCCAGCGTTATCTACTACTACAACACCACGCAGGTGTGTACGTGAGCCGCCGGCAGAACAGTGCCGTCGATACGCTGAGCTGGAATTCTACGAATTCCACTTGGACCTGGACCGATGCCGCAGATGCATTGCGTCGCATCCGGAAGCTACCTGAGATGGTGAAAGCCTTCTTTCGCCAACCCGAATGCCGATACGCTGCAACTTAACATTATTTCCTATGAAGTTAGTAATTATCGAACTTATGTGCGATAGTGGTTTCAATTTCTATTAGGCCTCGCGTCAGCGTGTAGGGAAAATCCTACATTCAAATGCACATACGCTGTCATACACTCTAATGTAGATTCGCTAGTCAGCTCTCCTCACCGACTTTGATCAGTTTGGGCCAACAGGGGGTAAAGGATGACTGTCTTTACGAGAAGGCTCGCAACCGAATCCACGATCGTTCGGGGTCTACGGGCCAATGGCTATACCAATCCATGGCTTAGCAGACTCGTCACTTCGTTCTGTACGTTCCTGCTAGTCGCTAGTTGCAACGTCTTTGCCGAAGCCTACGTTCCAGTAGGTGATGTTGGCGGGAGCGGGGGGGGCTTCTACGAATTCCGAATCCCAGAATGGTCTCGATACATATAATGTTCCTGGCATTACAGTGAGACCACCAGCAGAACCACCTCCGGGCAACATAACTTCGCTCGGTGCTATCACCGTTATCGGTGAGATTGCACCTCCCGTCTCTGCCCCACCTGTGCAAGTCAGCAAATCACCGGGGTCTGTAACGACGCTTGGGCAAGTCACGGTAAACGCGAATGTGGATAGTACGAGATCTAAATGCGAGGGGGATCAGCCAACAGCCGCAGACCCGATCGTATTAAGTACCGGCACAAAGGTGGAATCGGTAACCGATTTCTCCCTCCCAGGCGAGATGGGATTAAGCTTCACTCGCTACTACAGTTCCTCTGTATACAACAATGGGGACTATGCAAGTACGCATGTGGGCGGGTGGAAAACTAACTACGATTACCTACTTTATATAGATATCACACAGACTACCGGCTGCGACTACACATCAAGTAACAGCCTTTGCCCATTAATCTTGATCCATCCCGATGGGACCGTTGTTCAATTTGGCCCTGGAACCGCAAATAGCGACGGAAGCGCGTCATTCAAACAACTAAAGAATGGCGTCGCGACGATGACACGCAACAGTGACGGATCTTATGTCATTCACGATGAAGATTCCAAGGTCCTTACTTTTAGCAATACGCTTTACTTGTTGACTTATTTTTCGTTGACATCAATTAAAGATTCAGCAGGCGTTGGCTGGAACTTTAGTTATCCGAACTCCGCGGACACCATTGTTACGCACACATCGGGCCAATCCGTGTCATTGCATTGGGTACGAGGCAGCGATGGCGCCACTACTCAACTTACTGTCGTTGATCCGGCGGGCAACACGTATTCATACAATACCGTTATGCCTACTGGAACTGTCGGAAATATCGCTGCAACGAGATATCTTTGGGGCGAGCTTCAATCCGCAACGCTACCCGGATCAGGAGGCGGCACAACAGTTGCATATAAATATATCAATGACACGGGAGGAGCCGACGGATTCGGCAGCTACCAATATGCTTTGACCGAGGTTGACTATAACGGGGTTGCGCATGACCTAACTAGTTATAACGCTTTAGGTCAGGCCGTGCAGACCGAAATGGCCGACGGAACGCAACAAACAAATATTACTTATAACAGCAACAGTACGGGGCCGACTGCCACGATCACAAATCCGCTTAGCCATGTCGCAGTGTACCAGTTCAACGCAAAATCAAACCTCGTATCCATAACGGGTCAAGCTTCCGCACATTGCGCCGCCAGTTTTAGTTCCCGGAGCTACGATGCCAATGACAATGTTTCGTCAGAAACTGACAACAATGGAAACGTCACGAACTATACGTACGCGGCAAACGGCGAAATACAACAAAAAATAGAGAATCCAGGTGCCAGTCAGCGAGTAACAAACTACGTGTGGGACACCACGCCGGGCACGGATCGACTGCTATCCATCACTGTGGCTGGATATTTGCAAACAGCCTTTACGTATACGCCGCAAGGCCGACTGGCGAGCGTTACGCAAACGAATCTGACAAACAACGGCGTAGCAAATCAGTCATACACGACTTCTTATGGCTATGCGTTGTATCCGAATGGAATGGTTTCGAATGCTGTTACGACCTTGCCTTCACCGAATGGGGTGAACACTCTGACCTATGCCTACGACAATTTAGGCAATGTTACGCGCATTTCGAACGCCTTAGGTCAGGCAACAACGTATGGCAATTTCACATCACTTGGCGGCCCTCAGACTGTTACGTCAGTGAACGGCGACGTGACGAACTACACCTATGATGTACGTGGACGAACGTCGACGAAGACGACGCATCCCAATGGCGGAAGCGCCATGTGGTCGTATGGCTACGATGGCTTCGGCTTGTTGGTCAGTGAATCTGGGCCTGATGGACGGGTCACCACCTGGAATCGTAACCAGGAGATGCAAGTGACGTCGATCACCCACAATGATAAAGATGGCACTTCCACCGAGAGTTTCCAATACGACGCTAACGGGGATATCACTCAGTACACCATCGCGCGTGGCAGTTCGACAAGCCTTATTGAGAACGTCACTTATGACGAGCTGGGCAGGGTGCATCAACGTTTAGGCCAGCATGGTCAGTTGCTGGCTTATGCTTACGACAGCAATGGCAATGTGGTGTCCGTCACCAATGCCGCCGGCCATGTGACCAGCTATCAATACGACGCGTTGGACCGTGTCACCAAGACCGTAGAGAGTGGTGGTGCCAGTCCGTCGGTCGGAAGCACAGCACAGGCGACCGCCACGATCAGCTACCTTCACGACGCCGGGAATCAACTCACGAGCGTTACCGATCCGCGTGGCCTGGTCACCGGCTATGTCTACGATGGCTTGGGGCAGCTTTGGCAGCAAACCAGCCCCGATACCGGCACCACCAGCTTTATCTACGATGGCAATGGTCGCCGCTCCAGCATGACGCGCGCGAACGGCGTTCAGACCATGTATGTCTACGACGCCATCGGTCGTGTCACTGGCATCAGTGCGGGTGGGCAATCCCATAGCTTTACTTACGACAGCTGCACCAATGGCACGGGCCGCCTGTGCACGGCTGCTGATGCGAGCGGTCAGGTGGGTTACAGCTATACGCCAGAGGGTTGGGTAAGCAATCGCTCCTTCACGATTGGAAGCGTGAATTACTCGGTGGGTTATACCTACAACGCGACAGGGGACGTTGCTGCGGTGATCTATCCGGACGGCAATCAGGCCATCTACAACTACACGAATGGTGTGGTGTCTTCCGTCAGTTTGAACGTGGGTGGCAAGGGGATGACCGCGGCCAGCCAGATCACCTATCAACCGCGAGACGTTGCGATGGCGAGCTGGGTGGGCAGCAATGGTTTGAGCACCCTCTTGTTTTACGACACCGACGGCCGGTTCACGGGTGCCAACGTGCCGGCGGTGCTGACTTACGGGATTTACTACGACAACGCCGATCGCATCAGCAAGAAGCAAGATTTCATCTCACCCGTTCTGACCGAGAACTTCGGCTATGACGAGCAGTCGCGGCTGGTTTCGGAAACAGGCGGTGCGAATAACGAATCCTATCAATACGACGCCAACGGCAACCGCATCGCCCAGACGGTCAACGGCACCAGCATGAACCTCATCTACGAAGGCGGCAGCAACCGGATGATCAATGCCGGGGGCGTCACTTTCGGCTATGACGCAATGGGGAACACCACCACCGCGAATGGGAAAAGTGGATGGCAATTCGATCCCTTCAATCGCATGACATCGGATTCTGGTAATACGTATTACATCGATCCGCTAGGGTAGCGACTGATGAAGTCGGTCAGCGGCACGACGACCTATTTCGCGCCGGACGAAAGCAACAACCTGATCGCTGAAAATGATGCTGGCGTGTGGGTAGACTATCTTTGGCTCAACGGCCGTCTGATTGGCCGCATCCATGGAGGGCAGGTGCAGGACATTCATGTGGATCACCTGGGGCGTCCTGAGGCGATGACGGATGCGAACCAAACGGTGGTGTGGCGCGCGATGAACTTTCCGTTTTCGCGGTCGGTGGCCACCAATAATGTGGTGCCTCTTAACATCGGATTCCCGGGCCAGTATTTCGATGCGGAGCTGAATCTTTGGAACAACGGGAGTCGGGATTACTTCTACTGGGTGGGACGGTATCTTGAGAGTGATCCCATTGGGCTTGGGGGTGGAATCAACACGTATACCTACGCCGGTGGGAATCCGCTTAGTCACAGTGATCCCCTGGGAATGGATGAGTTTGGCGATATGCAGGGTGCATTTTGTCCAGGCGGCTTGTGCACGCTTCCCCAAAATATGATTCAAAATTCATGGGGTACACCCAATATGGCGCCGGTGTATATTATGGATAGTGCGGCTTTAATTATGTCTGGCGGCGCTGTTCTCCCAGAAGTTGGGCTTGGAGGATTCGCACGAACCTTGTTGCTGGCGAATGCGGTGAATGGAGCCTTGGATGTGCCACCAGCTATAATTGCTGGCGAAATGCCGACTCAAGAAATATTGGCTCAAGAGTTGGAATACATCGTGGAGGAATTTGAATCCATTCCGCCCCCGCGGATTCTTCCAGTTCCAACGTCCGTCGTGGCCTCACCGCTGGCAGTGCCGGCAGGCGATCGGAATTCATGTCCACGATAAAACACGAAGAAAGTATCACCGCTTTACTTTGGAGTAAGGTTGCTTCTGCTCGATCGGGAGACCCTAAAGAAGCGATTGCCGCAGCCATGTTGATCCATAAATTTCCATCGATAGCGCAGCGCACGGGATTGAGTTCAGAGTACGCATTCTTGCTAAATTTCGGTATGCGATCAAATGATCCTGAAGTCCTTGTTGCTACGGGAGAAGCCTTGTTTTATGGGAAAAAATTAGCGCGTAACCTAATTAGTGGCATGCGCTATCTTGCAAGGGCAAACAAATTGTCACCATTTATGGGGGCATTTATGATTGGACGGTTATCTATACTTCAAAATCGTCCAATAGTCAGAAGGATGCTGCGGAAGGGAGCAAGGGCGGGGCATGTTCCTTCGGCTCTTCTATTAGCAAGGCTTGAGTACAGGAAGATCAAAAAATATTTGATTATTTTTACATTGCCAAGCTATTTAATCTTTGCAATAAAATGTAAAAGGTTAGTCGCGGACGGACTAAAAGATAAAGAGAATTTATATATGCGATTTTGGCGCTACAAAGACATAGGCTTGGAAATAGATAAGGAGCTAGTCAAGGCCATGCCTATAGACAGGGCTTCTCCGTTCGAAGATATAGAGGAAGCCTTGTCGGATTGAATAAATTCCTAGTTTGTTACGGGGTTCAGATCACGTCGAAGCAGTGGCGACGTGGGTGAGCGAAGCTGAAGCCCCCACGTGAGGTTCGCGATCTTGGCAATGAGCGCTGTTCAATTGCAGCTAGGCATATCTCTGGCGGAATTTCTGGACCAATTCGGCACGGAAGCGAGTTGCGCTCGTGCACAGCATAGGGCGCGTTGGCCGAAGGGCTTGGTAAATCGGGACATTAAAAAATCCGCGCGTTTCAAATCAGGGGTTGTTCCTGCTGGTCAAAATTTGACCGTGCAACGGAATAATCGAAATTTTATGCTATTTATTTGACGACTTATCAAATGAATAAAATCGAGGCAAATGATCGAGGAAATTCCTACGACCTGATGCGGCATTTCGCTGCGCTGCTTGTGTTATACAGTCATCAATTTGCTTTGCATGGATCGGTGGAGCCAATTTATCCATTTTGGGACACCTATGGCTACGTTGCAGTCGCCATCTTCTTTTCAATCTCCGGCTACTTTATGCCGGCCAGCTTTAAACGATCCGGCAATTTTGTCGAATTCAGCAAGCGTCGGTTAAGGCGTCTGTTGCCTGCCATGGTAGTGTGCTCGTTCTTGATGACCTATGTACTGGGTGTGATCTACACAAACGATCCCAAATGGAGCTACTTGGCGTCAAATGGGGCATTAGTAACTTTTCTGAAGTATTCGCTATTTTTGGGCCGAGCGATACCAGGGGTTTTTGCAAACTATATTTATCCTAATGCAGTAAATGGAAGTCTCTGGACGCTGCCCATCGAGTGCGTCTGTTACATTGCCATCGGAATCGCGCTGTCTTTTTCACAATCCTGGAAGGTCATTCTTGCCCTCTTCGTCGGGTCGATTCTGGGAACGGCATCGCTTGTGCATACCGGTACCGGCTTTATGTTTTACGGTGTCCCGCTGAATTACCTTTGCATGTTCGGGATCTGCTTTAGTGGCGGAGCCTTGCTGTCCGTAACAAAAGAGGCGTGGTATCCAAATAGGTGGTTGCTGTTGGTGTTTGGCATTTTTGGCATGTTCCTCATGCCAAGCAAGCTCGAATATGGTGTTCTCGGAACGCTTGGCATTACACTCGTTGTTGCGGTTATCGGGGAGTCATTCAGTGATAAATTGATAAATGGTAGATTCGATATTTCGTACGGTGTGTATATTTACGGATTTCCGATCCAGCAAATCGTTATTAATGAAGTCACCCATCGGTTCTGGCCTGGAATCGTAAGCTCCCCCAGGTCCTGGACATGCGGGAAGTAGAACTTTCTGGCATCTTTTCCGCCAGGAGGTGTCATGAAGAAATCCAAATTCAGCGAG
>NZ_RYYV01000022.1 GCF_003977665.1 Dyella choica | reverse complement strand
CTATCTTTCCGAAGCGTTGGTCCTAACCTTAAAACGTCAAGCTTTTGAATTGACTCTTAGGTTAGACGCTTGCAATTAATGGACAATCATCCATCTACCGCAAGACGCCCACACAAGTCACCTGCGCACACTGTCAAAGATCTTAATCACTTGCTGATCGTTGCCGTTTCAGCGTTGGAACATTTCGTTCCGAGTGAGCCGCTCATCTTACATCGTTTTTCCTGTCCGTCAACACCTTCAGCGAAGAACTTTTGCTTTCGATGTTGCCGTTGGAAGACGCTGCCAGCGGCGGGAGGCGAATAATAGGCAGGCACCCCACCTTTGACAAGCTATTTTTGAAAATATTTTTTGATGTTTCGCGTAAGACGTTGTTCTCACGCGAAACTTAAGCTCATCGAAGTGATGCGATGACCATGTGTCATCGCGCTCGACTCACGCTTGCTTCAACAACACGCGCGCGAAGTTGCGTTTGCCGATCTGCAAGACTCCCTCAAACCCCGGAGTGAACACGCGCTGCGCATCCTCCACGACTTCCGCATCGATACGCACTGCACGTTCCTTGATCTTTCGGTTGGCCTCCGCGTTGCTCGGCGTGAGTCCCGCCGCGGTAAGCAGTGCAGGCAGACGCAGCCCCTCGGCCGGTACGCTGATTTCGCTGAGCGGCAACAAGCTGGTGTCGCCTTCGCCACGCACCACCGCATGCCAGCCGGCGATCGCCTGCTCTGCCGTTGCCGCATCGTGGAACCGCGTTGCCAGTTCCCGGGCCAGCTTGAGCTTGGCGTCGCGCGGGTTGAGCGCGCCGCCGGCCACTTCCTGCTTCATGCGGGCGATGTCGTCCATCGAGGTTTCGAAGCTGAGCAGCTCGAACCAGCGCCACATCAGCTCGTCGCCGATCTTCAGGGTCTTGGTGACGATGTCGATGGCCGGCTCGTTGATGCCGATGTAGTTGCCCAGCGACTTGGACATCTTGTTGACGCCGTCCAGCCCTTCGAGCAGCGGCATGGTAAGCACGATCTGCGGCGGCTGACCGTGGTGTTCCTGCAACGCACGCCCCATCAACAGGTTGAACTTCTGGTCGGTGCCGCCCAGCTCCACGTCGCACTTCAGCGCGACGGAGTCGTAGCCCTGCACCAGTGGATACAGGAACTCGTGGATCGCGATGGATTGCTGCGCGGCATAGCGCTTGGCGAAGTCGTCGCGCTCGAGCATGCGCGCAACCGTGTGCTGGGCGGCCAGCTTGATCATGTCGGCAGCGGTCATCTGGCCGAACCACTCGGAGTTGAAGCGCAACTCCGTCCTGTCGCGGTCCAGCACCTTATAGACCTGCTCGGCGTAGGTCTCGGCGTTGGCGAGCACGTCCTCGCGCGTAAGTGGCTTGCGCGTGACGTTCTTGCCGGTGGGATCACCGATCATTCCGGTGAAATCGCCGATCAGGAAGATCACCGTGTGCCCCAGGTCCTGAAACTGCCGCATCTTGTTGAGCAGCACCGTATGGCCCAGGTGCAGGTCCGGCGCGGTAGGGTCGAAACCGGCCTTGATGCGCAGCGGGCGCCCGAGCTTGAGTCGTTGGGCCAGTTCTTCCTGCTTGATGATTTCGTCGGCGCCCCGCGCAATGGTGGCCAGCGCCTGCTCAAGCTCGTTCATGCAATCCTCGTCAAAGTAAATGTCTTGGGATGATCTGAAAAAGTCCGTCACGGACTTCCGCGCTTTAGTCCGGTACATGCCCGAGCGCGGCTACGCCAGATCAGGCATTTGCGTGCCTGATCTGCGGCGGGCCCTCCCTGGCCCGCGGAAACTCCGAACAAGTTCAGAGTTTCGCTAGACAGCCAAAAGGGTGACGGCCACCGTCAATAGCGTTAATTGTGCGTTAATCGCAAACCTCACGCAAACCCTTGATGCAAAAGGCATTGACGCCTCTTGCACAAGCTCGTTATGGTACGCGCTGCTTGATACTTTGTAACCGCGGGGGGTGCGGTGGTGAAGATGAATAAGAAGAACAAGGCCCATTAGCGATGGCCCAGGTCAAACAGGATCCGCGCGTCGCCCGCAAACTTGCCATCCGCCGCAAGGCCCAACGCCGGCACTCTCACTTCTATCAACACTGCGCCCACTGGTCGTTCAATCGCCAGCCGGGTGGCGAGCAGCCGCCCATCCATTGGCGCCGCGAGCGCTGGATGCTGGCCGCCACGGCGCTGCTGATCACGCTGCTTTCTGGCTTTCTGATCCCCGTCTGGGCGACGGCAATGAAGCCCGTCGCTGTGCCGCCGGTCGAGCACACGCTGATGCCCCTCGCATTGCCGAAGGTCGAAGCACCGGCGTCGAAAACCCCAGCCATGGAAGAATGGCGCTCGGTCCAGGTCCGCCCCGGCGAAACCCTGGCGGATATTTTCCAGACGCAGGGATTGAGCCTGTCCGACCTGCAACGCGTGGTGGACAGCGCGGGCGACGCGAAGACGGCACTGCATAGCATCCGCCCCGGACAGGAGTTCGATTTCCTGATCGGCGGCTCGAGCCAGCTCCAGGGCATCCGCTTCGACAAGGACGAATCCACCCAGGCGATCATTCGCCTGGATGCCACGTCGCCGAGCATGAAGACCGTTGCGCGCGCGGTGGAAATGCGTGAGCAGATCGCCCATGGCGTGATCGACGATTCGCTGTTCGGCGCCGCCAACAAGGCCGGCCTGAGCAATGCGATGGTGATCAAGCTGGCCGACCTGTTCAAGTACGACATCGACTTCGTGCAGGACCTGCGCGTGGGCGACAGCTTCACCGTCGTCTACGACACCGTCTACCGCGATGGCGCCTATCTGCGCGAGGGCGACATCGTCGCCGCTGAATTCATCAACCAGGGCGAGCGCTACACCGCCTACCGCTTCAAGCGCGCAGACGGCAGCATCGGCTGGTTCAGCGAAGACGGCCGCCCCATCCAGAAATCCTTCCTGCGCATCCCGGTGGATTTCACGCGCATCTCCTCGCCGTTCAGCGCGGCACGCATGCATCCCATTCTCGGCCTTATGCGCGCGCATAAGGGCGTGGATTACGCCGCCCCCACCGGCACGCCGATCCACGCCGCCGGCGATGGCGTGATCAAGTTCCGCGGCTGGATGAACGGCTACGGCAACTTCGTGATCATCGAGCACAACTCGCACATCAGCACCGCTTACGGCCACATGTCGCGCTTCGCCAACATGCGTGTGGGCCAGCATGTGCGCCAGGGCGAGGTAGTCGGCTTTGTCGGCATGACCGGCCTGGCCACCGGCCCGCACCTGCATTACGAATTCCGCGTCGACGGCACGCAGCGCAATCCGCAGACGGTCACCCTGCCCAAGCCCGAACCGCTGCCTGGCGCACAGCTGGCACAGTTCAAGAACGGCGTGGTGAAGCCACAGCTGGCGCGCCTGCTGGAGATCGACAACAACTACAAGCTGGCGCGCGCCGAGTCCACCAAGCGCAGCGATGACTGATGACCCCGAGCTCTACATTGGCTTGATTTCCGGTACCAGCGCGGACGGCATCGACGCCGCGCTGGTGCGCTTCGACCAGGATCAGCCCCGGCTTGTTCACGCCTTGACGCATGCCTGGCCGGATGCCCTGCGTGCGCAGATCCTGCGCGTGGCGCAGGACGAAACCACCCTCGACCTCGACGCTTTCGGCCGGCTGGACGTTGCCATCGGCCAGACCTTCGCCGAGGCTGTCACGGCGCTGCTGGCGCAGAGCCAAACACCAGCATCGAAAGTGCGCGCCGTGGGGTCGCACGGCCAAACGATCCGGCATCGCCCAACGGGCGCGCAGCCCTTCACCCTGCAGATCGGCAATGCCAGCGTGATAGCGGAACACGGCGGTATCGACGTGGTGGCCGATTTCCGCAGCGCCGACGTCGCGGCTGGTGGCCAGGGCGCGCCGTTGCTTCCCGCTGTCCACGCCATGCTGCTCAACACACCCGACCGCACTCGCGTGGTGCTCAATCTGGGCGGCATCGCCAACATCACGGTGCTGGCGGCGGATGGGCTCGTGTTTGGTTTCGACACGGGCCCGGCCAACGGCCTGATGGATGCCTGGTGCCTGCGCCACCTTGGCGAAGCGTTCGATCGCGATGGCGCGTTTGCCGCCAGTGGGCGAGTTGACGAAAGACTGCTCGCGACGCTGTTGGACGATCACTATTTCGCGTTACCGCCACCCAAGAGCACCGGGCGCGAGCATTTTCATCTTGGCTGGCTGGATGCGCGCCTGCATGCCGTCTCGGCCTCGCCCGCGGACGTACAGGCCACCTTGCTCGAGTTCACGGCGCGCAGCATTGCCACGGCGATCGATACCTACGCCAAGGATGCTGCCGATGTCCTGCTTTGCGGCGGCGGCGTGCATAACCCGGTGCTGGCTCATCGCCTGCAAGAACTACTGCAGCCACGCGAGTTGGGCAGCACGGCGCGCTACGGCGTCGATCCGGACTATCTGGAAGCGACCGCTTTCGCCTGGCTCGCGCGGCAGCGCCTGCTTGGCCTGCCGGGCAACCTGCCTGCTGTCACCGGCGCGCGCGGAGCGCGCGTACTGGGTGCCGTTCACCTGGCGCCGCGCTGATCACTCCAGCAATTCGCTGCCCTTGTAACTCGGCGCCAGCTGCTCCGGACGAGCGATGGCAAGTGCCTGCACAGCTTCCTGGAAGGCCGCGCGCTCGTTCGCGTTCCAGTTTCCGGCAAACGAAAGATCGTTCGATTCAAGCGCATTTTCGGCCAGCACGTTGCCTTCCGACACGCCCAGGCCGTGGCGCAATGCCTGCAGTACCACGTCATTGATTGACCACTGGCGCGACTTGGCCAGCAGCTTGATACGATCAGCCATTAATCGGTCGATGTGACGAATCATCAAATCCGGCATAGGACGGTTGCTCCGTTGCCACACACATAGCCCCCATGTGTGCTGATCGTCGCCAACTAATCCGTTGCTGGCAATTGCCAGCCACGCGATCCGTGGATCAGTTCGCAGTGCCCTTGTGAGCGCTTTCAGCTCCCGTTAGTAGAAGGGGCCGCCACCGGATCGAAATGCCGCCACAGACAGGCAAATAGCAGCATCGCGGGCAGCACCGAAAACACGGTGATCACGAAATATCCGCCGTAACCGGCCACGGCGACGATGCTGCCCGCGAAAAAACCGAGCACCTTGCCAGGCAGGTTCACCAGTGAACTGAGCAGCGCATATTGCGTGGCCGTGTGCTGGCGATTCACCAGCAGGGAAAGAAAAGCCACGGTGGGCGGCCCCAGCATGCCCTCGAAGAAGTTTTGCCCGGAGATCGCCAAGGTCAGCATCGACAGCTGGCCCGGATGCCTGATCAGCAACACGTAAAGCAGATTGCTGATCGCACCCAGTACGATGCATACGCCCAAGGACCGCCATGCTCCCCAACGCGCGACCGCAGCGCCGCCAAGGAACGCCCCGGCAATACCGATCCAGACGCCATAGATCTTGGTGACCGCGCCGATCTCGGTCTTGCTGAAGCCCATGTCGCGCATGAACGGATTGAAGATGGTGCCAATGGACTGCTCGGGCAGCTTGAACAACAGAATGAACAGTAGCGCGAGTCCGGCGAGGCCCCAGCGATAGCGACGGAAAAAGTCGGCGAATGGATCGATCACGCTTTCGCGCATCGCCTCACGCCATGACGAAGGCGACAACCGGCGCACGTCCGGCTCGGGCATGCGCAGCGTGGTGATCACCGGTATGGCCATCGTCACGGCCATCAGCACATAAATTTGCGACCAGGAGACGTGGTCGGACAGGATCAGCGCCAGGGCGCCGGAAACCAGCAGGCCGAGCCGGTAACCCAGCGAATAGGTGGCAACCAGGGCGCCCTGCGCCGAGGGCGGTGCGATCTCAATGCGATAACCGTCCAGGGCAATGTCCAGCGTGGCACCCATCAAGGCGACGAACAAGGTGCTGGCCACGAACAACGGGAGTTGACGCGGCGTCAGGAACGCCATCGCCAGCAAACCGGCAATCACGCCAAGCTGCGCCAGCAGCAACCATCCGCGCCGCTGTCCCAGGCGCGTGAATAGCGGCAGCTTCCAGTGGTCCAGCAAAGGCGCCCATACGAACTTGAACGCGTAGGTCATGCCCGCGCTGGCGATCATCGTGACGTCCTTCAGCACGATGCCGTCTTCCTTCAGCCAGAGCGACAGGGTGACGGACACCAGCAGGAACGGCAGGCCGGAGGAAAACCCCAGCATGCACAGCGTCCACGCCGCCGGTTCCGAGAACGAACGCCAGATCGACGGCTTGCGCGCCGCTGGCGCACCACCATCAGTCGGCATAGTCGACGGTATACGGCGCGTGGTCGGAGAAGCGTTCGTCGCGATAGATCGAGCAGTGCTTGAGGCGCTGCTGCAGCGAGGGCGTCACGATCTGATAGTCGATGCGCCACCCCACGTTGTTTTCGCGGGCGCGGCCGCGATTGGACCACCAGGTATATTCCACCGCTTCGGGCTTGATGGCGCGGAAGCTGTCCACCCAGCCGCGCTGGTCGATCAGGCCGTTGAGCCAGTCGCGTTCCTCCGGCAGGCAACCGGAGTTCTTCTGGTTCGAGCCCCAGTTCTTGATATCGTCCTTGCTGCGCACGATGTTCCAGTCGCCGCAAAGCACATAGTCGCGCTTGCTCTTCAGCCACTTGTCGAAGATGGGCGTAAGCCAGTCCATCGCCTTGAACTTGAACTGCTGGCGCTCATCGCCCGAAGAACCGGAGGGCACGTACAGCGATACCACGCTGAGGTTGCCGAAGCGCGCCTCGATGTAACGACCCTCGTTGTCGAATTCATCCCAGCCCAGCTCGGTCAGCACTTTGTCCGGTTCGTGCTTGGCGTAGATCGCCACGCCGCTATAGCCCTTCTTGCTGCTGGCGTCGCGATAGAAGCAGTGGTGCCCGTCCGGACGAAACATCGGGTCGGTCAGCTGATCTTCCTGCGCCTTGGTTTCCTGCAGGCAGACCACGTCGGCACGCTGCTTGCGCAGCCAATCGAAGACGCCTTTGTTCGCGGCGGAGCGGATGCCATTGGCGTTGAGACTGATGATGCGCATGGGGGTTCCTTGTGGGGATGGGTGATGATAGCAATCGCGAGCGCGGGGCGAGTCACGCGCTACCATTACGCATCTTGACCTTAAGCAGATGCGGCCATGCACGAGTACCAACGCGACTTCATCGAACTGACCCTGCAACGCGACGTGCTGCGCTTCGGCCAGTTCACGCTCAAATCCGGCCGCGTCAGTCCGTACTTCTTCAACATGGGGCGCATCGATTCCGGCGCGGCGCTGGCTCGCCTGGGCCGCGCCTATGCCGCCGCGGTGGTGAATTCGGGGTTGGCGGTGGACATGCTGTTCGGTCCGGCCTACAAGGGCATCGCGCTGGCCGCCGCCACCGCCATCGCCCTGGCCGACCAACACGGCCGCGACTTGCCCTGGGCCTACAACCGCAAAGAAGCCAAGGATCACGGCGAAGGTGGCGTGCTGGTGGGTGCCCCCCTGCAGGGCCGCGTACTGATCGTGGATGACGTGATGACCGCCGGCACCGCCGTGCGCGAGTCCCTCGCTCTGATCCGCGCCCAGGGCGCCACGCCAGCCGGCGTACTGATCGCACTGGACCGGCAGGAGCGCGGTCAGGGCGAGCTGTCGGCGGCACAGGAAGTACAACGCGACTATGGCATCCCGGTGGTCGCCATCACTAGCTTCAGCGACGTGCTGACATACGCTGGCGAACGGCCCGGCCTGGCTGCAGAGCATCAGCGCATGCTGGCCTATCGCGAACAATATGGCGTACGTGGCTGAGTTATCCGTGTAGGCTGGGATGGCAATGCTGGGTTGGGCGGCCCCGCCCACCGGGCGCAGTGATCCCAGTCACGTTGGCGCACTTTTGACATCGAGCCCGTAAACGGGCATGACTATACTGGGACGAGTAGGAGGCAAGCATGCGTCGACTCGCGCTCAGCGCAACCATCATCCTGTCGTTCGGCCTCACCGGGCTGGCGGCAGCCCAGCAAACCAGCCCCGGCGGCGGCATCCGCTATCGTTGGGTGGATGGCAGCGGGCTGCCGCATTACAGCGACAGCCTGACGGTGGACGCCCTCAAGTACGGCTATGACGTCATCAACAGCAACGGCACGGTGACGCAGCACGTCCAGAAGCAGCTATCCCCCACCGAACGCGCCGCTGCGCAAAAGCAGGCCGACGAAGCAGCGGCACAGCAGCGCGCCGTCAACCAAAAGAAGACCCACGACCTGCAGCTGCTCAACACCTACCCCGACGAGAATGCGCTCAAGGACGAGCAGCAGCAGGTGCTGCAGAACCTCGACGAGCAGATGAACACCACCCGCGCCAACCTGCACACTCAGGACAGCGCCCTGACCGACCTGCTCAACCGCGCCGCCGACGAAGAGCGCCAGAAGAAGCCGGTGCCGAAATTTCTGGTCGACCAGATCGGCACGCAACGCAATGTGGTGGCGAACGAACGTGACTTGCTCGAACGCGAGAAGGCGAATCGGGCGGACATGCTGCAGCAGCAGGCGCAGGAGCTGCAGCATTTTCGCGACTTGAAGGCGGCGGAGAAGGCGGACCGCGGGTATTGACCGTCGACAAGGCGCGGCCCGCGTAAATCTACTTTAGCCATTATCCGCCCCTCACGGACGTCATTCCCGCGCAAGCGGAAATGACGTCCGTGAGGGTGAGCGTTACGAATCCAGGCTCAGAACGGCAACTTCAACGACTTGTCCACGGCCAGCAGCTGCGCCCGGAACGTGTCCTGGATGCGCTTGAGCGCCTCCTCGTTGTCCGCATCGAAGCGCAGTACCAGGATCGGAGTGGTGTTGGAGGCACGCACCAGGCCCCAGCCATCCGGCCAGTCGGCGCGCACGCCGTCGATGGTGACCAGGGTGGCGTCGCTGAATTTGGCCTGCTCGCGGAATTTCTCGATGAAGCGGTAGTGCTCGCCCTCAGCCATGGCCACCTTGAGTTCCGGCGTGGATACGCCTTTCGGGCAAGTGGCGAAAATCTCCTCCGGCGTGCGGCCTTCAAGATCGCCGGCCAGAATTTCCAGCAGGCGCGCGCCGGCATAGATGCCGTCGTCGAAGCCGTACCAGCGTTCCTTGAAGAAGAAATGGCCGCTCATCTCGCCGGCCAGTTCCGCGCCGGTTTCGCGAATCTTGGCCTTGATCAGCGAATGGCCGGTGCGCCACATCAACGGACTGCCGCCGGCGTCGAGGATCTGGCCCTTGAGATGCCCGGTGCATTTCACATCGTAGATGATGGTGGCGCCGGGCTGGCGCGACAGCACGTCGCGCGCGAACAGCATCAGCGTGCGATCAGGGAAGATGATCTCGCCGCTACGCGTGACCACGCCCAGGCGGTCGCCGTCGCCGTCGAAAGCCAACCCCAGATCCGCACCGGTCTGCTTCACCGCAAGGATCAGGTCTTCAAGATTGTGCGGATCGGACGGATCGGGATGGTGATTCGGGAAATGGCCGTCGACTTCGCAGTACAGCGGAATCACCTCACAGCCGATGCCTTCCAGCACCTGCGGCGCCAGCGCGCCCGGAATGCCGTTGCCGCAATCGACCACGATCTTGAGCGGCCGCTCGGTCTGTACGTCGGAGGTAACGCGCTCGACGTAATCGGGCACCACGTCGACCACCCGCAGGTTGCCGCCGCCGTCGGATTCGAGCGCACCCGTGGCGATGCGCTGGTAGAGATCCTGGATCGCCCCCTCGGACAGCGTTTCACCGCCGACCACGATCTTGAAACCGTTGTAGTCCGGCGGATTGTGGCTGCCGGTGACAGCGACGCCGCAGCCAGTGTTGTAGCGATAGGTGGCGTAGTACACCACCGGTGTCGGCACCGCGCCGATATCGATCACGTCGACGCCAGCCAGGCGCAAGCCCTCGGCCAGCGCGCCCGCCAGTTCCGGACCTGAAAGACGGCCATCCCGGCCCACCACGATCTCGCGCAGGCCTTTCTCGCGCATCACCGTACCGATCGACTGGCCGAGCAGCTTGGCAATGTCGGCCGTGAGGCTTGTGCCTACCACGCCACGCACGTCGTACGCGCGGAAAATCGCAGGATCCACGCTGACGGGCGATGCTGCCGGCTTGGTGACTGCCGGGGTGGGCCTGACCGGTTCGGGCTTGGGCTGCGCCTGCACGTAATCCGACAACGTCCGTTCTTCGGCAACCGCCTGTGCAGGCTTGCCGGCACGTCCAAACAACCAGAACAGGCCGACGCTGCCGGCCATGCTCAGCAGGGTGAGGATGACCGCAAAGGGCAAGGACTGCGGGAGCAGGATGTACGCCCCTGGCAACACCGCCACGATGTTGAAACTGCTGCCTGCGATAGGTTTGCCGGTGGGCTCGGCTTCCGCCGCATCCGTATTGCCGTGCGCCATCAGCTCGAGGTTTTCGCCGCGATCGGTGCTCTGTTGCAAGCGCAGCCGGCCGCTGCTCACCGTGATCGCATTGAAACGATCGGCGACCGGCGCGAACGGCAATTCGATCCAGGCCCAGGCCGATGGTTTTTGCGCCGACCCCAAGGGCTCCACCGCCGTCAGGCGCCGATCACCCAGACCCCTGGGCATCGCCTCGATCGGCGAGCCATTTTCGGCATCCGGCGCGGACATCAGCTGGGCGGCCTTCGCATAACCGAACTCGCGGTAGTTGGCATGCAGCACTTCATCCAGGCCGCCGCTGTACAGCTCCACGCTCAGGGCGCGCGGCAAACGCTGCTTCAAGGTCGCCACCACTTGCGGCGCGCTGCCTGGAAGACCACTCACATCCAGGCCCGCCACGGCCTGATCCACCGTGTCGCGCTGCTTGGCGACCTCCTCGGCCAGCGCCTGCACTGCCCTATCCTGCGCGGCATGCACTCGCTGGATGGCCCCGTCCTGGTCGGCGACCAGCCAAGTCTGCCAGGCGCTAAATGCAGCCAGCGCCAGCAGCAAGGTGCCGCCCGCCAGCATCGCCAGGC
Organism: Dyella choica; assembly: GCF_003977665.1. GTDB lineage: Bacteria > Pseudomonadota > Gammaproteobacteria > Xanthomonadales > Rhodanobacteraceae > Dyella_B > Dyella_B choica. The sequence goes on along the minus strand of NZ_RYYV01000022.1, from coordinate 58,064 downwards.
GTATCCACTGCACATCCGGCAAACGCGATCGTGCGCCGTTCATCGCCATGCCCCGCATCCTAGTGTTTTCCGGTTGATCCGAATCCGCCTTCGCCACGTTGCGAAGGCACGAAGTCCTCGACGATATGCAGCCGCGCCTGTCCCACCGGCACCAGCAGCAGCTGCGCAATGCGCTCGCCCACCGCGATGGTGTAGGGCTGGGTGCCGCGGTTCCAGCAGGAGATCATCAGTGGCCCCTGGTAGTCCGCATCGATGACCCCGACCAGGTTGCCCATCACCAGACCGTGTTTGTGGCCCAGGCCGGAGCGTGGCACGATCAGTGCGCACCAGCCGGGATCGCCGATGTGGATCGCCATGCCGCTGGGCACCAGTGCGCTTTCGCCGGGAGCCAGGGTAAGCGGCTCCTGCAAGGCGGCACGCAAGTCCATGCCGGCGCTGCCGCCAGTGGCTGCCTGCGGCAAAGGAATACTGTCGCCCAGACGCGGGTCCAGCAGCTTCACTTCAATATCGATCATCCGTGCACCGCCTGGTAGCGGCTGGCGATGCATTCGATGAGTTGGCGCGCAAGCGCAGCCTTGTCGGCACGGGGCAATTCCAGCGAACCGTCGGCCCAATACAGCGTGATGGCGTTGTCGGCCGTCTCAAAGCCGAGCCCTTCGCCGACCTGGTTGGCGGCGATCATGTCCAGGCCTTTGCGTTGCAGTTTGTCGCGCGCATAGTTCTCCACGTTTTGCGTTTCGGCGGCAAAGCCCACCAGGAACGGACGCGGCTGCCGCGCCGCAAGGCTGGCGAGGATGTCCGGGTTCTCGGACAGTTGCAACGTGAGGTCGGCGCCATCGTGTTTCTTCAGCTTGTGCTCGGCCACCTGGCTGGGCCGGTAATCGCCCACGGCGGCCGAACCGATGTAGATATCCGCGCCCTGCGCGGCTTCCGTCACGGCGGCATGCATCTGCGCCGCGCTGCGCACGTCAATGCGCCTGGCCACGCCGAACGGTGTCGCCAGGCTCACCGGCCCGGCCACCAGCGTAACCTGTGCGCCGGCTCGCGCCGCCGCTCCGGCCACAGCGAAACCCATCCGCCCGGAACTGCGGTTGCCGATGAAGCGCACCGGATCGATGTCTTCGTAGGTGGGTCCTGCACTGACCACGACACGCTTGCCGTGCAGCACCCGGTCGGAAAAAGAGGCGACGATCGCGGCGCGCAATTCGAGTGGTTCCAGCATGCGGCCCGAACCGATCTCGCCGCAGGCCTGGTCACCCGAAGCCGGCCCCAGGACTTGCACGCCACGCGCGCGCAAAGTCGCCATGTTCGCCTGCACGGCGGCATGCGCCCACATCTGCTGGTTCATCGCCGGCGCCACATAGACGGGCGCGGCGGTGGCCAGGCAGAGCGTGGTCAGCAGATCATCGGCCGCCCCGTGCGCCAGCCGCGCAATCAAGTCCGCGCTGGCCGGCGCAATCAGCACGCGCTCGGCCCAACGTGCCAATTCGATATGTCCCATGGCCGCTTCGGCGGATTCATCCCACAGGCTGACCCGCACCGGCTCGCCGGACAGCGCCTGGAAGGTAATGGGGGTGACGAAGCGCGTGGCATTTTCCGTCATCACGACGCGCACCTGGGCGCCGAGATCGCGCAAACGACGGACCAGCTCGCAGGATTTGTAGGCGGCGATGCCGCCTGACACTCCCAGCAATATCCGGCGTTGAGCAAGAGTCATGGTGTAAGCAGGGCCCGACGTATGAACAGACGGCTAGCTTACCGGATTCACCTCGGGCAACTGCTGTCCCGAACGAGTTCCGAACGGGATGCTGGTCACATGAGTATCCGGCACTGGCCCAAGACCGAGCGGCCTCGCGAAAAATTACTAGCGCACGGCAGCACGGCTCTGACGGACGCGGAATTGCTGGCGGTACTGCTCGGCAGTGGCGCGCGCGGCAAGGACGCGATTGCACTGGGGCGCGAACTGCTGGTGCAGGCCGGCGGCTTGAATGCCCTGCTCGGCCGCCAGGATGGGGAGCTGGGCGTTGCCGGCCTCGGGCCCGCCAAGCGAGCCCGCCTGGCCGCCGCGCTGGAACTGGCCCGCCGCAGCCTGGCCGAGCAACTCACCGACCAGGCCTTGCTGGACAATCCTCGCGCAAGCGGCGAATTCCTGAGCGCCCGCTTGCGGCACCTGCCCTACGAGGTCTTCGCCTGCCTGTACCTGGACAACCGCCACCGCGTGCTCGGCTTCGATGAACTGTTCCGCGGCACGCTGGATGGCGCCAGCGTGCATCCCCGCGAGGTGGTTCGCGCCTGCCTGAAGCACAACGCCGCCGCGGTGATCTTCGCGCACAACCACCCCAGTGGCGTGGCCGAACCGAGCTGCGCCGACCAAGCCATCACCCGCGAGCTGAGCCAGGCGCTCAAGCTGATCGACGTGCGCGTGCTGGACCACCTGATCGTCGGCCAGGCCGAACCGGTATCCATGGCGGCTCGCGGCCTGTTCTGAGCGAGGCAAAAAAACGAAACAAAAAAAACGGCGCGACCGGGAGGGTGCGCGCCGTGGAGCCGCATGAGGGGAGGGTATGAGGGAATGCGGCAGTCCCGTATCGAGCCGACGGGGGAGACGCCGGAGATACCCAGCTATTGTCGCGTCGCATCATGACTGGCGTATGACATCCATGACCGGCGGCCGTTAGCGCGCCTGCCAAAAGCACGCCTGACAGACCTTGGCAAGACTTATGCACACAGCGCTGCGCAGGCCACTTAGACCCATATCGCCGAAAAGCACATCAAGTTCACATTTTAATTCATTGTTCTATAAAGATAAATTACATGACAGCGGGGTTTCTGCCGGATTTTCACAGGGTTTTGAATACAGCCGCTTCACTTTCCCCACAGACTTATCCACAGCATGATCCACTGCGCTGCAGCAGCCCTCACGCCGCCTGGGATGACATCCCTTCGGCAGCAGCGAGAGCTCGTGCATGGCGGTCTGTTACGATGCGCGGTTCCATTCCCGAACGATCCCCTCCTGTGAAAGAAGCGCTGCGCGAACTGGTCCTCACGGCTATCCGGGCCCTTCAGGGCGATGGCACCCTGCCCGCCGAGCTCGACCTGCCCAACTTCGTCATCGAGCGAGCCCGCAGCCGCGAACACGGCGACTTCGCCACCAATGCAGCGATGCTGCTGGCCAAGCCGGCCCGGGCCAAGCCACGCGAGCTGGCCGAGAAGCTAGTCGCCGCCCTGCCCGCCAATGACCTGGTGGGCAAAGTGGAGATTGCCGGCCCGGGCTTCATCAATTTCTTTCTGGCAGCAGCGGCTTATCACGCGGAGGCGGGGCGCATTTTCTCGTCAGGCCCGGCTTACGGGCGCAACAGCAGCGGTGCCGGGCATACCGCGGGCGTGGAATTCGTGTCGGCCAATCCGACCGGCCCGCTGCATGTGGGGCATGGCCGCGCAGCAGCCATCGGCGACTGCATCGCCCGCCTGCTCGAAGCAACCGGCTGGAACGTCAAGCGCGAGTTCTATTACAACGACGCCGGCGTGCAGATCCAGAATCTGGCGATCTCCACGCAGGCGCGGGCGCGCGGCGTCGCACCGGGCGACGCCGGCTGGCCTGAAGACGGCTACCGCGGTGACTACATCGCCGACGTAGCGCGCTCCTATCTGGCCGGCGAGACGGTGATCGCCGACGGCCACGCCGTGACCGGCGCCAGGAATCCGGATGATCTCGAAGCCATTCGCCATTTCGCCGTGGCCTGTCTGCGCCATGAGCAGGACCTGGACCTGCAGGCCTTCGGCGTCGATTTCGACGTGTATTTCCTGGAGTCCTCGCTGTATAGCGACGGCAAGGTGGACGAAACCGTGCGCGAGCTGGTCGCCCACGGCCACACCTACGAGGAAGGCGGCGCCCTATGGTTGCGCACCACCGATTTCGGTGACGACAAGGACCGCGTGATGCGCAAGTCCGACGGCACCTATACCTATTTCCTGCCGGACGTGGCCTATCACCGCAGCAAATGGCTGCGCGGCTACGAGCGTGCCATTACCGAGTTGGGCTCGGACCATCACGGCAGCCTTGCCCGCGTAAAGGCCGGGCTGCAGGCGCTGGATTGCGGCATTCCCAAAGGATGGCCCGAATACGTCCTGCACCAGATGGTCACCGTCATGCGCGGTGGCCAGGAAGTGAAAATCTCCAAGCGCGCCGGCAGCTACGTCACCCTGCGCGATCTGATCGACGAAGCCGGCCGCGACGCGACGCGCTACTTCCTGATTGCGCGCAAGAGCGACTCGCAGTTGGTTTTCGACATCGACCTCGCCCGCTCGCAAAGTAACGACAACCCGGTCTACTACATCCAATACGCCCACGCTCGCGTCTGCCGCGTACTGGAAGAACTGGCCGAGCGCGGCCTGCCCTTGGTGGACACGCAAGCCGGTGTCGCCCAGATGGCCCGGCTGGATACCGAGCACGAGCAAATCCTGCTGACCGAACTGTCGCGCTACCCGGAAGCGGTGGAAGCGGCCGCCAACAATCTGGAACCGCACCTGATCGCGCAATACCTGCGCGAACTCGCCGGCGCGCTTCACAGCTACTATCACGAGCATAAGTGGATCGTGGATGACGCCGAACTGCGCAACGCGCGCATCACCCTGGCCGTCGCTACCCGCCAGGTAATCCGCAACGGCTTGGACTTACTGGGCCTCAGCGCCCCGGAGAAGATGTAAATGGCACCACGCAAGGGCAAGGGCCGGCAGGCCGTTCGCAACAGCAGCGGCGGGTTTCCGGCCTGGGCCGGCATACTGCTCGGCATCCTGATCGGCGCCCTGGTCGTCGTGGTGCTGATGCGTCACTCGCTGGTGCCGATGACGCCCAAGGGCCCCCAACCCAACCCCGAAGCCACGGCACAACCCGGTAGCGACGAGGGACTTGCTCCTGCAGGCGGCACCTCCACGGCTGCCAAAAAGCCGCAGTACGACTTCTACTCCGTGCTGTCGGAGAAGGAAGTGCGCATTCCGGATTCGGAAATCAGCGCGCAGGCCAAGGCCGAGCAACAGCAGCAACAGAAGCAGCAGCAGGTCCAGGCCCCTGTTCCGGCAACGCCCAAGCTGCCACCCAACGCACCGCCGGCCGTGACCCAGAACATCACCGCCGCACCGGCTTCCGCCGTGGCGGCCCCACCCGCCACCGGCCCCAGTGGCTATCTGCTGCAAGTGGGCGCCTTCCCGAGCGCCTCCGATGCGGAAACCTTGAAGGCGAAGCTGGCGCTACAGGGTTTCGTCGCCAGTGTGCAGTCGGTGAATGTCAGCGGCCAGACCTATCATCGCGTACGCCTCGGGCCGTTCCATTCGGCGACCGACCTGGAATCGGCGAAGCAGCGCTTGTCGGCGGCGGGGATTTCGGCAATTGCGCTGAAGGCTGGCGGCTGATTCTCTTTGGGTGGACTTGCGTACCTAGGAGAGGACTTCATTCCCGCGTACGCGGGAATGACGACCATGTAGGTTACGGGCGGGGCCGCTTCAGGCGGATCAGCCCGGAGATATCGTCATCCCCATGCCCCTGCCGCATCAGCTCGGCATAGTCGGCCAGCGACTGCTCGATCACCGTGCGTGAAGTACCTGCTTTCTGCGCGATGCCCCGCACGATGCCCAAATCCTTGTGCAGCAAGGCAAGCTTGAAGCCGACGCTGAACTGGTCCTTCAACATCGTCGCGCCGCGCTTGTCCAGGAACCAGTTGCCCGCCGCACCGGCGCCCAGCGTGGGAATCAGGCGCTCCGGATCGAGTCCCAGCGCTTCGCCCAGAGCGAGACCTTCGCACACCGCCTGGGCGATACCGGCTACCAGCACTTGATTGATCGCCTTGGTCGCCTGGCCCGCGCCGACGTCGCCCAGGTGCGTGATGCGCAAGGCATAAGCTTCGAGCACCGGACGCGCACGCTCGAGCACCGCCGCATCGCCGCCGACCATGATCGAGAGCTTGCCGTTCTTCGCGCCTTCCACCCCGCCGGAGACCGGCGCGTCCAGGAAATGCGCATTCGCTGCGGCCAGACGCGCCGCCGCCTGCTTGGCCGTATCCGGTGCCACGGTGGAATGATCGATCACGATCGTGCCGGGCTTTACATGCGCAACAAGCGCATCGACGGTGCTGAGCACATCCGCATCGGCGGTGACGCACAGCGCGACCACATCGCATTGGGCCGCCAGCTCAGCCAACGCAGGCGCGGCGACGCCAAGCGTGTGCGCAATCGCCTCAGCCTTGGCATGCGTGCGATTGGCGACTGCATGCAGCAGGCCGTGCTGCTTGAGATGTCCGGCCATCGGTTCGCCCATGGCGCCGAGGCCGATGAATGCTGCCTTGAGGGTCATTGGATGTTCCTGGGTGAAGATCAATCGGTAAGCGCACGCGGTGCGCCAGCTTGCCAAGTATGAAGAATGCGCCGGCAAGTCTCAAAGATGTGCGAGCAACAATATCGCAAGCGCTGCAACCACCAGGGAAGGCCCGCCGCAAATCAAGCGCTTAAGCGCTTGATTTGACGTAGCCACGTCCGGGCGTGTACCGGACGCGGCGCGCCTGAAAAAGTCCGTCACGGACTTTTTCCATCCCAAGCACGGCGAGCCTCTCCTCGCCTACTTTGCCGGTGATGAGCTTGATTAGTGCATAGGGAAGGAGGCAAGAAGACACGCCGATAGTGATCGAACACAGCAGCGAGATAAAAGTGATCGCTACGAATGCCGGCTCTTTACAAATCACAGCTGCAACAAATTGAAGCAATTTCGCATTACATGAAATATTCACAAAGCATCTACTTTTTTTTATTATGAGCCATCTATTTCACACCCATCGCCCTGCACATTGACACCCATTTTTCTTGAATTACGATATTCATGAACAAGCTCAAAATAATTTTTTTACTACTCACGCTATTTTATTCAATATTTGCAAATGCAGAACCACCATCCACGGTATATAGGGCTGACTTCAGAAGTCCTGACACTATATTTGATAAAGGTTTTGAACCATATGGAAGCAATTCTGATTTGGCTGATCATCAAATTGGCCTTTCATGCGGCTCTGGAAGCTACGGCGCACTTGGCACCGCGAACTCAGCGTATGTAAGCGTAAGCTCTACACTGGAAGCAAACGAGGCCTTTATCAGTCGAGCATATTCGAGTACTTCCAGGGCGCCAAGAATTGATATTTGGATGTACACAATTCGGGCCACAGAAAATTTCCACGACTCGTATAGCACGGTAACGAATGCCCTCGATTCGCCCAATCCTTCAATAGCGCAAAGAGCGCAAATGGCCTACTTTGGTGCGCGCCTAGCCATGCAGGCCGAAGCGGAATACGTTGCATTAGGTGGAATAGACAGATCCCTGGTAAGGGAAGCAAGAAGATATTCCTGGAATAACATTACGTCGCGTTACGAACCTACGACCGATGTAAGGACCAACGATAGATACGTAGCACGCGACACCAGGGCCAACGCGAACCCTCTAGCCCCGAATTTAGCATTTAGAGACCCAACCACCAACAGTCTTCTCAGGAGAATAACAACAATAGGTCACTCCATATTTGGAGTTTGCATCTGCATGAGCAAATCAAGTACGCAGCGGTACAATCAGTATTACAAAGGTCAATCCGTAGATTATAACGAATATTGCGACCCTACAGTTCACGATGAGCGGGGGATCGAAGCAATTAATTTAATGCTGTTGAATTGATGTCTCACGTAAGGGATGGCTTATCTGCTCACGTTATGTGTCATGCTGAGCGGATTCCTCTTAAGGAAACTAGAGTCTATTCATTGCCTCCGACTTATTCGCGCTACGCCAGAAGGGTGCTCAGTGCAAACCACGCGGAAGTGGCTAGCAGGCTCTTATGCTTCCTCCTGATTGGCGCCGAATCTCAGCTATGCGACATGCTAGTCCCTCTGCTTGCAAGGGAGAGTTGGGGCGTGCACGAACTTGCTGCCACGTTTTAGCTCATCACTAGGTTCCCCACGGATCAAGTCCGGGGCAGGCTCTATACACTTAGAGGCAGGAGCAGATACTCGCCAGCTCAGACACAACGCTAGTCAGGCGCTGCATTGAGAGGTAATGCGTGTCGCTGAGTGAAGTCAATTGCTAAGCACCTATCGCGTGTCAACCTGCCAAGTGTGAAGAGCGCGCCTAGGAACCACCAACGCTCAAAGTTTCGCGAGCAGCAGCACCGCCAGCGCCGCAATCACCCACATCGCAGACTTAACCTCGCGCGCCTTGCCGGTGGCGAGCTTGATCAGCACATGGGAAAGGAAGCCATAAGCCACCCCGTCGGTGATCGAATACGTCAGTGGGATCAGAATGATGGCCACGAAGGCGGGCACCGCTTCGTCGAACCGCTGCCACTCGATGCGCGTGATCGCTTCGATCATGAACACGCCGACCAGGATCAACGCCGGCGCCGTGGCGATGGCAGGCACCAGTGATAGCAGTGGCGACAGGAACAGGAACGGCAGGAAGCACAAGCCCGCCACCACCGCTACCAGGCCAGTGCGCCCGCCTTGTGCAATCCCTGCCGCCGATTCGATGAAGGCGTTGGCTGGACTCGTTCCCAGCGGCGCCGACAGCAAGGCGGAAAAAGCGTCCATCCGCATCGACTGGCGAATATGGCGCGGGCTGCCGTGTTCGTCGAGCAGATTGCCCGCATCCGATACCGCCATGAAGGTGGACAAGGCATCGAAGAACGAAGTGAACAACATCACGAAGATGAAAGGCCAGTACGCCAGCTTCAGCGAACCCCGCAGATCGAGCTGGCCGATGGCGGAAAAATCCGGCATGGCGATCCAGCCCTGCCAGTTCACCAGCGTTGCGGCCCCGCCATAAGCGCTGCCGTCGCCCCACCAGCGACCGATCGGCACCGCCAGCACTGTGGTCAGCACGATGCCCAGCATCAACGCGCCCTTGATGCGCCGCGCCAGCAGCAGAATCGTCAGCGCGAGCCCGGCGAGAAAGGTGAGCAGCACCGGATTGAGCCGGGCCGAGTGCACCAGCGTCACCGGATCGCCCACGATGAACTTGGCGTTGACCAGGCCGATCAGGCTGATGAACAGGCCGATGCCACAGGACACGGCGTGGCGCAGATTTTCCGGAATCGCCTCCACCACCAGCTTGCGTACGTTGAACAACGCCAGCAGCGCAAAGATCACGCCCGACCAGAACACGCAGCCCAGCGCCGTCTGCCAGGACATGCCGCCTCCATGCACCATCACGAAGGCGAACAGCGCGTTCATGCCCATACCTGGCGCCACCAGCACCGGATTGCGCGCGTACAGGCCCATCGCGCAACTGCCGAGGAAGCTCACCAGCACGGTGGCGGTCAGGCCGGCGGAGAACGGCACCCCGCCATGCGCCAGCACCGCGGGATTCACCACGATGATGTACATCGAAGTAAGAAAGGTGGTGATGCCGGCCAGCACTTCCACGCGGAGGCTGGAGCCGGCGGCATGCACGCCGAACAGGCGCTCGATGGTGGGGGCTTGCCCGCCGTTCTTATGCATCATGCCGCACGGTTCCCCGGAGAAAACCCTATTCAGCCACGATGAACGTCATGTGTCACGAAGGGATTTTCCGACGAGGGTGGTTCGAGCCAATGCTTGTGGCTCAGCGTATGGCGCATGTCGGCCAGGCCGCTTTGCCAGTGCTCGTGCATGGTGGTCGTGCTGAACTCGTAATCCTTGTAATGCCCTTCATAGGGCTTGTCGCGATAGATCAGATGGATGAGGTTGGTCAGCGCGCCATTGGCGTAACGCTCGGCGCGCCTGAAGGCCGGGTTGTCGCGCTTGTCCTCGGGGATCAGGTCCATCAGCTCATGCAACAAGCGCTGCTGTTCGCGGCTCTGGTGCATGTACTCGGTGATCAGGCGCGTGCGGCTGGAATACTGGATGTCCTTGGCCCGCTCGGCCACGCTGCCCATGTCGCGCGGCAGGGCGCCGACCGCGCTCCACAGATCGACCTGGAAAATCAGCGCATCGCGGTGCGGCCGCTCGGTCAGCACTTTGTACAGCGGCGTGTTGGAAACCATGCCGCCGTCCCAGTAGTACTCGCCATCGATCTCCACCGCGGGAAAGCCAGGCGGCAGGGCGCCCGAGGCCATGAAATGCTCGGGGCGCAGCTTTTCGCTGCGATTGTCGAAGTAGGCGAAGTTACCGGTACGCACGTTCACCGCACCGACCGATACGCGCACGCAGCTCGGATGGTTGATGCGATCGAAATCGGCCAGGCGCTCCAGCGTTTCGCGCAAGGGCGCAGTGTCGTACCAGCTGGTGGTGGCAGGCGTGCTGTGCCAATGCAGCACCGGCGGCGGCATGCGCGGCTGGAAAAAGCCCTGCTGTCCTTCGACGATCGCACGCCAGGCGGCGAACATGTTCGCGCCCTCGCGCATGATCGACGGCAGGGTCGTGCCTTCCAGCCACGGAAATGCCGGTGCCTTCGGCCACAACGCCGACTTGCAGATGCTTTCCCAGAATTCGGTCAGCCGTTCGACGCGGTGTTCCGGGGCATTGCCCGCGATGATGGCCGCGTTCAAGGCGCCGATGGAAATGCCGGCGATCCAGTTCGGATGCAGGTCGGCCTCCGCCATCGCCTGGTAAACCCCGGCCTGGTACGCACCGAGCGCGCCGCCCCCTTGCAGGACCAGCGCGGTGACCTTGTACGCATCCTGGGCGGGATGATGGGGAACGGCTTCAGCCTTCGACGAGGTCTTGTTCGCGACCATACGTTTTTCCTGCGTGGGCTTGTTCATCAAGATAGTCGTAAACCACCGTGCCCAGGTCGAGCGTGAGGTCGGTGATGTAGTGCAGCGCCGATTCCACCTTGAGCACCGGCAGATCGGCCACCGGCGCCAGCGCATGCGGATGCAGTTCCAGCGACGCCGGGCCGGTCCAGGCGCCCTTCAGCGTGACGTTGGTCGTGTAATAGCGCACCAGCTCGCAGATACGCGGCGTGCCGTCGACGTGCGGAATGATCTTCAACAGGAAGTTCGGTGCGGCAAGCCCGGCCAGGATCGCGTTCGCATCCGCCGCTTGATGCTTGAAGCCCATGGTGGCCTTAGCCACGCGCACCTTGCCGTAGTCGAGCGTACCGACCAGGGTGTCGATCTCCGTTTCCAGGATGGGCGTGGCGAGTTTTTTCGGAAAGCCCCACAGCTCGCGGCCCCCGGCGATCGGCGGATGATCGTTGAGGTACATCGCATGCACGTAGCCGCCGCGCTCGCCGCGGAAGCTCACCGGTATCACCTGTCCCGATTCGGTGTAGTCGCCAAAGCCGGTGGAATCGGGCATGCGGATGAATTCGTACTTCACCAGCGGCTCGGTGACTTCGAGCGGCTCCGGCACCACGGCGCGCAAAGCGTCCATGTCGGTGCGGTAGGTGATGACCAGGAATTCGCGGTTCACGAAACGATACGGCCCCTTGGGGAACGCGGGGCTGGTGAGCGGCATGGCGAAGGCATTCGCTTTGACGTCGGCGATTTTCATCAGGCTTCCTTTGAAAGGCTCCACTAGGGTCGAACTTTCAACTCGCCGAATCTGCTCCCTCCCCTACGTGTAGTAGGGGAGGGATGGGGTGGGGTGAAGCCATCTCGCGATGAAGTTCAAATCGCGGCAAGCTCATACAACCCCACCCCAGCCCTCCCCTGCCATGCAGGGGAGGGAGCCGTGGCGAGACGCATTGATTACTGCATGTACCAACCGTGGCTGACCACGATGCTCTGCCCGGTCAGCGCCGCGCTCGGGAACGCGGCCAGGAACAGCGCCGTCTCGGCAATGTCCTCGACCGTGGTGAACACGCCATCCACTGTGTCCTTCAGCATCACGTTCTTGATCACTTCCTGTTCGCTGATGCCCAGCTCCTTGGCCTGCTCGGGAATCTGCTTCTCCACCAGCGGGGTGCGCACAAAGCCGGGGCAGATCACGTGCGAGCGCACGTTATGCGCCGCGCCTTCCTTCGCCAGCGTGCGCGCAAGGCCAAGCAGTCCGTGCTTCGCCGTGATGTAGGCGGACTTCAACTTGGAGGCCTCGTGCGAATGCACCGAACCCATGTAGATCACCGTGCCGCCACGGTTATCTTTGTACATGTGCTTGAGCGCGGCCTTGGTAGTGAGGAAGCCGCCGTCCAGATGGATCGCCAGCATCTTCTTCCAGTCGGCGAAAGCGAACTGGTCGATCGGGTTGATGATCTGCACGCCCGCGTTGGAAATGAGCACGTCCAGGCTACCGAATGCGTCCACGGTCTTGTCCGTGCCCGCATTCACCGCTTCCTCGCTGGTGACATCCATGGCAATGCCGATGGCTTTGCCGCCGGCTGCCTTGATCTCCGCCGCCGCGGCATCCGCCGCCTGCTGATTGATGTCGGCGATCGCCACCGCCGCACCGTTCTTCGCATAAAGCTCGGCGATTGCCTTGCCCAGGCCGCTGGCGGCGCCTGTGATCAATGCAACCTTGCCGTCGAGACTTGCCATGTGCCACTCCTTCGGATGGAAAAAAATGAACCGCGGGCAATACACCGGTTCACCGCAGGATGTTTCGAACGCTCAAGCATTCGAAACATCCTTAAGGCCTCCGCTAGCGCGCGCCCTCGGACAGATAGGTATAGCCGGTCAAGCCTTCATTCAATGTTACAAACAGGCTTTGCGCCAGCTCACCTTCTATACCGGCCGCCGCAATTCGTTCGCGATAACTGCGGCGTAACGCCTCCAGGTCGTAGCCGACGTAGTCCAGCATCAGGTCGGTCGTGTCGCCGCGGCGCTTGTGTGCAAACAGATAGTTGCCACCGTCCACGCGCACGTTGACGGCATCGGTATCGCCGAACAGGTTATGGATGTCGCCCAGCGTTTCCTGGTAAGCGCCCACCATGAAGATGCCGAGCCGGTAAGGCTCGCCGTCCTTCAACGCATGCAGCGGCAGGCTGACGTCCACGCCTTCGGCATCCACGTAGTTGTCGATGCGGCCATCCGAATCACAGGTCAGATCCACCAGCACGCCGCGGCGCGTCGGCTGCTCGTTCAAGCGTGCAATCGGCGCAATCGGGAAGATCTGGTCGATCGCCCACACATCCGGCACCGATTCGAACACGGAGAAGTTGACGAAATACTTGTCGACCAGCTTCTCGTCCAGTTCATCCAGCGCCTGGCGATGCGAACGCTCCGCAGGCAGCAGACGTGCACGGACCGCGTTGGCAATCGCGTAATAAAGCTCATCCAGCCGCGCGCGCGCCGCCAGCGAAAGCTGGCCCAACGCGTACAGCGTCTGGCCTTCCTGCAAGTGATGCTGCGCTTCGTGGAACAGCTCCAGCGGCGGGCGCGCATCCAGCTCTTCGTAGACCTCGCGCAGATGCCTTAGCACCGCCGGCTCGTCGCCGTCGGCTGGCGGCAGGCTGCCGGCCGGCACGGCTTCCACTTCGCTCACGTTCACCACCATCACGGCGTGATGCGCGGTCATCGCGCGCCCTGCCTCGGTGATGATGTGCGGCGCTTCAAGCCCTTCGGCCTCCACCGCTTCGGCGAGCGACTGCACGATGGTGGCGGCGTATTGGTCGATCGAGTAGTTGATCGAGTTGTGGCTGCGCGAACGCGAACCTTCGTAGTCCACGCCCAGGCCGCCGCCCACGTCGACGATCTCAAGCGGCACGCCCAGGCGGGTGAGTTCCACGAAATAACGCGTGGCCTCGCGCATGCCGTTGGCGATATCGCGCACGTTGGAAATCTGCGAACCCATGTGGAAATGCTGCAGTTTCAGCGTGTGCTTGAGGCCCGCCTGTTCCAGGCGCGCCACCAGATCCAGCACTTGTGCGGGCGAAAGGCCGAACTTGCCCTTGTCACCGCCGGTGTTCTGCCACTTGCCGGCGCCGATCGAAGCCAGGCGCACGCGCACGCCGAGTAGCGGCTCCACCTGAAGGGCTTTCGCTTCGCTGATCACATGATCGAGCTCGGACGGCTTTTCGATCACGATATGGATGCGCAAACCCAGCTTGCGTCCGATCAGCGCCAGGCGGATGTATTCGCGATCCTTGTAGCCGTTGCAGATCACCACCGAACCGGGCCGCGCCATCGCCAGCACCGCCATCAGCTCCGGCTTGGAGCCGGCTTCCAGCCCAAAGCCGTGTGCGCCGGCCGCCACCAGCTCGGCCACCACGCCGCGCTGCTGGTTCACCTTGATCGGGTAGACCGCCGTATAGCTGCCGGCGTAATTCCATTCGCCGATCGCCTTGGCGAACGCGCCCTGCAGGCGTGCGAGACGGTCGGCAAGGATGTCAGGGAAGCGCACGAGCAAAGGTAGGCGCAAGCCTTCGGCACGTGCGCGCTCGACGATGTCGGGCAGGGAAAAGCCGGGGCCGCTAGGGCCATGCGGGCGGATCACGATGTGACCGGCGTCATGGATGTCGACATAGCCATCGCCCCAATAGGGCACGGCATAGGTGTGGCGGGCGGCATCGATGTTCCAGGCATTCGCCATGTGACGGTATCTCCGTTTCAAGGGGGATGTCGTCGTCGCAGCGGCGGAGCCTTGACGAACTGAAGCTCGCCGGCCGGAAGCCTCGCACGCCGCGGGGCCGGAGGAGCCTGACGGCCGCCCCGGGCGGCCGATCGCATAGTGTAACGGGCGGCTGCGACAATTTGAGGTCAGTCGGCAGCGGCAAGGCCTCACCGTGTTATCGGCACGACGCCGGCCTTGCCGCTACAATCATCGGCCTTTAACCCTCGTTTCAAGGATCGCTCCCCCATGTCGCAGCCCAGCTGGTTCACCGAAGCACACCAGGCTTCCGGTTCCTCCATCGGTTATCGCGTCGAAAAGCTGCTGCATGCCGAGAAGACCCCGTTCCAGACCATCGAGATCTACCAGACTACCGACTGGGGCAACCTGATGGTGATCGACGGCTGCGTGATGCTCACCAGCCGCGACAATTTCCTGTACCACGAGATGATGACCCACCCGGCCCTGTTCACCCATGCGCGCGCCAAGCGGGTGGTGATCATCGGCGGTGGCGACTGCGGTACGTTGCGCGAAGTGTTGAAGCACGAGGAAGTGGAGCACGCCGCGCAGGTGGAGATCGACGAGCGCGTCACGCGCCTGGCCGAGCAGTATTTCCCGGAGCTGTGCGAATCCAACCATGATCCACGCGCCGAACTGCTGTTCATCGACGGCATCAAGTACATGGCCGAGGCCGAGCCGGAGTCGCTGGATCTGATCATCGTCGATTCCACCGACCCAGTGGGCCCGGCGGAAGGCCTGTTCAACGCAGCCTTCTACACCAGCTGCTACAAGGCGCTGCGTCACGGCGGCATCCTGGTGCAGCAGAGCGAATCGCCGATGGCGCACCTGGAACTGATCAAGTCCATGCGCGCCGCCATGCGCACGGCGGGCTTCAGCGCCGTGAAGACGCTGCCGTTCCCGCAGCCCTGCTACCCCACCGGCTGGTGGAGCTGCAGCATGGCGCGCAAAGGCGGCGACCTGGCCGGCTTCCGCGAACGCGGTGCGCTGAGCAAGAACTTCCCCACCCGCTACTACAACGCCGAAGTGCACAAGGCTGCGCTGGCGCAGCCGGAATTCATGCGCGAGGCGCTGGGGGAATAAGCTTTGTTCCCTCCCCTGCTTGCAGGGGAGGGCTAGGGTGGGGTTGCACGAGCTTGCCGCCGTGCTTGAGTTCATCGCGCGGTTGCTTCACCCCACCCCAACCCTCCCCTACTACACGTAGGGGAGGGAGCAAGGTGATGATCAAAAAATCCGGTTACGCACCTTGGGCATCAGCACGATCGCCAGCGTAGCGAACGGCCCCAGCAGCAGCAGCGACAGCAAAAACCACAGCAAGCCGCTGCGATTCTTGCCCTGCGCCAGGCCGGCATTGATCAAGGCCAGTGTGCCCCATCCCACGAACCACGGGGCAACGTTCCCCTGGGCCAACATCGAAAGCGACTCCACAGCTATCTCCTGTGTTCCTCGTGGACAGCGGCCCTGCATGCTACAGGAGCTGGCACGGCAGCATCGCGTTTAGCGAAAAATCGAAGAACTTCCCGTTCAGAACCGCCTCAAACCCCTCAGGTTATGCTTCCCCTCTTTTTTACGACGATGGAGTTCCCATGCGTGGACGGCGCCTGATTGCCCTCACCCTGGCCGTTGTACTCAGCACCGCGGCGGTTGCCGCCAACACGGCTCCTAGCGCCACCAAGACCGCGCAAGCCCGTGAAAAAGCGCTGCTCGCCTTTCAAAACGACTTGATCAACGTGCTCGCCCCCAGTGGCGATGCAGACCGCCTGCTGGCCGCCGCCCTGCTGGCTCGGCCGCTGCCGAACCCCAGCAAGCTGAACAGCTTTCATGCCCTCATCGAACGCGCCGCCCGCGTTGACGCGGCCGGCCCTGCCGTGAGCTGGGCGCGCCTGGCCGATTGCGATCCCAATACGCATGCCTGCCCCAACAGTGACGCTGTGACCCAGCTGGTGCAACAGGCTCCGGACAATGCCGCCGTGTGGCTGGTGAAGCTGAGCCAGGATGTCAACGGCCTGAAGAATGACGACGCACGCCAGGATCTGGCGAAAGCCGCGTCCGCCAAGCTTTATGACGACTACAGCGGCGTCGCGCTGAAAGCCCTCGCCAATGCCGCCACCATGCTGCCGCCGCCAACGGCCACGCTAGACCCGAACTCCGATGCCGGCGCCAACGGCGTGCAGGTGCTGATCGCCTATGGCAGCGCCACCGGCATGCCGCAGCCGGCCCTGCGCGATACCGCCGGCTTTTGCCAGGAAAAGGCACCGAACGACGACACCGTCAAGAACGACTGCCTGAAATTGGGGCTGCTGCTCGAATGGGGCTCCAGCCCCTTGGCCCGTTCGCTAGGCCTGCACTTGCGCGAAGTGCTCAACACCGACCCGGCCCAGCAGCAGGATGCCCAGAATGCTCGCCGCAACCTGATCTGGCAGGTCCAGAACTTCGCTTCGCTGTCCCTGCGCGCGCAGAACGACAAGGCCCAGTCCCAGCACCTGCTGGCCCTGGCCCGCAGCGGGGGCACGCAGATGAGCCTGGTGCTGGCTGCCTTGCACGACGCGGGCATTGCTACCGACGCACCGGCGGATTGGCAGCCGCAAAAACCGGGGAGCGGCAACTAGCACCCATCCCAGCTTCGAGATGTCGCGTGCAAAGCTGGGATTGTCATCCCAGCCTACGAAGCAGCAAAACGATAGCGCTTCCCGCTCCCTGTTTCCCGTTTCCGACTCCTCCGCTATCTTTGGTCCACCTCACGCCATTAGGGGTAACCGATGCTTACGGTGTTGGTAGCAAGCAGCAAAGGCGGTTGCGGCAAGAGCACGCTGGTCACCCAGCTCGCTTCCCATTGGGCACAGGATGGCAAGCGCACTGCCATCGTCGATAGCGATCCGCAAGGTTCCAGCTACCGCTGGGCGAGCCTGCGTCCGGATAACGTGCCGGGCGTACTGGCCCTGGAGGGTGGTCGCCGGGCGCTGGATAAGCTGCCGGAAGATACCGATCGCGTACTGGTCGATACCGCGGCCGGCTCGCACGAAAAGGAACTGGAGCCCTACCTGGAACAGGCCGATGTGGTGCTGGTGCCGGTATTGCCCTCCTCTTTCGATCTACACGCGACGCTGAAATTCCTTGAGCACCTGCGCGGCATAGGCCGCGTCAAGCGCGGCAAATTGCCCGTGGCCCTGGTCGGCAACCGCCTCAAGCCTTGGACCCACGCCAGTCAGGACGCCATCACCGAGCTGGCCGAACAGGCGCCGTTCCCGGTGGTGGCGCAGTTGCGTGACACCCAGGCCTACGTACTGCTCACCTCGCTCGGCAAGGGCATCTTCGACTACGGCTCCGAACAGGTCCGCGGCCATCAGCAGGACTGGACGCCGCTGCTGCGCTGGATCAAGCGGCAACATTGAGGGTCTGCTTCGAGCTATCTTCACCATGAACCAGAACCTTCTTCGGGAGCACCCACAGTCATGCACGAACTGATTTTGCTGCGACACGCCGAAGCCCAGCCCGCGCCGCCCGGCGGGCAAGACGAGGTGCGTCGCCTCAGCGGACGCGGAGAACAGGAAGCTCGCGCTGCGGGGGAATGGTTGAAGAAACACGGCAAGCGGCCCGATCGGGTGCTGTGCTCGCCTTCCGAACGCACCTGCGCGACCGCCAACCTTGCGCTGGGTGAACTGGGGCGCACCCCGTCCATGCTGACCGCGACCGAAATCTACAACGCCACACCCGGCGAGCTATTGGCCTTGCTGGACCAGCACGGCGATGCGAACACCGTGATGCTGGTTGGCCACAACCCGGGCATTGAACGGCTGGTCGCCTTGCTGGTGGAAGGCCGCTCCGACGAATTCCGTGGCATGCCGCCGGCAGGACTGGCCGTGCTTCACCTGGATGGCCCGCTGGAGCCGGGCAACGCACGGCTGGATGCGTTCTGGTCGCCATGACGCGCCTCATGCCCGCGTTGCAGCGTTACGCATCGCGGCATATGGGGCTCTTGTTACTACTGCTGTTCCCGCTGCTCGCGGCAGCCAGCGGGACCGAGTACCGCATCGATCCAGCCAGTTCGGAAGCCATGTTCCATGTGCGCCTGTTCTGGCTGGACCAGGTCGATGGCCAGTTCACGCACGTCGACGGCGCCGTGTCGCAGGACCCGGTGTCCGACAATTGGGTGGTGAACGCGACCATTCCGGTGACCAGCGTGGCGATGCCTTCGGCGCGCATGCGCAAACGCTTGCTGGCTCCGTCGTTCTTCGACGCGATCCATCACCCGGTCATCCACTTCACTTCCAATCCGTTCGCGCAAACCCAGCTGGACCATGGCGGCACCCTCACCGGCTATCTCACCTTGCGCGGCGTCACCGCACCCATCCGTTTCGCCGTGGCGCCGGCGCACTGCGAACGACCCGCGGCGACCCCATGCCGTATCGTCTTGCGCGGCATGCTTCAACGCAGCACCTTTGGCATGACCAGCGATCGCCTGGCCGTGTCCGATAGCGTTGACCTCAACCTCAGCATCACGCTGCAACCGGATACCCGTTGAACAGCCGTTACTGATCGGTCGCTATGATGGAGGCGCTCGGACCGAGCAGCCTTTGCCTGCGGCCCGCAGGCTCTGTTTGTACGCCTATCAGGAAGGTGAATCGTATGGGGAGACGCGAGCGGACAGCAGTGCAGGTGTGCAGCAGCGCATTGCGCAGGCACTGAACGGGCTTGTCCATGCACATACGTTGCAGCCTACTGTTGATCCTGTTGCTGGCGGCCCTGTTGCAGGGCTGCGCGCTGAACCGCGAGAAAATTCGCCAAGCCGACGCGGTGGTCGCCGCCAGCGTCGATCGCCAGGTCACCTGCAGCCGGGATGACCACTGCGCCACGCCATCGCCGCTGCTCGATGCGGCCAGCAAGGCCATGGCCGATTCCACACCGGAGCATCCCCAGCATGTCGTCACCTTGCTCGACGACAGCGAAGCATCGCTGGTGGCGCGCATCAACCTGATCCGCGCCGCGAAAACTTCCATCGACGTACAGACCTATATCTGGGACGAAGACGACCTTGGCCAGCTTGCGCTCAACGAACTGATCGATGCGGCGCGGCGTGGCGTGAACGTGCGCATTCTCGCCGACCAGCTGTTCTCGTTTGAAGACGCGGCGCTGCTCGCCCAGCTCGCGCGCGCCAGCCCCAACCTGCAGGTGCGGCTGTACAACCCCACCTTCCACAGCGCACGTACACCCCCGCTGGAATTCGCCGCCGGCATCCTCTGCTGCTTCATGAAATTCAACCAGCGCATGCACAACAAGGTGCTGGTGGTGGACGACACCATCGGCATCACCGGCGGGCGCAACTACCAGAACCGCTACTTCAACTGGGACGACGATTTCGACTACGTCGATCGCGACGTGATGGTAGGTGGACCTGCCGTGCAGGAAATGGGCCGGAATTTCGACCTGTTCTGGCATCACAAGCGCGCCGTGCCGCTCACCCATCTGCACGACGTGAACCGGCTCATTTTGCGCAACCCATCGCCGCAGCCATGGCCCGGCCCGCACTATGCCTACCCCGCCCGCGTCGCCTCGGCCCAGGCCGAGGCGGAGGATCCGGACTGGCTCAACGAACACGTCCTAAGCAACAGCCTCTACGCAAGCAAAGTGGAGTATTTCAGCGACCTGCCGGCCAAGACCGAGCAGCCGACGAAACGCCAGGCGCGGGAATTCACTGCGCACCTGATGCAGTTGGTCAACCATGCCAAGAAAGAAGTGGTGCTGCAGACACCCTACCTGGTCATGAGCCGGCGCGCGGAAAAGATCTTCAAGTTCCTTCATCGCGAAAATCCGGCGCCGCAGATCATCGTATCCACCAACTCGCTGGCGTCTACCGATGCCTTTGCGGTGTATGCCCTCTCCTACAAGCACCGCAAAAGCTTCCTCAACAAATACGGCTTCACCATCTACGAACTGAAGCCCCGCGCCGAATTGGCCACCGACGCGTACCTGCAGGCCAACGTCGAAGATGAGGAAGATGGCGCCCCGAGCGTGCCCGGCGCCTCAGGCAAACGGCGCATACGCTATCCCGGTACCGAGCAGCACCTCGGCCTGTTCGGCAGCCAGGGCAGCCGCAACCGCCCTGCACCGCTGACCAGCCCAGGCCGCCGCTTCGGCCTGCACGCCAAATCGCTGGTGATCGACGATGACCTGGGGATGGTCGGTTCGCACAACTTCGATCCGCGCTCCGATCGCTACAACACCGAAAGCGGCGTGATCGTGTACGACCAGCGCTTCGCGCAGATCTTGCGCGATTCCGTGCTGGAAGCTACCGAGCCGAAGAATGCCTGGGTGATCGCGCCGCGCAAGCCGGTCATCCCGGTGCTGGGCCAGATCAGCCAGGTCATCGGCGACCTGTCGGCCAGGCTGCCCCTGTTCGACATCTGGCCGTTCCGCTACGCCACCAGCTACGAAATGAAAGCCGACCCCGATTGCCCGCCGATGCAGCCGGGCAACCCGGACTTTACGCGCTGCTATACCGCGGTGGGCGATTTCCCGGATGTGGCGATTTCACCGAAGCTGATCTACACGCGCTTGTTTGTGGCGTTTGGGGCGGGTGTGAAAGGCGTGCTGTAGGCTGGGTTGCGAAACCCAGCATTGCCATGCACGCACGCTGCGCGATGCTGGGATTGCCATCCCAGCCTACAGCATCTGCTCATACATGAAGTAATGGCACTGCTCCATGCCCAACTCCCGGTACGTCCGCTGCGCCCGCAAGTTCTCCGTTTCCACATACAGCCGCAAACCCACCGCACCCGCCTGCTTGGCGCGCTGCGCCACATCGGCGTACATCGCGCGAAATACGCCGGCCCGGCGCGCTTCCGGCGCTACATACACGCTCTGGAACCACCAGAAATCGCCATTGCGCCAATCGCTCCACTCATAGGTGACAAGCAGGCAACCCACGGACTGCCCATCGAGTTCGGCCACCAGATAGAACCCGCGTCGTGGCTCATCCAGCACCGCTGCAACACCACGCGCAAGCAACTGCTGGTCCAGCCGCTTTTGCTCCGTTTCCCAGGCCATCGCCACGTTCCACTCGGCAATCGCGGCCATGTCCCTGCGCTCGGCAGGGCGCACCATCAATGTCGACACCCGTTGACTCCCATTCTGCTCACTTGGTTAGCGCCAAATTTCAGCTAGCGGGTAGCGGCTCCCTCCCCTACTACACGTAGGGGAGGGAGCAAATACCTGCTTATGACTTGCGCCGCGCACGCGATGCACCCAGCTTGCGAGTTAGCGTATTGCGGCCAACTCCCAGCGCCGCCGCAGCATGTTGACGATGCCCTTCGTTGGCCGCCAACGCCGCTTCCATCAGCACGCGGTCCAGCGCCTCGCGCGCACGCGTATGAATATCCGCTTCGTTGCGTTCCAATGCTCGCCCCGCCCATTCGCGCAAGGCGTCCGTCCAGTCCCCACCCTGCGCCTCGACCGATTTGCCCAGGTCCGCCGGCAGAATTTCCGCACCCATCGCGATCACCGCCAGGCGCCGGCACAGATTCTCCAGCTCGCGCACGTTGCCGGGAAAATCCCGCTGCGCAATCGCCTTCAGCGCCGCCTTCGAGAAGCGCTTGGGCGGCAGCTTCAATTCCTGCGCGGCATTGGCCAGAAAGTGCTGGGCCAGCAGCGGAATATCCGCGCGGCGCTGCCGCAAAGGAGGCAATTCGATGCGCACCACATCGAGGCGATGCTTCAGGTCGGCACGAAACTGTCCCGCCATCACGCGTGCATCCAGATCCTGATGCGTGGCCGCAACGACACGCACATTGCAACGGATCAACTCCCGCCCGCCAACGCGATAGAACTCGCCGCCCGCCAGCACACGCAACAGGCGCGTCTGCAGGATCAGGGGCATGTCGCCGATCTCGTCGAGAAACAAGGTACCGCCTTCCGCCTGCTCGAAACGCCCAGCCACGCGCCGCGTAGCGCCGGTGAAGGCCCCTGCTTCGTGACCGAACAGTTCGCTTTCCAGCAATTCGCTGGGAATGGCCGCGGTATTCAAGGCCACGAACGGCTTGCCGCGCCGCGCGCTTTCCTCGTGCAACGCGCGCGCTACCAGTTCCTTGCCGGTACCGGTTTCACCGGTAACCAGCACATTGAGATCGCTCGCGGCAATGCGGCCGATCAGGCGGAACACCTCGCGCATCGGCGCGCTTTCACCCAGCAAGGCGTTGGCGGGAACCGCACTTGCTGAAGATGCAACCTCAGCTTGCGGCACATCCGCCAGCGCACGCTGCACGGAAGCCAGCGCCTGGTCCAGATCGAACGGCTTGGCCAGATAATCCACCGCACCGGCGCGATAAGCCGCGGCGGTGGTCGCAACATCCGTGTAAGCGCTCATCACGATCACCGGACCTATGCCTTGCACATGCAGCTCTTCCAGCAAGGCCAATCCGCTTTCGCCCGGCATGCGCACGTCGGTGACCAGCAGCGCCGGCATCGCTTCACGCAAGGCCTTGCGCACACTCGGCGTATTTTCGAACTCGCGCACTTCCATGCCCGCATCACGCAACGCTTCGGCCAGCACAAAGCGCACCCCGCGATCGTCATCGACGATCCAGATGCCAGTCCGGTCATTCGGTTTAGCCATGAGCACGCCCCGTGACTGCAAGACCCATGCGCGGAGGCAAAGGCAGATAGAGCGAAAACACCGTTTCGCCCGGGCGGCTGACGTAACGCAATTCGCCGCCGTGCTCGTGCGCGATTTCGCGCGACAGCGCCAGGCCAAGGCCGGTGCCGTCCACTCGTCCGGAAACCAGCGGCTCGAACAAGTTATCGCGCAGGGCCGCCGGCACGCCTGGGCCATCGTCCATCACATCCAGCCGCAACGCGCTACGAAACATGCGCTCGCCCAGGCGCACGCCATGTTCCGCTCGGCTGCGCAGAGTCAGTGTCTTCGCACCTGCTTCGATCGCGTTGCGCGCGAGATTGAGCAACACCTGCTGCAGGCGATCGGCATCGCCTTCCACGTCCGGCAGGCTGGGGTCGTAGTCGTGCCGCAAGCGCGGCGGTTTCGGCTCCGCGCCTATCAATTCCCCGACGCGCTCCATCAGCTGGTGCAGATTCACCGGCGCCAGGCGCGGCGCGCCATCGTGATGCAGCAACCGGTTCGCCAACGCGGCCAGCCGATCGGCTTCGTTGATCACCATGCCCGCCAGCGCCTGCATATCCGGATCTTCCAACCGTCGCTGCAGCAGCTGGGCCGCGCCACGCAGGCCCGCCAGCGGGTTCTTTACCTCATGGGCAAAACCACGCAAGGTCGCCGAGAGCGGCGAGACTGTGGATGGCACTTCCGCCAGCGTGTGCACTTCCACCAGCAGGCCCCCCGCTTCCAGTGGCTGCAAGGCCACATCCACCCGCTGGCCCCCTGCAATCCCAGGCAGCAGCAGGCCGCGACACTGCACCGAGCGCTGCTCGGCCTGGCTCCGCCTCGCCTGCTCCGCGACCCCGGCATCCTGCAGCAAACCACGCAGCGATTGCCCCTGGGCATGCCGCAGCCCTAGCCCCAGCAACTCGGCCAGTGCCGGATTGATCCATTCCACGCGCAAATCCCGGTCGACCACCGCCAACCCGGTCGACAACTGCTCCACCCAGCCTCGGGACACCTGCTCGCTCATTGCACCATCATGGACAATGCGTCGGCTTGGTGCAAATGCCACCTACGACAAAGGGCTTCCAGCTGCTGGAAACCGGCATTCGATCAGAGACATAGCATCGTTCGGACTGGACCTAAAAAGGCCTCCACGATGTTAATGGAAGTACTCATAGCTGCTCTCAGCCGAGCTGAAAGCTTGGGATTTAGCCCAATGACTCCACAAGGGATTTCGCGTAGCCAAGGCCGGCCCGCAAGCGTTGCCTCATGACTTGAGACCTTTCCCATATATGGTTGCCCCACGCTCAAAGCACCATATATTCTGGGAATGTAGGACGCATCTAAGTGGCTGAGCGAGTTCAGCTCTCGTAAGCACGGGGTGGGTCTGCCAAGAGGCCTCCGCAATGCAGACGTACAACGCTCAACAAGTGGCTAACGCCTTCTTCAACATCGCAGAGGAGGACGGAGAGTGCCTGAGCAACATGAAGTTGCAGAAGCTTCTCTATTTTGCTCAAGGCATGTTCCTCGCCTTCAAAGGCAACCCACTCATCAGTGATGGCGTCGAGGCCTGGAAACATGGTCCGGTGTTCCCGCGTGTGTATCACGAGTTCAAGAAGTACGGAGCCAGCGGAATCACGGAAAGAGCGGTTTACTTCGACTTGTCCGATAAGGGTAAATTTGAGGCTTTCGAGCACCTGCCGCCGACTGACGAAGGCATTCTCGATTTCCTTAGACATGTTTGGAAAAGCTTTGGCAGGCTCACTGCTCTCGATCTTTCCATTTTGTCCCACGAGCCCGGAGGTCCCTGGGACGCGACCATGAAAAAAGCTGGAAAGAACGCTGAAATTGGCCTCGACACGATGCAAGATTACTTCCAGGCAAGGCTTGGAATCGCGGCTATGAAAGAACCTGCAGCCGCATAAATCGGCGCTGGCCAAGGACTGGCAATCATCATGACTGAGACGACAAGTCCGAGCCCTGACTTAGATGCTGCGTTCAAGACGTTTATTACGTCAGTAAAGACCTCTTCTTCCAGAGAATCGATTAGGACCGCGCAAGCCGAAAGAACTTGGTACGAGCAGTCATACCTGGATAACGACGCCGAGCGTCGAAAGCATCGAGAAAAAATTACACCGGCACTGCTCTGGATCTGCCAAGGATGGGTGGCTGCTGTAGTTCTGCTGCTCTTCCTTGAAGGATTCGGAACAGCGTTTAACTTTTTTACGCTGTCTCCCAACGTGGTCATTGCGCTGCTCGCAACCACCACTGCCAACATTCTCGGCTTATTCGCCATCGCTTTGCGGTACCTATATTCCGACCACCATTTTCAGCCCATTTCAGCAAGGAAGCCTCCCGCAGGAAGAAATCCCAGGGAAAAAGGCAGTCAAGCCTAAAATCGGACTGTGATCTGACATTGGCGTCTAGTTGGCTAGGGGCCGTTTCTTGAATGCCCCTGATTACGGAAAATTCTCAACGGCCTGCTCAGGAGAACGGATTTGCTCGGTTGGGATGTGTTGCACGAAACAAATTGGGGGCGTCTCTTTCACGCCTACGGTGTGGCGGAAGATACGCCTGGCCACTTGCGCAATCTGACTAGCGAGCTTGCGTCGCAACGCAAGGCGGCGCTCGCCCATTTGGATAGTGCCGTACTTCATCAGGGCACCATATATTCCGTAACTCCGGCGGCCGTGCGGGTCATTGCGGGGGTGTTGCGGGATCCGATTCTACGCGAACCACTCGGCCGGAAGACCGTTACGCTTACCAAGGCAATCACGTTTCTAGGCGACGTCGGATCAAGCCTGAACGGCATACAGACACCGGACCCCTTGCCACAACCCAGCGAGGCTGAACTGGACGAGCTTATTCTTCATCTTCGTAGCGATGAGGAGGGAGAGGACGACGAAGGCTGGGGCTCTCCACTGATCACCGTGCTGATGTGCCAAGCCGTGCTCTCTTTGCACGAGATGACGAGCGATGTGCTGAACGCCATCGCGCCATTTGTATCGGACGAGATGTTCGATGTTCGCCAGGAAGCGATCAACGCGGTAGCTGAGTGGGGAGCCCTTCAACCCAACAGTGCCGATTCCGAGGCTGTCGCCGAGATCATCCGGGAACGGCTGGGCGGGCCCATAAATCGAGACGAGCGGGCCGGTCTGGTGCTGGCATTGGGAACGCTTGGTCGCGACGTCTCAGGCTGGCTTGAAGACCGAGACGAGGCAGTCCGCGCCTGTGCGGCACTTTTCGTCGCTGACGAACGCGCCAATTTCATCCTAATCGCGGCACTAGCCCATCCAGATAAGGTAAACACCTGGTTCAAGAGGCGACCGCCATTCTTCCCAGAACACACCCGCATTACCTTGTTGGAGAAACTGATCGCGCGGAACGTGAAGGTCGAGCAGTGGCTGCCCGCAGCCTTGGCACTGATCGCCGATTCCAAAGGCGGGTTGTTAGCCGACTACGAATGGGGGCCCATCCTCGAAGTGGCATTCCCCAAGGAGGCGGCCTCTTTCAAACCAGGAAAACGTCCGCCGCTACCGGAACACCTCACCAGCGATCAACACGCCATCTTGAAAGGGTTGGTCGCCAATCAAAATTTGTGGGATCCGCGCGACGGTAACGCCCATTTGGCTCGAATGAAGGTAGGGCTGTCGGACATCCGCGAAGAGGTTGCGGCGTACGTTCGTGATACCCCTGTGGTATAGGCGAAAGCCACCGTTCTGGACGTCACCCCATTTCTTTTTTATCCAATAGGAAGGGGCGGTGGCGTCTATGCTGAGTTAACCAGAGCATCCCAGTCTATTCCTCTGGCTGGATGCGGCAAGACCTGAACGTGCGAGGGGCGACGCCCCCCCTCTTTGAGTAGCGGAACGAATTAGAGTCAGGAGGTGCCGACCCTATCGGATATCGATAGCGACGCAACTGGACAGACCTTTTCCATGCCACCGCTCAGATTCCCTGCGGCGTTTATTTCGAGACCGACATGACACAGTCAGATCGGCTCGAAAGGGGGCTTATCCGCATCGGGCACGTCGACACATCCTTGTGCCGACGCTCTATCGTGTACCGCTTAGAACTGCTTGGTGAAACCCACGCTCAGGGCGTTGTCGCTGACGCGGCCGGAGAATTGGCCCTGGTAATCCAGGTACAGATTCCACGACTTGCCCGCTTGTGCCGTGATGCGCGCACCCACCGTGGCCATGCCGCGGCCCAGATTGTCGCCCGGCATCGCGAACACGGTGCCGTCCTGCGCGGTTTCCCGCACCACCGGGGTGTTGCCGTTGCGCGTGTCATAGCGATAGCCCACTTCGAACTGCGGCACGTAGCTGATGCCTTGCGCCACGAACGCCGTAGCGAACGACACCTTTGCGTAGGGCTGCATGGTGTTGTACGTGGTGTGCGCACCGCTCACTGCAAACGCGGGCGCCAGCGGGCTGGTGCTCGATACCACTTCGTAGAACGAATCCAGCGTCTGGTGCTGGTACAGCGCACCCACGGCCGGCGTGATCTGCCATCGCGCTGCCGCCAGCGGCCAGGCGGCCTGCAGTGCTGCCGACATGGTTTCGCCATCGGGCGTGGCCACACCGTGGCCGATGCCGGTCTGGCGATACACGCGGTAGCTCTCGTGCGCTATGTCGACAGTGCCCGACAACACCACCGGACCTGCATTGCCGAACGCGTACAAGCCGCCGTGCACATTGTCGACCGTGCCGTTGCCGCCGTTGTGGTCATTGCCGTTGATGCGACCGAAACCGGCTTCCACACCGATGTGCGCGACATCGGCGACGACATGATCCCAGCCGCCCTGCAAACCGAAGACGCTGCTGTTCAAGCCGTTCGCACCGGTCAGCGAATCGCTGCTGCCGCTGTACTGCGCCCACAAGCCGCTGTTGCACGCGGAAGCGACGGTATGACCATGCGTGGCATTCGCTGATTCGCACGCCGTTTCGGGGGAACGCAGGGTGGCATCGAGCACCGTGACAAGCGATTGCTGGCCGACCAAATTGACGCTACGCATCAGGTTGGCATAGAGGCCACCGTCGGCCGGTGCAACAACCGTGCTCGATGGGGCTGGAGTGGGTGTCGGAGTGGGTGTCGGCGTCGGAGTAGGTGTCGGTGTGGGTGTGGGCGTCGGTGCGGCATTCAACGTCAGATCCGCCTGCGTCGCGTTGTAAGTCACCGTCGGATCAAGCGCGATCGGCACCGAACCAGTGGCGTTGACGGCCGCAAATTGCCCGCTCAGCGTCTTGGCCTGCACCAGCGTGTACGTCGTGCTGTTGTAGGTGCCCGGCGCATAGATCAGATTCAAAGTACCAGCGAGGCTGGCGTTGCCGTTCACCAGCAACTCCGAGGCCGCCGTCGGCGTTACATCTACCTGCAATGCGCCGTCGCTGTTCTGCGTGTAGTTGCCGTTGATGGTGAGCACGCCGACGGAACCGCCCGGCCACACGATGCCATCGTTGATCACATCGCCATTGACCGTGCCGTGGCCGCGCAGGATGCCGCCGCTTTGCACGTCCACCTGCGTGGTGGTGAGTTGCGCGGTGCTGCCGGAACTGGCGTCGCCGACTTCCAGCGTGCCCTTGGTGAGCGTGGTGGCGCCGGCGATGGTGTCGACGCCGTTGAGGATCTGCGTGTCGCCGTTCTGCACCTCGAGCGTGCTGGCGATGACAGTACCCGTGAACATGCTGCTGCCGGTCGATCCCAGCACCAGCGCATGGCTGCCGGTGGTGACAGTGCCCGCGCCGGTCAAGGATCCCAGCACCACGTTATTGGTGATCGCCGAAAGATCCAGCGTGCCTTGCTGCACGTTCCAGGCCAGACCGCTCACCAAGGTGCCGGTGAGGGACCAGGTGCTGCTGCCGGTTTTCTCGTAGGTGCTGAAGCCGTAGTACTGACTGGAACTGCCGTTATAGCCGCTCGGTGCGCTGGAAACGATCTGCGAAGCGTTGAAGCTGGCGTTCGTGCTGCCGCCGAAAGCAAGCGTATCGCCGCCCTGTGTGCTGCCGCTGGTGGAGATCACATTGCCGGTAAAGCTGTAGCCACTTTCCAGCACCAGCGTGTTGCCGCCGCCCGAGAAGTTCACCGCATCGGCCTGCGCGCCGTTGCCGCTATTGCCAACACCGCCAGCAATGCTGCCGGCGTTGGTCACTGTGCTGCCGCCGGTAGAAATCACGCCTGCTGCGCCAACACCGCCGTTGCCGACGACACCATTGGCACCCGCCACGCCGGCAACGCCAGACGCGCCACTGGAACCGGCGCTGCCACTGGGACCGGGTGCACCAGGAGGAGTGCCCATGCCACCGGAGCCGCCGAGGCCAGCTGCACCACCCGCGCCGCCCGTGCCGGCTGCGCCACCGCCGCCGCCGTAGCCGGCCGTACCGCCCGCGCCGCCATCGCCGCCCCCGATCCTGCCTGTATTGGTAAGGGTGAAGTTGCTGCCGCTGACGCCGGCACCGCCATTGCCGCCGTTGCCACCGTTGCCACCATTACCACCCGCGCCGCCATTACCACCGATGCTGCCGTTGCCGCCATTGCCACCCACGCCGCCCGTACCACCTGGCGTGCCCGGCAGGGTCGTTATCGTGCCACCGGGGCCAGGCATGGGCATGGGAGGGATGCCAGGGCTGCCCATGGTGCCCATGCCGCCTGCTCCGCCGTTGCCACCGGCACCACCGGCACCACCATTGCCACCGTTACCGCCGCTGCCGCCATCGCTGCCGCCACGGCCGCTAATGCTGTCACTGTTGATCAGAGCGAAATTGCTGCCGCTGACGCCGATACCACCGTTGCCGCCGTTGCCGCCGTTCTGGCCCGCGCCACCCGCCAAGCCATTGCCGCCAGCCGTACCATTGCTGCCAGAGCCGCCGGTGCCATTGGAGCCCGCCACCCCAGATACGCCGCCGCTACCGTTGTTGCCAGCCGCTCCGTAGTTGCCGCTTGCGGCGCTGCCAGCCATGCCGCCGTCGATAATGCCCGCGTTGGTAATCGTGGACTGGGTGGCTCAGGCTTCCACCATCACACCTGCGCCGCCCGTGGATCCGATAGCGCCAGCGACGGTACCCTCACCATTGTTCCATCCGCCATAACCGCCAGTGATAATGCCGCCAATAAGGCCAGCAATTTTGCCAGTACTGGCATTAGTCAGCTTGAAGGCGCTGCCATCAATGCCGGCACCGCCGGCACCGCCCACGCCGGTGAGACTGTGCGTGATGCCGCCGCGGCCACCGGAAATGAAACCGGCGTTGTTCGCGGTGAAACCGGTGCCGCTGATACCTGAGCCGCCCGCACCGCCATTGGTGTATTGGCTATAGCCGCCATTGCCTCCCCCGATCCTGTTACGACTGCTAACGTTGCCGTTGGTGAAGGTATTGTTGGTCACGGTGAAACCGGTGCCGGTCACGCCCGCCCCACCGGCGCCACCGGTGCTCGTGCTGCTGGATGAGGCGCTACCGGCGCTGCTCGTCACATAGCCGTTGTCGATCACCAGGTTAGTGCCGGCAGACATGCTGATCGGCGTGTTTCGCAGTACGGCCCCGTGCGAGGCGCTGCCAAGCTGCAAGGTGCCACCCTGCACGGTGACGCCACCTTGTATCGAATTGGAGCTGGCCAGCACCAACGTGCCAGCATCGGTCTTGGTGAAGCCGTCGCTGCCGCTGAGCTGACTGCTGATGGTGGCGGTCATGCCCGCGCTGGCGCTGCTGCCATCGCCCACGCGGATGATCGGTGCCGTGGTGGTGCCGCCACTGGTGGTGGCATCCAGCACCAGAGTGCCGCCGGTCACCGTGTAGCCATCCACGGCAAACTGCAGGCCGGTGGCGTTCACGGTGCCGCTTGCGGTGACCGTGCCCGCCGTGCCGCCGAAGACGGCGAAGCCGTCCTGTACCCACACGCCGTTGGGTACGCTGGCAGTGGCGTTCGTCCAGTTGCTGGTGCTGGCGCCGTTGGTCGAGGATGCGGTGCTCCACGTGCCGCTGTCGCCACCCATTTGCGTGGCGCTGGCCTGTCCATTGGCATTCCAGTAGTTGAGCGCATAGCCGGTGCTGTCGATCAGGTTGATCTGCTTCTGCGCGGTGAGCAGTTGCAGGGCCACGTTTTGCCCTGTCGGCGTGTTGCCCAGGCTAAGGCCGGCGCCGCTCTGCGCGAGCGTGCCCGTGTAAGTGATCACGTTGTACAAGCCCGGCCCCATGCTGCCGGCGTTGATCACGTTGAGCGTGGCGCCGTTCAACGTGAGGTTGCCGTTCACAAGGATGCTGTCGCTGCTGCCCGCGCTCTGGAAACTGGCGCCCGGTGCGCCAAAGGCGAGATTGAGCGTGCTGGATCCGCTCGAGGTCGTGCTGGGTCCGTTCGCGATGAAGTTGCCGTTGACGGTGAACATGCCAAGCGCGGTATCGCCCGCGATGCCGGCACCGCCCAGGGTCAGAATGCCGCCGCTTTCCAGCGTTACGCCGCCCACGCTGCCATGACCGCCCAGTATGCCGCCCCATATCACGTCCACGGTGCTGGCAAGGCTGGCGCCGGTGTGCGAGGCATCACCCACCAACAGCGTGCCGGTGTTGTTCACCTTGGTCTGGCCGCCGTAGGTGTTGACGCCATTGAGGGTTTCGCTGCCGTTGAACAGGGCGACGATGTTGTTTGCACCACCGCTGATGACACCGTCGAACACGCTGTCAGGCCCGCTGAGCCAGAGCTGCGTGTTCGAGCCGAGCGCCAGGTTGCCAGCGCCACTCAGTGAGTGGATGGACGCGACGTTGGTCTGGGTGAGGTCCAAAGTGGCGCCGCTCGCCACGTTCACGCCGGACGAAGAAGCGATGCTGCCAGAAGACAACAACTGCAACGTGCCGCCGTTGATGGTGGTGCTGCCGGTATAGGTGTTGGCGCCCTGCAGCGCTTCCGCGCCACCGTTGAGGACCAGCGAGCCGCCGGTGCCCGTCGTGCTGCCGCCGGTATCGCTGATCACGCCGGCAAAGGCGCTGCCGGCGTTGGTCAGCGTGAGCGCCTGCGCACCTAATGCCACGCTGCCGCTGCCCATCAGGCTCTTGATGGATGCGCCGTTGGCCGACACATCCAGCGCGCCGTTGACGGTCACGGTATTGGAGCTGGCGATGCTGCCCGCGCCGGAAAGGATCAGCTTGGCCCCGGCGTTGATCGCCGTGTCGCCGCCGTACGTGTTAGCACCCGTCAACGTCAGCGCGCCACCACCGGCACTGTCCATCACGGTCAGGCCAAGGTTAAGGTTGCCGGTGATCGCCTGCGAGATCGTGGTGGCGTAGCCGTTGGTATCGATGGTGCCGGCGACAGCAAGCGTGATCGCCCGCGTGCTGGCAAGGTTGAAGCTGCTGCCAAACTGCAGCGTGCCGCCGGTGAAGGTGAGGCTGCCGCTGGGATCACCAAGGTTGGCATCGGAGGACACCGACAGCGTGCCGGCGTTGAGCGCCCACGGCATCACCGCCGTCGAGCTGCCCGTCAGCGTCCAGGTGCCGGTGCCGTTCTTCGCGTAGCCATCGAAACCGGTGAACGCACCGAAGCCGGCGATGTTGAAGCTTCCACCGGTGCTGCCGCCCAGTGCGATCAAGTTCCTGTTGCCGGCCGTGGATACCACGTTGCCGGTGAAGCTGTAGCCCTGGTCAAGCTCCAGCGTGTTGTTGTTGCCCGTGATGAGGACGGCATCGTTGACATTGGTGCCTGCGCCATTCAGGCCACCGCTGATGTGGCCACTGGTAGCCAGCACGTTGTTGTTGCCCGAGATGCCAACGCCAACGCCGCCGATCCCGACCGACGAGCCAGTGCCACCCTGGCCGCCGGCGATGCTCGCGGTGTTGGTTACCGAATTTCCGTTACCCGTGATGCCCAGGCCAGCGCCGCCGCCGCCGCCGGCGCCTGTATTTCTGATTCCGCCAAAGGCAACAGCACCGGCATCGCCACCACGGCCGCCCACCAGGCTGCCGCTGTTGGACACCTGATTGCCGGCGCCGACGATGCCGAGGCCTACGCCGCCACCGCCACCGCCACCGGTATAGACGCTGTAGGCACCGTTGCCACCGTTGCCGCCCGCAATCGTTCCCGCATTCGTCAGGGACGCGTTGGAGGTAGCTGTGTTCACGCCGGCACCACCGCCGCCGCCGCCACCACCGACACTCCATACGGGGCCACCGGCGGGGCCGTACGGGACACCATTGGTGCCTGCGCCACCGTTGATCACAACACCGCCCGTAGTGGACAGGGTGCCCGAGGTCACGATGCCGGGATTGCCGCCGTTACCGCCGGCACCGCCACCACCGCTGCCACCACCGCCATAGGTGCCGCCACCGCCACCATTGGCAAATGGGGTATGAATGCCACTCTTGCCGAGCCCGCCGCTGCCGCCGAAAGCGCCACCCGCGCCCGGAGTCGTTGAGCTCGCGCCCGTGCCGCTTCCGGCTGCCGCCGGGCTGCCGCCCGAGCCATAGCGGGCACGGCCGCCATTGGAACCCGCCGAACCTGTGCAAGAGGCCGTCAACACGCCCAACGTCTGCGTGCACGTCTGCGCCCATGTCGGCACCGTCACCGTGGCGAGCGCCAGACCGACCGCAACCGCGAGCAGGCGCGACTTCGTGCCCAGCTTCGGCAACTGATCCGCAGCACCGACGACGACACCACCGGGCGCGCTGGCCAGTTCGGATACCACTTGCGGCACGCCGAGCGTGCGATTGAAGACAATGCGGTAGATGCGGTTCATGGTCTAGTCCCTGTGGTGTTTCAATGTCGTTGTGATGCTTGGTTTTTTTCGCTCGACCTGCCGTCGCACGCGACATGCGGACGGCTTCAGGTCATGCCATGCAAAAGCGCGGAATAACGGGTGCGCGTCAGACCACGCGCACGCCTCGCGGATTGAGGCCCGGGTCCAGCCAGAAGGCGTCGTTGGCGAAGCGGTTGAACACATCCGGCGGAAGGATCGAACCGCGCTGGATGGCACCCACGCGCGGCCGCACCGCATGCAGGCCGGGCGTGCCGGCCTTGGCGTCGAACTCGCTGGCGTCGAAGTGGACGTTGTTGATGTCGTGCGCGAAGGCCGGCTCGCCGAGGAAGTCGTACACGGCGGCGATCGCACGCGCCGGATCGCTGGTCAGCGTCTCGTAGCGCAACAGCATCAGGTTGGCGGTGTCCTCGCCGTAAAACGCTTCTTTCAACGCGTTATAGGCATAGCCCACCATGCCATCACCGTTGGCCAGGCCTTCGGCGCGCGCATACACGGTGCTGCCGGTCTGGTAGTTGAAGATGGACGATGGCTGGAAAGCGTTCTTGCGTACCAGTTGCTCGATGCTGTCGATAATCCACGACACGTGCCGCACGCAGGCGATCACCTTGCTCTGCGGAAACAACTGCTTGAGCTGAGGCAGCTTGCTGCACCAGGCGCGATTGGTGTCGAACACCACTTCGGCTCCGTATTCGGGACCGTAGTAGTTATCGAACAGGCCTTTGAGCATCCGACGGCGCTGTTCATCGGAAATGAATACGGAGTATTCGTTGCGACCGCTGAGCTCGCCCAGCAGGGTGGTGACGACGCCGCCGAGCGGTCCGCTCATGCTCGCGTGGAAGCGCGGGTTCTGGCTCAAAATGGCCGACAGCAACGTCGATCCGGACCTGGGCAGGCCCGAAATAAAGTGAAACCGGCGATTCATCAGCCCCCCTGAAGGCTCTAGCCAACTTCCGGACACGACGGGTCTGCGCCGCGTCGCGTCGCTCATTTATGTGAAATTGATCACGGTTTTTAAACTTGCTCGAATGCTAGGCGATAGACAGAAGGAGGGACATGTCTGTGCGTCTCAGGTTTAGAACACACAGACAAGGAACGCGTCAGCGCAGCTCGGTCAGGCTGCTGTTCCAGCGACGCGCCATCATTTCCACCGCAGGATCTTGCGCGCCACGTATGCTGATGGCGCGATAAGCACCAGGCGGGATACCAAACGCCTGCTTGAACAAGCGGCTCGCATGGCTTTCATCGGCAAACCCGAGCGTCGGTGCCAACTCGGCCAATGACAGACTGTCGAACACGCGGTTATCCAGCCGTTCGCGCAATTGCTGCAGTCGACACTGTTGTATGAAGCGGTTGACGCCGCCGCTGGATTCGAAAAGACGATAAAGACCCGCGCGCGAGATGCCAGTGGCCTGCGTAATGTGCTGGACGGAAAAATCCGCTACACCGATGTTTGCTTCGATAAGCCGCCGCACCGTTTCGAAGCGAACGTGCTCAAGCCGGTAGAACTCCGCGCGCGCGCCGCTACCGAGCGGACTCACCGCCACCGACAGCAGATCGATAAGCGTGCGTGTAATCGTTGAATGCGCAGCGAACGGCAGGTGCGGCATCTGCTCCACTAGCGCGCGCAAAAAGGCGGCGAGCAACCCCCCTTCGCGCTCGCCAATCCGATATCCGTGCAAGCCCTGCACATCGCCAACCGCCGCGCGCACAGCATCGCGCGCCAGGCTCACGGTGATTTGCACCACGCCGTCGGCACCCGTTTCCGATGGTTCGCACGTATCGAGCAGCACACTTTCGCCCGGCCTGATCGTCATCGCGTGGCCGTCCGGGCCGGCGAACAGTTCACCGCCGATGACATGGCTCAGCACAAAATGATCGAATCCATCCGACTCCACGCGCTCGCGGCGGCGATGACGAATGCCGCCGTATTCGCGGGCGAACACAATGGTGCGTTCCAGACGCCAGCTGCGAACGCGAGCGTAGAACGGTGCGTCCGTGCGCTCGACATCCGCGCCACGCGCATACAGATCGCAATAGCGCGCGAATGCGACGTCCGGATCATAGGCCGCGCTATCGAACACGAAAATTTCGCTCACCCGACATGCTCCATGGCCGTACGACGTCCGTTCCGGCCAGCAAAAAAAGCGGCCAACGTTCCGAGCACCGCAGCCCCTGCGCACACGTTGCATAAGGCAAGCGATAAACCGTGTCCGCCGGTGCCCAGACCGTCGCTGATCAGGCCCGTCATGAAAGGGCCAAGTGCCACGCCCGTCAAAGTGATGAAGGAAAGAAAGATCCGAAACCCCGCATCGTGCAGCGATGTACCCAATATCAAGGGCAAATTGGCCAACGCAGCCAGCGCTGCGATGCCCCCCACCAGCGATGCCAGCGCCAGCAAGCAGCACGCCGTGGATGCCGAACTTGCGCGAGGAATCAGACTCAGCAGCGGAATGACCAGCAACAAAGCCCAAGCAACCATCGTCATGGGCGACATGCCTCTTTGGCTCCGGTCGATGAGCGCGCCGGCTGTGAAGTGCCCGACTGGCTGGGCCACCAGCAAACAAACGCCGAATACCGATGCCGCCATCGCCGGCGTAAGCCCGTGCTCGCGATGCAAGATCGACGGCGCCCACGCGCCAATGGCCTGCACCACCAGCACGCTGGCGCCGGCCCCACACAAATAGGCGCACATCATGCCCGGGCGTTCCCAGAAAGCAGCCTGTATCTGCTTAAAAACCCCGCCGGACGGTGGCGCTGCCTCGTGCGATAGCTCCTTGCGATTCAAGAGCATTCCGATCAATAAAAGATTCGGCGCCGCCATCACCAGAAACAGCAGACGCCAGTGCGCGAAGGCCGCACCCGGCACCCATCGCGCGAACATGGCCAGCACGCCTCCACCCAGCAGCAGCGAAAGGCCACGCCCGATCGGCGCCGCCGCGGTAAATATCGCGATGGAGCGAGCACGCCACTGTGGCGCCGAGCACTCAACCATAAGGTTCAAGGCAAGTGGCACATAGGCGGCCTGGCCCAGGCCCACCATCGCTCGCGCTAGCACCAGCACGATAAAAGCGTGCCCGAACGCAAAGATCGCCATGCCTGCCGCCCACGTAACAATGCACAAGGCCAGCATACGAAAGCGATTGCGCGAACGCGCAAGCGGCCAGCTCCCCAACATGCCAACCACATAGAGGAGCACGAATGCCGGTCCATCGAGCAGACCCAGTTGCGCATCCGACAGACCCATGTCCGTCTTCAACAAAGGCGCGGCGACCGCGGGCAGGTTGCGATCAACAAACGCCAGGCAATGACCCAGCGCCAGCAATGCAAACAGCGGCACCGCCAGTTTCCGTGATTTCAAATCGCCCCCTGACAACGCTACGCTCCCCGCGGCACGGCTACCGTGCGATGCCAGCCATATTCGAGAGCTTTTCAAAGGGCTCGTAGCAAGCCTCATGCCAAGGAAAAAACCAACCTACCGGCGGGCGGGCGCGCGTGAGATCCCATGACGGCCGGACGTTGCCGGTCACCTTGTGACCATAGGGCGAGATAAGCGGCGGCATTCGGCTCACTGAGCGATACGACAAGCGCTCTCCCAATTCTGACGATCGGACTAGCTGCTTTTCGTAAATGGGCACGTGGCTTTGAATACCCATGTTGAGCAATCGATCCGCTATACAACCAGCGCACTAGACCGGCTTTAGTGCTGCCTCGTTGCACACACTATGAGGTTATATAAGGTCATTTTTCGAACTTGCGTCGTGCGTAACTCATTGGCCGAAAAGAATACGCACAGACTATGGATCTTAGTAGACGGCATAGTCTGTGTCGGCGCGCGGTCAAATGCACAAACTTAGGATGTGCGAAAACGTACGGACTATGCAGTTCTGCCCGAAACCGACATTCGATCAGAGACATAGAGACCGTTTCTTGGATGTCTCCGATTGACCTGATGGCACGGATCTCCCCGATCGCATCCCTTGCCTCTTCTCCGTGATGGACTTGCACCATCTACCTTCTGCCAGCTTGGCTGGCGCACTGGATGGCTGGATGCGGCAAGACCTGGACGCGCGGCGGAGTCGGAATCGCCGGACTTGTCGCTGTGGCGCCTCAAATGAGGCGCCACTAACGAAAGAGGGTTGGTTGTGCGTCAGGCCTTGTTCTGGACCTTCGTCACCATCGAACTGCGGCGCAGATCCATTTCGCCTTCCAGGACTTCGGGAAGGGCTGCCACGAATGCTTTCATGTACGGAAGTTCGAAGTGCGCCTCGAGATCCGACGGGTGCTTCCAGTTTTCATAGATAACCCAGACATCGGCATCTTCGTCCGAGCGATGAAGGTCGTAATTGATATTTCCGGGCTCGGCGCGCGCCTGGTCGACCAAGCCAGCGAGCCGGCGGCCGAGCTCATCACCTAGGCCACGCTTGGCGCGGATGAAGGCAATCAGGGTGAGTTGTGCGCCGTTGGCGGCTTCAGGGGCTTTCGCAATGGGCTGGGTTGTCATGAGGAACTCCAAGGGGGTTGGGGAGATAAGTCGGTAATCGGTGGAGGCGTAGCGAGAAATCGGCGGCTTGGTACGGCGAGGGATCAGGCTATGGAGTAACCATCGCCGACGAGCAGACCGTGACCCGAGACGAAAGACGCGTGATCGGAGGCCAGGAAGGCGACAACATTTGCTACTTCGGCCGACGTGCCTGCGCCGCCGGGCACGGCCGAGGCAACAAAGGCTTTCGCTTCGGTGCCCGGCCGGATGCGGTCTTGGAACGGCGTATCGATGATGCGGGGGTGACCGCGTTGACGCGGATGCCTTCCTTGGACAGTTTGATCGAGGCCGTCTTGGTCAAGGCCACCTTTCCGGCGAGCGTCTTAATTTGCAATGCGTGCGTTCATAACCATCTCGAAAATCCAAGTTTTGTCTTTGAAGGGCTAGGTCGGAATCAACCCGGCCTTTTGCCTTGGGCGCCATTCTGGTGATTTGAACTGCTGCGAAAAAGTAAGCAATATTTGCTACGGTGATGAATGTGGTTCACTAATGGAAAACACCAAGCTAAGCGCGCTCGCGGTCTTCACAGCTGTCGCCAGACATCGAGCTTTCGTCAGGTGACAACGGGGCGACGGACTTCGGCATTCGCCATTAGCCACTCGATTCGGAATCTCGAAGCGCTGTTGGCGTTCGACTCTTCCATCGCGCGACGCGTAGCGTTTCGATTCGCTTGCTAGACTTCCCGCAACGGCACGTATCGGGGAACGCGCATGCAAGCCAGGTTTGGGATGATTGTGCTTTTGCCTCTGATGGTCTCAACGGCGAATGGCACGGATATCTACAAGTGCACGGGCAAGAACGGGACCGTTTCCTATAGCGATACCCCCTGCCCTAGCCAGCAAACCACTTTGTTGCACAAGGAGACGGAGGCGGAAGCCGCCGAGGCGAAGCAGAACCGTATCGCCAATACCGTCTATCGCCTACTCGATAGCGGCCACGACGAAGAGGCCAGGGATTTCGCTGCTGCGAATGGCGTTAGTGCCCTCTACCGGGACCGCGTTCAAGCCAACGTCAGGCACCAGCAAGAACAACGCGCCAAGGAAGTAGCCCAAGACGCCCAGATGCGGCGCGAGATGCAAGCCGAAGACGAGGCCCGACATCAAAAGACCATGCAGGAAATGCAGGATAAACGGGTGGCGGCTGATGCGGCGCAAGAAAAGTTTCGCAAAGAGCACTGGAGCGAGATAAAGCAACAGCACCCTGGCGATGCGCTGCAAAGTCAGTCCGCGAAGACCTTCAACTCCGCCAGGGGCAAGTGGTGTACGGTCGGCAAAGACGGCTCCACCGTATGTGAATGAGCGAAGCTTTGGCTTTCTGCGGGTCGGGGACGCTGTTTACCAGCATGCGACGATTGGGAACATCCTGACCCCTTCCCTCTTCCGCAAGGCGGAAAGACTAATGACCGCAGATTGAGCAGTCAGAAATCGCCGCTCAGTGCCGGGCCAGACTCGTCTGGTGAGACAGCGCTCCGCCAGACTTTCGCAGTAGCTGAAACCTAGCGTGTCACTTGCCTGAATAAGCCTCGGCGAACGCCTCCAGGGCGTTAAGGAGCTGGCTCACAGCGCCGTCGCCTCCCTGCCGTCCTCCAAGGAGTGAATTTATGCGAATCAAACGGCTTTGAAGGGATGCTCGATCGTCAGTTGATTGCCCAACATAAGGTTCAATCTGAACGCGTAGATATGTGCATATTTTCTGCACATTTGTGCTCACCAATAGTATTTGACCCCGCTCGATCCTTGATATCTGAGATCGGTCGACATTTATCCTTTTTTCCAGTTTTGCACGCGACATCTTGCGGCGCTCCCGAGCCAACCTCAAGCTAGCCCCTAGCGCCGCGGCGTCCGCAGCTGATTTGAATCTGATCGCCATTTGTGCATAATATTTGCACACTCTCGCGATGGTTTCGACCCATGGCAGTCTACATTGATTCCGAGGGGATCCGATGGCGCAACCGCCTGTGGTGTCATCTCGTCGCTGATTCGCTGAGTGAGCTGCACGATTTCGCTCGGCGCCTCGGGCTCAAGCGCCAGTGGTTCCAGGACCATGGCGCCTATCCGCACTACGACGTCACGATGACTGTTCGCGAAAAAGCGCTACGTCTCGGCGCCGTGGACGCTGATCGCTTTACCATTGTTGATCGAAGTAGGGTTCTGCGGCGCGAGCTCCTTGCCCAGCGTGCTGTATGGGCCGAACGCAACCTCCAGGAGGAAGTTGTTCCATGACGCCAGCCAAGCGAAGGGGTGCTGCTCTCTCTTTACCCGAGTACGCGCTCAAATCCAGCGCCACAAACCAGCTGGATAAAGACCCGGAAGAACTCGATTACCTGAGGTTCGGGTTCTTTGGTGAAGTCGGAGGGCTATTATCTTCGGTCAAGCGCAGCGTTCGGGACCAGCTCAGCGAGTCCCAAAGCCAGCTAGCGTCGGAAGAACTGGGAGATGCGCTCTGGTACCTATTCGGTGTCGCCAAAGCACTTCAAGTGAGTCCAGATGATCTTGGCGTGG
Source organism: Dyella choica (assembly GCF_003977665.1). GTDB lineage: Bacteria > Pseudomonadota > Gammaproteobacteria > Xanthomonadales > Rhodanobacteraceae > Dyella_B > Dyella_B choica. The sequence continues at coordinate 17,169 of NZ_RYYV01000022.1, read as the reverse complement.
AGTGCATTCGGGAGTTGCGCAAGCGCGCTCAGGACAAAGATACAACGCCTAAGCTTCCTATTACGTTTCGCCATATCGACGGAGTGATGGATTCCCATCGCGGTGAATGGGACATCGTTCGCCCATTTCAGCTGGGCGTTCTTGCCAATGCAGCCGGAGTCTTAGCCTCGACTGCTCGCGAGCAGCTGAGAACAATGAGCCATCCCACGGCCTGTCAGCATCTGGGGAAAATCTTGGCTGAGTGGGCACTGGCCTGCCACACGTTCGATCTCAAAGTCGAAGACGTGGCTTATGAGAACTTGGCCAAGACGGCCAATCGTTGGCCAAGCGAGCAAGCGTTTCTGCCGTTTTTTGATCCTAGCGAGCGCTATCCCGAATATGAACAGTTTCCCAGGGTGTTTAGTATCGATTTCGTCGAGCGCATTGAAGGTGGCCGCACCTATGTTGTGCAACGTCTGCAAGACGTCAATATTGGCGACCGTCTAACAGACAACAGCAATGAGCCAGATGACTATCGTTTTCATGACGTCTTTCATCTCGCTTACGTCGCCTATTTAGGCTGGTCTCCTGTGCTCCGTGGCCTGTTGAAACTGAAAAGAAAGTCTCAGCCGAAGATCGATGAGAACGAGGACGGGGCTCGCGCGACGATCATCGAGGAGGGCATCGCCACCTGGATCTTCAATCATGCAAAGCGCCGCGATCACTACGAAAATGTCGCGCAGGGCAAGCTAGACTACGGTCTTCTTAAGCAGATCAAAAGTATGGTGGAAGGGTATGAGGTGGAGGCCTGCCCACTATGGCAGTGGGAAATGGCCATCCTGAGAGGCTTTGAGGTATTTCGGATGCTTAAGTCCAATCGGGGTGGCCGCGTCACCGTCAACATGAATGATCATACGCTTACATACGAAGAGCTCCCTCACCCCACATGAATCCTGCCTCCTTCGTTCGCGCCCTAGCTGCTTTACGTCAGCACAACGTGTTCAACCCGTACGCTGACGTGTGCCCGGTGCATGACCTGAGCGATGCCGCCGCGTTCAGGCGGAGAAATCTGCGTTCCTATCTCGCTGCCGCGAAGTCGATCGGCGTCGATACCATCTGGATGGGCCGTGACCTGGGCTACCGGGGGGGGCGCAGAACCGGACTCGCCCTGACCGATGAGCTCCATCTGACCGAGATGAGCAAGCTTTATCCGGGTTGCGAGTCGCGACAGGCGACGAAGGGTCCTGCGGTTGCAGAACGGACGGCAGCTGAGATCTGGACAATCCTCAGAAGCCTCGATCTTCCTCCGCTACTGTGGAACGTCTTCCCACTACATCCACACGAACCTGGCAATCCATTTACCAATCGCCGATTCAGCAATGCTGAACTTCGCGAAGTCGAAGAGCTCAACGCCGCGTTGATCTCTTGGTTAGGTATCAAACGCATCGTTGCCATCGGCCAGGATGCTGCGCGCTACGCGAGCCGGTTCGATGCCAAGGTAACGACGGTAAGGCATCCGAGCTACGGCGGTGTAATGGACTTCCGAGATGGCATGCGCCACGCGTACTCTCTCCCCGCACCTCGGGTAGCGAAACCGCGGCAGGCTCTCTTGGCCTACTGATCGCGTGTCGAGGGAAGGCCCCCAAGAAAGGTTGTTGTTGCATCGACACCACCCCAAGTGTCGGTATCGAGCACAGCAAGCGTGCTAACGCAGGTCAGCGGACCGATTCCCAAGCCCGACTCGATGGCTACGAACTTCTGCAGCTGGCTGAGACCAATCAAGTTCCCCAAGGCACGCTGCGCGTAGTAGTGTGCCCGGTATACGGCAGTCAATGTGACTCGGCCTTTATTTAGCTTGAAACTAAGGTGGCTAAGACAGGGAATATTGCGCCGCGGCTTTGCTGCAGGGTTCGCCACGGGAAGTTCACACCATGGACCATCGCCACCATTTTCGAGCAAATCATCCGGTTCGAGAACGCCGAGCTCATAGACAGCTTGATATCCCTGCCCATTCTTTGCGTCGATAAACTTCTGCACGATACGGTCAAGCGGATTGAAGTTCTTCCCGCTTTTGCGGTCCGGGCGCTCCATCATGCGCCACGCGTAAGTGCCCCAGCTGTTTTTCTTTTTTCCGCGCTTGATAGCCGTCAAATATCGATCGTAGAAATCGGGTCGGCCGAACCGCTTGTAAAGGTGATTGGGGAATAGCGTGCCTGCAACAGTGTCGAGTGACATGTCAGTGGTGTGCGTCCTCAGCTTGGCATCGACCGCTCGCCATATCTCCAGGTCGTCCGCCATAAGCGTGGGAGACGCGATCTCCAGGACGACATTGAGTGCCGTTCGGCCGGGACTGGTGTTTAGCTTCCTTACCGCTGCGAGCCAAACGGGGATGATACGGTCACCGACTATAAGCTCAGCCATGTTCTAGACCCCAAATGCGCATTGCGCATGCGTTTGAATGTAGTCGGCGGATAGCCATGCGGAGCCATTCTGGCCCCATGCTTGGCCCCAGCTATTGCGGATCAGAAAGAACGCCTCTTCTTCTTCCCAACCTAGACCCACCACGGCCACTGCATGACCTGACTGCGGAACAATGGGAGCGCCGTCGCGAATCCTGTCGCCATCAGGCGCATAAAAGGCGTGGGTGAGCATGAGCCCAAGGCCCACAACCAGGCCCTCACGCAACCGCCGAATGATCTCGTCCGTATCCATGGAAAATGCGTGTGCTGAGCCCCCAAAGAGAGGGACACCCGAGGGCAGTGGTGGCAAGGGAAAAGGGGGTTCCGTCTGCTGATATGGGCAGTCCACTTCAAGCGCAATCTGATTTGCCGCCTGGAGCGCGGCGGAAAGTTGCAGCCCGCAGTTTGGGACCCACGATCGGGAGCGAGCTGCTGCGCGTTGGTATAGGTATTCCGGGCTTAAAAAGCCGCCCGGCGAATAGCCATACTCCACTTCGCAAAGAGCGAACGCTAAGCACGTTAGACGCCTGCCTTGGTCTCGCGCGCTCAATCTCGATTGCGGAAGCGTCAGTTCAATTGTGATCATGCTGCAGGAGCACCTTCCTGCAGTAGACGGCGGCGCGAACCAGCGCTGAGTCCCTCTCCAGCCTCTTCAAAACCAACTGAAGTCCGAAAGCGGGCTTCGTCTTCCGACTTGGACTCCCAAGGACGCTTTTCCGTGAAGATTAAGGGCAAGATCTGCCCTGCGAACTTACCCCGTTCTGTATGGCCTATCAGAAGGTGATCAGCCTCGGCATTGGTAGTACTCGGCGGCTCTGCTGCGGCCGGGCGGGCGGATGTGTCTAGCGGCTGTATCCGGAAACCTTCGCTGTGTGCCTCATCCAACGACCAGAGGTAGCCCGACGGTGCGTGATTTGGAAGGCGAACTACGATTTGATCGCGGACAGATGGCTCTAGAATCAGCTCGCGATCACGTTCATCAAGCAACCAGACGTCATTGCGTGCCTCAAAGTCGCCACGGCTCAAGATCGACCGCTTGATCTCAGCGGGCTCCGTGCGCGTCATTCGATCGGCATCACTGGAAGCCCACAACTTTAAACGCGCCAGGCTCCAGGCCATGGCCGCGTAGCTCACACCGATACGGAGGGAGAGCTGATAAAGATTCAGCGGATCCCGCAGCGCGGCGATGGACCAGCCCTTTCGGCGCATCGTCTGGGCCAAGACGCCACGGGATGTAAGCAGGCAGTAGGCGAACCAGTCGGCTTCGCGTTCCTGGAGCGCGGCGTCCTTGTCGTATTGGATGTGCTCGTCGGCCGTCGACTCGTGCCCGAGGAAATAGTGGCCTAGTTCATGCGCGCAGGTAAGGTGAATCAAACCCGTGGGACGATCGGAGTTGATGATGATGCCCGGCGTCGATTCGCGTACGAACGCACCTAATAGCTTCTCAAAGGGACGACGCATGACCATGACGCCTTGCATCGCAGCGATCCAAAGTGGATCGACGCGCGTGTAGCCATCTTCGTGGATGCGGCGCTCAGCACCTGTATCCCGTAGGACTTCTACAGCGATCTGCGCGGCTTTCGTCTTGAATTCGAGCATTCCCTTACTCGCTGCCGGTTATTTGGGGGACTTCTTCAAGAATTCGGCGAATCGCGCGACTTCTTGAACATCGCTTTCGGACAACCCTTTCACCGCTCGCGCCAGGAATGCAAATTGCTTCGGCTCCGTATCCTCTGGTTCGCGTCCCGACAACAAGTACTCGACGCTCACTCGATAGAGCTTCGCCAGCCTGTCGAGTTCTGTGGCTTCGATCTTCCTGCCGCCGGACTCCATAAGTGTCACCGATGGCCTGGAAAGCTGCATAGCTACTGCGACCTCGTCTTGAGATAGGCCCAAATATTCGCGTGCACCACGCAAACGCTCAGCCAGCTCCTGGCGTGGCGTTTTTTTTGCGTTGCTCATGCTTTGCTTTCCTCAACGACCTTAAGGATTTGGTCGCGCAACTTAGTAACGAATTCTTCCTTATCCTTGTAACCGCCTCGCTGGATGACCGCCTCCACTGGAATCTTCCGTTTAAATAATGTGTCGACTTCAAGAAGGACCGCAACGGCCGTGATCGAATCTAACGCAGCGCCAAGCTGGTCTGTGCTCGTGGGAGCATCATTGGTGGGGATTTCATTGCCATCCCAGAAGTTGCTGAGGATCCGTTCGAGCTCGGCCTTATGCTCGCTCATGTAGTACCTCGCTACCATCTTGGTAAGAAAATCGTACTACGATGAAATGCTAATCGCAATAAGCCTCTGGCTCTAAAACCCTTTCGTAGACTGCCAATCGGCGGCGCCGAGGTCACCGGGTCGCGGATAGAGTAGCTAAGAGTGGATATGCGTTCCGCTTGCGGACTTAACCAGCGGGACGAGCACATACCTTGTGCCCGATCTACGCCAGCCTTGGTTAAGCACACATGGCCATAAATACATGATTTCTATGCACTAATACACACTTTGCCTGCACGTATGAATCAAAGTGTGTATGGATAGGCATCGCCCAGCACAAACTATGAGTCGCCAGTTGGTACCGACTATGGCGTTCGCCTTTAGGCAATTACGGCAATTGAGAACATCCACCAAATAGTCCGCGAAGTAAGGGCTTGCTTACGCGCTTCGGCCGGTGACCTGACATTGGCGTCTAGTTGGCTAGGGACCATTTCTTGGATGTCCCCGATTGCGTGGATGTTAGGGCACTCAGGGTCGCAGCTCATCCAGGCGCGGGGCTATTCATCGCCCCACCGACGACGCCGAATAGATGTCCGAGCACCGTGTCATTCAGCGCAAAGGCTTGACTAGGAGGGGGCGTCCATATATCGCCCTTAGGGGAACTGATCGCGTGCTGTGACGCCCTTACCTCAGGCGCCGCGCTTACCGTGGCCTACGCCGACCATCGGGCTCTCTCGGCTCTTGGTATCGAGGATTACTCAGCCGCTTCTGGAATTCCCTGCTGATGTGAACGAGGTCGATTCCGCATGCCAGGCACCAGTCGCGTACCTGAACGGTGTCCAGACGCCGCCTGCCCCGCTCCGCCTCACTAACAAATGCCTGGTCGACATCCAACGTCGTTGCTAGTTGCTCCTGCGTGAGTTCCGCCTGCATTCGCACGTCGCGGAGTAGCTCCGCGAAGATTCGATGCTCTGGCCTGTAGATGCTTTTCCGTGCCACCGCGCAACCCTCCGAGTGGCATGAAAAGCTATATGCGCAGCTTATTTATGCGAGCTTCATATATGTGTTCTTCGCATGTGTTTGAATGCATGACGTCGCTGTGGACAGATTTTTTAGTGTGCCAAACAACCATACAAATCGCCCCCCCTGATCAGACCATCCAGCAACCCGTGCTGAGCCAGAGGCCGCAACGAGTCATCAGACACGACGAAGATGACAGAACACATGCCAAAGGATCTGGGCTGCCATGAAACAAATCACGCATATAGATTCCCGCTCGGCCAGGGTAACCAAAGGTGCGGACAGTCGAGAGGACCGGCACGACAGCCCGTTTTGGTTTCAAAGCCGCGCAGCACCCCTATCTAAACTCACCTACATCACTTCGGCCAGAGCGATTGAGGACATTCACCAAAGAACCCGCAAAGTAAGGGCTTGCTTACGAGCGTCGGACGGCGATTTGACGTTTTCGGCTAGTTGGCAAGAGACCGCTTCTTGGATGCCTCCGACTGCGCCCATCTCTTATGCTTCTCGCATTACGGAGTGGTTTAACCCATTGGATGTGAGAGAGCCTTCCGCGTCGTACCACGCACGGCCCCAGGCGCCAGCGCGCATCCTTGTGGTGGCGAATGATCCTGAAACGCGTAGCGTTTTGACCGCCGAACTCAAAGCGCTTCGCCTGGACTCACTCCCCGTGCCTGACAGCCTGGCAGCCTTGAATGCCATGGATTTGAAGGTGCCCGACGTGATCCTGATGGCCCTGGAGGGGCCGGACGCAGCCGTCTATCAAGCCGTGCTGCGTTTTACGGTCGCTAACCTTGCAAGACACGCCCATATTCCCCTCGTTGCCATCGTTGGGCAAGGTGGGGAGAGCTGGCGTCGCGCTTTGGATAGCCGCCTGGATAGTGTCCTGCACACTCCCCTGCGCCCAGGGGAGCTGTATGCCACCCTCGCGCGTTGGCTCGACCTGTCGCCACTCGCCGGTCAAGCGCCGGATGAACCCCTGCCGCCCCGTTGGCGTCGAGCCTGTATCGACGGGGACGTCCAGGAGTACGAGCGAGCCCTGGCAAGGCAGGACATCGCCAACATGGTGCACTTTGCGCATCGCGCGAAGGGCGCGGCGTTGGTGCTGCATGCGGATCAGGCGGCCGAGTTGGCGGATCGACTGGAACTCGCGGCAAGAGGCTATGCACCGCTGCAGCTAGATGAAACTCAACGCACGCTCGCCGCATTGAAGGTCGCTATCGCCCGCCACTTTGACTAGACCAAAGAGGCGGGCAGCGTGAGAGGAAAAAGGAAGGCCAGGCTAATCTGAAAAGGAAGTAGGACATGTCCGATACCTTGTCGCCGCGCTTGCGCGTGATGTTGCTTGAGGACCACGTGCTGGTACGCCATAGCATGGAGCTGCTGCTCAAGCATGAGTACGGATTGGACATAGCAGGCAGCTTTTGCACGCCTCGGCAACTCTTCGAGGCGTTGAAGGAAGACCGACCTGACGTGATCGTTACGGACTACGCCCTGAGTGCAACGGATACCGATGGCGCCAAGTTGCTCCGTTCCTTGCACCTGCATTATCCGCATGTGCGGGTCTTGGTGGTGTCGTCCCACTGCAACGCCCCTACGATAGCCCTGGCGATGAGGGCCGGCGCTCACGGCTTTATTGGCAAGACGCAGCACGAGACCGAATTGTACCTAGCCATCCGAACGGTTGCCGCGGGTCGGACCTATTTCGGCAGGCATCTGCCCGAGCCAGCCAGTTCTATCAACCCCATCCATCAGAGTAACGAGCCCGGCAAGGATCGCGGCGACGGGTGGCTGAACGCCTTCAACCTCTCCACTCGGGAACATGAGGTGCTGCGCTGCATACTCGATGGCATGCCCATCACAGCCATTGCCAAGAAGTTTTCCCGATCGGTCACCACGATCAGCGCGCAGAAGCATTCCGCCTTTCGCAAGCTAGGTGTATGTACCAGCCACGAGTTGTTCAAGGTGCTGTATCAGCACGGGTGAGCAGGCTCAGTACCGGATCAAAACAGGGAATCCACGGCCCGCCCCACAGCTGGTTATTGGGTGGAGCCCGTCTATTAGCTGCACAGCGACAACGACTCGGCGAGACACGAAGGCTCCGGCCGCGAGCTTACGTTTTGCTGGCCGGGTGCATGGCTAGCTGGCGCGCAGTCTCATAGGCTGCATCGTGGCCCGTGTTCCAATCTTCAAACCTGAGCGGTACGACGATATCCGGCTGCAGACTCCTCACTCTGACGGGATAAAACCAGTTGAGCCAAAAGCATACCCGCCAGTTGTCGCAAGGGCGCTGGTAGTCATGCTTCGCCGTTTGCGGGTAGGCGCATACCTTTAGATTGGGCAAGCAGGCCTTGTTACCCTCGGAGAAAAAGGACAAGCGGTCGCCGACCGGTTCGCCAATGATCGCGACCCGATCGCCACCGGCGTCTTTGACGAAAGCGGCCGTCGTGATAGCGGCGGAAAAAGTCGCCGAATTAGTGAGTACGATGATGCGACCACCTGGCGCGAGCAAGTTCGGCAGCGCATGCGTGAAATGCCAGGTATTGGTGTAATCGCCACCGCCATCGCCACGCAGGTCGAGAATCACGGCACAGGGTGGGTTTGCGCGAAGCGTTGCTTCCGTCTCAGCGAGAAACGGTGAAATCCGATGACTACCAACATCCCCGATACTCTGCAGTCGCACAACCTGGGCGCAGCTGTCCGCGGCAGGGAATAGCCGGAAAGGATGATCGAAATCCCGCCATGTTTCCGGCAGCTCGGTGGATTGCGGGTGGTAAGCGCTCCAGTCTTGCTCGACGCCCTTGCTCGGTTCGGGCGACAACCAACGTCCGCCAGCAGGTAGTCTGTCGCCCTTGTGCATCGAATAGGCATCCAGTCGACGCGTCACCGTTCGACCGTCGGACAGTACGACAGTCCAGGTCGAAGCCTTGGGCTCGGTGGCGATGCCCAAGCCGTACAGCAAGTCTTGCACGATGATGTAGATCGCATCGTTTTCCCGACGGAAGCCCTCCACGCCGCCGCGAAGCGTATCCAGCTGAGGCAAGATCTGATCGATCGGATGCCCGTCGATGCTCACCACGCGACCGCCGAGCATCTCGCGATAGGCAGTCGCCGCCCGAGTGACGTAGAAACCTTCCGCGAAGCGCGTCACCCTTAGCGGAACGATCAGCGCGCGCTGCTCGGCCGTTGCGTCCATTCGAGTGTGACCATTGTCGGCCAGCGCCATCACTTGCATCAGCGCTACGTGCAAAGCGGGTGGCGGCAGCGCATTCGGCATGGATCGGAGAGCGACGAGGCGTGCTTCTACCGTCTCACGTGCGGTAGGCGAAAAAGCACGATCGCGCGCTATCACCTTGGTGAGATAGTCGACATCTTGCTGCTGCGCCTCTAAAGGCGATGACGGCGTCGGATAACTGGCGCTTGGCGCAGCGCGATGGAAAAGGAAGTGGAACGCTAGGTTTAGTCCACCCACCATCACAACGAGGGCCAAAGCCAAACTTGCGAGAACAAGAACTACTCGTCGGAGGATGGCACGCACTGATCACCCCTTTTGTCCCGTTTAGGAAGCTCAGCAGCGCCGATAGGTTGCATCCGCCGTCGCACAAGCCAGTAGTGCCGCAAGTCACAGGGATCTCAACGCCTGCAAGGTGCGCTTTGGGGGCGAATCGGCCGGTCGATGCCCCCCCGCCGCCCGCGCATTCTTTAGAGTGTTGCATCGACGGACTGAATCCGCCGTCGGAAGCGGACTGCTGGAATGTGCACCCTGAGCCCGGCTTTCGAACGCACATGGATCGCCTAATCAGCTGCTTGCCTTGATGTCGGCGTGCCTACGGCGAAGTGCTCCGTCCAGTTGCAGCCAGTAGGCCGGATAGCCGAGTGCCTCGCGGTAGCTGGAATAGATGTCCCGCAAAAACCAACGGCGCGGATAGGCGCCACCGGCATCTACTGCGCCCGCCTGGCGCAAGGCGAGCCGCGCGCGCGGAAGATGGTAGAACTGAGAAACAGCCACAACGCTATGTTTGTCATGCGCGGCAAGCCACGCCTCTGCATGGCGAGCGGAGGCGCGCGTGTCATCCCCGTAGGGGTCTTCTTCGATGTCCTGAGACGGAACCCCATGGTCGACCAGCCACTGCTTCATGCCTGCGGCCTCGTTACGATGATCGAGTGGATAAATCCCGCCGCTAACCATGATGGTCGCGCAACCGCCATTGGCATACAGGGCCCTGGCCGCTTCAAGGCGGGCCTCAAGGCGAGGCATGGGGCGATTCCCCCTGGTCACGGTGTTCCCCAGGACCAGAGCGAGATCGGCACGCTTGGGCGTCGTAAGCAAACCGGCGAAAGCCACGGTTGCAGCTGCGATCGTCCAGATCGCGCATCCCCAATAGACAAGCCGCCACCAGCGGGTGTGCGGGCGAGTGCGTGTCATTTGGTACCACTCCTTCCATCGTCAAAGCCGAAAGTCTGCGCCATGAGCACAGCGGACATCATGGCCAGGAGGGGGCGGAATGCGGGCAGTGCTTCTTACGGAGAGGCGGCTCTGCCCCTCCTTCTTAATTTCAGTGTGTCAAGCGTCGGGATCGCCACCTTTCCCGGCATACTCAGTGGCTTCAGCCGGTCAACGCAACCCATTGCAAATCTTTGACGATTTCGGCGCGAACTTCGACAACTGTCCGGCTACCCTCCACCAGCCCCCAAAACTCGCTGTTTGGCATCCGCAATGCGTGTGGAACTAGGTCGAGCGCTATCTCAGCGACAAAAACATCGAAAAGAATCACTCGCCCTTCTGGAGCCGGCGGCGCGATAGGCTGTACCGTCAACGATTCCAGCTTCAGGTATCCGATCACCTTGAACTTGCACCACATCTCCTAAAACCCTCTCATCTCAGATTAGGATTAGCGGCACATCGATGGCCGTGTCCATTGAATACCCGCTTGCTCCATGCCGGACATGCTAGCAAGTGGACATCACCTCCCATCGATCCGCCAGCCCAGGAACTGATCCAGATCATCAGCCGCCGCGTCTGCTTGCCCTCGAACATGCGCATCAGCATCAGCCAGCCCTTTAGCGACCAGATCGTATACCGGCTCGCGTGGAAGCTCGCCAAAGCGACGAGCCAAGTGCCCGAAACTGAGCAACGCATTTCCACGAACTAGGGGATCGGAAGAGCGAGCGGCCGCTAGCGTGACTTCGAGGGCCGGCACCAAAGTGGGCGAGTTGAGGGCTAGTCCAATCAAAGCCCTCGCGGCAGAAATCCCTTCCCCCGCATCCAAAAGGCTCAGCACACCAATCGGAGAATTCCAGGCTTCTTCTACGTATTCCATTACCACCTCTATTGGATGTTACGGCGCTCAGAGTCGCAGCCCTTCCAGGCAGACCGGGGCAGGTTCACTTCCTAATGGATCGGACGTCAACCCCGTTCGGACCATGCTACCAGCCAGGCGTTGCGCGAACCGTCCACTTTGGGCGAAAGCGGGCATCTCGTAACAGGCCCGGTTAGACCGCAGGCCTCCAGTCGTGATCGACAAGGCAGGCAGTGAAATCGTCAAGCATGTCTGGTGACAGCTCAAATCGGGTCACATACCCACCCTTTGGATGCCTCTCGATGATCTCTACGTCGCTTACCCCGGGCGCGGATATCAGCAGTTTCAGCAGCTCAATTCGCTCATCGTCTACGCAGACGTTCGGGCTCTGCCGGTGCATCAGGCGATGGTATTGACGCATTCGCCCTCCCAACATTTTGAGATCCGCGTCGGCCGAAAGCGGACGTTCCACGCAGAAGCGTCATCTACTGAAATGGCTATCTGCCCCCAAATGAAGTTCTTTGTCCAGCGCTTCATTAACGTCGCAGTATTGGGCTCTAGCAACGGTGGATTTCTGCATTTTGAAATAGAGCGACGGCCGCCCCGGGATGTTGGCGTCGTTCGTCGCCAGTTCAAAGTATGTGAAATGGACAATGTTGCTATCTGCGTAGCTCTTACCCAGCTCGCGGTCAGCCGCAACGAGTTCTAGCGGATGCGTCGCCGTTGCACGCAGCAGACGGAAGTCATGTAGCACACAGTCGGCACCTCCACTTACCGTCAGAAGGTCACGCTCAGCACCTTGCTTGTCTGAGTAGTCCTCGAATAGGGGAACGAGTTTCCATGTATCCGAATCGCGCACATAGAAGGTAACGACATCAAAGTCATGTGCGTTGAAGTTCTCCCGTATGGCCCTGACGGCCATGAACTCCTTTCCATCGAGGACAAACCGGTTGATGCCGTTGTCGATCGATATTTCGGCATTGCCGTCCTGCTCGGAGGCCGAAGCAAACCCGGTAACGAGACAGAGCACAGCCAAAAATCCAATGGTCCATAACACCTGCTTGTGCATTCAGAATCCCTTGAATTCATCGAATCCGATCAGGCCAACCAATGTCCGCTGTGGATGGCGGAACCGGACATTAGTGGTCACCAAAATTCTCTCTCAACCAATTCCGCCTAGTCTCGATATTCTGACCGAGTTGAGGCAAGCGAACCGCCAAGCGGTCCAGTGCTGCGCTCATTTGATCCGGCGGCCAAAACAATAGCCCCTCGTCGAAGGCAAGTGCGATAGCGGCGTGTTCCGCATCGCCTTCCTCAATCCACTCTGCCAGTTCCTTCAGAATAGAGGCGCCATTATCGGTACCCTGCCACACGAGTCGGCCCAGCTGATCGGCCAGTGCGTCCGGCGTCGCAGTCGGGCTCCTGCTTTGGAAAAGCACTTCGGCAACGTTAGTCATTCGGCAATTGGAGAGGCGATTGGGTACATCCACCAAAAAAGGCCGCGAAGTATGGGCTCGCGTAGGCAGTTCGGACCATGATCTGACATTGGCGTCTAGTTGACTAGCCACCTAGATGATGTCCTGCACAACCCCCTGCGCCCCGAGCAGTTGTATGCCACCCTCGCGCGGTGGCTTGATCTACCGCCTCCCGCTGATCAAGCGCCGGATGAACCCCTGCCGCCCCGATGGCGCCGAGCCTGTATCGACGCGGACGTCCAGGAGTATGAGCGAGCCCTGGCAAGGCAGGACACCGCCAACATGCTGCACTTTTCGCATCGCGCGAAGGGCGCGGCGTTGGTGCTGCATGCAGATCAGGTGGCCGAGTTGGCGGATCGGCTCGAACTCGCGGCAAGAGGCTATGCATCGCTGCAGCCGGATGACATCCAGCGCACGCTCGCCGCGTTGAAGGTCGCTATCGCCCGCCACTTTGACTAAGCAGACGATGCGGGCAGCGAAAGAGGAAAAGAAGGCCAGGTTAATCTGAAAAGGAAGTAGGACATGTCCGATGCCCTGTTGCCGCGCTTGCGCGTGATGTTGCTCGAAGACCTCGTGCTGGTACGCCATGGCATGGAGCTGCTGCTCAAGCAAGAGTACGGAGTGGACATAGCAGGCAGCTTTTGCACGCCTCGGCAACTCTTCGATGCGCTAAAGGAAGACCGACCCGACGTAATCGTTACGGACTACGCACTGGGTGCAACGGAGACCGATGGCGCCAAGCTGCTGCGCTCCTTGCATCTGCATCATCCGCGTGTTCGCGTCTTGGTGGTGTCATCCCACTGCAACGCCGCCACGATGGCTGTCGCGCAGAAGGCCGGCGCTCACGGTTTCATTGGCAAAGCCGAGCACGACTCCGAACTGAACCTGGCCATCCGGGCGGTGGCCGCGGGCCGAACCTATTTCAGCCGACACCTGACCGACCTTGCCAGCCCAATCAACTCCATCCATCGGAGTGACGAGCCCGGCAAGGGCCTCGGCGACGAGTTGCTGGACACCTTCAAGCTTTCTGCACGGGAACATGAGGTGCTGCGCTGCCTGCTCGATGGGATGTCCATCACAGCCATTGCCAAAAAGTTTTCCCGGTCTGTCACCACGATCAGCGCGCAGAAGCACTCAGCCTTCCGCAAGATGGGTCTATGTAACGACCGCGAGTTGTTCAAGGTGCGGTATCAGCGCGGGTGAGCAGGCTCAGCAATGGGTCAATACAGAGGCCAACCCCTAGCTCCGTCATTTCCCGTTATTTGTTATTTTTTGTCACGGCACGCCTCCACTTCTTTTGCAACATCTTCCAAAAGCAACATGAATTCACGCAACGGCGCTATTGGGGACATGACTTTACCTATCCGAGCATCAAATGCGAATTGAACCTCCAATTACCGATCAGGGCGCTCGTCACTTACGCGACATATGAGCTGCCCTTCATAAGAGATTTCCGCCGCAAGCCACTCGTACTCAACAGGACTTACGAAGTCGACACTAAAGCCACTCATTTGATTTTCGTCCTTGGGTCCAACACTGTACTGAAGAAACCATCCTTGTTAAATCTCACTCCTTGTCCGTCCTGTCCAATGCGATATTCAACTCCGCCCTCCTGAAAGCTTTGCTCTAACCGCTTCTGGGCTTTTCAGGATATCGCCGACTATTTTTGCCGCCTGCTCGTTCTTTTCTGCTAGCTTGCCGGTGGACCACCACCCTGACCGCGATGGACTCGGCTGCTATACGGGCTTACGGCCTTCCAGCCAGCAAGTCGCGACATGAGGCACGACGGTGGCTGCAGCGCCCCTCAGAAATCTAAAACCGTAGGGGACCTTCTGGGCTTCTAGAGACACCAAATACTTCTCTGCAGAGAAGCGGGCCTTCTTTACCAAACCAGCAGCCGGATAGACGGTGAGCGACGTACCTACCGTGATGATCCGGGAGGCCGTTGAGAAGTGTCCAAGGCACTCCTCCATGAATCGGACGTCCTCTCCGAACCAAACAACATCTGGGCGTAGCTGGCTTCCTTTTTCGCAGAGCTCCCCGAGCTGAATGGTTGGGTTCGCCAGCATGTAGATGAGTGATGGATCGACTGAACTTCTGGCTTTCATAATTTCGCCATGAACATGGATGACATTCGTAGAACCCGCTCGTTCATGGAGATCATCGATATTCTGGGTGATCACGACGACATCGAACTTTGCCTCTAGGCTGGCGATAGCTCTGTGAGCTGCGTTTGGCTGTGCTGCCAATACGGCCTGGCGGCGCTCGTTGTAGAAGCTCAACACTGCGGATGGGTTCCGTCTCCATCCCTCGGGCGACGCAACGTCCTCGATGGCGTACTCGTTCCAGAGACCGCCCATGTCACGAAAGGTCTTTAACCCACTCTCTGCGCTAACACCTGCGCCAGTGAAGACGACGACCTTCTCCGCCACGCGAATCTCCGAGATTGAATTATTTGAGCTAAGCCAGGGAACGACCGCTAAGTAGCAGACACTATGGTTTGGTGCTTCAACACAAGGTTGCACTGATGCTGTAGCAACACCCTTTATAGCAATTCCCCCTTCATCTCTGGCGGCACCAAATCCGAATGGCGGCGCCAAATCGGTGCAAATAGATGCTCACCCAATGCAGCAATAAGGTGACCTGTGGCTAAGCGGATCTTCTTTGCCTCCTCTCCAGTCTCCGCCATTTCGGCTTTTTGTAGCAGTGAGAGAATTTTCTTTTCAAACTCGTGGCCGATTGCCAGCGCTTCGGCCGCCAATTCGTTGCTAGCAAAGAGATTCCCCTGATCCTGGGAACTGCGTCGAATAGATGACGGTGGCGAGCCAATTCCGTCTTCGAGCACCGCGAGTTCGACAACGTCTCCTAGTGCCAGCTCGATATCTGGCCAAAAGATCGAAACGTTTTCGGTGGCCAAAGAAGTATCGTGTCCAACAATGCGAATTCTACGTTTAGTCTCACCAGACTTGGGGCGATCCGAAAGATTGAGATGCGCACTCAAAAAACCCTCAGATGGCATCGACGCAATGTACTGCTGTTGGGAGTTCACGGTTAAGCCAATACGCACTGGTTCAGCCTCACGTTAGGTAGGTTAAGAGTGGCGATTGGGTGGCGATTGGGGACATCCACTAAAATGCTCGCGAAGTAAGGGCACCACCACTATCCTGGAGACTCTCCAGTGGAGGGTTCCCATGGCAAAGCTTGTGTTCGCATTGTCACAATCCCTGGATGGCTATGTCGACCATCAGAAATTGGGGCCTCCCGGGCCACTGGTCTCTCGCCACTTCCTAGAACACGTACGCAACCTGACGGGCCTGGTGTACGGACGCCGTACGTACGAGATCATGCGTTATTGGGACGAGGATCAGCCTGATTGGGACAAGGAGGATCACGAATTTGCGACGGTGTACCGAAGCCTACCGAAGTGGGTCGTGTCGCGCTCGCTTAAATCAGTCGGCCTCAACGCCATCCTGGTTGCCGATGATATCGAGGCGGCGATACGGGGACTGAAGGCCGAGCGCTCCGGAGAGATCGATGTCGCCGGCCCGGACCTGGCGCGAAGCCTGACCGACCTTGGTCTTATCGACGAGTATCGACTCTACCTCCGCCCCGTCGTGCTGGGTCACGGCAAGCCCTTCTTCGCGGGCCCTCGTCCGCCGCTGCGCCTGGTGGCCAGCGATTTCATCGGCGAGGACGTGATCAGGTTGACCTACGCTCCGGCTTAATGGCGCAACGCGCCTGACGGATGACGTCGACGCCCCGGGTAACCGCAGAAGACTACTTAACGGAGTTCGTCGCTCACGCTGAGTGTTCCGCTTTCGGTCACGACCACAAATTTCTTGCCGATAGTTCCGGAGGTAAAACCCTTTGAGAGAACGATGTAAATCGTGCGGCCACCCAGTTCCTTGTATCCAGCTTCGTAGGACAGTTGAAGGCCATTAACGGCAAAGCCCTTGACCTTGTCCAACTGCTCTCCATCCAGTTTGAACTGCTTCCCAAAGGCCATGATGGTGAGTTCTGAGATACCGCCATTCCCTTGCTTCCCGGTGATCGTCACATTGCCTGATTCGCCGACACCTTCCGAAGTGAACTCAAATGAGCTCATTCGAAGGAGACCCTCCTTTGAAGCAAGGGCTGCCGTAGAGCCAAGGGCGAGGGCCAAGGTGGCGATCAATAGACATAGCCTTCTCATATTCCTTCCCTATACGAGCCATTTGGTTGGCGTTTATGCACGATGCCCGCTTCCAGCTGAAAGCAGACCTCTAGATTGCACTCAATCTATCGCCCCCTGCCCCGCTTTCGGACCAGCGCCGCATGGTAATCACTTCCCCGCCTTGGCCTGCAACCCCCTGACATAACCAAGCTCGTCGATCGACCTCTGATCTCCCGGGCTGATGCTGAGGCAGGCGTTGTACTTCTTTGCCGCCTCGTCGAGCTTATGCTGCTCGACCAGCACGAAGCCTTGGCCGCGCAAGGCATGGCAGCGGAGCGTGGCCTTTTGCTCGGGCGGCGCAAATTCGGCGGCGCCATCCGCACTCTGAAACGTATCCAGCGCGCTTGACCAGTTCTTTTCGTTTTCGTAGACATTCCCAAGCTCGGAGAGAAACTGGGAATTGAAAGGCGAGAGCGTAAGCTCCCCCAGGTCCTGGACATGCGGGAAGTAGAACTTTCTGGCATCTTTTCCGCCAGGAGGTGTCATGAAGAAATCCAAATTCAGCGAGGC
>NZ_RYYV01000021.1 GCF_003977665.1 Dyella choica | reverse complement strand
CAAGAGCCTTTTAGGCCATTTCTTTGGGTTACTTTTCTTTGGGCCAGCAAAGAAAAGTGACTCGGTCGCTTGCGACCGAAAGCGCCGCAGGCAATGTATCCATTTACGTCACACAGCAACCGTGCGGGATACAAAAACGGGGCCGTTGGGGTTTGCACCCCAACCTACAGAGCAATCCCTTTGCTCACACACGCCACCGCATCATGCGGATGCAAACTCTCCCAATGCTCCACCCTTACGTGGAAATCCTCGATGCTGCCATCAGCATCCAGCACTCGATGAATCCTTCGCGCCGCATCTTCGCAAAACATCAGGTTTCCGCCGTTGGCCAGCGCAAAGGCTTGCTCATCTTCGCGCTTGACAGCGGTCTGCACCGGCGTGCCTAGCGCGGCTTCGACGCGGTCGAGCAGGCTGATGACATTCAATGGTGCGCCTGAGGCAAAACCCACGCGTAGGCGGGCCACGCTGCGTTGCGCATGGGGTGTGGCGACAATACCCGTCTCGCCGCCTAGCCAGGCTAATACGGTGTCATGTTCCAATGGCTGGTCCGCAGGAAAATCCTGGGCGAATTGCCGTTGGATCAGCTGTCGGGACAACGCGGCCGAAGCAGGGCAGGTGGAGGAGTACAGCACCTGCGTACCCAACTCAAGGCGGAAACCTTCGTGACCCAGGCTGGCCTCGATGGAAACCGGATAGCTGCGCCAGCCGCTGTTGCCGCTGCGTAGGGCGCGGCGGCGTATCAGCGGCTGGAAATGGATGGCGATGCGCGCCTGGTCGGCCAGATCGCGATGCGAATCCAGCAAGGCCTGCAGCAGCGAAGCGAGCATGCCTGCTTCGAGTGCTTGGCGGCCTAGAAATTCATCGATCAGCAGGTACAAACGCGACATGTGGATACCGCGCTGGTCCTTGCGCACCAGGTTGACGAAGGCATCCACTTTGGCGCTGGCTCGCTGTAGCGTGCCGTCGCCGGCATCGAACAGCACCGGCATCTCGATACCCTGCATGCCGACAGCATCCAGCGTGTTGCCAAGCTGCTGTTGGGGATGGATGGCAATATCGGGCATCAGGCCCATGGCAGTGCTGATAGGTTTCACGTCGGCATTCTTGTCTAGGGATGATCTGATCTATTCCACGTACCCGTCACCACACTGTATGCGCGTCTGGCTGCGCCCCAGGGGCGAAGGCAGACTGTCTGTCTAGGCACTGGGGCGCAGCCAGACGCGCATACAGTGCGGCCCCCACATTTTAAATTTTAATGACGAGGTGACGTCCAGAAGGCCCGCAGGCCGTGCCGCGCGACCCACCCTGCGGGCCTTCTGGACGTCATGCCGGGTGCGTGGAATAGATCAGAGCATCCCTAGGTTACCGGCGACGCCAGGGCGATTAATGCGTGGTCTGGTGCGGATCGTGCAGGGCGGCTACCGCGGAGGCGGCGTTCACTTCCAGGGCGCCGTTGGAAGATTTGCTGCTTTTGAGCAGAAGATCGTGCACCGCATGCGCGTCCAGCCGAGGCGAGAGGGAAAGCAGCAAGGCGACGATGCCGCTTACGTGTGCTGCGGCCATGGACGATCCGGAAGTGAAGTCGTAGCCGCCACCCGGCTGGGTGGTAAGGATGTCCTTGCCAGGGGCGCTCAATACATCTACCGACGCGGCTGAGGCGTCGCTGATGCGTACCACGATGACACCAGGCGCGTTATCGGGAAATCCATTGAGGCTGCCATCCGGCGGCAAGGCGGCCACCACAATGCGGCCCTGGCTGAGCAATTGCGCCAACAGCTTGTCGAGCAAGGGATCGTCCGGGCCGCCCAGGCTCAGGTTCACGATGCGTGCATCGGTATCGATGATCGCCGCCAGCGCCTTGGCCAGCGAGAATGAATTGCAGTGCGCGCCGGCGTGCGGTGCAAGTGCATACCAGCACGCCTTGTACAAGCTGAGCACAGCCTTGGGCGCGATGCCGACTATACCCTGGTGATTGTCGGCATCGGCGGCGATCACGCCCGCGACTTCGGTGCCGTGGTGATCATGATTGAACGCGGCATCATCGTCGTCCACCAAGTCGTGGGTATCGTGGATGCGCCCCTGCAGATCCGGATGGGTAAGGTCGGCGCCGGTGTCGACCACCGCAATGTGCACGCCTTCGCCCTGGCTGATGTCGTGCGCGAGCGCCGCGTCGGTTTCCACAAAGCCGCGTTGCAGATCGACATAGGGATCGTTGTAACGATGATGCGTCTGTGCCGCCACCGTTGCATACACCGAGTAATCCTGCAGCGGCTGCGCGAGCTTCACGCGATCGTCCGCGGCCAGCGTCTTGAGCAGCGCATCGCGATCCGTGCCTGCGGGTGTTTTCACCACTACGCAATACACGCCGAGCGCCTTGATTGGCCAGCCGATGACTTGGTGCAAGTTGTAGTGCCGCTTAAGTTCGGCAAGCGCGGAGACGGCCCGTTGTCCGGCGCCGTAATAGCCGGCCGGCACATACCCCAGCAGGCTGGAGCCGGCATGCAGGGCCGGAGGGTCGATCGGGTTGGCGACAGCCAGCACGATGTCGTGCTGGCTGTCCATGCTGGAGACGGGCGATGCGTGGCCGGTATCTGCCGCTGCGGCTGTTGGTGCCTGTACGCTCAGGCAGGCCAGTGCTGCGGCAAGAGCGAACGCCGGGTATCGCCGGGCGCCGGCTTTCATGGTGCTCCGGTCACCGGTTCTGCCAGGCGGATGCCGCGCGCGGCACGCAATTGCTGCAAAGTGTTCGGCTTGCTCGCCTTGGCGTTGACCGGCGCCAGCGTGTAAGCGCCGACTTCGTTGGGTCCGCCCACCACTTGCAACTGCAGCGAATGCAGCAAGGCGTTCCACTCGGCCATGGTCATGCTGGCGTCGGGGACGACTCGAATGGCACCCGGTGTGGCGGTCGTCGCCTCTTCCTGGCTGAGCGTGCGGTAGCCGACAGGATCGCCCGCCGACCACATCTTCAGTCCCAATGCACCGATGCCGATGGCCTGGATCAGCACGGCCGCCACCAGGGCGCGGGTCAGCCAGCCGCCTGCGCCTACGCGCGTACGATTGGGTTCTTCCACCGCCGGCGCATCGAGACGGCCAAGCAGCTGTTGCAGGCCGGCTTCTGCATCGACCTTGACATCCGATGGAAGCGACATGGCCTGCTTCAGGCGCTTCTGCTGCTCGAACTCAACGCGGCACGCTTCGCATTGCGCCAGGTGGCTCGCAAGCCAATCAGTCTGTTTCCTGGTCGCCCTGTTCTGCAGCACCCACGGCATCATTTCCCATGCACGCGGACAGTCCTGGCCGAAATATGGAGCTAACATCTTCATGGTACCTGATCTTTACGCTCTTTAACGGCGACCGAGCCTTCAGCCAAGGCAGGTAGAACATTGCGCAGCTTCACGCGGGCATGGAACAGCCTGGCTTTCACCGTGCCTACCGGGCATTGCATGATGGTGGCGACATCGTCCAGAGTGTGACCTTCTCCGTATACCAGTTCCACTACTACGCGCTGGTCCGTAGACAGGCGTTCGAGCCCCTTGCTCAACCAGTCGCGCAGTTCACGATCTTCGTCAGGGTCGTCGGCAGGCGCGCGTTCTTCCGCAATGCTGTCTTCCACCGCCTCTTCGCCATGTTGCCGCAGCGCCTTCAGTCCGCAGCGGTAGGCAATGCCCATGATCCAGGTGGAGACGCGCGAATCGCCACGGAAGTCGGCGGCCTTCTGCCATGCGATCCAGAAGCAGTCGTTGATGACTTCTTCGATGATGTCGGGACGCCGGCTCAGGCGCGACAGAAACCGGCACAATCGACCGTGGTAGCTGCGGTAGAGGGTTGCCAACGCAGCGCGGTCGCCGGTAGACATGCGCTGCAGCAACACACGGTCGGTAGCATCGGCGGGAATGTCGGCATCGTTCATGATTTTTATGACCCGATAGCGTTAGTTCACTGGATGAGTGCTGCTCAAGCGCTAGAAGGTTGCCTTTACGTCAAAAGGACCACGCGATCGTCGCGACCCACGGGGCAGCTGCCAAGCTTCGCTGCGATGGATCCGTGGCGACACGGTCCAGCTCTACCCGCCAGGCCTGGTAGGTCCAGGCCAGGCCCAGGTGGCCGTAGCCGTAGTATGAACTCGTGCGCGGGCGGCGGTAGGGGTAATAGCCTCCGCCGTAGTAGTAGCCCCAGGCTTCATGGCTGCCATAGGTGCTGCTGCCGTAGTAGGGCGTGGTGGACAGGGGCTGGGCTACCCCCACCCCGGCGGAAACGGAGAAGTGCGCCGGCAAGGGCCAGTGAAAATCCACGTCGGCCGCGCCGCGCGGTTGGTGATTGCTGCCGCGGGTGAGGCGGATGGCTGACAGCCCGAAGGTGAGCACGTCCCGGTACATCCAGTTGATGCTGGCCTCGGCCCGGTCGAAGGCGCGCGCGCGGGCATTGCCGGGGTAGGTGTAATAGACCAGTCCCGCCTGCATACGCCAGTCATCGGCAAGCGACCAGTAATGCCCGACCTGGGCGAGGGCTTCGGAGCCATGGCCGGTCGAGCGCAACGGGGTCCCGGCAGACAGTCCCAGCACCCAGCCGTTGGCCGAAGTCCAGGAGCCGGCAGCTTGCAGGAAGGGGGTGACCGGTGTGATCGCCAGGCCTCGATCGACCAGTTGCGAACTGAGCGCCACGGCGCCGTTGAGGTTGCTCGTCTGGGCGTGCGTCGGCGTGACGGCGATCGCCATCGACAGCGAGGCGACAGCTATGCGCATAAAAGGGCGTCCAAGAGCGAGCGATGCCTTCATGGCTTTAGCCTTGGCACGGCCATGGCGCCGTGCCGTATGGCCGGCCACGGGCGAAACGCGGCCCATCATCGCTGGCTGGGGACCGTTGCAGGACATCACAGAAAGTTTCGATCAAGCGTACGGCGCATGGGCTATGACAATAACGCCTTACCTGAGATATGACCGGCTTATAGTCGATCCCATCGTGCAAGGGAATGTCATCAGTGCAGGGTGCCCAGGTAGGTAAGCAGGTCGTCCAGCTGTTTCGGGTCGTCCAGTCCGTCGTATTTCATGCGGGTACCGGGGTTGGCCTTCCTGGCCGGCTGCGACAGATACCAATGCAGCTTGTCCGTGGTCCAGATCCATTTGCCTTGCGTGAGCGCATCCGTGTACTTGTAGTTCGGTGCGGTGCCGGCTGGACGTCCCACGATGCCGAACAGGCTGGGGCCTTTCTTGTTCTTGCCCTGCTTGGGGCTATGGCATTCGGCGCATTCGGACTTGAACACATCCGCGCCCGCACCGGCATCGCCGGCTCGAAGCATGGGCGAGGCCAGCGTCCAGCCGAGCAAAAGTCCCGCTACTGCCGAACCACGCAACCACCGCCGCAAAAATCGTTGGCTCACTACATCGACTCCTGATTTCAAAGGGGGACGACCAGCATGCACGTAGGCTTAGGTTGCCAAACCCAGCCTAGGATGGGTCAGAACGCAACACTGGCAAACAACAGGAAGGCATTCAAATCCCGAGCATTGGTCGCCGGTGCACCCGGTGGTGCGCCAAAAACATTGCTGCTGCTGCCGTTGAACTTGTTGAAGCGGAACCACTCTGCGGCCAGACGCAAGTTGGCGATGGACGTAAAGGAGTCGTCCTTGCCGAAGGGTGTCCAGAACACGGTGAACGAATTACTTGAGGTTTCCGGCTGGCCATACGGCACAAAGCGCACGATGTCGTGCGTGCCGGTGCTCACCATATGGGCGATCGTCACGCCATAGCTCTGCTTGAAGACATAGGTGAGCGTAAGCGTCTGGTCGTGCACAACGCCTCGAGGCTGCGCCACCTGGCCGGGCAGGGGCCCTAATGGCGTGGTCGCATAGCGTCGGCGCTCCATGATGTTCACGTAGGCAAACTGCACGATGTTCTCGTGGTTGCCCAGGTACTGATAGGTCACGTCATAGCCGAGATCGGTGAGGTGTTCGCTCGGACCGCTGCGCGGCCGCTGGCGCATGGTGGTCAGGCCCACCAGGCCGGCGGAGACGAATTGCCGCTTGAAATCCCGCATGTAGGCAAAGCGTGCGTACACGGTGTTGCTGAACCTGCCGGGGTCACCTGAGCGCGTGTAGCCCAGGTCGTACTGCGTCGAAACCGGTAGCGAATTGTAGGTACCCAGCTCGCCATACCAGTTCTTGTCGTACAAGGTGTAGACAGTGGCCCCGATCACGCGATGCGACAAGTTGTTCGCGCTGGAAGGGTTGAGCAGCGTGCCCGACACCGTCGGTGGACCGTTCAACGTGTTGGCGGGCAGGGCATCGACCGGATCAGTGAAGCCCGGACTGTTGTTGACGCTGACGCCGATCAAGGCCTCCTTGCCGCCGAGGTTGAGATCCTTGGCGACAAAACGCAGATCCAGGTCGTTTAGCTGCGTAATGAATTTGTCCTGGCCGTTGTTGTAGTCCGCCACTTTCACGAAGCCGCCCACATGGTCGGTGACACGTCCGGCCAGATAGATATCGGCTTCGCTGAGCAGATTGCTGCTCTGGCCTTTCGCCGGCACGATGCGCCTTCCGTTGATCTGGACGGCCAGCGGGATTTTGGTGCCCTGGCCATTCGTATCGGTGTAGCCATTCATCTTGAAGCGCATGCCGTAAGGCGTTAGCGCAGGGCCGTAGGCACCGGCATGGCAGTCAGCGCACGCGGAGCCGGTCTGCCGCGCATAGGCGGGCACCGCTTGAGCCGTCTGTACGGCAAGCAGCGGCAGCGCGGCAAGGCCGTACCACAAATGCAGCTTCCTGGGCCGGCACGGCGCGTGTCGGTGCAGGTAAGTTTGCATGGCATTCTCCTTCGCTTGAGTGGATACGGGTCATTCGTTGCGCTGGCGCTGCAGCCACATGGCCCGCAGCAAGCCATCGCGCAGTACAAAGTGATGCCAAAGTGCTGCCGATACGTGCATGGCCACCAGCCCCAGCAGCAGGCAGGCGACCCCCAGATGCCACTGCTGCAAGGTATCGGCGAGGTCCTCGTCGGCCGTCACCAGTGACGGCAGCGTCAGCCCGAACAGATGCACCGGCTTACCCTCGGCGCTGCTGAGCACCCAGCCAAGCAGCGGTTGGACCAGCAGCACGACATAGAGAGCGAAATGCACCGTTCCCGCTGCGACGCGTGTGGCAACCGTCGTCTTCCCCACGGGCGGCAATTTGCCGATGCGGATGCGTACCGCTGCGCGAATGAAAAACAAAGCGAGCACGACCAGGCCGAAGTGGCGATGGATTTCTAGCAACCATTGTCGCGCGGCGCGTGTCGCCACTTCGTCACGAACCAGGATGGCGGTTGCCGCACCGAGCAGGCACAACACGGTAAGCCAATGCAGCGCCACCAGCTTGCGCGGACGCGCGGGCACGGCTTCCTTGCAGGCCGTTTCGTTGTATGTCGCCATTGCTCTCCCCGTAGCCCAAGAGACTGGATCTGCTTCGACATGTGCTTGCGCGGGGGCGGAAGGAGACCTCTGCCCTTGAGTGCAGGCGCGGGGGAGAAAGGTTGCGGCGAGGTTTTACTTTTTCTTTGCCTTCGGCGGCGCCGGCTTTGCCTCGTCGCCATTCCGGCGAAGAACGGAGTGCGAGGGGTAGCCAGCCCGCGCAACCTTTTTCTGGCCTGGGGGCACTCAACTCCGTAAATCACTCCCAGTTGCTGGCCAACCATGCAAATCCAACGAGTGCAGCTGCAGCAGCATGGCGACGAGCGCGGCATGCTCGTTGCTTTGGAGAAGGATCGCAACGTGCCGTTCGAAATTCGGCGGGTGTATTACCTGTTTGCCACCAAGCAGCACGTGCACCGCGGCCAGCACGCGCATCGACATCTCAATCAGCTGGCGGTGACGGTGCGCGGTTCGGTGACTTTTCTGCTCGATGACGGCAGCGGGCCGGTGGAAGTGGTGCTGGATGATCCCGCGCGGGGCTTGCTGCTCGGAAGCATGGTGTGGCGGGATATGTACGATTTCAGCGAGGACTGCGTGCTGATGGTGCTGGCCGACCAGTTGTACGACCCGGCCGACTACATCACCAATTACGACGAATTCCTGCGCGAGGTGAACGGCCCCATGCTGCGAGGGGACATGGCCGCATGCCAAAGCCTCTAGTCCTCATCGGCGCGGGCGAGTTTGCGCAAATCGCCTGCGAGTACTTCCAGCACGACAGCGACTACGAGGTCAGGGCCTTCAGTGTCGAGCGCGAATATCTCAAACAGCCGACGCTGATGGATCGCCCGGTGGTCGCGCTCGAATCCCTTCAGGCCGACTATCCGCCCGATGAAGTCGATGTGTTCGTGGCTGTGCCGGCCAGCCAGCTTAACCGACTGCGTACACGGCTTTACCAGCAAGCCAAGGCCAAAGGCTATCGTTTCGCCAGGTACATCAGTTCGCGCGCCTTCGTATGGCGCAATGCGGAGGTAGGGGAAAACAGCTTCATTTTCGAAAACAACGTGATCCAGCCGTTCGTGCGCATCGGCAACAACGTTGTCCTGTGGAGCGGCAATCACGTCGGGCATCGCACGGTCGTGCACGACCATGTGTTTGTCGCCTCGCATGCGGTAATTTCCGGCTATTGCGAAATCGGCGAGCACAGCTTCGTGGGAGTGAACGCCACCTTCAATGATCATGTGAAAGTCGCACCCGACTGCGTGATCGGTTCCGGCGCGCTGGTGGTGAAGGATACGGAGCCCGGCAAGGTCTACGTTGGTTCGCCGGCGCGCGCCGTGCCCGGCCGTTCCAGTCTGGATGTGAGGCTCTAATGCCGATGTTTGCCTGGACCAAGCGTGGACTGGTGTTCGAGCCTGCGCGGCGCGGCGTTGGCGGCTGGATGCAGCATTCTGCGCTTACTCCCACGCCGTACCGGCTGAACGATGAGGCCATTCGCGTCTACGCGGGATTTCGAGACGCACAGGGCGTGAGCCGCATTGGTTACGTCGATGTCCTGGCGGAAGATCCCTTGGTCGTCTTGCGGGTCAGCGCCGAACCGGTGCTGGAGATCGGACGCGGCGGTTGTTTCGACGACAACGGCATGATCCTCGGCGATGTGGTCCAGGCGCCGGGCGGACTGCACATGTTCTATGTGGGCTTCCAGCGCGTAGCCAAGGCGAAGTTCCTGGCGTTTACCGGATTGGCCCTTTCCAGCGACGGCGGAGAAAGCTTTCAACGGCGGCAGGAGACGCCGATTCTGGATCGCGCGCCAGGCCGCAGCACGATCGCCGCGGTGCATTCGGCGATGTGGGCGAACGGCCGCTGGCGCCTGTGGTACGCGGTAGGGGATGACTGGGAGCAGATTGGCGGCCAGCCGTACCCGCGTTACCACATTCGCTATCTGGAGACGGATTCGTTGGACCGGATGCCGCACGAGGATCGCATCTGCCTGCTGCCGCGCGGCACCGAATACCGAATTGGCCGGCCCCGTGTGTATCGCATGGACGGCAGGTACGTCATGGTCTTCACGCGCGGCAACGTCACCGGCGAATACTTTCCCGGGCTCGCCTACAGTGACGATGGTGTGCACTGGGAGCGGCACGACGAAGCCCTGGGTCTGGAGTTGTCGGCCGAAGGCTGGGATTCGCGCACGCTTTGCTATCCCGCCCTGATTCAGCAGGGCGACCACTGGCTGATGTTCTACAACGGTAACGACATGGGCATGGATGGCTTCGGCGTGGCCGAGACTGCCGCCGTGCACGTCGACGGTGCAGCGCATGTTCACGCTTAGACGCTACGCGCCTGCCGACGCCCCGCAATGGGACACCGTGATCGGACATTCGAGGACCGGCAACTTTTTGCACCGGCGCGCTTATATGGATTACCACGCCGACCGCTTCACCGATGCTTCGTTGATCGTGCAGCGCAACGATGAGGCGGTGGCGGTTTTTCCCGTCAGCCTGAGGGACGGTGTGGCGACAAGCCATGGCGGCCTTACCTATGCGGGATTGATAACGACACGTGCCATGCGTACCGAATGGGCGCTGGAGGTGTTCGAGCGGATCGGTGAACACTATCGCGCGCTTGGCGTAAAGCGCATCGTCTACAAGGCGGTGCCGCATGTTTTTCACGCCTATCCGGCCGAAGAAGACTTGTACGCTCTGCACCGGCTGGGCGCGCGGTTGCAGCGGCGCGATGTGGCTTCGGTAGTCGCCTTGCGCGAGCCGTTCGATTTCACCGAAGGGCGCAGGCGGGCGGTCGATAAGGCGAGGAAAACGGCGATCCGTTTGCAGAGGGGTACTGAGCTGGCGGATTTTCATGCGCTGCTATCTGAGGTGTTGCACCGCCGGCACGCGGTGGCGCCGACCCACAGCTTGGCGGAACTGTGCCTGCTGCGCAGTCGCTTCCCGCAGCAAATCGTGCTGCACGAGGCACGTGGCGAAGAGGCCCTGCTGGCCGGGGCGCTGGTTTATGACTTTGGCCGCGTGGTGCACACGCAGTATCTGGCGGCTTCCGAACAAGGACGCGAGTGCAATGCCTTGAATCTGCTGTTGGCGGAGCTGATCGAGCGCACTTATTCGGACCGGCAATACTTTTCGTTCGGGATTTCGACCGAGCAGGAAGGGCAGGTTCTCAACGGTGGCTTGATTGCGCAGAAGGAGTATTTCGGCGCGCGCGCCGTAGTGCACGATTTTTATGAGTGGGTGCTGTGATGAGCCCGCAATTCAATGCTTGCCATGATCTGCTCCCTTTCCCGCTTACAGGGGCGCGTACTTTCTTTTCTCTTCCTGCAAGCAGGAAGAGGTGGGGTGGGGTGAAGCCAACCTCGCGGCAAGCTCAAGCAACCCCACCCCAACCCTCTCCTGCCAAGCAGGGGAGGGAGCAGCCGCGTCCGGCGGTGTGATATGGACATCCCCTTCCTCAACCTCCAGGCCGTCAATGCCCGCTACGCCGACGATCTGAAAGCGGCCGCCGCGCGCGTCATCGATTCGGGCTGGTATATCCTCGGCCAGGAGCTGGCCGCCTTCGAACAGGAATTCGCCGATTATTGTGGCGTAAGTCATGCCGTTGGCGTAGGCAATGGCCTGGACGCGCTTTCGCTGATCCTGCGAGCCTATAAAGCACTGGGCGTGCTGTACGACGGCGACGAAGTGATCGTGCCCGGTAATACCTTCATCGCGAGTTTCCTCGCCATCACTGAAAACCGCCTGGTGCCGGTGCCGGTGGATCCTGACCCGGTCAGCTTCAATATCGATCCGGCCAGGGTGGCGGCGGCGATCGGACCGCGCACACGTGCAATCATGGCCGTGCATCTGTATGGGCAGTTGGCGGACATGCCGGCCCTGGCCGAATTGGCCGGGCGTCATCAGTTGCTGTTGATCGAAGACGCAGCGCAAGCGCACGGAGCGTCGAGCGGCGGACGCAGGGCTGGGGCGTTCGGGCACGCGGCCGGCTTCAGCTTTTTTCCGGCCAAGAACCTTGGCGCGCTGGGCGACGGCGGCGCGGTAGTCACCAACGACAAGCAGCTGGCTGATCGTGTCGCAGCTTTGCGCAACTACGGTTCCGAGGTGAAGTACCGGCATCTGTACCAGGGCGTCAATTCGCGGCTGGACGAGCTGCAGGCGGCCTTGTTGCGGGTAAAACTGAAGTATCTGGACGAGGACATCGCGCGCCGCCGCCAGGTGGCGCAGCGCTACCGCGCAGGCATTCATCATCCACAGATCCAACTGCCGTCAATCCCGGACGAAGAGCAGCATGTATGGCACCTGTTCGTCGTGCGTTGCGCACAACGCGATGCCTTGCAGCGGCACTTGCAGACCCATGGCATCCAGGCCCAGGTGCACTACCCGATTCCCCCCCATCGGCAATCGGCTTATCCCGCGTTGCATGACGTGCATCTGCCCATGACTGAACGCTTGCACCATGAAGTGTTGAGCCTGCCGATCGGGCCGATCCTGCGCGACGAGGATGTGAATCGCGTCATCGCCGCCTGCCAGTCCTTCGGGGGACACGTATGAATATCGTGCGCGCCGGCTTCTACTCCACCCTCGCCACAGGTGCGCGCCTGCTGGCCGGACTGGTGGTGATCAAGCTGGTGGCGTGGCTGGCCGGGCCGGAGGGCGTGGGCCGGTTGGGCCAGTTCATGAGCCTGATGTCGTTGCTGGCGGTGCTGGCAGGTGGTGGCATCAGTGCGGGCATCGTCAAATACGTGGCCGAATTCCGGCACGACACCCAAAAACTTTCACGCCTGCTGGCGGCGGCCTTGTGGTACGCCCTGTTTGCTTCCTGCCTGATGGGCTGCGCGGCATTGTTGTTGAGCAAGCAGCTCTCATGGTGGCTGCTGGGTGATATTCGCTACGAAAATCTAATCCGCGTGTTGGCGGTCGCCCAGCTTGGCATTGCGTTGGCGAACTACATCCTGGCCGTGATCAACGGCTTCATGGATGTGCGGCGGCTGGCCTTCATCCAGGTGCTTGGCTCGGCACTCAGCGTAGTGATGGCGGTGGGTCTGTCGCGCTGGCTGCATCTGTATGGCGTGCTGCTTGCGCTGGTGGTGGGGCAGCTGCTGTTGCTGGTGGTCGGCTTGCCGGCATGGCGGCGCAGCCCCTATTTCGAGCGCAGCATGCTGCGTATGCACTTTGACCGCGAGATGAGCCTGAAGCTGGCGGCTTTCTCGGTGATGACGCTCACCTCCGCCTTGCTGCCGCCATTGATCAACATTGTGGTGCGCAATCACCTGGCGCAGCAGTTCGGCTGGGAACAGGTAGGCTACTGGCAGGCGGTAAGCAAGGTCTCGGATGCCTATCTGCTGTTCCTGACCACCGCCATCAACATCTATTACCTGCCCAAGCTGGCCTCCACGCATGAGCGCGCATCGCTGACGGCAGAGCTGCGCGATGCGTATCGCCACCTGCTGCCGGCAGTGATTGTTCTGGCGGCTCTGGTCTATGCGCTGCGCGGCTGGGTCACGCGCATCCTGTTCAGCGCGGACTTCACCGCGGCCAATGCGCTGTACGGTCCGCAGCTGCTCGGCGACGTGATCAAGATCGCCTCGTTCATGCTGTCGTACCTGATGCTGGCCAAGGCCATGACGCGGCTGTTCGTGATCTCCGAATGCGTGTTCGCACTCAGTTACCTGGCCCTGGTCTACGTCTTCACCGCTTCGTTCGGGCTGATCGGCGCGATGTATGCCTTCGCGGTCAACTATCTGTTCTACCTTGCGTTCAACGTGGTGGTTGCGCGACGTTATCTGGGGGCGTTATGACGGCAGCAGCCAGCCACAAGCCTGTGAATGCCACGGTGAAGCCGCTGGTATCCGTGCTGATTCCGGCCTACAACCACGAGCGCTACGTCGAGCGCTGCCTGGACAGCGTGCTGGAAGATCCGTATCCGGCCAAGGAAATCGTGATCATCGATGACGGCTCCACCGATCGTACCGGTGAACGCATTGCCGAATGGGCCGCCCGGTACCGCGATCAGTTGCGGGTGGAATACGTGCACCAGGAGCAGAACCGAGGCATCGCGGCCACGTTGAACGAATTGGCGGCGCGCGCGCATGGTGAATTCCTGCGCCTGGGTGCCAGTGACGATTACCTGTTGCCGGGTGGCCTGGAAGCGCAGGTGCAGTATTTGCTGAACCATCCGCGCAAGCGCGCGGTGATCGGCGATTCGATCGTAGTGGACCAATACGGCAACAAGCTGCACGACAGCGGCATGCGCGACCTGCACGGGGCGGACAAGCGCCTGTACGCGACTGACGAGGGCATTCGCCGCGCCGTGATCAGCCACTGGGCGATCGGTGGTCCGGTCGCCTTGCTCAGGAAAAGTGCGCTGGAAACGGTCGACCGCTGGACCGAAGGGCTGCGCATCGACGACTGGGATTTTTTTCTGCGCCTCGCCGCGCGCGATGCGCTGGGCTTCATCGACCTGCCGGTTTGTGCCTATCGCCTGCACGGCAAGAATGTGAGCAGGACAAGGCATACCGCCACGCGTATCGTCAACCTTACCGAATCGTGGCGGGTCGCACGGCGTGGCGTGGAGCTGTTCGACGAACCTTACCGCACCTTGCTCAGGGCGCAATCGCATTACATCAGCGCCAAGATCGCCTTCCTGCAAAAGCGTTCGGTCCTGCTCGGCTGCCACATGCTGGCGTATCTGTCGCTGCTGGCGGCATCGAAAGTTCGCCTGCCGCCCTCCGGCAGGCTGGTGGAGAAAACATGAGCCGGCTGCTGCGCCTGCCGTCGGTTTACCTGGCCGTGCCGATTCTGCTGGCTTGCGCCCTCACGCTGCTCAGCTACGACCTGCCGGGCGATTACCTGCAGGGCATGCTGCTGCTGGTGATCACCGCGCTGGGTATTTTGCTGTTCGACGTGTTCGCCGGCCCGCGTTTGCCGCCGATGCCGGTCTTTCGTCAGCGCAACCATGTGGGCACGCGGGAATCGTTCGTGGCCTTGGCGTACGCTGCCGGCATCCTGGTGTTCTGCCTGCTGGACCTGCTGCTGTTTCCGATTCCTCTGCTGGACAACCCTTCTTCCTACGCCACGATGGAGGGCGGCCGCGAGCATGTCCGGCATATCTCCGATATGTGCTGGACCTTGCCGCCGATCGGCATGCTGTGCGTACGCAACAAGTGGTTGCGCAACTTGTTGGTCTTCATCGGCGTGGCGTTCCCGGTGCTGGTGATCGATCGCAACCGTCTGTTCGCTTCGCTGTTTTCGCTGGCCTTCGTGGTGGTGGTGCGACGGAGCGAGGCCAAGCCGCTGCCGTGGAAGGCGGTGGTGTTCATCGGCCTGCTCGGTGCCAGCGTGTTCTCCGTGCTGGGCATCCTGCGTTCGGGGACGCTGGATACGGTGACCTTGCCGTTCAGCGATACCTATCGGGCTGCACCGCCGGGCATCAAGTGGTTGCTGCTGTATATAAGTGCGGGCCCATACAACTTTGGCGCCATTCTCGCCAAGCACTACAGCAATGCCACTTTCCTGATCAATCAGCTGGTGCCGGGCGCCGGTTCGGTCGCCACCGCCGGCACCGGCATCCCGCTTGACGCGTCGAACATCAACGTCGGCACCGAGTTTTTCCCGTTCCTGATGGCATGGGGCCCGGCCGGAGCGGTGCTGTCGATGGTGGGCCTGTATGCATTGCTGGCATGGAGCGTGCGCCGCATGCATCCGGCAGCATCGCTGTTTCCCTTGCTGATTTTCCTGCGCATTTCCTACTGCTGCGTGATGTCGCCGTTCGCCCCGCAGGCCTACACCTTCACCAACGCCGGCTTCATCGGCGTGTGCCTGGTGCTGCAGCTGCTGGCGGCGTCACTGCCGAACAGATCGCATGCCTTGCATTCCTACCCATGAGCCCGACACCTATGCAACCCGACGAAATCTACCTGATCGACATGTGGCGGCTGCTGCGCCTGGAGTGGCGTTGGTTCCTGGCGGCCTTCGGCTTGGTCCTGCTGGCCACCCTTGCTTTCATGTTCACCACCAAGCCGCAATGGCAGGCCAACGCCTGGATCCAGATCGGCCAGGTCGGCGCAGCACCGTCGGGGCAGGATCTGAAAGCCGAGCCGCTGCAGCGCGTGCTTGAGCGTCTGCAACTGATACCGTTCCAGAATCAGGCGCTGCAAAGCATGGGCATCGCGCCGAATACGCCCGAAGCGGGTCTTTATCGCAAAAGCCTGAAGCTGGAGCCGCTGCCATATGCCGGACCGCTGATCAAGCTCAGCGTGCGTGCGCATTCGCCGCAACGGGCGCGTGAACTGGCTGAAGGGACGGTGGCCGAGCTGCAAGCCATTCATCGCGGGCTTGAAGCGGCGCAGCTCAAACTTGCCCATCAGCGTCTCGATGAGATTCAGAACAATCTGCAGAGTGTCACGGCCGAAAGGGATCGATTGCAGCAGGCCGTCGCCCAGGGCAAGGACAATCTCGCCTTCGCGCTGATGACCAGCAAGAACGACCAAATTCGCTCGCTGGAGCAAGCGCGCAGCGATCTGCTCGCTCGCCTCGATACCACTTATACGTACGACACTTCGCTGATGTGGCCGGTGTACGTGCCCGAACATCCGGTGTTTCCCAATCCTGTGCTGACGGGCGGTATGGGCGTGGTACTGGGCCTGTTTTTTGGGGTGGTCGCGGCAGTGGCCAGGAATGCGCGCAGACGCAGGAAGACGGTATCGGCCAAGGTGCGCCATCTGGCCGCGGGCGCTTAGTCCGGGATTGGGTCCCGGCCTGCGCGACACAAGGCCTCCCCATACAACCAAACCACCCACTCATCAGCACTCACCGGGTGCCCCATGCCGACCCGGCGGAGACCGAAGTGAGCCGTACCTACAAGCTGGAAACAGGCAGCCATCCGGCAACGCTGAGTGAAGCGCAATTGCTCGATACCCAGCGGGCTTTCGACAGCGTTGCCCCCGACTATGATGGCCCGCGTGGCAATAATGAGCTGATCCAGCGCATGCGTCTGACCCTGTGGAGCAGCGTGCGCGATGAAATTCCTGCCGGCTCGCGCCTGCTCGACCTCGGCTGCGGCACGGGGATCGATGCGGTTCAATTCGCATCACACGGTTACCAGGTGGTGGCCGGCGACTGGTCGCCGCGGATGGTGGAACGCACGCACGCTCGTGCTGCCGCGGCAGGTGTAGAGGCGCAGGTTGCGGCGGTGCACGTCGGCGTGCACCAGCTTGACCGGCTGGAAGGTGGGTTTGACGGGATCTATTCCAATTTCGGTCCCTTGAATTGCGCGCCGGATCTGGGCGATGTTGCAACCCAATGCGCGCGCCTGCTACGGCCCGGCGGCAAGCTGGTCTTTTCGGTGATCGGGCGGATCTGCCCTTGGGAAGTGGGTTATTACCTGTTCAAGGGGCGCATCAAGCGCGCCGGCATACGCGCTACGCGCGGCGTGACCGCAGTGGGCATGAATCACCACACGATCTGGACGCAGTATTACCTGCCGCGCGAGTTCTATCGTGCATTCGTGCGCCATTTCACGCTGAACGGCTATCGCGCCCTGAGTCTGTTCATGCCGCCGCCCTACCTGGTGGAGTTCTATCGCCGCCATCAGCGAGCGTGCGAGCGACTCGGCCGGCTTGACGATCGCTTCGGTGCGCTGCCCTGGCTGCGGGACATGGGCGATCACTTCCTGATCGTGATGCAGCGGCGCTGAAAGCCATGGATGCGCTACCGGCCCGGGCCCATACCAACTTGCGCCACGCTGCCACGGTGACGCCGGTGGGTGCGACGCGAACTTC
Source organism: Dyella choica (assembly GCF_003977665.1). Taxonomy (GTDB): domain Bacteria; phylum Pseudomonadota; class Gammaproteobacteria; order Xanthomonadales; family Rhodanobacteraceae; genus Dyella_B; species Dyella_B choica. Next base: position 57,022 of record NZ_RYYV01000021.1, on the reverse strand, counting down.
AGTGTCGATCGGGGCAGGGCGCATCGAATCCACGCCGACGCCCGGAGCGTATCGCGTGGACCTGCGCGATCACTTGATCTTCCCTGGCTTGATCAACGCGCACGACCATTTGCACGTCAACGCCGTTCCTGCGTTGCACGCCGAAGCGCCGTTTCCCAACAGCTATGCGTGGATCAGTGCGTTCCAGGCGCACTTCCAGGACGCGCAGGTGATGGCCGCGCTGCAGCTGCCGAAAGCCTTGCGCCTGCGGCACGGCGCGCTGAAAAACCTGCTAGCCGGTATCACCTGCGTGGCGCATCACGATCCCTGGCATCCGGTGCTGGACGCGGAAGATTTTCCCGTCGCACTGTTGCGCGACTACGGCTGGAGCTATGCGCTTGGCTGGCCCGGGTATGGTCCGCCGCCGCTGGAAAGCTTTGCCGCTACCCCGGCGGATCAACCGTGGCTGATCCATCTTGCCGAAGGCACCGATGCGGTGGCGTGCGCTGAATTGGCACAGCTGGACCAGCTCGGCTGCCTGGCGAGCAACAGCGTGCTGATCCACGGTGTGGGCCTGAGCAGCCGGGACATCGAGCGTGTAATTGCGCAAGCCGCCGCAGTGGTGTGGTGCCCAAGCAGCAATCTGAATTTGCTGGGACGTACGCTGGATCCGCGGCGCCTGTGCGCCGCAGGCCGGCTCGCGCTGGGCAGCGATTCGCGGCTCAGCGGAGCGCGGGACCTGCTGGAGGAATTGGCCGGCACCCTCGACCGCTACGAACTGGATCCATCGCAATTGCTCGCGCTGGTGACGACGCAGGCGGCGCACATCCTGCGCATGCCATCGCGCGGCCATCTGCAGCCTGGTGCGGCGGCGGACCTGGTGGTCGTCGAAGACCTGGGCGGCGATCCCGTACGCAGCCTGGTCGGTATCGAGCGCAGCCGGATTCGCGCCGTGGTGCGCGATGGCATGCCGCGTATCGCCGACCCGGATTTTGCCGAATGGTTTGCAGCGGCCGGAGTGGATACGGTGTTGGTACGGCTGGATGGCAGTCCGAAGCTGCTCGCCAGGGCGCTGGCAGAGCCGGCCCTGCTGGCGTTGGAGCCGGGGCTTGAATGCGCTGCAGCGGCAGGCAGCGTCGAGCACGAGCTTGCGGCAGCAAGCGGGAGTTACCGATGATGACCCGTTTGCCCGAACTGTCGCCGGTGGAAGCGTATACCTTGTGGGCACCGAACTATCCGGCGCATGCGCACAACCCGGTGATGCAGGCGGAAGAGCGCGCCATGCTCGCGCTGATGCCGGCAGACCTGCATGGCTTGAACGTGCTCGACGTCGGTTGCGGCAGCGGCCGTTACATGCTGCATGCGTTGCGGCGTGGCGCGTCGCGCTCGATTGGCGTGGATCTTTCTTCGGCGATGCTGCGGCGTGCGTATTCCGAACTAACCGCTCGCCGATTCGACGCTGGCATCGGTCTCGCGCTAGGCGGCATCACGTCGTTGCCGGTGCTGGATGCCTGGGCGGACTTCACCGTTTGCGGGTTGGTCGTCGGGCATTTGGAGCAATTGCACGACGCCTTGCGCGAATTGCATCGCGTCACCAAGCCCGGCGGCATCGTGCTTTGCAGTGACGTGCATCCAATTGGGCCGGCGTTGGGCTGGCAGCGTGATTTCAAGCATGGCGGGCAGCGTTATGCGGTGCGGCATACGCAGCATCTATACAGCCACTGGCATGCGGCGTGTGCGGCGCAGGGATTGGTGATCGAGGATGTGCTGGAACCGATGCTGGATCCGGCGGACATTCCGCCCAAAGCCCATTTCGATCGCACGGCGCTTGAGGTGCCGGTGGCGTTGGTGTTCAGGTTGCGGCGGGGCGATGCGCCTTGCCGATGAACTCCATTTTTCCCGGTCACGCCGTTTTCGCGGACGTGACCGTCATGCGGGATGACTTAGCGAGCGATTGACTTTCGGCATGTCCAAATCTCCCCATACACTACTGATCAACCCCACCATCACAACGCGCTCCGCCAGTGCGCGCTTTCCACTTTCCCTGCTGCACCTGTCCGCCGCGCTGGACAAGCAGGGCAGCAGCGAAATCCTCGACGGCAACGTCGATCGCGACCTGATTGCCGCGACGCTGCGCAAGATGGAGGACGGCCAATTCGATGCCGTGGGCGTCAGCGTCATGGGCGGCCCGCAAATCGCGCCGGCGATCGATGTGTCCAAAGCGATCCGCGAGCGCTTTCCGCGGGTGCCGATCATCTGGGGCGGCTACTTCCCCACCTTGCACACCAACACCGCGCTGGCGGCGCCTTACGTCGACTACGCGATTCGCGGTCAGGGCGAAGAGAGTCTGCCTGAGTTGCTGAACGCTTTGCGCCAGCCTGTACCTGCACTGGCCCATATCGGCGGCCTGTCATGGCGGAATGGCGACAGCATCGTGCACAACCCGAGCCGCCGTTTTTCGATGCACGAGCATGGCGCGGTGTTGCCGTACCACAAGCTGGGCGACCCTCGCCGCTATCTGGCCCGCACGTTTCTTGGCCGGCGTACCGCTGCGCATCAGGCGGCGATCGGCTGCCGGTTCCACTGCACGTTCTGCGGCGTGGCGGCGATGTTCGGCGGCATCACCATGCTGCCGGCCGCGGAGCGGCTGGAACGCGACCTGCGCTATCTCAAATACGAACTGGGCGCCGATTCGGTCCTGTACTTCGACAACAACTTTTTTGATCGCGAAGAGGACATGATCCCGCTGCTTGAAGTGATGGCCAGGCTGGAAATGCCGTGGTGGTGTTTCGCCCGGTCGGATTCGCTGCTGCGGCTCTCGGAAAGCACCTGGAAGCTGGTACGAAAAAGCCGCTTGAAGATGGCTTACATCGGCGCGGAATCGCCCAACAGCCAGATGCTGAAGGAGATCCGCAAGGGCACGCGGCCGGACCAGACCTTGCAGGTGACCGAACTATGCCGGCGCCATGGCGTCATTCCCGAGCTGTCCTTCATGGTCGCTCCGCCTGAGGACACCGAAGCGGAAACCGAACACAGCTTCGAGTTCATTCGCGAATTGAAGCGAGTCAATCCGGAAACGGAAATCGTCATCTATATCTACACACCCTTGCCTGAGAGCGCCCGACACGAGAAGGATCGCGCCAAGCGGCCAGGCAGACCGTTGCTCGACCTGCATGGCGAACCGATCCAGTTTCCGCAAACGCCGGAGGAATGGACCCAGAAGCATTGGGTGGACTACTACTGCCATGCCGATGCGCCCTGGCTCACGGACAAGTTGCGTCAGCGTATCCATGACTTCGTCACCGTGCTGCGTTGTCGCTTTCCTACCGTGCAGGACTTGCGCTCGCCGCCATGGGCCAAGCTCAGCTTGAGCGCGATGGCGACCTGGCGCTATCGCTTCCGTCGCTATGACCGGCCGTGGGAGTTGAACCTGGCCAATCGGCTGGTGCAGCTGCGCATGCCGCAGGTGACGGGGCTGTAGACCCGTGCACGTGGCCCAGATCAATTTCTTTCCGGCACCCAAGGGGCTCACCCCAACGCAGGTCTTCGAGCTCTGGCCTTCGGTGGTCGACATTCCCGAAGCGGCCGCCAGCTCCGGCATCAAGGTCTCGGTGATCCAGGCCGCAGCGCACAAGGAGCGGCTGGCGCGCAACGGTATCGAGTATCACTTCATGCCGGTCGGCCGCGCCAGGACTTTGCTCGATCGGGGTTATCACTTCGCGGATTTGCTCGACCAAATCAAGGCAAACGTCCTGCACGTGCATGGCCTGGGCTTCGGCGAACAGGCCATTGCCATTTCGCATTACCTGCCGCGCTTGCCGGTGCTGTTCCAGGACCATGCCGACCGGCCGCCACGCTGGTGGCGCCGATCACAGTGGCGAGCCTGGTACGCCGGCGCGGCGGGCGTAGCCTTTACGTCGCTCGAATTGGCGAAACCCTTCACGGCAGCCGGCGTGTTCGGATCCGAGACGCAGCTGTTCGCGATACCCGAGTCGAGCTGCCGCTTCGTGCCGGGCGATCGTGCGCAGGCGCGGTCAGAGAGCGGCCTTTACGGTGATCCGTGCGTCGTGTGGGTAGGGCATCTGAGTGCCGGCAAGGATCCCTTGACCGTACTGGGCGGCGTTGCCCAGGCCGCATCGCAACTGCCAGATCTGCAGTTGTGGTGCGCCTTCGGCAGCGCGCCGTTGCTCGCTCAGGTGCAACAGCGCATCGCGCGAGATGCAAGACTGGCCGGGCGCGTCCATCTGCTCGGCAAGGTTCCCCATGCGAACATCGAGCGGCTGATGCAATCGGCTGATCTGTTCGTTTCCGGCAGCCGTGCCGAAAGCTGTGGCTACGCCTTGCTGGAAGCCATGGCTTGCGGAGCGTGCCCGGTGGTTACCGATATCCCGTCGTTCCGTGCCTTGACGGATGGCGGGCGCATCGGCGAATTGTGGCCTTGCGGCGATGCCGCGAGCCTGGCCGACGCGCTGCTGCGTGCAGCCTGCAACAGACCCACGCCGGCGCAGGTGCGCGCGCATTTCGAGCAAAAGCTTTCGTTTACGGCGCTGGGCCGCCAATGGGCCGCAGCTTATGCGCAAGTGCTGGCCAGGAATACGCGATGAAGCTCGCCCTGGTCCTTCCCGGTGGTGTGGACCGAAGCGGCGAACGCCGCGTGATCCCCGCCTTTCTGGCCTTGATCGAGCGTATGGCGCGCCGGCACGAAGTGCACGTCTTCGTGTTGCATCAGGAGGTGACGGCGGCACACTGGGAGCTACTCGGTGCGCATGTCCACAATATCGGCGAAGGCTGGACACGCCTGCGTGCCATCGCGGCGATCAATGCCGAGCACCGGCGTGCCCCGTTCGATCTCATTCACGCGATTTTTTCCGGCTCTTGCAGCCTGGTCGCGGTCGCTGCGGCCAAAGGTTTGCGTCTTCCAAGTCTGGTGCATATCGCCGGCGGCGAACTCGTTGCCATGCATGAGATCGGCTATGGGGGGCGGCGCAAATGGCAAGGGCGCTTGCGCGAAGCGCTGGTATTGCGCAGCACCGACATGGTTACCGCTGCCAGCATGCCCATCATCGATTCACTTCGTGCCCTGGGCCTGGATCCGGTACGCGTACCGCTGGGTGTCGACCTGCAGAAGTGGCCTCCACTCACGCCTCGCAGGCGCAGCGCCGAGCGCGCGCACCTGGTTCATGTGGCCAGCCTCAACCGGGTGAAGGATCAGTCGACCTTGCTGCGTGCGCTGGCTGTGCTGGCCAAAGAGGGGTTGGAATTCCAACTGAACATCGTTGGTGTCGACACCCTGCGCGGCGAGCTGGAGGCACAGGCACGTGAGCTGGGCCTGCAGCGCCAGGTGCGTTTTCTCGGCTTCAAAACCCAGCGTGAACTGCGTCCGATCATGGAAGCGGCGGACCTGCTGGTGATGTCGTCCCTGCATGAAGCCGGGCCGCTGGTCCTGCTGGAAGCGGCCGTCGCAGGAGTGCCGACGGTAGGGACGGCAGTGGGGCATATCGCAGAGTGGTCGCCCTTGGCGGCCCTGGCGGTGCCGGTGGGCGATTGGGAAGAACTGGCCGAAACGATACGCCGTGTGCTGGATGACGAAGCACTGCGACTGCAACTGGCGGCAAGGGCGCAGCGCAAAGCCTTGCTGGAGGATGCCGATTGCACGGCGCGAATGTTTGAGGCCTTGTATCAGCGCTTGCATTGCGCCCGCGCATCTGTTCTGGCCGGTCCCTCATTGTAGGCTGAGATGAAATCCCAGCTTCGTGCCCATAGCAATGCCGGGATTTCATCCCAGCCTACGCAGGCGAACGCTCAAGCCGCCGAAATAAATTCATCCAACGCTGCCCGCACCACGTACAACATATCCATTCGCGGTACCGGCCGGGTCAGCCAGGTCAGTATCCGTCGCCCTAGTTTCAGGCGGCCCCACGGTTGTCCTTGCAGCCAAAGTTGCGTACGCAGCATGTCGACGCGTTCCTGGCGGGCTTCTTCGCTAGGCCTGATTCGATTCAATACAACGCGACCGGCTTCGCCCAGCGAACGCGACCATTCGATGCCGGGCAGCGGGCTAAGCCATAGGGCCGAGCAGGAAACCTGCGTCAGCGTCTGCTGCCGTGACATCTTGCGCAGCAAGGGTGGACACTCCGGTTCCAGGCGGTCAAGCACAACGCGCGGAACCGCGTCGGCGTAATAGCGCGCCACCATGCGCAGAGGCGGCAAGGCCCACCACGCCGGCACTGGTTCATTCCACAACGCATCCCAATCGCTGAGGCTCATGCGCCGGGCCAAAAGCGGGATGTCGTTCAGATGCATCATGCGCAGGCTGCGCCCGCAGATATTGCCGGCGGCATGCAGCAGCAAATGGCTCATCAAGGCGCCGATGGAAGGATAGGGATTCAAGCCCGGCTGCGGATGGCGCGGGTAGACGCGATGGGTGATGTCGATCGTGGAAATCGGCAGCCGCTCCTGAATGCGCGTATGCAGTTCGATATTGATCGGCGTATCGCGGTGCTCACCCAATCCCAGCACCGGTTCGCCGGTAGCAGGCTTGAACGCCCGATGTTTCCACTGTCTGAACGATTCCACGTAATCCAGCGATTGCAGCAGCTCGCCGGTTCGCTCCAGGTCTTCATCGCGCACCAGCAAATCGATGTCTGCCATGGGGCGTTCGCCCGGCGCGTACAGGCCGATGGCATGCAAGGCGGAGCCCTTCAGGGCGACCATGGCAATGCCGGCCGAGCGGGCCTCCGCATCAATACGCCCAAGCAAGGCCGTGATGCGCTGATGACGTTGCTCGACATGCCGGTACTGGTCTTCCAGAAAGCGCCGCCAGGCCAGGTTTTGCCAGGGCGACGAGCGCCACAGCATTGGCGAAATGCCGTGCGCGGCGGCAGCAGCGCAAGCCAGGCGCCATTCCAGTTCGTTCCACTCGGGCGCATCGCCACCGGGGCGCGCCAATTCCGCAGCGAGCGTTTCGGTGGTGCGGCACAGGCCGTCCTTAACAATTTTGAGCGGCGGCAGCATGGCGGATCGTGGCTAGGGGGGAGATTGCGTGCTCGGTGCGATGGGCCGATTCGCTGGCGATCAGCGCACTCCATCGAGCATCCAGCGCCGTGCAGGCCTGGCTGTAATGCTCAGCGGTTTCGTCGGGTTGCGCTTGCTGCAGCGTGACCTGCTCATGCAGCAGGTCGCGGAAGCGGCGATAGAAATCCGAGTCGTAGGCGCCGCGAAACATCATCGCCAGGTCGCCACTGTCATCCCAGTGGGTTTTCTTGCCGAGCTGCTCCTTCACCTGTTCGTAGAACTTGGTGCCGGGCAAAGGATAGGAAACGCTCACGCCGATATCGTCCGGCGCGGCTTGCGTCACCAGTTCGCGGGTAGCGAGCAGATCGTTCAATTGCTCGCCCTGGTAGCCCAGCTGGATGAAAAAGCCGACGCGAATGCCGCGGCTTCCCAATCGTTCGCGTGCTGCGATCAGTTCCGGCACCCGTGTGCCCTTGTTCATCGCGTCCAGCACGCGTTGGCTGCCGCTTTCGGCGCCGATCCAGGTTTCCGAGCAGCCGGCCTGCCTGAGCGCATCGGCCATGCGTTCGCTGATCAGGTCGGCGCGGGTCTGAATGGTGAACGGCACCGAGCCGCGGGAACGGCTCAAGTGCTCGGCGAACTCGGTGACCCAGTCGACGTGAAAGCCGAAGATGTCGTCGGCCATCCAGATATGGTCGGGCTGGAAGGTTTGCTTCAGGTACGTCATCTCCGCCGCCATGTCCTGCGCGCTGCGCTGGTTGTAGTGGTTGCCCCAGATCGGCTTGGCACACCAGTTGCAGCGGAACGGGCAGCCGCGCGAAGCGGCCATGTTCAGGCTGAAGTAGCCATGCCGTTCTTGCCACATGGCGCGATAGCGCTCGATGTCGAGCAGATCCCAGGCCGGGCGCAGCGTCAGTCGCGGATCCGGCGGCACCACGCCGATGCGCGTCACCTGCGTCTTTTCGCTGACCTGGGTGGCCAGGCCGGGGATTCCGGCTATCCAGCTTGCATGGTCGATACCGCGATCGCGCTCCAGGCGGTTGATCAATTCGGCCAGGGCGGCGATGCCTTCGCCGATCAGTACAGCATGCGCGCCGGCGGCCAGAAACGCTTCTGGCTGATCGGAGGCGTCAGAGCCGGCGACGATGATGCGCACGCCGCGCGCCCGCGCTTCACCGATCATGCTGCAGGCCGCTTCGCGCATTACGCCAAGGCACATCTTGGTGAGGTAATTGAAGTTGTCTTCGTAGAACACCACCACGTCGGGGGCCGCGGCTTGCAACGATGCGGCGTAATCTTCCACGCCTTCGGCCAGCATGGCGTCGAACAGGCTGATCGCATGCCCCATCTGCCGCAGCAAGGCGGCAACCTGGATCGTCGCAAGCGGAGGATAGGGCTTGCCACGTTCCCATTGTTTCCGGTCGTACCGCAGGAAATACGAGTGGCCGACCTGAATCTTTAGCATCGCTTTGGCGCCTTATCTGGCCATGGGGAACGCCGCAGCCTGCTTGTGCTGCGTGACCGTGAGTGCGCCATGCCAGGCATTCGGTTGCGCCGGCCCGAATGCAACCATTTGCCGTTCAAGCCGCACCCACTGCGGACCCCATTGGCTGCAATGGCTTCGTCCGATACCGCATGGCCTCCCATCCCCAGCCCGTCGCACGCGACCTTTGCGCAGATCCCTTCAGCGAGCGTTACCCGCGCCATCTGTCCGTACACCAGCAACTGCTGGGTGGGAGCTTCCTGTTCGAGAGCGATAGCCAGGCCTTGCTGGACCTGGTCGTCGCCGCGTTTGGCGAACTGCCCCCACACTGCTTTCCCGGCATCGCGCCGGAACTGCGGGTTGAACTGCGGCTGGTGCCGGAGCGGAACTTGCCGAACGCGGGCGAACCGCCGCCGGTGCAGCTGCAATCGGGGCTGGGATTGCTGCTAGGCGTGATCAACTCAGCCAACTACGTGGTGATATCGCCAGCACAGCGGCAGGCGCTGATCGTGGTTTCTGAAGACATGCTCGAGTTCTCCTACCACCTGCGCTACGAGCTGATCGAGTTTGCCGTATACGTGCTGGCAACACGCTGCCAGGGCCTGGTGCCCTTGCATGGTGCCTGTGTGGGCAGGGAAGGGCGCGGCATTCTATTGCTGGGCGACAGCGGCGCGGGTAAATCGACCCTGACCTTGCATGGCTTGTTGCAAGGACTGGACTTTCTTGCCGAGGACGCCGTGTTCGTGCAGCCGGAAAGCATGCTGGCGACCGGCATCGCCAATTACCTGCATGTGAAAGCCGATGGCTTGCCTCTGCTCGACAGCGAGGCGGCGCGAAGTTGGATCGGCGGCTCTGCTGTCATTCGACGACGCAGTGGGGTGGAGAAGTTCGAAGCGGATCTGCGCTTGGGCGATGGACGCCTCGCTGCGGAGCCGCTGAAGTTGGTGGGGGCGGTGTTTGCATCGGCCGAGGTGGCGGAGAACTCCGGCGCGTTGTTGCGGCCCATCCCGAAGGACGAGATCGCTGCGCGCTTGCGTGCAGATCAGCCGTATGCGTCAGGGCAAGCTGGCTGGTTGCACTTTCAGCAAAAGCTGGTGCGGATGGGAGTGCATGAATTGCGGCGCGGAGCGCATCCGCGGGCGGCCGTTGAGGCCCTGCATGCACTGCTCGATCGGCCGTCAGGATAATGATGATGCTCGAAGTCCTGTCGCGACCAGGTCCGTTTCCCTGCAGGCAGCAGGGATGGAAGCGGGTGAGGCCGTGACTCGGTCCGCACAGCGTGCGCGCATACCAGCGAGCGCTTTTTTCGCTACGCTCAAGGGTATCGACCTGGCCGAAATGATCGCCTATGTGCTGCTGTCCTTGGCCAGTGCGCTAGCCGGCAGCGCCGCCGCCGTCCTGCTCATACCCCTGGTCCAGCCCGACCACCCGCTGATACTGGGCGGTAAGGCGATCGACATGCAGGGTGGCGTAGAAACCCATGCCATCCTGTTCGCGGCCGTCACCGCAGTCTTCGCTCTGTTGCGCTGGCAAGCCGCGCGCCTGGCTGCCCACCTGGCCAGCCGCTACGGCACGAATTTACGCAAGGCCGTGCATGCGCGCCTGATCGACGCGTCGTTGTCGTCACTGGCCGACGCCAGCTCTGCGGAAATCGCGCAGGTGCTCACCTACAACGTCGAAATAGTCACCCAGGGGTTCAGCGCATGGCTGCAACTGCTGGTAGCCGGCATGACCGCGGCCGTCAGCCTTGGCCTGGCGCTGTGGATATCGCCGCCCCTGGCACTGGGCGCACCGTTGCTCGGTGTGCTGGCCTTGACGGCATCGCGTATCAATGGCCGCAAGCAGGCCAGGATCAGTCGCCAGTATGTGGCCGATCTGACGCGGTTGTTCTGGCACACGGAAGATTTTCCCCGACGATTGCGCCACGTCCGTTCGTTCGAGCGAGAGGATGCGGAAAAGGCGAGCTATGGCGAAATTTCGGCGAAATTGGGTGAAGGCTATCGCCATCAGCTGGACGTGATTGCCTCCGGAAGGTTGACGCTGGAACTGCTGGCGGCCGCCGGTATCGCCGCCATGTTCGTGCTTGCCTATCGTTTGCCGGGCGTCGACCAGGCATCGCTCATCGCGATAGGCCTGCTGCTGGGGCGTTTGCTGCCTTATCTGTTATCGACGCGGCAAAGCCTGCAGCAGTTGCATTCGGCGGCGCCGGCCTTCGAATTGTGGCAACGCTATATGCAGCTGCATCCGGCGTGGCCGGCAAAGCCACCGCTGCACGGCGCACAGCTCACCGGCACATTGCATATCGAACACATGCAGTTGGCAGCGCCGTTGGCCGCCGTCGGCATTCGGAACCTGTCCCTGGCAGCAGGCACGCTGACGCTGTTTTGCGGGAATTCCGGTATCGGCAAGACCAGCCTGGTCGATGTGCTGGCGGGCATGATGCAGCCAGGCGCATTCAGCGCGCGGCTAGGTCAACGCGCCATCGGTTTCGACGACTATTGCGAACTCGTGCGCAATGGCGCCTACATCAGTCAAAGCGTGCGGCCTTGGCAGCATTCGGTACGTGAATGCCTGCTATGGGCCGCGCCGGATGCTGACGACGAAAGACTGCAGCGCGCGCTGGCGGATGTCGGCCTCGACCAGCGTCTGGCCGATTCGCAACACGGGCTGGATACGGCCTTGAGCAGCTCATCCAGCCGGCTTTCCGGTGGTGAGCTGCAGCGGCTGTTGCTGGCGCAGGTCATTCTTCGGCAACCCCTGCTTGCTCTGTTGGACGAGGCTACCGGGGCGTTGGACGTGGCTGGCGAAATCGCCGTGCTGTCCGCGTTGAAGCGCCGCTTGCCGCGCACGATCTTGCTGGTGGTTTCGCATCGCAGCAGCGTGGCGGCGATCGCCGACCAGTGCGTGACCATCGGCGCGGATTCCACGGCCACCGTCCATGCGGGCGAACACGTTGAGGCGTGACGGTGGGCGTTTACATCCCAGCTGGCACGACGGGCAACTTCCCGGTGGAGTAGGATGCCTGCGCGCCATACAACCCATCCCCGGGTTTCCCTAAGAGAGGAAGGCAGAAATGAAAAAGCTCCTTGCCGCATCCATCGCAGCCAGCGCGATGGCCAGCTTGATGATTGCCATGCCCGTTTCTGCCGCGCTCGCCCCAGGCGCCGTCGCACCCGATTTCACCGCACAGGCCAGCCTGGCCGGCAAGGACTTCAGCTTCTCCCTGAAGGACGCGCTCAAGAAAGGACCGGTGGTGGTGTACTTCTACCCCTCGGCCTATACCGGCGGTTGCGATATCGAAGCGCACACCTTTGCCACCGACAAATCCAAGTTCGATGAAGCCGGCGCCACCATCATCGGCGTATCGGCCGATAGCATCGATCGCCTCAACAGCTTTTCCTCCGATCCGAAATACTGCGCCGGCAAGTTCCCGGTCGCCTCCGACGCCGGCGGCAAGATCGCGGCCTCCTACGAGCTCAAGACCGAAGCCGCACAGCCCGGCCTGACCGACGTACGCGGCGCCGCGATCAACCACGCCTTTATCGAGCGCACCACCTTCGTCATCGGCCGCGACGGCAAGATCATCGCCACGCTTTCCTCCGAAGCGGATCACCTGCATCCGCAGGACCACGTAAAGAAATCACTGGCGATCGTGCAGAAACTTGAGGCTGGCAAGGCACCGTAAGTGGGTGCCGGCCGCCGTGTGCGAAAGTGTGCAGAACCTGCCCCGGACTTGATCCGGGGCGGGTGGGCAGGTGGGGCGAAGCCAAGTTTCTCCGTGGCCCGGAAATCTTCGCTTAGCGATTGCCGTAGTTCTGGCTTGCCGTGGTGAGCTCGGAGATGGCCACGCGCCGGAGCTGGGCCAGGCGTTCCGTGGCCTGCTGTTCCTGCGCGGCCTGGCTGCGTAGCGAGGCAATATCACGCTGGTATTGAAGCAATGCGGGTTTGGGCAGGTAGATCACGTTGCCTTGCATATGCGAAACGCCGACATTTGCCTGGGCCAGGTCCAAGACGTCGTTGATGGTGGCTATCAGCTGGCGCTCAATGCTTATGAAGCCGGATACCGCTTCCCGGGCTTGAGCGAGACGTTGCTGGGCGCCCGCGATCATGCGTTCGCGTGATGCCGGCGGTGCCGTCGCAATGATCTGCAGCACTTTGTTTTCATAGTCATTGAAGCTGGATTCGTAATCGTCCAGCAGCCTGCCGTAGGTGGCGATCGTGTCCCGCCCGTTCTGTATGCCTGCCGTGCTCACAAGGTTGCCGGGCGCAAGTACGCTTCCCAGATCGAGCGCCTGTTTCTGGTTCCTGAGCGCGGTGATGTGCTGGTTATACTGGTTCAGGTTGGCGCTCAGCTGATTGACGGTGTTGGTGAGGGCGTCACCATTGGGATCGACGTTGGTCCGGCCGGCGGGTGCGGTTGACGGTGCGTTGGAAGTAGAGGCAGTGCCGCTGGCGACGTCCGCCAGATGCTGAAAAGCTTGCTTGCGCGATTCGGCCACTTCCACGTTTTGCATCAATGCGCCGCTCAAGTCGAGGACGGTCATCGCGGCCAAGCTGATCAGATACGCCTTGCCAAAGGCGTTGGGCGTGAAAATGCGCCGCACGCCGGCAATGATGAGCGCCAATATCGCTACGCCGAGGGCGTACCCGATACCCATGGAAATATCGAACTTGCCGAAGCTGAATTTGGACAGTGCCAGGTTGATCAGGAACATCGCACTGAACCAGGCGAGGAACCGTGCCGTTCCACCGTTGTCGACACCGGATTTGCGTTGGGAGTAACGATTCGGCGCGTAATGGAGCGGGCCCAAATCCTGGGGCGATGGCCCGGATGCCGTCGACTTGCCCGGTGCCGGTGCGGGGCTGGCCGACTCGGCCAACTGCTTCACTTCGCACCGAGGGCAATAAGCCGCATTGCCCTGGAAATCCTGCCCGCATCCCCTGCAATTCATGGTCATCCTCCCCTCAGGATGGTCATTGTTTACGCAGTCTATCGGTAGGAACGGCTTCGTGCCATGATCGATCAGGTGTCCAGGCAGGGATGAAAATCGTTGCCATGCTAAGTTGGCCAGGATGGACATTCCGGCCAGCGAGGCTGTTTTTCTGAACCCACGGATGGCTTTGCTTATGCTCCTTCTTACGCCGATCGCCGAACATCACTTGGCCGACGTCCAGGTCTACGCGTCAGACCCAGCTATCGGAGCGACGAGCACGGTGCCAACTCCCTATCCGGAGGATGGCGCAATCAGCTGGTACAGCAGGATGACAAACCGTATTTCAGCTGGGCATGCCGCGGTCTTCGCTATGGTCGAGGACAGTGCGTTTCGCGGTGTCATTGGCATCAATGACATCGACCATGAGACACGGCGGGCCCATCTCGATTATTGGGTGGCTGTTGCGCATCAAGGCCGAGGTATCGCATCCCGGGCCGTGGCGCTGGCGCTGGATTACGCCGCGACCGAGCTGAAGCTCAAGGCGATGCTGAGTGCCTGTCTTGCAACCAATGCCGCTTCCATTCGGGTTCTGCAGCGAAATGGCTTTATCGAACGCAGCCGGACGCTGATCCCGGAAGGTAAGTTTCAGGGACAGGAATTATTGCGGCAGCATCGTGCTCTTTCCACGCCGCCAAGTCATGCATGAGGTCATCCTTGCTTCGTCACGTCCTTTTTGTCTGCTCACAAAACCGCCTTCGCAGCCCGACGGCCGAGCAGGTCTTTGCGGATTGGCCGGGTATGGAGTCGCAATCGGCTGGCTTGGGCAACGACGCCAACACGCCGGTTTCCCCTGAACTGCTCGCCTGGTCGGACATGATCTTCGTGATGGAAAAGGCCCATCGCAACAAGCTCGCCAAGAAATTCAAGCGCTATTTGAATGGCAAGCGCGTCATTTGCCTGGATATTCCCGATGAATATGATTTCATGGATCCAATACTCGTCCAGTTGCTCCGGCAGAAAGTGACTGGATTTTTGCCGCGTACGCTGGAATCACAATCGTAGGCTGGGTTGTGAAACCCAGCATTGCCATGCTGCAGCACACGCCATGCTGGGATTGCCATCCCAGCCTACGCGATCTTCGGCGCCACTGTCCGCAGGCCAACGCGAATGCGCTCCATCACGCCTTTGTCGGCCTTGGCAGAGTGCACCGCATGGGCTGAATAGGAAAATTCAGGAGTGCCAGGCACGAGTGCCAGACGTCCGTCGTCGAGATACGGGCGTACGAAGCCTTTGCGGAAATAACCGCTGCCGCCCCGAGTGAGAATATATTCGAGCGCCAGCGGTCCATGACTGACCGACACGACCGGGTTCGGCTGCTCCGGGAAGGCGGCCTGGTAACTGGCGGCGAACGCATCGCCCCAGTCGATGTGCACGTGATCTTCCGCGCGCAACGGGTGCTTGCGATCCGCCGGCATGGCGCTGACCATGACCAGCTTTTCTTCGAACAGCAGTTCCGCGATCACGCCCGGTCGTTGTGGAGCGGCGTACACGATGGCGACATCCAGCAGGCCTTCCTGTACGCGCTCCACCAGGCGTTCGGCATCGTCGATCAGCGCGTTTACGGCAAACTCGGGACAGGCATTGCGTACCCATAGCAGCCAGTCACGCAGCAAGGGATCCCACAGGCTGAGTTCGGCTCCCACCGTCACCACCATCTCGCGTCCCGGCGGCAGGGCCACCGATTGACGCGCGTGTTCCCAGGCCTGGACCATGGTGGCGGCGAAGCGCTGAAATTGCTCACCGGCGGGGGTCAGGCGGGCGCCGGCCTTGTTGCGGACGAACAGGGGACGGTCGAGCTGTTCTTCCAGTACGCGGATGCGTGCGCTCACGGCGGTCTGGGTAAGATTGAGGTTGGACGCAGCGCTGACAAAACTGCCGGTCTTGACGATTTCCAGGAAGGTACGGGCGGCGCTGATGTCCATCTAGCAAATTTTTCTATTTCAACGACTGATCAATTCTAATATTTTTCTGGCATTTGCTGAATGCCCCGGATCGCGCACGGCTTGCCGGCCGGCGTTTTCATGCATTTTTATTGCTGGCAGCCAGCAATATTTTGAGCTGAGCGGCGCGGGACTTCTCAGGCACAATACCGCCGCCCGCCGGCCGGGCGGCTCCAGCCGCTGCGCTCGCCTTCGGCCTTACCCCGCGAACCAACCCCTGAATTGTGCATGTCCGCCATCACCCGGGCGGCGTCTTTGCCGCGCTCGCTGTTACTGCTCGATCCCAAGAAACTGCTGTTTTCGTTGAGCAGTTTCATCGCTGCGGCCATTACGCTCGGCATCGCGTTCGAGGCCAGCTTGCCGCGCCCCTGGTGGGCGCTGCTGACGGTTTACGTGACGGCCCAGCCGATGGCAGGGGCGTTCCGGCCGAAGATCCTCTACCGGCTGGGAGGCATCCTGACGGGGGCGACCGTCTCCATTCTGGTGGTGCCCAATCTGCAGCATGCGCCGGAGCTGCTGGTGATTTGCATGGCGGCCTGGACGGGGTTGTGCATCTATCTGGCCGTGCTTGACCGCACGCCGCGCGCCTTCCTGTTCCAGATGGCGGCATTCAGTTCCGCCGTCATCAGCTTTCCGTATCTCGACGATCCGGCTGACGTCTTCACCACCACGATCTCCCGCGTCGAGGAAATGACCGTAGCGATCGTCAGCGTCAGCCTGGTGCACGGCTTGCTGCAGCCTTGGAGCGTGACGCCGATGATCCATGGCCGTGCGTTGGGATTTCTGGCCGATGCCGCTCGTTGGACGCGCGATGCGCTAGGGCGACGTCACACCCCGTTGGAAAACGAGCATCGGCGCAAGCTAGCGGCGGACATTGCCGAGCTCGGCATGATGGCTATCCATCTGCCCTTCGACCAGCGTCCGCCGGGTGCCAGCCGCAAGCTGGTGCTGGACCTGCAGAAGCAATTGGCCACCATTCTGCCGTTGGCTTCGGCTGCGGCGAACAGGCTGGACACGCTCAGCGGACTGGCGCCGTTGGAGCCCTCGTTGGCGCGACTGGTCGACGACATTCGTGCGTGGTTGGCGAATCCTGCGCAGATGCAGCATGCAAACGGCCGCGAACTGGCTGCCCGTTGCCGCGAACTGGCTGGGCAGCGTTGCGAGCCGCCGGCGTGGCGCGACTTGCTGATTGCCAGTCTGTGCGTTCGCTCGGCCGAATTCATTGAAGCCCATGTCGAGAGTGGCCGGCTTGCGCAACAGATGGGCAGCGAACCCGTGCGAGCCGATTCGAAGCGTGATAAGCCCCAGCGCGAAAAATCCTTTCCGCTGGCGCGCGATCACGGCCTGGCCGTGCTGGCGGGTTTGGCGACGGCGACGGCGATCATATTGTACTGCGCGGTGTGGATCCTGCTTGCTTGGCCAAGCGGTTCGGCCACCGCAGCGTTCGCAGCCTTGATCACCTGCTCGTTCGCCACGCAGGACGATCCGGCTCCCGTGCTTGGCCGCTACCTTGGGGCAACGCTGCTGACCTTTCCGCTCGCGGCGTTCTATCTCTTTGCCGTGTTGCCACGCGTCGATGGCTACCTGATGCTGATCGTTACCCTGGCGCCGGCCCTGCTGGCGATTGGTTACATCCAGGCCAGCCCCTCGCTTTCGGCGCGCGCCTTGCCGATGTTTTCGTGCCTGATCGTCGCGCTGGGTTTTCTGGATCGCTTTGCGGCCGACTTTGCCACCTTCATCAATGTGGGCATGGCGCAAGTGGGCGGCATCATCGCCACCATCGCGGTAGCCAAGCTGTTCCGCTCGGTCAATGTACGCTGGACGGCGCGGCGCATGCTACGCGACAACTGGATCGAGATCAGCCAGATGGCTGCCCCGGCAAGCCGCTTCCGTGCCGCGCACTGGACGGGCAGGGCGGTCGACCGTCTTGGCCAGGTCGCCGCGCGCATGGCGGTGGCCGAAGGCGATGACGCGCTGCATGCGGCTGATGGCCTGGCGGATCTGCGCCTCGGCCGCAACGTGATTGCCATTCGCAGTGCGCTGCCGACACTTTCAGCGCCGGTGCAAGCCACGCTGCGCAAGGTACTGGAAGGCATTTCTTGCTTGTTCCAACTGCGTGGCCGCAAAGGCGTGATGCTGCCGGCGCCGGTTTCCCTGCTGATGCATATCGACGCGGCGATGGCAGCCATCTGCATGGAAGGGCAATCGCCGCCGACACATCCAGCTTTGCTCGCCCTGGTCGGCATGCGCTGCAACTTGTTTCCCGCCGCCTTGCCTGGGAGATTCGGCCACGATGCTTGAGGAATTGCATCTGTTCGGCGTGTACCTGCCCGCGGCCCTGGTATGGGCGGTGATTGCCGGCGTCAGCGCGCATGTTTTGCGCGGGCTGTTCCAGCGTTGGACGTGGTTCAAGCTGTTCGGACCTGCCGGTGTGCTGGAACTGGCGCTGTTTGCGTTGTTGTGGCTGGGCCTGACGGTGGTCGCCGATGCATTCTTCAATCAAGGAGCCTGACGTGATCAAGCAATGGACGATGGCGATGGTGCGTACCCTTGCCACGGCATTGGCGATCGCCGCATTGCTGTTCGCCGTCCACGCCTTGTGGTTGCGCTACCAGGTCGAGCCGGTGACGCGCGATGGCAAGGTGGTGGCGGACATCGTGCCGGTTGCCACGGATGTGGCCGGTTTGGTCACACAGGTCTGCGTGCACGACAACCAAACCGTACAGCAAGGCCAGGTACTGCTGGTGATCGACCCCTCGCGCTACTCGCTGGCGCTGCAACAGGCGCAAGCGAATGTCGGCAACTTGCGCGCCTCGCTCGCCCAGGCGGTGCGTGAAGACCGGCGCAATCGCTCGATGACGAACGTGGTGGCGAGCGAAGTGATCGAGCAGGGGCAAACCAAGGTGGAGCAGCTGCGCATGGCCCTGGCCCAGGCGGTCGCCGCGCGCGATCTGGCGCAGCTCAATCTCGACCGCACCGTCATCCGGGCGCCGGTGAGCGGGCAGGTCGCCAATATGACTTTGCAGCCAGGCATCTATATGACGGTGGGCAAGGCCGCGCTGGCGCTGGTCGACACGCCTTCGCTGCGTGTGGAGGGTTATTTCGAAGAAACCAAGCTGCAGCGCATTCACGTCGGTGATGCGGTCAGCGTGCATTTGATGGGGGTATCCGGCACCCTCCGCGGGCACGTACAGAGCATTGCATCGGCGATCGAGGATCGCGAGCGCACGGGAGACGTTGCCAGGCTCGCCAACGTCAATCCGGCCTTTACCTGGGTGCGCCTGGCACAACGCATTCCGGTGCGCGTCGTCATCGATTATGTGCCGGCGGGTATCCGCCTGGTGCCCGGCCAGACGGCCACTGTGGTGGTGCATTCGCCCGATGCCAAGCAGGATTTGTGGTCGTGGTAATGCATCGGATCGTGCTGGTGTTGTGCGCAAGTGCCGCCGTTGCCGCTTGCGCGGCGGTCGGCCCCGACTACCGCGTTCCCGCACAGGCCATGGCGAATGCGCCTGTAGCACAAGGCGGCTTCGTTTCCGCTGCAGCGAGAACGAGTGCCTCGATGTTGCCGGAAAGTTGGTGGAAGCTGTACAACGATCCGGTGCTTGATCGCTTGATCGCGCAAACGCTTGCCGCGAGCACCCAGCTACGTGTGGCCGAGGCCCGTCTGAAATACAGCGGCGCCCTGCGCGCCGAAGCCAGCTCGCAGCGTTTCTCGGGCGGCGTGGATGTGTCTACCGCATGGAATCATCCCTCCGAAGAAGCGGTATTGAAGCACGTAGGTGTGGAGCCTTATCAGAACTACAACAGCGGTATTGCGGTCAGCTATGACCTCGATTTATTTGGCGCGATACGCCGTGGCGAAGAAGCTGCCCGCGCGGACGACGAGGCTGTCGCCGCGGCGCGCGATCTGGTGAGCGTGCATGTGGTTGCCGAAACGGCGTATGCCTATGCCGATGTCTGCAACGCCGGCCACGAAATCGCGTTGATGCAGCAACGCATTGCTGTCGAGCAGGAAGACGTTCGGTTTACCCAGCTATTGGTTTCGCATGGGCGTGCATCGCCTGTCGAAAACGCGCGGCAACAGGACACCATGGCGACTGTGCGGGCACAGCTGCCGGTACTGGAAGCGGCGCAGCGCAATGCTGTCTTCCGCCTGGCAACCCTGGCAGGGCAGCCGCCGGCGAATTTCGATCGCTCGCTTCTGGCATGCAGCACGGCATTGCGCCTGGACCAGTTGCTTCCCGTCGGCGACGGCCGGGCCATGCTCAAGCGGCGGCCGGACGTACGCGCCGCGGAGCAGCACCTTGCGGCAGCTACCGCGCGCATCGGTGTGGCGACGGCCGCGCTGTATCCGGATATCAAATTCGGCGTTTCAATGGGTTCCACCGGCAAGGTCATCGATGCGTTGAGCGGATACACCAATCGCTTTGCGGTCGGCCCACTCGTCACCTGGAACCTCAACCGTAACGTTGTGCGTGCCCATATCGAGCAAGCCAATGCGCAAGCCCGTGCCAGCCTCGCGGCCTTCGACGGGACGGTGCTGGATTCGTTGCGCGAAGTCGAAACGGCGCTGAACAACTACGCTGCCGATCTCGACCGGCAGGGCCAGTTGCAGCTCGCGCGTGACAGTGCCGTGCAGCACGCCGCGCAGATGGAAGAGTTGCAGCAGCGCGGCCGTATCGACAGCCTGGCCGTGCTGGCGGCGGAGCGTGACCGCTGGGTCGCCGAGCAGGCTCTTGCGGCTGGCCAGGCAACGATCAATCGTGACCAGATCCAGGTTTTCCTTGCCCTGGGTGGCGGTTGGCGATAGCGCCGGCCTGGGCGCACCTGGTGGGCTGGAGCGTGTGCGGAAAAGACTCATGGGCCGGGAAAGCGATTTATAAAGGGACTGAAGTGAACCGTGGACACCGGCCGGATCAGCATGACATGCTCCGGCCAAGGCAGGACTGATGCCGCTCAGGCAGATCAGTCAGGCCTTCGGGAACCACTACAAGGCAAGGGAAGATGATGCGCACAGCAATGCGTTGGATGCTGGTAGTAACGCTGGCCCTGTTGGCGACAGCTTGTTCGAAGAAGCAGGAGGCCAAGCCTTTGCCGGTTGCCGGTGAATCGGCGAAGGCAGGAGCCAAGCTGGCTTATGAGCATCACCTGCGCATCGAATTGCAGGAAGGGCAGCTTGCGCCGCGCATGGCCGCCTTGCGCGAAGCTTGCGAGTCGGCACGCTTCGGTGCCTGCAATGTATTGAACATCGAGCAAAGCGAGCACAACGGTTCGCTGACGGTGCGTGTGGTGCCTGCGGGCGTCGAGCCACTCACAGGCATGGCCAGCCAGGATGGCAAGCTGGCGTCGCGGCAGACGCGGGCAGAAGATCTGGCCGACGCGGTCAACGACAACGAACGGAAACTGAAGCAGTTGGAAATCTACTCCGCGCAAGTGGAGCAGCTTGCACAGCGCAAGGATATTTCCACGAGCGATCTCATCGCGCTCAGTCATGAGCGCGCGCAGATACAAGTGGACCGTGAAAATTTTCAAAACGTCGCGGCGCAGCAGCAAAGACGTATCGACACGAATCTGCTGCAGATGGATTTCACCGACGAGACACGCGGCCATCATCTAGGTGTTTCTCTGAGCGATTCCATCGACCAGTTGTATGAGGGCATCCGTGACGCCTTGGAGATGTTGGCTTATGGCCTTCCTTTCCTGCTGCTGGCTTTCCCGTTGGCCTTGGTTTGGTGGTGGTTCTGGCGCCGGGTAACGCGAAAATCCCGCCAGCGCAACGCCGTGTAGGCTGGGATGCCATCCCAGCTGCTCTTTGCAAGCGACCTGGATGTCCCCTGATGAACTCGTTAGCCGTGATGCGTGCCGAAAATACTGGACGCAATATCTTTATCGACATCTTGCGCGGTGTCTCCATTGTGCTGGTGATGCTGCTGCATTACAGCCTCGCCTATCATCTTCAGACCAGCCCCCTGCAAGCCTGGGTTTCGATACCGACATTGCGGACCATCTTCTACAACGGCAACTACGGCGTGGACATGTTTTTCGTGATTTCCGGGTTCCTGATCACGTCAAACATCCTCACTCGGTACGGTTCGCTTGCCGATGTCGATGTCTCGCACTTTTACAAGCTGCGCTTTTTCAGGCTGTACCCGCTGGTCGTTCTCGCCTTGGTGGTGATTACCGCGTTGGGCCTGGCCGGGCTTTCCCATTTCTCCAACGTCCATCGTGATGCGAACCTGGGCAACGGCTTCTTCCTGGTCGCAAATCTGTCGGTGCTTACCTTCTGGCACAACATCCTTATGGAAGGGGTGGGCTACTTCAACTACGCGATGAACATCTACTGGTCGCTGTCCGTGGAAGAAGTGTTCTATTTGCTGTTCCCGTTGGTGCTGGTGGTTGCGCGCCGACGCTGGCAATTGCTTGCGCTGGCAGGTCTTTGCATGCTTGTCGCGCCGATCTATCGCCACCTGCACCAGGACGACGAGCTGTTTTTCATGTACGGCAACGTCGCCTGTGTCGATATGCTGGTCTACGGATGCCTGGCGGCGGTCATCGCAAGGAAACTGCAGTGGCTCAACCCGCTACGGCGGATTGTTGCCGTGCTGGCCTGCATTGCGATGGCTTGGATCTACATGCAAGGCATCCAGGGCCATGAGTCGCTTGGAGCCACCTTCCTGGGTATCGCAACGGCGCTGTTTCTCATGGCCGTATCCCGGCTGCCGACCGGCCACTCTTCCCGTTTGCTGGGAGGCCCCTTGGCATGGCTGGGTGCGCACAGCTACGAACTGTATCTGTTTCACATCGTGGTGCTGGGTATCATGGCGGAGCTGGTGCCGAGGGCGGCCATGACGGTAGAGCGCAAACTGCCGCTGCTTGCCGTATTTTTCGTGTTGTCGGCCATGCTGGCGTGGGTCACTGCCCGGTTCTGTGGTGATCCATTGAATCGATGGTTGCGTCGACGTTTCGCGCAAAGCCACTTCATGGCGGAGGGCGTCGCTCAAGACTTCGCCACGGATACGATGCAAGCCGCCGATTGAACTGGGGAGGCTTTGAACTATGCCGCATAACCGGCGTGACCTCCCGGAGGTTCGCAAGGTGTGTCGTGCGCAATAACGGAGGGATTATGCCGGCTTCCTGTTGTGGCGCAGTTGCGTGAACCAGGTCAGGGCTTGGGTCCATAAAGGTTCTGCGTTTGCCCGAAAATAGCCCATATGACCGAGCTTTCCTCCCAGTGGTACAGGATCAAGGTCCTGTGTATCGACAGGGGCGTTCGTGTAATGGCGAACAAAGGCATCGCGTGAAGCGGGGAGCGCCCATCCGTCATCGAGTGCATTGGCTGCCATGATCGGGGCATGGACGGTGGCGTAGGTTGTGGCCATGTCCGGCATGGCAGGGTCGTCAAAGAAATAGTGCGGATAACGACACCAGCGGCGCCATTGCCGGTAAACATCCAGGGGGATGTCCTCGCCCATACCCAGTATCTGCCAGGGACAGTAGCCTTTCCACCACACCAGCGGTGGAAACACCAGGTTCCACATCAGAAGTACCAGTAAACGCTCGCCTACAGGCATCCAGCCATGCCAGCCGGCGCT
Source organism: Dyella choica (assembly GCF_003977665.1). GTDB lineage: Bacteria > Pseudomonadota > Gammaproteobacteria > Xanthomonadales > Rhodanobacteraceae > Dyella_B > Dyella_B choica. Next base: position 34,017 of record NZ_RYYV01000021.1, on the reverse strand, counting down.
GATGCCAAACACGTAAAGACCTGCGACCTGGTGGTGATTGGGCAGCAGCCCGAACGCATGGCCACCGAAAGAATGGCCGACCAGGTAGAGCGGAACGTCATGCGCGGCCATGGCGTATACGGCGCCCGCCAGATCAAGCCTGGCCCAATCCAAAAACGACGCCTGAAAGCCTTTCAAGGTCGACGGCTTGGATTGGCCGATGCCGCGGTAGTCGAATGTCAGGGTTTCGAACCCGCATGCGCTGGCGAATTGAGCGAAGCGACGATAGAAGCCCTGTGGAACGGCGGTTGCCCCTGCAACAACCAGGCGGCCACGCAGAGGCTGCGCGGCCGGGAAACGAGTCGCACCCAAAACGTAGCCGTCGGCAGCGACGAGTCGAAAAGGGATGAGGTCACCGGTCATGCCCACATTCATCGAAAGCCTTTCCATAGCAGTCGTCATATCGAATTAAGCTTGAGGGGCGGCTAGAGCAGCTTGATGCCGAACGGTTTGATCGCCCAGGCAAACAGCACGAATGAAACCATGGTGATCAACGCACTCAGCCCTAGCGCGGGCCAGAAGCCGAAACGGGTGAACAGGTACGGAAACGCCAGGAACATCGGCAGCGTGGGGACCACATACCAGAACGTATACCAGGCATGGTTGGTGATCTTCGACGCGGGTTGCTTCTCGACATGCAGCCAGGTCAAGGCCAACAGTGTGACCAGCGGCAGCGACGCCAGCAGCGCGCCCAGGCGATCGCTGCGCTTGGCTACTTCCGACACGGCGACCACGATCGCGGCGGTGATCACGTACTTGGTAATGATCCAGGGCATGGATGGACCTAATCAGGGTGCAGTTTTGCTGGGTTCGGTGATTCGCAGCAGAGGTTTGCCAGCTACGGACTTGAGCGGAAAATAGCCCCGATGGGTGGCCTCGTCCACGGCGACGACGTGGGCATCGGGGCCTAGCATTGCGGTACCTAATGGACTGATCGAGTGGCCTTGGACATGGAACACGGAAACCTCGCCGGATTCACCCGCGACGTAGAGCCAGCCAAGGGTACGGTCGAAGGCCAGCACATCGGGGTCCTTGGCCACATCGAAGGTCGACAAGACGCGCCGCGTGGCAAGATCCAGCACGATCAGCTTGTTATTGTCCTCGCAGGCAATGAAGGCAAGCCGCGTGGACGGATCAATATAGAGTCCATGGTTGCCCTCCGCATCCGGCAGGTCGATCCGGCCGATCACCTTGTCGGTGGCCGGATCAATCTCCACCAGCTGCTTACGGGTCTGTACGTTCGCAAAAATGTGCCTGGACACCGGGTCATATTGAGTATTGCCTACTTCGCCACCCAGCGCGATCGTGGCCACGCGCGTATTCGTGCGCACATCGATCACTGTATCGGTACCACCGTGCTCATCGGACACATAGAGCTTGTGTACCTCGGGAGCGTAGGCCATGCCATCGGGATAATCGCCCGCCGGCACGCGTGCCGTGATCTTCAAGCTGGCTGGATCCATCGCCACCACTTCATCGGTGCCGGTGGCCGAAGCGTAGACGCGGCGTAGCTCCGGTACGAACAGCACGCCATGCACGTGGCTGGCGTTGGTCACGTCTGCGATGACTTTGCGCTCCTGCGTGTCGAAAACAGTAACCACGCTGTCCCCCAGATGCGCCAGGTACAAGCGGTGGGCGACCGGATCAAGGCTGGCGTAGTCCCAGCGTGTAGTTCGGCCGGTCAGGGGTGCATCGGCCACCGTAGTCAACGGCAAATGGCCCTTGGCGGTTTCGCTGCAGGCCACTTGTGACATGAATAGCAGAAGTGCGGCCATTGCCGGTAACGCCGGCTTGCAATGAACGTGGCGCTGAGTCATGGCTACTTTCCTAGGCAGTTTCATGGGGTGGACCAAGCAGAAAGTCTGTCACCTCATCGGAAAACCAGTAAGACCGGCCCGCGACCATCACTCCATCCCGGCCTGAGGGATCTGCGGCGGCTGCCGGCATGCCATGGGCGCGCAAGGCCGCAACGCAGCCCAGCCAGTCGCCGACGCCTTCGGGCAGGTTGGTCGAGGCCCAGGCCAGGGTTCCGCAAACATTGTCGCCGAACCCATGTTGCTCCTGCCAACTGGCGCCGTGTTCGAGCAGAAAGCGGGCGAGTTCGGCGTCGCCGCGGAACACGGCGTGATTCAACGCCGAGGCATTCCAGTCCCCGCCACGCACAGCAATAGGCCAGCCCAGTTTTACCATGAGTTCCACGGCTTCGTTACAGCCCTGTGCCGCCAGCTCTGGCAGCAAACGCAGTTGCATGTCGGACAGGGTCCGTAACAGGTGTGGCTGTTCGGATAGCAACCGACGTACCGTAGCGACATCGTTGGCGGAGCAGGCTGCGACGAAGCGTTCGCACGTCGAAAGCGACGCGCTGTTTTCGGTTTGACGCAGCAGTGCGGCGACCTCCGCGAGGCCAAAACGCAACGCCAATACGTAAGCGCTGATGCCTTCGGGTGTGCGAGCTGCCGGATCGGCGCCGGCGGCGAGCAATGCCTGGACATGGGCGGTGGACCGACGTCGGCGAATCGCCCATAACAACGGCGTGCCCCAGTCGGAGGTGGGCCTGCTGGCGGCCGGCTCGTTCGGATCGCCGCCAGCCACCAGCAGCAGTTGCAGCGTTTCGAGATTGTCCATGTCCAGCACGCGATAGATTGCGTTCGAGCCGGCAATGCGCGCACCCGCGGCAAGCAGCAGGCGTGTGCAGGCTGGATTTTCCAGCGAGTGATAGAGCGATTCGCCATCGTTGGGATCGGCGCCGGCATCGAGCAGCAGACGGGTCAGTGCCGGGTCGTGATTTTGACCGGCTGCGCCATACAAGGCCGAAAGCGGCTCCGCCGTGGACACCTGATCCAGCGCGTCATGTCCCCAGCGATTGGCGACGGTCTGGTTGGGATCGGCGCCGGCGGCTAGCAGAAAGCTGACGCATGCTCGCAGGCGTTCGGCGAACTCGGGCAGCCGCAGCAGGCTCGAATGGCTTACTGCCACCAGCGGCGGCAATTGCAGGGGGCCGCCCGGTCGATGAATCCAGGCCGGATCCTGGCTATGCATCTTTTGCAGTGTCGCCAGTTCACCGGCCGCACAAGCCAGATAAGGGTCGTGGGCGGTTAGCGTCGAGCTTTCCGCCAGCATGCGCGCCGCGGCCGCAGGGCTGGCCCGGTGCATGCCGCCGCTGATGTCACCGGCATAGACCAGGCGCAACCAGTTACGAATCGATTCGGTACGATCCATCGATCGCGCGTTTTGTGCCAGGACGAAATGCTTCAGTTCGGTCCACGACGGGAACGCGTATTCGCGTGCGAGGCACGACTGCGCATCGTGCAGGCGCAAGCCGAGCTCGGTCATGGCTTGATCGTCCTTGCCGGCGGCTGTCGGCACGCATGCGCGAAATCGTGCGAACGCAACCGGATCGCCTTGCTGGTACTGCGCAAGCAGATCCTTGGCCTGTTTCTTCAGATGGTCCAGCTGCGGGCGCTCGGGAAGCCGCTTCATACGAAAACCTCCGTGCAGAAAGCGCCGATGACCCGCAAACTCGGCTGCACAAAGGTTGTGCCGGATTGGCTAGCGAACAAGTGGGTTCAACCCTTTCCGCGGGTCCGGTAGCGGCTTGTACCGCGGGCGAACGATAGCGGCTGATTTTGAACCATGTCAAACCGCCGGGCGCATCCTTGCGCAGGCGAGATCAGGCGAAAGGCTGATCGATGGCGGGCGAGGGCGGGGTAAACCAGGCGGCGCCCTCTTCCGTGACGTAGAAATGATCTTCCAGGCGCACGCCGAAACGGTCCGGTACCACGATCATCGGCTCATTGCTGCAACACATGCCGGGCTGCAGGGCGGTGCCGTCGCCGCGCACCAGATAAGGCGATTCGTGGATGCTCATGCCGCAGCCGTGTCCGGTGCGATGAGGGATGCCGGGCAGGCGGTAGTCCGGCCCCAACCCTGCGCGTTCAACTACTGCACGGGCAGCGTGGTCGGCCTCTTCGCAGCGCACGCCGGGGCGTATCGCATCGAAAGCGGCCTGTTGCGCGGCTTGTTCCAGATCCCAGATTCGACGCTGTTCGTCGTTGGCCTGGCCAAACACGTAAGTGCGAGTGATATCCGAGTGATAGCCCTGCACCGTGCAGCCGGTATCGATCAGCACGATGTCGTTCTGCGCCAGCGCCTGATCGCCGGGGATGCCGTGCGGATAGGCCGTGGCCTGGCCAAACTGCACGATGCAGAAGGTGGAACCGTTGTCCGCGCCCATGGCGCGATGGGCCTCGTCGATAAATCGAATGATCTCGCTGCGGCGAATGCCCTCGTGCAGGATGCCGGCGGCCAGGCGATGCACTTGCAGGGTCATGGCGGTGACCTGTTTCATCAGCGCAAGTTCGGCCGGCGATTTGCCCATGCGGCAGCCGTCGACGAGAGCGCTGGCGTCGACCAGCGGCTTGCCATCAAGTACGGCGCGTAGGCGTTCGCTCACGACATAGGGTGCGGCCGGATCCAGCGCCAGATTGCCTGCGCCGCGCTCACGCAAGGCCATAAGCACGAGCTGTTGCGGGTTTTCGTGCTCGTCCCACAGGCGGACATCAGCCTGGATGCGCAATTCATGCGAAAGCGAGCCGACCTCGAAGGTCGGACAGATGATGATGGGGTCGCCGCGGCGCGTCAGCAGCATGGCCACCAGGCGTTCGGAGGCACCCCAGCCGATGCCGGTGAAATAACGCAGGGAGGTGCCAGCGGTGATCAGTACTGCATCCATTTCCAGCGCATGCAGCAAAGCGCGTGCGCGCTCAATACGTTGTACATATTCGGCTGTGCTGATCCTGGGCGCGGGCGTGGCCCAGGGCGCCAGCGAAGCCCGTGCCTGGGCGATGTTCAAACCACCGATCTGTTTCATCTGTTGGTCACTCCTGCAAATCGTAGCAGCTGCATGGCGGAATCGTGCATAGTGGCTATCTACGGGCCAGGGCGTCTAGAAAAATTTGACGCGGGCCAGTATGGAATTCGGCACAAACAGTTCCTTCCATTCCGCGTAGGCTGGGGTGCCAATCCCAGCATTGCCATGCACATCACACGCGGTACACGCGGTGCTGGGATTGCCATCCCAGCCTACGCCGTTCCGAAGGTGTCAAACCGGAGATGGTTCCCTTTAAAGGGCAATCCTTCGGGCCGTTTGTCTAAGTCTTCATGCCACAGAGCGCCGATCGATAGACTTGCAAAAAGCGGGTATCAAGCATCAGCATGCGTGCCGACCAGGACAGGGAGTAGGTGTGGATGTCGGAAGGGGACTTCTTCGAAATTGCGGCCTATATCGCCAGCGGGCAGGTGCAGACCATAGCGGCCGCCATGGGAGAGCTTTGCGAGCGGGAAGGCATGCGATTGATCGAGCGTCGGCCCGGCAGGGTTCGTTCCCCGGGGGAGCAGCATCTTGGCTATGGCGCTTTTGCGGTACTACCAGGACGGGAAGGGTGGAGCCTAGTCGTCGCCTGGCCTTGGAATTTCCTTTGCAGGCGTCCGGCACCCGATCAACCGATTCGATTCGTCAGCTTGTGCCAGTCGCTAGGGGCGCCGGGTTTTCTCTATCACACTTCCAACCATGGCGATTACGGTACCGTCCATCTCGAAACCGATGGCAAGGGCCATCACGCTCTTTCCGGCTTCATGTACGAACACGAACGTAGCCTGCATGGTGAATCCAGCGGCACGGACTCTGTACTGGAGTGGTTTGGAGAGGCGCTGCAACTGGAGCGTGTCGATAGCGGGCTTGCGTGGATGCGGCCGTTGCTGCCCCCTGGCATGCTGCCGGAGGCGCATGAAGCCGAGGTGGCGGTTCCTTCCGAACCCAGCTTCAGCATGCTCGACGAAGAAGGGACGCGAAGCTATGCCGATTATCTTGCTGGGGAGTGCGCCAAATACTGGCACGACAAATCTGGCTGGAGTGTCATCAGCAATGCGCTGGAAGCAGGTGGTCCGCTGCCCATTCCGGGCAGTGTGCTGCTTCCTTTCCATTGGTCTGCCAAGGATGAGCCGGCGGCGGATCCTGCTTCCCAGCGCTGCGAACCTGAGCGCACTACAGAAGAGAAAGCGTATTACGAGGAAGGTGAAGAGATCCTTGAGGGCGATTGCGTGCGCCTCGAAGACGGTCGCCTCGCTGTCGTCAACAATTTTATGCTGGTTTCTGATGGAAAGGGCCGCTGGACACCGGATGGAGTGTCCTATAAGGACGCCTCCTGTTCTTGGGTCACTCCATTGGCGGCAGCCAGCAAGTTCAAGTTAGTCTCGCGCTCCAAGGTGTTGCCGGTGCAGCAGCCGATCCGGAGTCTGGACGAGTTGGAACGTGCGGCGGATGCCGGGAATAGTGATGCGCAATATCTTCTTGGGCGTGTGTATATGCGCGCCGAAGGCGTTGTCCGAAACCGCAATCTATCGGTTTGGTGGATGCGCAAGGCGGCCGAGCAAGGACATGCGCATGCGCAATATGAACTGGGGGAATGCCTGTACGGCGGAAGAGGTGCATTGATGGATACACAAGAGGCGGCGCATTGGTATCGCCAGGCGGCCGAGCAGGGGCATACGTCCGCGCAATTGACCATGTCCAAGCTGTGCCGCCTGGGGTTTGGTGTGTCTAAGGATGCCGATCAAGCCAAGTATTGGGCCGATCGAGCCAGCGATGGGAAGTGAGGCGATAAGCCATAAACCGGATATATTCCTCGTTCAGGAGCAAGCCTCCTGTGCTCTTATCGAAGTCGCAAGGCCAAGCTAAGGAAACCGAAATGAGCAAGATCGAATCACAGCAAGGCCCATCTCCTTCGCAACTGATCGATGCACGGGTCAAGGAGCTGGGCGACTGGCGCGGCAAGCTGCTCGCTCAGCTGCGCGCCCTGGTCAAGGAAGCGGATCCGGAAGTGGTCGAGGAGTGGAAGTGGCGTGGAGTGCCAACGTGGTCGCACGACGGCATAATTTGCACTGGCGAGACTTACAAGAGCCACGTGAAGATGACCTTCGCCAAAGGTGCGTCGCTGGAGGATCCTGCGAGTCTTTTCAACTCCAGCCTTGACGGGAACATGCGACGTGCCATCGACTTCCACGAGGGCGGGAAGATCAATGAGAAGGCGTTGAAAACGCTCATTCGCGCTGCCGTGACGCTGAACAAGTCCAAAGCCAAAGCTAAAACTCGCTAACAAGAACCGGCAAAGCCTAGTGAGGCGGCCAACGAACCCGCCCGAACCCAGCGGATCGTAGCAGCCGCGATCAATATCCTCTGATTAGCTGACTATTGCAGGGCAGAACGGATAGGCTGTTCGCGTTCCGTAGAGTCGCTTTCGCGGCGGGCCGATTGACGAGTGGCCCGCCGCCATGGCGAAACCTTGCAGTTACTTGCATTTCGTCGACGGGCGTGGCCGGCCTTTCGTAGACAGGTCAATGCAGCTCGCTGGAGCGCTGACACTCGTGAACCGTGAGGGCTTCGTTTGCCATTGCTGGCTTACTGAACTGGCGGGAGAATCCCCATACACTGCTGACCTCCCACCCAGGATTCCCCTATGTCCATCGCCAGGCCGTCCGTGTCCGACAAGCGCAAGGCGTTTCGTGACCTCCACGCTTCCGGCTGCTTCGTGATCCCGAATCCCTGGAATGTGGGTACCGCGCGTTATCTGCAGGGGCTTGGATTCGGGGCGCTTGCCACCACCAGTGCCGGCCACGCACATTCGCTTGGTTATGCCGACGGCGCGCAAAGCCTGGACGAGGCGCTGGCGCATTTCCGTGAGCTGGCGGCGGCCACCGATATTCCGCTCAATGCCGATTTCGAGAACGGCTACGCCGACAATCCCAAGGCTGTGGCGGAAAACGTGAGCCGATGCATCGAGACCGGTGTCGCAGGGCTGTCGATTGAGGATTCGCCCAATGATGGCATCAGGCCGCTGTACGAATTTGATTTTTCCGTGGCACGTGTCCGTGCTGCTCGTGCGGCGATTGATCGTGCCGGCGGCGAAATGGTGCTTACCGCCCGCGCGGAAGGATTCCTTCGCGGCAAGCCTGACCTGGACGAAGTGATACGGCGCTTGCAGGCCTATGCCGAAGCCGGTGCGGATTGCTTGTACGCGCCGGGCCTCGCTACGCGAGAGCAGATCGAAGCAGTAGTCAAAGCGGTCGCACCGCTGCCGGTGAATGTCCTCAACACCGGTACCATTCATTTCACCGTCGATGATCTGGCGGCAATGGGAGTGCGTCGCATCAGCGTGGGCGGCGCCCTGGCGCGGGCAGCGATGGATGCCTTTATCCGCGTTGCCACCGAAATTGCCACGCAAGGCCAGTTCGACGGCTTGAAAGGGTCTATTTCCAACGCGGAGCTGGACCGGTTTTTCGGCGCGGATCATGAGCGGCGGATGGCGTGATGCCCGGTGTGGAAATCCAGGGGGAATCCGGTTCCTTTGCGGCGAAGACGTGTATGAGCAGGCGCAGCAGTACGCACGCGATGTAGTATCCTCCAAGCCAACCAGCATGCAGGGGAACTCTGTCGATGAGGCGCTGGGTTTCGCGACTGCCGTGCCTATTGCTATGCGGGGCTGCAATGGCTGTCCACGCGGGAACGCTGACGGTAACCGCGATCGATAGCCACGGCCTTCCCGTCGGCGATGCAGTCGTTACCATCGACCGTGCCAATCCGCTTGCTGCGGCAAACACGCATTACATCGACCAGAAGGGCGAAACCTTCATCCCCTATGTGGAAGTGATGCACCCCGGAGACAGCGTGGTGTTCCGCAATAGCGACCACACGCGCCATCACGTCTATTCGTTCTCGCCGATCGGGGCGTTTCAGTTCATCCTGAGCCCGGGTGAAAGCTCGGCGCCGGTGGTCTTGGACCGCTCCGGCATCATTGCGGTGGGCTGCAATATCCACGATCACATGATCGCGTACCTGGTGGTGACCGCCGACCAGGCACAGCTTACGACTGGGCAGGGCCAGGCTCGTTTCGATGGGCTGCCAGCCGGCCGCTACACCGTCAAGCTCTGGCATCCGCAGCTGGCACCGGGCCGTCCGCCGATGAGCGCGACCGTCGACGTGCCGGCTGAAGGAGCCGCACCCGCGCTGCCGATTGCGCTGCGGCTGCTGCCCGATCCACGCAGCGTCGTCGATCGCGAACACCTGGATTATTAGCGCCATGCGCACGGTTATCGGCTTCCGGCTTCGCCTTGCGCTGTTCTTCGTGGGCATGCTGGTAGTGGTGCAATTGATAACGGGTGCGCTCGTCTATGGTGTGACGCATCGCGCGTTGGTGATGGACGGCGAGCGGCAGCTTGCCGCCAATGCCAAGGCATTCGACGCGCAAATGGAGGATGTTTCCGCGCGCATTGCCGGTAATGTCCGTGTCATGGCGCTCGACTTCGCGCTGCGCCAGGCGATTGCCCAAGGGGACCGCGCTACCGTGCTCTCGGTACTGCACAACCATGGACGCCGGGTAGGGGCTTCGCGCATGCAGCTCGTCAACCTTGACGGCACGATCGCCGCCGATACGGCCGATGAGCATGCCAGCGGCCAGACCTTTTCGTTCGTTGAACTGATGCAGCGCGCCTTTTATCAGCAGGCTGCTGAAATGGCTGCCGTGCAAGGGCACGTGTACTGGATCATCGTGGTACCCATCTATGCGCCGCAACCCGTGGGACTGGTAGTGGTTTACGTGCAGGTGGATGATCAGTTGCTGGCCCATATGCAGGAACTGAGCACCCTGCGACGCGACGTCGTGCTGGAGGTGCAGAGAGCGCCATCGCAATGGGAGGCGGTGGCGCAAGGCGACCGCTCCACACCCTTTGCGCTTGGCCTCGAACGTGTCACAGGCGATTTTCCCGCGCAGCCAAGCCTGCGCCGTATTGGCCAGAGCGATTACATCGTGTTGGCGCAACCGTTGCAGCACCCGTTCAACAGCGCTCCAGTGGTCGTGTTGTTTGGTTATTCGCTCGATGATGCGTTGCGGCCATATCACAAGCTGGCGTTGGCATGGTCGGCGCTGCTTGCACTCGGACTTGCGGCCGGCCTGCTCGGTGTGTGGGTGATCGCACGCAATGTGTCGCGCCCGGTGGAATGGCTGGCCACCGTGGCAAAGCGTATCGAACAGGGTGATTACCGCATACCGCCCCGTTTGCCCCGCCGCGACGAGATAGGGGCGCTGGCCAATGCCATCGGCACCATGACCGCCGCCGTGCAGCAGCGCGAAGAACGCATTTTCCATCAGGCCACGCATGATGCCGTGACCGGCCTGCCGAATCGGCTGGCGATCGAAGCGGAGATCACGCTCAGCATCGACCGTGGCGTGGCACGCGGAAGCTTATTGATGATCGGCCTTACGCGGGTGCCGGACATCATCAAAACCGTGGGCCACGGCCTGTGCGATCGGCTGGTACGCGATGCGGGCGAGCGCATCCGGCGCGTGGCCGGCGCCGCAGAGGTTGCGCGTGCCACCGACAGCAATTTCGTCGTGTGGCTTGCAGACACCGGCAGCGATGACGCGGTGCAAGCGGCGACACGCATGCTTGATGCGCTTGCCGCGCCCTATACGGAACCTGATGTGAGCATCGACATGGTTCCCGCCATCGGCATTGCGATCTATCCGGAACACGCCACCATGGCTGTTGCGTTGCTGCGCTACGCCGAGACTGCGCAATTCGCCGCAGCCGGCTCATCCAAAGCCTGGGCGTTTTACCAGGCCGCCATCGATCCGCATCGTCCCGAACGCCTCTCGCTGATGGGCGAGCTGCGTGAAGCGCTCACGCGCGGCCAATTGGAGTTGCGTTACCAAGCCAGGCTGGCGCTGTCGAGCCGTCGCCTGGACAGCGCAGAAGCGCTGATGCGTTGGCAGCATCCGTTGCGGGGAACGATACTGCCGGATGTGTTCATTGGCATGGCCGAGGATACCGGCAATATCCAGCGCCTGACTCGCTGGGCGCTTGAGACGGCGGTCACGCAGGCCCGTCAATGGTGTTCACAAGGCTTGATGTTGCGCGTCGCGGTGAATCTTTCGGCCCACGACCTGGGCGACGCCGACTTGCCCCGGTACATCGCGGACCTGGCCGATTCGCACAGGCTGCCACACGGGCAGTTGACACTGGAAATCACCGAGCGCGCGATGATCGGCGAATTCGATTCGGCTTTGCGCGTGCTGCACCAGCTGCGGGAGCAGGGTTTTCACATCGCCATCGACGATTTCGGCGTGGGGCAGTCTTCGTTGTCCTACCTGCACAAGCTCCCGGTCGATGAGCTGAAGATCGACCAGAGTTTCGTCAAGCATCTGACCCATGATCCCAATGACCGCGTCATCGTACGTTCAATCGTGGAGCTCGGTCACGGTCTGGGATACGAGGTCACCGCCGAAGGGGTTGAAGACGAAGGAGCGCTCGATTACCTGGCTTCCATCCATTGTGACCATGCCCAAGGTTTTTTCGTTGCGCGGCCGTTGAGTCCCGGCGCATTGGCCGATCTGATCATCACCCAATCGAAGCCAGACCACGCATGAAATATCGACTGTGTTCGATCGTTGCGGTGTGGGGTGTCGCCATGTCGCTGCATGCGCAGGACACCGATCTGCATGCCTATGCCGACGAGCGGCTGGTGGCGGCGCCGGATGACGCGAGCTGGACGCGTGGCGGTTTTGGCAAAGCTCGCTACGGCGACGGCAAGACGCATTTTCACTTCGGAGGCGGCGCCGTGCTGGCCGCGGCGCAGATCACCCCCGAACTGCTCGCGCTGGGACAGGTGCAATATCAAACCAGCGGCCATAGCGGATTCAGCGTATTGGAGGCCTGGCTGCGCTATCGCCCGGTCTCCACTACCCCCTGGCGTTGGTCGCTGCGTGCCGGCGTGCTGTTTGCGCCGGTCTCGATGGAGAACGACGGTATTGGCTGGACCAGCCCATGGACGCTCAGCTCCTCGGCCATCAACAGTTGGACCGGCGAGGAGTTGCGCGCCCTCGGCAGCGAATTTCTGCTGGAACGTCGCGGCGAGGTCAATACCTGGGAGTTGCGCGCGTCGTTGTTCCGCCGCGATGACCTCGCCGGCACCCTGCTCGCGACACGAGGCTGGGCGATCGGAGACCTGATTGCAGGCATCGGCAGCCGTCTGCGCGAGCCCGATGCCGAGGTCAGCGCCGACGGCGACAGGCTGCCGGGCTATTACGACCTCTTTCGCAGTATCGGGAGGGCTCACTGGGGCGATTACGTGGCGATTGGCTGGCGTGCCCCCGGCGATACCCGCGTGAGTCTCATGCACTACGACAATCGTGCCGATCCGAGCGCATCCGCTTTCTATGCCGGCGGCGATCGAGAGTATGCCTGGCGCACGCGCTTCTGGAGCGCCGGGGCGCGCACCGATATCGCTGCAGTAACCTGGATTGCACAGGTCATGGATGGCGACACCCGCAGCGGGCTGACGGTGGACCAATTCCTGCGTACTCGTTACCGTGCGGCATTCGTGCTGGCAGGATGGAACCTGGGCGCATGGCGCCCCGCCTTGCGCATCGAGCATTTCAGCACGCGGACCTCGTCCGATGATCCCGATTGGCGCCAGGCCGAACACGGCAATGCGGTGACGGCGGCGCTCAACTGGCGGCCTCGAGACTATTTGCGCCTTACGGCAGAAGTGCTGCACATCGACAGCACGGCGACGCTACGTGCCGAGTACGGACTGCCTGCTCATCAGGTCGACACGCAGGTGCAGCTGAGCATGCGGGTTTTGTATTAACCCATGGAACGCCTGGCATGTAGGCTGGGATGACAATCCCAGCATGCAGGTTGGAGTGCAAACCCTGACATGTCCCCACGTTTTTTTGACTTGCATCCCGCAAAAATCAACGGTACGGGCAATGCCACTTCAGAGCGAATCGTCATTCCGGCGAAGGCCGAGCAAAAACGTGAGGCATCGTCGTGATAAGCTATTTTCCTGATGTAGCGAAGGTTCTTGATTGAAAAACGTGGGGATACCTCAGGGTGTTAACCCCCACAGCGCTTTGGTCACGCACAGTTGCTGCTTGTCGTATCTGGCGGCATTGCCTGCGGCGCTTTCGGTCCCTAAAGGGACCGAGTCACTTTTCTTTGCTGGCCCAAAGAAAAGTAACCCAAAGAAACGGCCTCAAGAGCGCGCGGCACTATGCAGGTTACAAGCCTGAACCATATCGCCATGCTTTGATCGATAGCGGGCCAAGCTTCTGCAGCGCCGCTATACCGCGAGGCGTCGAGGCACTGAGGGCTTAATGCCGACGGGTTGAGTCTTGCTGAGACTTACCTGCTCTTAAGTCCTCAACGCTTCGACGCCTCGCGGTATAGCGGGGGCGTAGAACCTCGGGCGGGCATCTTTCGATCTGGCCCTAGACGTTCAGGCTTTTACTTTACCCATGCCAAGAGCCTTTGAGGCCATTTCTTTGGGTTACCTTTCTTTGGGCCAGCAAAGAAAAGTGACTCGGGCGCCTACGGCGTCCGAAAGCGCCGCAGGCAATGCAACGGCCTACGACATACAGCGCCAGTGCGACAACGAAAACGCCGCTGTTGGGGGTATACACCCTGACATATCCCCACGTTTTTTTGGCTTACGCCCGGCAAAAATCAACGCTACAGCCAGCGCCATGTCAGCGCGAATCATCATTCCGGTGAAAGCCGAACAAAACCATGAGGCATCGCCGCGATGAGCTGTATTCTTGATGTAGCGAAGATTCTTGATTGAAAAACGTGGAGATACCTCAGGGGGCAAACCCCAACATCGCGATGTGTGTACATGGCAATGCTGGGGTTTGCACCCCGGCCTACGATTGTCATCCCAGCGGACGTTGCAAGCGATGTCGAACCAACAAGCGGTACGCGGCGGGCAGGACGAGCATGGACAGCAGTGGCGCGGTGAGCATGCCGCCCACCATCGGTGCGGCGATGCGTTGCATGACCTCGGAACCGGCGCCATGGCCCAACAGAATCGGCAACAGGCCCGCAAGAATCACCGCCACGGTCATCGCCTTGGGACGCACGCGTTGCACTGCCCCTTCGCGGATTGCTTCGTCCAGTGCATCCGCGTCGGCGTGGGGATCGCGGGCCAGACGGTGTTCCCAGGCATGGCGCAGGTAGAGCAGCATCACCACGCCGAACTCGGCAGCGACGCCCGCAAGGGCGATGAAACCGATCATCGTCGCCACCGAGACGGAGTGGCCGAGCAGCCAGATCAGCCACAGTCCGCCTACCAGCGCGAGCGGCACACTGGCCATGATCAGGGCTGCCTCGCTGGCTTTGCGAAACAGCGTGAAGATCAGGGCGAACACGATCGCCAAGGCCGCCGGCACCACGTATTCCAGCCGTTGCATGGCACTGACCAGGTACTCGAACTGCCCCGACCAGGCGAGGGTGACGCCGGGTGGTAGCTGCACCTGGCGAGCGACCGCTCCCTGCAAGTCGGAGACAATGCGGCCCAGGTCGCCGCTGGCCGTGTCGATGTAGACATAAGTCGCGAGCTGGCCGTTTTCGCTTTTCAGCATGGGCGGGCCCGGACTCAGGCTGAGGTCGGCAACCTGGCTCAACACCAGCTGTGCTCCGTTGGCTGCGACGATGGGCAAATCGCGCAGACTTGCCATCGAATCACGTTGCTCGCGCGGATAGCGCAGCACGATCGGATAGCGTTCGCGTCCCTGGATCACCTCGCCGATCGGATCACCACCGACCACCGTGGCAATCAGTTCCTGCAATTGCTGCTGGCTGAGGCCGTAACGTGCTGCATCGTCGCGGCGGATGCGCACATCCAGATAGCGGCCGCTGGCAACCCGCTCGGCAATCGCCGAACCCACGCCCGGAACCTTGCGCGCGACGGCCTCGATACGGTCGGCCACGCCTTGCAGCACCACCGGATCGGCGCCCAGCACCTTGATGCCGATCGGACTCTTGATGCCGGTCGCCAGCATGTCAATGCGGTTGCGGATCGGCGGTACGAACAGATTGGTCAGGCCCGGCACCCTCACCGCCCGGTCAAGTTCCTGCTTGAGCTTGTCCATGGTCATGCCCGGCCGCCACTGCGACTTGGGCTTGAACGTGACGGTGGTTTCGAACATTTCGGTGGGCGCCGGATCGGTGGCGGTTTCGGCGCGCCCGGCCTTGCCGAACACATGCTCGACTTCGGGCACGGTTTTGATCATGCGATCCGTGAGCTGCAGCAGTTGCGAGGCCTTGCCCACCGACAGGCCCGGCAGTGCGGTCGGCATGTAGAGCAGGGTGCCTTCGTCCATCGGCGGCATGAACTCGCTGCCCAATTGGTGCAACGGAACCAGTGCACTGAGCAGAGCCAGGCCGGCCAGCGCCAAGGTCAGCTTGGGAAAGCGCAGCACTGCATCGAGCAGGGGGCGATAGAGGGCGATCAGCATCCGGTTCAGCGGGTTCTCGTGCTCGGCGCGGATGCGGCCGCGGATCAGCCAGCCCATCAATACCGGCACGAGGGTCACCGCAAGCCCGGCGGCGGCGGCCATCGCATAGGTCTTGGTGAAGGCCAGCGGCTTGAACAGCTTGCCTTCCTGGCCTTGCAGCGCGAATACCGGCACAAAGGAAAGCGCGATGATCAGCAGGCTGACGAACAGAGCAGGTCCCACTTCGGCGGCGGCTGCCGCCATCAGCGTCCAGCGTTCGGCGCCCTGCGGTTCGCGCCCGTGTGCCGCGCGCCAGTGTTCAAGATGCTTGTGGGCGTTCTCGATCATCACCACCGCGGCATCGACCATCGCGCCGATGGCGATGGCGATGCCGCCCAGCGACATCAGGTTGGCCGACACACCCTGCAATCGCATCACGATGAAGGCGGCCAGCACGCCCAGTGGCAAAGTCACCACGGCGACCAGCGCCGAGCGCAGGTGACCGAGGAACAGTGCACACACCAGGGCGACGACGATGAACTCCTCCAGCAGCTTGCCGCGCAAGTTTTCCACGGCGGCATCGATCAGTTCGGAGCGGTCGTAAGTCGGCACGATCTCGACGCCGGCCGGCAGGCTGAGCTGGAGTTCCTGCAGGCGCGACTTCACCGCGGCGATGGCTGCCTTCGCGTTCTTGCCCGAACGCAGCACGATCACGCCACCGGCCACTTCGCCCTGGCCGTCGAGCTCGGCGACGCCGCGGCGGAAGCCGGGGCCACGGCGCACCGTGGCCACATCACGCAGCAGAACCGGCACACCATTGGCGTTCGCCATGATCGGCACCTGTTCAAAATCCTGCTGGCTGCGCAGATAGCCTTCGCTGCGCACCATCAGTTCGGCTTCGCCTTGCTCCAGCACGGAACCACCGTTGGCACCGTTGGCTGTGCGCACGGCATCGATCAATTGCTGCACGGTGAGGCCGCGTGCAGCCAGGGCCTGCGGATCAGGCACGACCTGCCAGGTGCGTTCCATGCCGCCCAGGCTGGCCACTTCGGCAACGTCGGGCACGGTCTTGAGCTGATAGCGCAGGAACCAGTCCTGCAGCGCACGTAGCTGGCCCAGGTCGTGGCGGCCGCTGCGGTCGACCAGCGCGTATTCGTAGATCCAGCCCAGGCCGGTGGCGTCCGGCCCCAACGCCGGGTTGACACCACGCGGCAGGCGGTCGCGCACCTGGCTCAGGTACTCCAGCACGCGCGAACGCGCCCAGTACAAGTCGGTGCTGTCGTCGAACAGGACGTAGACGTAGGAATCGCCAAAGAAGGAATAACCACGTACCACTTTGGCGCCGGGCACCGAGAGCATGGTGGTGGCGAGCGGATAGGTCACCTGGTCTTCGACGACCTGGGCCGCTTGCCCCGGCCAGGGCGTGCGGATGATCACCTGGGTGTCGGAAAGATCGGGCAACGCATCGATCGGTGTATGCAGGGTTGCGAAGACACCAGCCAGTGCCAGCACGATGGCAGCCAGCAGCACCAGCAGCCGGTGTGCAATCGCAGTTCGGATCAGGGCGGCGATCATCGTTGCGCTCCCTTTGACATCGCCGGGCTGCTGCCTGGATGGGCTGGCATGTCGTCCATCGGCATGCTCATACGATCGTTGTTGTCCGTGGACGAACCATCGGGATCGCTCAGCCGTTCCAGGGCGCCGGACAGGCTTGCTTCGGAATCGATCAGGAACTGGCCTGACAGCACGATGCGCTGGCCCGCCCTGAGTCCGGCGAGGATTTGCGTGTAGCCGCCGGCAGAGCGACCGGTACGTACCGCCACCGGATGAAAGCGGTTGCCGTCATCGGCCACGATCACGCGTGCCTGCTCGCCGGTGGCGATCAGGGCTTCATCCGGAATGATCGGTGTTGCCTCGCCCGGCGTTGGCTGGAGGCCAACCTGGACGAACATGCCAGGGCTCAGGGCGCCATCGGGATTGGCCAGCACGATGCGCGCGCGCTGAGTGCGCGTGCTGCCATCCAGATCGGGCAGCATGGCCTGCACGGTGCCGGCGAGGCGGCGGCCGGGCAGGGCGTCGGCGCTCACCGACACCGGTGTGCCGGGATGTACGGCACCTGCCAGCGCTTGCGGCAATGCCGCGTCGATCCATACCTTGGCCAGGCCGTTGAGCATCATCAAGGTTTGGCCCGCGTTGACGCGCTGGCCTTCACGCACTTCGATCCGGGTGACCACACCGCTCTGCGTAGCGTGCAAGGTCACTGCGCCGTTGCGGTCGATCGAGTGCAGATCACCGGCTTCCAGGCCCAGTACGGCGAGGCGCTCGCGCGCCGCACTGCGCAGAGCCTGCGCATCCGGTGAACGGGTCTGTCCCAGCGCCGTGTATTCGGCCACGGCGCTGCTCCAGGCCGGTGCAGTCAGCTCTGCCAAAGGCGCGCCTTTCGACACCGAGGAATAGGGCTCGCGCACCGCGAGTCGAGTGATGATGCCGTCGGCACGTGCGCTCACTATGCTGGCCTCATCGAGATCCCAGGTGATCGTGCCAGGCACCTTGATGGCTTCCTCAAGCACACGTTGCTCGACGAGAGCAGTGCGCAAGCCGAGGTTCTGCGCGGTTTCGGGGGCGATGGTCACGCCGCCTTCGCGGTCTTCCTGGCCGGCATATTTGGGAATCATCTGCATGCCCATCGACGACAGGCCCGGCTGGTCGTGATGCTCGGTGGGAATCATCGGGTCGTACCAGTAGAGCACCCGCTTGTCCGCAGGCGTGGCAGTGGAGGCTTGCGGTGACGAATGCCGCACGCCGGCGATATAGCCGGCCAGGATCAACGCCGGTGCAACGATCAGCGCGCACAGCAACAGGACAGGGTGCTTCATGGTTTGCTCCCGTCGGGCAGCAGATAGGCAAGGGTGGCCCAGGCGCGGCCGTAGTCGGCCAGCATGCGGGCGTAATCGAGGTGGTGGTTCAGCTCGTCGCGGCGTGCTTCCAATAGCCGCTGTAAATCACCACCGCGACGATAGGCTGCAAGCGCGAGCTTGGCGCGGTCGTCCGCCAGCGGCAGCAATTGCTGCAGATGGCGCTGTACTTGCCGGCCGGTGGCCTCCCATTGCGCCCAGGCCGAGCGCACCGCTTCGGTTTGTTGACGGCGAGCATCGTCGTGCTCGGCGCGCACCGCATCCAGATCCGCTGCGCGTGCGGAGATGCCTCGATCCTGCCGATTGGTGGTGAACAGCGGCAGGCTCACGCCAACCTGCAAGGTAAGCATGTCGGAGAGACCGCGCGTGCGTGAGCCATAGCTGGCGCTCACGTTCCACTCCGGATGCTTGGCAGCCTGCGCCTCGGCCAGCGCGGCTTCGGCGGCGCGTTCGCGCGCCGGCCAATCCAGCAGTTCGCCCTGCTCGTCGAGATGGGCGAGCAGGGTCTGTTCGTCCTTGCGTGGCTGCGAAAAATCGGGCGGCGCCGCGAGCGGCTGGCTCACCGGCGAGCCCAGCCAACGGGCCAGGCTCGCTCTGGCCGCGGCCTCGCGGGCACGCGCATCGTCGAGGCGGTTTTCCAGATCCAGGGCCTGCGTGCGCACCGCCAGCACGTCGGCTGCCGTGCCTGTGCCGCCGCGTAAATGAGCTTCGGCCGCGGCGAGGTCGATGGTCCATTCGTCGCGCAGCATGCCGAGCATGTGCTGTTCTTCGATGGCGGCCCAGGCGGCGATCCATGCTTGCGCCGTCTGCTGGCGGATCGCGAGGTCGGTCATCTGCACCGATGCCGCTGCGACGTCCGCATCGGCATTGGCCCGAGTGCGCTGTGCCTGGCGCAAACTGCGTGAAGGCAGCACCTGGCTGAAACCGACGCTGCGCATGGTCATGGTGTCGCCGCCAGCGGTGAAGGCGCCGGGGCCCTGCACGGCAAGATTGTCGATGCCGACGCTGAGTTGCGGATCCGGCAGCGCACCGGCGCGGCCGGCTTCTTCGCGCGCCGAGGTCCATCGCTCGCTGCGGGCCTGCAGCAGGGGGGCTTGGGCGACTGCCAGACCGGTCGCGGCATCGAGTGTCAGATCCGCGACTTTCGGTTCGGCGGCAAGCGCCGGTAGCGGGTGAAACAGGGCCAGGGCCGTGAGCAGGCCCAGCCAACACGCAGGCAATGCGCGCAATGCAAAATTAGGGGAAACCATGATGAGCTCCGAACGTAAAACTTAGGGCCGGCCGTGCGCAGCAGCGCGGCCACCGAGGGTTCGGCGTTCGAGGGCTAGATCAGCAGGGTACAGAAACGCAGCATGGGCGGTGGTTCCAGCCGGTGCTGCAAAGGATCGTCCAAGCATGCCTGTTTGGGCGCGATGGCCATCGCGCCCGATGAGGGCAGGGACAGCGCTGAAAGAATCAGCGGCGGCACCGTCGGTGCATGGTCAGCGGACTGCGCGGCTTGGCTGGGCGCACAGTGTTCGGTGCAGCGCGGATCCGCATGGGCGTGTGCGTAGCCATGCTGATTCGCCGCCATCTCCGCGCAAGTACCGGTCAGCGCAGCCGAGCGCTGCGTTTCCAGATTGCAAACGTATCCTGCCATCGCCACCTGCTGGAACAGCAGGCAAAACAGCGCCATCCCGATCCACAGGACACGACGATGACGGCGGCGGAGACGCATGCGCATGGCGTTGATCATTTTGATCCAGGACGTAAGCAAGTCAAGCGAGGCGACGCAGACACCTTCGGATGGCTTGCTTTCTCCTCCTTCGCTGGTACGTGATCGAAGGTTACCTGCCAGGTGCGAAAGGGCTTATGGCCCGGCATCCTGTTCGTCGTGATCACGGCATGTCATACGGAGCTTGGTGTAGGTGTTGTCTGGGCATCGGAGTAAGCGGAATGCTCAATTGGAATTAAGACAAATCCCAGCGATCACGCAGGCACGGCCCACTACGCTTGCACGGTAGCCTCGAGCCGTAGCTGTGCATCACTCGCAGGGCGTTCTCTACGATGCATCCGAGCGAGGCCAACCCTAGTTCACTTCGTTCGAGGAAATCATGCGCCGTATCCATTTGGTCTATATCGCCGCTGCCCTGGCTCTCTCTGCGGTGGTTGTCAGTGCTCAACAAGCCGCTCCCGCTGCGCGGGGACACACATTCGCGATGCACAACGCGGCAACCCAGGACGTGCCCGGCACCATCGCCATGCTTTTCGTAGGGGCGCTTGCTCACGCTCAACCAGCCGCTCCCGCTGTGCAGGGACAGGCATCGGCGACGCACATGGCGGCGATCGAGGATGCGCCCGGCAAGGGGCTGATCGCGGGAATCAGCGATCACATGGTCACCTTGCCCGAGTTCTATCAACTTGACAGCGTGCCCAGCGAGAAAATGTCCCCGCTCCTTGAGCGGCAATACCTGTATGGAAAGGAATCCACGTTCGTCAAATGGACCGCCAAGAAAGGCGCCGTCGTACCGCTTCATCACCATGCCAACGAACAGGTGACCTGGATCGTCAGCGGCAAGGCGACGGTGTACTCGCAAGGTAAGGCCTATACGATGAGTGCCGGCGATATCATGATCTTTCCGCCCAACGTGCCGCACGAGTTCGCGTTCAGCGAGGACACGGTCGACATCGATTTCTTCGCCCCCGGCCGACAAGACTGGATGGACGGCACGGCGAGCTATTACGCGAAGTAAATCAGGGCGGCCCCGATCGTGGACAGCGCATAGGCTGGGCTGATAATCCCGGCCTTGCACGCGCCCCGGTGTTGGGATTGCCATGCCAGCCTATGCCCTGACGTAGGGCAGCCCAAGAGGATGGCAGGGTAGGGTTTTTTGTCTTCATTTCGTCATTCAACCGGGGAGTGCGAATTTCGTTACTCGGTGGAGACAAATGAAAGAAAAGAACTACAGGCCGCGCTGCTGCGCTTCGGCCTTTGTGGTGGTGCAGCATGTCGGCGTTCACGGGGGCACGCCGCACGAATTTCCTTTCGACACCCGTTCCGATTCGTTCGATATCGACGTCGATGGCGGCAGTACGCGCGCATCACTTCGTCGTGTCAGCGGGTGATCTTGCAAACATCCTAAGGTTCTGCGCGGCCCGCCGGGGAGGGCAGGTCATGGCGCGTGTCTTATGCGCCACAAGGTGGTCCGCGTACGCATCAACAAGTCCATCAAGCGGTAAACCCAACAGGGGGGAATCATGAAAGCACGTAGTACCCGGCGTTCGGCCGGCCATTCGAATACGCCCAGGCTGCTGACGGCGATGATCGCCGTCGCGCTTGCCGCATCCTGGTCCGCGCACGCGCAGACATTCGTGCCCGCGGGGCCGGGAGTGGAGTCCGGGCCGTCCTTTCTCATGAATGGCGGCGACAATCCGCAGCCGGGCCAGCCCACCAACACGGTGCCGTACTACGCCACGCAGTCGGGTGCGATCCAGTCGATCGCCGTGAATCCGTTCAATGCACAGCTGATGCTGGTCAGCTCGCCCAGCGGCGGCATCTTCCGCAGCGCGGACGGCGGCAAGAGCTGGGCCGCGATGACCGACAGTCTGGGTTCGCTGGCCGTCTCCAATATCAGTTTCGATACCACCGATGCCAGCGGCAACACGCTCGTGGCCAGCATAGGCAGCACGACCAACGGCGCCACCGGCACGCACTTCGATCGTGGCGGCCTGACCAACCAGGGCCTGCTGTACTCCAGTGACGGCGGCAAGAGCTGGAACGCTATCGGCCAGGGTTCGCTGCCTGACGTGAGCATGCTCAATGTGGTCGCTCGCGGCCAGGTGATCATGGCGGCCGGCTTCGAGGAGGAAGGCGAAAAGCCCAACGGGCCGAACACCGGCCTGTACCGCAGCGCGGATGGCGGCAAGACTTTCACCCGCGTGGACCAGATCGCCGGCTCGGGACTGCCGCCGGGCCCCACCTCGGCGCTGGTGGGCGATCCCACCGATCCGAACCGCTTTTATGTAGGCGTCTCCGGCACCAGCAATACCGCGGTGTATACCAGCGGCGACGGTGGCAAAACATGGAGCCCGATTTTCAGCGCGGCCAACGCCAACGGCTCCATCAACGCCAATACGCCCACCATGCTGCGTGTGGCAGCCGGCCCGAACGGCTCGGTAGTGGTCGGTGTGGTCAACATGGCGCTGGGCCAGCTCAACAACGCTTTCCTGTCGTCGAATGGCGGCAAGAGCTGGGTGGATCTGAGCCCTTCGCTGGCCGCTGGCACAGTGTCCAACGAAAGTGGGGGTGTTTCGCGCGCTGGCGCCTACCAGCTCAAGCGCTACGGTGAAGTGCTTCCCGGCGTGGCGATCAACCAGGGCGGCCAGGCGATGACCAACTCGCTGGTGGCGATCGATCCCCAGCATCCGAATGTGGTCTACGTCGCCGGCGATGGCCGCTATGACAACGTCACCGGCAGTACTTTTGAAGGCGTTTCGGCCATTCGTGTTGTGGTGAACGCCGACGGCACGATCACTTACGCGCCGCTCACCGACAACTACACCAGCGACCATTCCACCGTGCATCCGGATGCGCGCGCGTTCGCCTTCGACGGCCACGGCAACCTGTTGATGAGCACGGACGGCGGCCTTTACTCGCGCACCAATCCTTCCAGTGACAACGGCGTCTGGCGCGGACTGAACAACGGCCGCCAGGCACTGGAGATCTACAGCCTTGCGCTGGATCCCAACACCGGGCAGATCGCGCTGGCTGCGCAGGACAATGGTGCCGCGCGGCAGTTGCCCGGCCATTCTTCGATCTACCAGCAGATCGGCGGCGGTGACGGTTCGCTGGCGGTGATCAACGGCCAGAGCACGCCCGGCTATAGCTACACCTATGTGGCCAGCCAATACCTCGGCGGCCTGACCCGCTACGAGACCGACGCCAAGGGTAACTACGTCAACACCGTGCCCTGGACCGACGCCAAGGGCAACGTGATCGCCAGCTTGCCCAACTTGCCGGTGAGTACGGACTTGTACTTCGCGCCGGACAGCACTGGCCAGTTCGCCACCGTGGCGAACCAGTACGTGGGCACCAACGTCGTCGAGCTGGACAAGAACACGATCAACTTCGTCAATCCGTTCGTGCTCAACCACATCGACCACAGCCTGATGGCTACGGGTGTAACGCCGGGCGTGATGGTGTCGCAGGACAACTTCAATGTGGCGCCGACGCCCTACGTTGCCGGCGACACCGCCTGCTCGCAGGGCTGCTATCAGATCTTGCCCTCGTACTTCGCGGGCAATAGCGGTTTCGTTTCGGCCCTGGACTTCGGTACCAACGACAACACCTACGCCTTGCTGGCAGGTACTTACCTGTACCAGGATCCGGTAAGCGGCAATTACGCACGCTTGTTCGCCAGCACCGGAACCTCGTTGAGCAGCATCAATCTGCAGCCGGTGTTTGCTTATCCGGTGGCGATGCACGCCCCCAACGCGGTGTTGTTCGATCCGCGCAGTCAGAGCCGATTCTTCGCTGCGGCGCCGGGCAAGGATGGCAATGGCTTTCTGTGGGGCACGGTCGATGGCGGCACCACCGGCAAGGATCTCACCGCGAACCTGCCGGCGAACTTCATTCGTCCGGATGCACTGGCCTTCATCAACAGCAACGGCGTCAATGCGCTGCTGGTCGGCGGCATGAATTCGGCGGCCAATGCCGGCAATCCGCTGGTTTCGGCCGACAGCGATGCGAATGGCAATCTCAGCAACTGGCGCAGGCTGGGCAATGGACTGCCGAATGTGCAGATCACCCAGATCGACTATCAACCCGGGCTCGACGCGATGGCCATCGGCACTTACGGCCGCGGTGCCTGGATGTTGTACGACGTCACCAGCAACTACGCCAGCGCCACGGTGTTGCAGTTTGGCCTGGCCAACAACGACTCCAACCCGGATTCGTCCTTGCTTACGGGTAACCGCCCGCTGATCAAGTACGGCACAGGTACGCTCACTATTACCGGCAACGCCAGCTACACCGGCGGCACCACCATCAATGCCGGTGCTGTAGTCCTGAACGGCTCGGTGCTCAACAATGTCGCACTGAACTCCGGCGCGACGCTGACCGGCGCGGGTTCGGCCTCCGGCCAGCTCAACGTGCTGGGTGGCCTGGTGGCGCCGGGAAGTGCCAACGGCACTACGCTGACGGTGGGCAGCCTGGCCAACCAAGGCGGCACACTGCTGTTCTCGTATGGGGCCAGCGGGCAGAACACGCATCTGACGGTAACTGGCCAGGCCAACATCGGCGGTCTGAAACTGCTGTTGGCCCCGACTTCCACGCCGGCGCCGTTCTACAGCAGCTACAACTTGCTGAGCGCCGGCAGCTTGATTGGCCAATTCGCCAATGCCAGCAGCGCATCAGGCCCCACTGCCTGGGTGAACCTTGCTTCGATGCAGCCGACTCCCAACCAATCCCAGCCGGTGCCGGCCTCGGTGCAACCCGCGCTGATGGCGCGAGTGGAGTACCTGGGCAACGTGTCGCTGGAAATCCTCAACCCGCAAAACTGGACGGCAGCAACCGGCAACCGCAACCAGTATGCGGTGGGCCAGGCGCTCAACGGCCTGCAGTACACAGCGTCCGCAAGCATGCTCTCAGCACTGGGCAGCGCCGCCAGCGGCAATGTGCCGGTAAACCTGGAGGCCATCTCCGGTGAAAGCAGCGTGGCTTCGGCGCGCGCGATCAACCTGGCCGGCGACCGCTTCCAGGCTGCGGTCGGCGAGCAGATGCTCGACGCACCTGGCTGCCTGGACGGGCAGGCCGACCCGGCCGGCTGCCGCCATCTCGGCAAGGACGTGGGCGATCATCGTGTATGGGTGCAGGCCACCGATATCGGCACGCGAGTTAATGGCGAGTTCCAGAGCAACCGCTTTGACGGCAACGGCATTGCCTTGGGCGGTGAAGTCGCGTTGGGCGAACAGTCCAAGCTGGGCTTCGCGTTGGGCCACAGCAACGTCGACACTCGCACCCCGGCGCTGTCCTCCAGCGTGCACTCGGACTACAACCTGTTAGCCGCCTACGGGGCCTACCAGCGCGGATCCTGGTTCATCGGCGGTGTGCTGAGCTACGTCAACGGCTGGAGCCGTGCCGACCGTACCATGGTCCTCGGCACCGGCGGCATGCAGACAGTGAGCGGCAAGCCCAATGCCAACGCCTTGGCCCTGCAGGTCGCCTCGGGCTTCGACATCCGGCTCGCCCATGGCTGGTTCGTGCAGCCGTATGCCGAATTCGCGGCGGCGAGGTCCTGGCAGCAGTCCTACGCCGAGTCCTCCAGCAACGCACTGGCGCTTAGTTACGGCCACATAGACCAGACTCGCTACGATGGCGACCTGGGTGTGAAGCTGGGCACGACGTTCCAGACCGGCACGACCACCATCAAGCCGTACCTGGGTTTGGCCGAAGCAGGTGCCTGGGGCGATCGCCGGCCGCAAACACAGGTGGCCTTCGTCGATGCGCCTGGCGCCAGTTTCCTGGTAAGTGGCAACAGCGTGCCAAGCGCCTGGTTGAAAGCGCAGGCCGGGGTGCAGATGAATTTCGGCAAATCGGTACTGTTCGACGTCAGCTACCAGGGCTCGCTGACCGGCCACGTGCACGACGATTTCCTCAACGCCGGCCTGTCGTGGCGGTTCTGAGCGGGCTTGTCCTGAGTGGTCAAAAGCAGGGAGGGGCCGGTGCTGAGCCGGCCCTTCGCTTTAGAGCAGGGATTGCGATCCATGCGATTACGAAGGTCATCCTGGCATGAATGCCGCGGCAGGGCGTCGCAGCGCAAGAGGGTACGTCTTATAAGATGTATTGTATATGCATCTTTAAGAACGACAGGTGCTCCATGCTTACCCAGATTCAACGCGACATCGTCAAAAGCTGCGTGCCGGCGCTGAAAGCGCACGGCCTGGCTTTGACCAAGAACTTCTATGCGCGCATGTTTCAGGCCCATCCCGAACTCAAGCACCTGTTCAACATGAGCCATCAGGCCAGCGGCGAACAGCAGCAGGCACTCGCGCTGGCGGTGCTGGGCTATGCGGAAAACATCGACGATACGTCAGTGCTGGCGCCCGTGATCAAGGTGATTACCGCCAAGCATGTCAGCATGGGCATTCGCGCCGAGCACTACCCCATCGTCGGCCGCCACCTGCTCGCGGCGATCGCCGAGGTGATGGGAGAGGCTGCAAACGCCGAAGTGCTGGAAGCCTGGGGCGCCGCGTATGGTCAGCTGGCCGATGCCCTGATCGAGGCCGAGCAAGCCTTGTACACGCATGCTGCCTTGGCGGAGGGTGGCTGGTCCGGCTGGCGTCCGTTCCGGGTGACCGGCACGGTACGTGAAAGCAGCGAAATCACCTCGTTTTACCTGAAGCCGACCGATGACGCTGGGTTGCCGCCGTTTCAGCCCGGACAATTCGTGTCGGTGCGCACGGTGGACGAAACTGGCATGACGCGGATACGCCAGTACAGTCTGTCGGATGCGCCGCACCAGGATTATCTGCGCCTCACCGTCAAGCGCCAGGATGCCAGCGGCGACGTACCAGCAGGCATTGTCTCCACTGCGCTTCATCTGAACGTCAGCGCAGGCGACGTCATCGAACTTTCTTTTCCCCAAGGCCATTTCGTCGTGGACCAGGCCAAGGACACGCCGCTGGTGCTGCTGAGTGGTGGCGTAGGTATCACGCCCATGCTGGGCATTCTGAGTCATATCGCCAGGCAGCAGCCGCAGCGCTCGATCCATTTTGCCCACGCGGCGCGCAATCGCGAAGTGCACGCCATGAACGACTGGCTCAGGGCCATGGCTGCCCGGCACGCAAAACTGGACGTGGAAATCTATTATGAGCATGTCGATGCAGCCGACGTGCCAGGCCGGCACTACGACAGGCAAGGTCGCATCGATGCCGGGCAGATCGCCATGCAGGATCACCTGAGCGATGCGGACTATTACATCTGCGGCCCGCGCGGATTCATGCGCGCGCAGATCGACTCGTTGAAGCAGGCGGGCATCCCCGAGGCGCGCATCCATGCCGAATTTTTCGGCGCGTCGTTGGGCTGAGCACCAAGGCTCAGCTCACGATGTTCAGCGCGATCCGCAATTTTCCGGGTCGCGCCACCAACTGCTTCAGCGTGCAGCTGTCCAGTACACCGAGAAAACTTTCGCGCGCTTCGTCCAGCACATGGCGCAGCGCACAGGCGGGCGTAATGCTGCAGGAGTTTTCGGCGCCGAAGCATTCCACGATCGCGAAATCCGGTTCCATCGCGCGGACGACCTCGCCAATGCGAATCTGCTCCGGCTTGCCGGCCAGCTTCAGTCCGCCGCTGCGTCCGCGTAGAGCGTCGACATAACCAAGTGCCGCCAGCCGCTGGGTGACCTTCATCAGGTGATTTTCGGAAATCCGGTATTGCGTGGCGATTTCATGGATGGAGGAGCGGCGATCGCCTTGCACGGCCAGGTACATCAACAGACGCAGGGCGTAGTCGGTCTGATAGGTCAATCGCATCGCAGGCTCCGGTAGTAGCCCCATGCTACACGTGCCTGGATGCGGCTGGAGCGGTGGCGGGGCGGACCGCCGGGTGGGTGGGCTTTAGGCCTTGCCCGGTCCGCCGATATCCGGGCATATGAACTCGCTTGCCCGCACTTTACCCTCCCATTTCGTCGGCGCCCTGGTCGCCGCGATGAGCCATGCGCACACGCTCGAGGCTTTGGTCCGGCCTCTGCTCGAACTGCTGCAGGCGGCCACCGGCCTGGAATCGACTTACCTGACCCGGCTGGACGAGCCGGAGGGCGTACTGCAGGTCCTGTACGCCCGTAATACTCAACGCCTGACCATTCCGGAAGGATTACGAGTGCCCTGGGAAGGCAGTCTCGGCAAGCGCGCGTTGGATGAAGGCCGCTTCCATGTGGATGACGTCGGGAGTTGTTGGGAAGAGGGCGAAATGGCCCGAACGCTCGGCGTGGTCACCTATTTGAGCACTCCCGTGCGCGGCAGGGGCGGTGAGTTTTTTGGCGGCTTGTGCGCCGCCAGCGGTGAGCGCAAGCCGCTGCCTGAGGCGGCCACCCATGTGCTGGCCCTGTTCGCCCAATTGATCGGCCAGCAGGTCGAGCGGGAGCGCTTGCTGGCCGCTTTGCATCAGGCCAATAGCGCCCTGGCGGCGATGGCCTTGACCGATGCCGTGACCCAGCTGCCCAATCGGCAAGCCGTGCTGGAGGAGATGCAGCGGCGCCTTGCCTCCCCGCAGGAAGGCAAAGCCTTGATCGTGGCGTTGATCGACCTGGATGGATTCAAACCGATCAACGAGCGATTTGGCTACGAGATCGGCGATCAGTTGCTGCAGACCGTGGCGAAACGGCTGCGACGCATGCTGCGCGATAGCGACATGGCGGCACGCATGGGTAGCGATGAATTCGTAGTGCTGGCGCTGGAGCAGCGCGCGAAGGCCAATGAAGCCGCTGTCGCGCTGTCCCGGCGGTTGGAGGGCGCCACCCAGGGGCGCTTCAAGCTGGATTCCGTGTTGCTGGACTATGCCGGAGCGAGCGTCGCCGCAGTCGTGGCCGAAGCCGATTGCTACAGCGCTCAAGCCCTGGTGAACCAGGCCGAGACGGCGATGGCTGCCATCAAGCGGGCGCGCAAGCAGAACTCTTCGTTGCCGGCACCGGCCAGCAAGACCGTTGCCCGCTACCAATGGCCCATCATCGAGTGATGCGGGGGCGCTAACGAGCATGGGGAAAACCCTAGCTAGGGAATGGCCTAGTTGGATGGATTGGGTCGGATTTTCATACTTCGCGCAGGTCTTGCAGCCAAAGCACCGCTGCATTGCCGATCTACGCCGGCGCTGGGCAGTTGGCGTAGCGAAGCAAACCCGATTGATTTGCGACCCCCCAATCCTTGAAGAGGGCAAAACCATGACCACGCATCACATCTCTTCCGCTTACGCCTCCTCGGCCGCCGCAATCTCCCATGGCGGCATCAGCCGTGCGGAAGCCAACGAGATCGTTCGCAACGCACTGAACGAATTCCAGAACCGGGCTACCGAACCGCTCGTCTCGATGCTGTGCAACGGCGGTGGTTCGGACGGCTGGCTCGTGGCGCTAGCCAAGGCGCTGGGCGACAAACTGAACGCAGCGGCCGACAAGCTCAAGCACGACGCCGCCGCCGTCAATTCGGACAACCCGGGCCAAACCACCCAGCTGAGCGCGGAAGCGCAGCAATTCAGCCAGATGATGGACGCGTTCAACAACGTCATCAAGACGCTGGGCGAAGCGCTCGACGGTATGGTGCGTAAGTAATCGTTGACCACGCGCAAACAGTAGCCGGGATACCTTCGGTGTCCCGGCTTTCTTTTATGCGCTTATGGGGCTATCCATCATGCTTACTCCTCGTCCGCATGGTCTTGCGCTCTTGCTGGCCGTTGCGCTCGTGTGGCCTTGCTTGCCGGTACAGGCCGCAGGTCTTGGCGCCGGCGACATGGAGAGCGTCTGCCTGGTGAAAACCTTCAAAACCGGTGTAGGCGGGATGCGCCTTCCGGTTTGGCGGCCTTATCTATTGTTGAAGGACGGCACCGCGTATGCGAATCCGAAGCTTGCGCCTGACGTCTTCGATGCGCAGTTGTCGCGTCAAAACGAAGTCGATAACTGGGGGACGTGGACGCAGCAGGGCAGTGACAGGGCTTTGAGCATGCCTGGCCATGCTCCGATGTCGAGCGCGCAATGTCTGCCCCCGGCGGCTGCGGGGATGCCGATACGCGGCAGCTACAAGCATGTGGGTGGCGGCGGCAACACCGTCAACGGCGGACATGCTTCTTTCATGCGCACGGACGGCTATCGCTTTTATGCCGATGGTCGCTTCGGCAACGCCAGCAACAGCGGGCTGATTTCACCAGGTGCGTCAACCATTGCTGCGGATGCCGTCCGGATGGGGCACTACCGGATTCACGATTACTCGATCGACCTGCGCTACGACGATGGCAGCGAGGCGCATCTGTTTTTCTATGCCGATGGCGACCAGCTCCTGCACATTGGCGACGAGGACTATGTGCCGGCGCAGTAGGCTGGAATGACAATCCCAGCATCGGGTTGCCGTGTGCAAAGCTGGGATTGTCATCCCAGCCTACGCTTTGCCAGACGTGCATGCAGTGCGGATTCCAAGCGTGCGGTGAGGAGGGCGTGGAATAGATCCGAGCATGCCTAGGGAAACTCCCAGCTTGGCAAATGTCCCCGGCTGGTGTGGTAATGAGTGACATGGGGCAGGGGAGCAGGCTTTTTCCGCGCTGAGATAGCGGCAGCCGTTGTCTGAACGCGCTTATCCGTCTTGGCTCATTCATCTGCCGTCCGCTACGCCGAGGGAGTACGGGCCATCATGTCGGATCCATCCCAAACCGAACCCCTTTTAGGTGTTCTTGAGTCTCCTCGATCAACCGCGGGTGGCGAATCACGCGGCCACGTTGCTACAGGCGCTTCAATGGCTAATGCCACGCGCCCCGTGTTGCCGCAGTCGCGAAGGATGCGGCTGTGCGAGGTCGGTTATGAAGACATTCCAAAGCTGAGCAGTCTGTTCGCTCAGACCAGGATGTATCCGCTGCTGCTGGACAGTCCTACGCGTTTCATCGACGTGGCTGCGATCGTGGCCTGCGTCCAACGGCTGTATGCCAGCTCGCATGGTCTCGGAGCGTGGCAGGCGGAGGCGCCGGATGGCGCATTCATCGGCCTTT
This sequence comes from Dyella choica, assembly GCF_003977665.1. Classification (GTDB taxonomy): domain Bacteria; phylum Pseudomonadota; class Gammaproteobacteria; order Xanthomonadales; family Rhodanobacteraceae; genus Dyella_B; species Dyella_B choica. Next base: position 3,016 of record NZ_RYYV01000021.1, on the reverse strand, counting down.
TCTCATTGCTGCCGATCGAAGGGACGGCCGATGTGGAGATTCACGTGCGGCTGAAGCCGGAAGCATGGGGGCGCTGGTACGCGATCGAGGGAACGCGGCTGTTGTGCCAGCGGGCGTTCGAGGTCGTGGGCTTGCCGCGCTTGTTCGGCTATTGCCATCCGGATCATCAACGCGTGCGCCGGATCATGTCGTACTTCGGATTTCGCGACCTGGGATTGTGCGAGCATCGCCGACAAATGGCCCATTGCTATGAGCTGGATGCGGAAACGTGGCGTGAGCGCGGCGCCACCCTTGCGCATTGATGAACTCGCTCAGAGTTGATGCACGATCCAGCCCGGCGGCATCGGTACGACCGGTGCCGTGCTGCGAATGGCGGCCTGCACGACTTCCTCCGGCGTGCTGTCGGCCTGCTGCCAGCGTTGCGCAAGCCGGACGAGAATATCGCGCGTGTCCCTGGTATAGGTGCCTTCGAGTTCGGTTCCGGCATCTGCGCCAAGCTTGCTGGCGTAGAACATGCGCAATTGCGGATTGAGTTCGAACAGCGTCAGCAGTTTGCGCATCGCGTCGGTATATAGGGCCAGCTCCAGCATTTGGCGCTGGGTCTGTTGGCAATACCACACGGTGAGGTACTCAATCGGACCAAGCAGACGGCGGCGATTCATCGAACCCTGGGTGCAGCAGGGCGTATCCTCGGCAGTGCTGCGGCAGGAACTGCCCCATGCGCTCAGCTGCCCGGACGGGAGATCCATGCGCTGCGCGGCGGCAGCCAGCAGATCGGCCACGCACTGTTTCGCGGCTGCGTCTTCGCTCTCGGCAATGATCAGCAGCATCTTCAAGAAGATCGGATACGCCTCGTCGCCCAACTGGCGCACGAGGCGTTTGGCCAGCGCAAGGCGCAGCTCCATCGATGACTCTTGCTGCAGGGCGCCCACCAGGCGCCGGGTCGTTTCCAGCAGTGGCTCGGCCAACGTTTGCAGATCGGCGCTCATGCACGCAGTCTACGGCCAATCTCAGTCGAGTGGCGCCAGGATATGACTCACCAGCTGATCGAGACGCGTAGCGGAGGGAGGGTTCAGATCGGTGCGCGTGCCCAGCAAACGCTCGGCGGCGCTGGTGCCGGCCCATACATCGAGCTCCAGCAGCTGATTGCCGGTGGCTGCATGAAGCTGCGCGGAAACGCTCAGGCTGGCCGGCGCCTGGACCGCGTCCGCGCCGGCCAGCGGCGGCAGACGTGATGAGAGCTCGGAAACGTTCATGGTGCCTGGGTACGATTCTGTGTATGGGGCAAGTCTAGGTCGCTTGCTGCGCCGCGGCAGCTGGGGGATTCCCTAGGTGGTGGTGGGTCGCGGACCGGTGCACACTGCGCTCGGTTGGGCTGGAACAGCGCGCACCGCGTAATGGCATCGATCAGGTGAAGCATGGCGGGGCAGAACAAGGATAGCGGCGATCGCACCGAAAAGCCGACTGCCAAGCGGCTGCGCGACGCGCGCAAGGACGGCGACGTTCCCAAGAGCCGCGAGCTGACCAGCACGGTGCTGGTATTGGCTTGGTTGTTGCTGCTGATGATGGGCATGCCCTTGATCCGCGCGCGTTTGAACGGCTTGTTCGATACGGTCATGCAAGGAGTGCATCAGCCATTCGAGCAGGCCTTGCATGACGTCGGCCTGGCGGCATGCATCGCCTTCCTGTGGCTGACCGTGCCGCTATTGCTGAGCGCAGCGGCGCTCGGCGCAATGGTCGAATTCCTGCAGGTGGGTCCGGTCTTCGCGCCCAAAAAAATCAAGCCGGACGCCAGCCGGATGAATCCCGCCGAAGGCATCAAGCGGCTGTTCTCGCAGGAGAACCTGGTGGAAGTAATCAAGGCGCTCGTCAAGAGCAGCTTGCTGATCGGCCTGTTCATCTGGGTGTTGTTCGCCCTGATCGGCCAATTCGTGAATTTGCCCTACGTTGCGCCGCAGGCGACGGGCGAAGCGCTTTGGATCGCCGTGAAGCGCTTCGCGACCGGTGTGATCTTTGTGTTCTTTTTTGTCTCGGCGCTGGACGTGTTCTACCAGCGCTATGCCTTCATCAAGAAGATGAAGATGAGCCGGCGCGAGATCAAGCAGGAGCTGAAGGACAACGAAGGCGATCCGATGATCAAAACCCGCCGCCGTCAGCTGCACCAGGAATGGTCACAGCAAAACACCCTGGCAGCGGTACGCAAGGCCAGCGTGGTGGTCACCAATCCCACCCATCTGGCCATTGCGATCCGCTACGAACAGGGCGAGGACGATCTGCCGGTGATCGTCGCGAAGGGGGCGGACCACGAAGCGGCCCTGATCCGCCAGGCGGCGGAAGAGGCCGGCGTGCCGATCATGCGCAACGTGAACCTGGCGCGCGGTTTATACGAAAAGGTGGAAGTGGACGATTATCTGCCTGGCGATTTCTTCGAGGCGGTGGCGGAACTGCTGCGCTGGGCGGAGTCGATGCGTGAATCGCGTGACGGGAAGTAGGTTGGGGTGCAACCCCAACGGCCCCGTTTTTCGTCTTCGCACGATTGTTGTGATTCGTATTTGGCCACATTGCCTGCGGCGCTTTCGGTCGCAAGCGACCGAGTCACTTTTCTTTGCTGGCCCAAAGAAAAGTAACCCAAAGAAATGGCCTAAAAGGCTCTTGGCATGGGTAAGGTAAAAGCCTGAACGTCCATGGCCAGATCGAAAGTTGCTCGCCCATGGTTCCACGCCCCCGCTATACCGCGAGGCGTCGAAGCGCTGAGGATTTAAGATCTGGCAGATCTCAGCACAGCTCAACCTATAGGCAGGCGCGCTTTAAGCCCTCAGTGCTTCGACGCCTCGCGGTATAGCGGCGCAGTGGAAGCTTGGCCCGCCATCGATCAAAGCATGGCGATATGGTTCAGGCTTGTAACCTGGGCAGTGCCGCACGCTCTTGAGGCCATTTCTTTGGGTTGGCGGAGTCAATCTAGAAGTGCATCATCGATCTTTTGTGCCAGATCGTCTCGCCCAAGCGCTCGCATAAA
>NZ_RYYV01000020.1 GCF_003977665.1 Dyella choica | reverse complement strand
GCGGTTCATCGGCATGGCGGCACCTCCGCTTGAGGGATGCCGCCATGCTCGCCCTACCTCTGCTCACCTACTGAGACTCGACGCTAATCAAGTGCCGGGCAGGATCCCGAGTACTACGACTTTGCGTACAGCTGGGCTTGGCGGGTCGCCACCACACCTTCGCTTTCTGCGTACTACCAGACCGACATGATCACGCTGCTGCGGCAGCTGCGCAGCCCGCATGCATCCGACAGGGCGCAAGCGCTGCAACGAGTAAGGCATCTGGCGCTGGCCTTTGAATTTCAGGAACCAGCTCTTGGGGTTGGGTTACCGCTAATGAGTCCGGACCGTTTCCGCTGCCCGATACTGGACGCGCTAGACGATGAGGCCAAGCGAGCCACTGACCAGGCCGAGCGGCATTCGTTGATCGCTATGGCTGCGACCATCCGCCCAACTGGGCCGATGCCCATGTGCCACATGCAGATCTTCTGATCGGCGAACCTGCTGCAGCTGGCCGTATCTCCAATGGCCTGCCCGCGCACGACCCGTGATGACGTGAGCAGGCCCCGCAGCTCGCCCCGGTGCCCTAATTTCCAAACTGCGCCGTTTCATTAACCAGCCCTTGAAAGCCCGTCCGACTCCCCCATAACCCCTTGCACGACCTGGACGGCCCCTATTGCAGGGGTTTTTTTGGCGACTAGAATTGGCACTCACGTACCTCGAGTGCTAACAACGGTGTCAAGGCCGGCCCGGGGTCACCCTTTTTCATCCATAAGCCAAAGCTGGAGTTCATCCCATGAGCAAACTGCGTCCGCTGCACGATCGCGTCATCGTCAAGCGCCTGGAGGAGGAGCGTGTCTCCGCCGGCGGCATCGTCATCCCCGATAGCGCTACCGAAAAGCAGACCCGCGGTAAGGTCGTCGCCGCCGGTGAAGGCCGCATCCTGGAAGACGGCAAGGTTCGTCCGATGTCGGTCAAGGCCGGTGAAACCGTGCTGTTCGGCAAGTACGCCGGCCAGGAAATCAAGATCGACGGCGAAGAGCTGGTCTTCCTGAAGGAAGACGACATCGTGGCGGTGCTTGAGGGCTGATTGGGGGAAGCGCGAAAAGCTAAGCCGCGCATCTCTTAGGCCTTACCGCAAGATTTTCCGTATTTAAATTAAATTTTTGAGGCAAAAATTTATGGCACCCAAAGAAGTCCGCTTCAGCGAAGACGCGCGCTCGCGCATCCTCAAGGGCGTGAACACCCTGGCCAACGCGGTCAAGGTCACGCTGGGCCCGAAGGGCCGCAACGTCGTGCTCCAGAAGAGCTTCGGCGCCCCGACCGTCACCAAGGACGGCGTGTCCGTCGCCAAGGAAATCGAGCTGGCCGATCCGTACGAGAACATGGGCGCCCAGATCGTCAAGGAAGCCGCTTCCAAGACCTCCGACAACGCCGGTGACGGCACCACCACCGCTACCGTTCTGGCCCAGGCGTTCATCCGCGAAGGCATGAAGGCCGTGGCCGCCGGCATCAACCCGATGGACCTCAAGCGCGGCATCGACAAGGCCGTGCACGCCTCGGTGGAAGAGCTGAAGAAGCTGTCCAAGCCCACCGCTGACGACAAGGCCATCGCCCAGGTCGGCACCATCTCCGCCAACTCCGACGCCGCCATCGGCGACATCATCGCCACCGCGATGAAGAAGGTCGGCAAGGAAGGCGTGATCACGGTCGAGGAAGGCTCAGGCCTGGAGAACGAGCTGGACGTCGTGGAAGGCATGCAGTTCGACCGCGGCTACCTCTCGCCGTACTTCATCAACAACCAGCAGAGCCAGCAGGTCGAGCTGGAAGACCCGTTCATCCTGCTGCACGACAAGAAGATCTCCAACGTGCGCGAGCTGCTGCCGGTGCTGGAAGGCGTGGCCAAGGCGGGCAAGCCGCTGCTGATCGTGGCCGAGGAAGTGGAAGGCGAGGCGCTGGCCACCCTGGTGGTCAACACCATCCGCGGCATCGTCAAGGTTGCCGCCGTGAAGGCCCCTGGCTTCGGTGACCGCCGCAAGGCGATGCTGGAAGACATGGCCATCCTCACCAATGGCCAGGTCATCTCCGAGGAAGTGGGCCTGCAGCTGGAGAAGGCCACCGTGGCCGATCTGGGTCGCGCCAAGAAGATCGTGGTGACCAAGGAAAACACCACCATCATCGACGGCGCCGGCGAAGCCGAGAAGATCCAGGCCCGCATCAAGCAGATCAAGGCGCAGATCGAGGAGACCACCTCCGACTACGACCGCGAAAAACTGCAGGAACGCGTGGCCAAGCTGGCCGGCGGCGTGGCAGTGATCAAGGTCGGTGCCGCCACCGAAGTCGAAATGAAGGAAAAGAAGGCTCGCGTCGAAGACGCCCTGCACGCCACGCGCGCTGCGGTGGAGGAAGGCGTGGTGCCGGGCGGCGGCGTGGCGCTGATCCGTGCGCTGACGGCCATCGAAAACCTGAAGGGCGACAACGAAGACCAGAACCTCGGCATCGCCATCACCCGCCGCGCGCTGGAAGCACCGCTGCGCGAGATCGTCGCCAACGCCGGCGCCGAGCCGTCCGTGATCGTCAACCAGGTCAAGGAAGGCAAGGGCAACTACGGCTACAACGCCGCCAACGGCGAGTTCGGCGACATGGTCGAATTCGGCATCCTGGACCCGACCAAGGTCACCCGTTCGGCCCTGCAGTACGCTTCGTCGGTCGCGGGCCTCGCGATCACCACCGAAGCGATGGTGGCCGAGCTGCCGAAGAAGGAAGAGCACAACCATGCCCCGGCCGGCGGCATGGGCGGCATGGGTGGCATGGACTTCTAAGTCCCGCCTAGCCAACGCCAAGTGTTGGAGAAAGCCCCGCGTAAGCGGGGCTTTCTTTTTGCCAAAACGTGACGCGCAGCACATTTCGTCGCTACACTCGCCCCTGCCGCAGGAGAGCGGCACAGGACAGGGGGAAAGGGACATGCACAACCAAGGGAACGCCGCGCACATTTTCCTGCCGGAGATCGAGGACACGGTCTTCGAAGGCAGCCACGGCCGGCTCGTGTTCGAATTCCACGGCAATGCCCGCGACTACTTCCGCATCTGGATCGTCAACGTCGCCCTGAGCATCATCACGCTGGGACTTTATTCGGCTTGGGCCTCGGTGCGCACCAGGCGTTACATGTATGCCAATACCGCGCTGGGCGGCTCGCGTTTCGAGTACCTGGCCGAGCCCATACCCATCTTGCGCGGTCGCCTGCTGGCAGCCGCCATTGTGGCGCTGCTTGCGCTTGCGCCGCATGTTTCGATGCGTTTGCTGGCTGCTTGCATCGGTGTGATGGGCCTTTTGATGCCCTGGTTCATCGTTAAAGGCATGCTGTTCCGCGCCCGCTATTCGGCCTGGCGCGGCGTGAACTTTCGCTTCGATGACGATTACGTCGGCGCCTATAAATGGTATCTGGTGATTTACGCGGTGATGGCGGTGCTGGCCCTGGTGGCGATGAAGCTTTTGATCACCAACGGGCATCAGATCGTGGCGGCGCTGTTGATCATGATCGGCGTGTCCGTGTTCCAGTTCATGATCTATCCATGGGTAAGGGGCAAGCAGCAACAATGGATGGCCGAACAGCATTACTTCGGCGGCAAGGCTTTCCGCTTCCGGTTCGATCCCAAGGTGTATCGCCGCATTTACCGCCGGGTGCTGGGCATCTACATCCTGAGCGCGATTCCTGCGGCGATCCTCGTGTTCGAGATCCAGCGGACCTTGGGCTGGACGCCGGCGGAACTGCATCAGCATCCCTTGACCGTCAAGGCGCTGAGTTACCTGTATGCCGGACCGATCAACCTGGCGATCTGGGCCTATATCCGCGTGCGCATGACCAATGCGCTCTACAACCACACCAGTATCGGGCCCTACCAGCTTGAGTCTTCGCTAAGTTACGGGGAGATGCTGCGCATCTACTTCACCAATGCGGCGGCGATCATCTGCACGCTGGGGCTGGCCACGCCGTGGGCGGTCATCCGGGTGGCCCGTTATCGCGCGGAGCATTTGCGGCTGGAAGGCAGCGGCAGCCTGGACGAGTTCGTGCAAACCTCCTCTCGCCGAGCTCGCGTGAGCGCGCTGGGATCGGAGGTCGACAGTTTGCTGGGCTTCGACATCGGCCTGTAGCCATGGTGCGTGGCGAATATCTCGACGGGCGGAGCACCCGCATACGGCAGGTGCAAGTCATGCTGGAGGGCGATCAGCTCAGCTGGCGCGGCGATGGCGTGCAAGGAGCAGCGCTGCTAGTACAGGTGAACGTCAGTGCGCGCATGACCGGCGTGCCTTTCACGCTGCGTTTGCCGCATGGTGCGCAACTGCAGATCGACTATGACGACATGCCGGCCGACTGGTTCCGAGGCCGCAATCGGATCGAATCACTGGTCGATTGGCTGGAGAGAAAGCGTTGGGCTGCCTTGGCTAGCGTGCTTGCCATCGGCCTGGGCCTGATCGGTTGGCTTGAATACGGTATGCCATGGATGGCCGATCGCGTCGCTGCCCGCATGCCGCAGCGCATGGATGTGGCGATGGGGCAGCAAACCCTGGTGTTGATGCGCGGACGCATGCTGCTGCCCAGCCAAGTGCCGGCCGAACGACAGGCACACCTGCAGGCGTTGTTTGACCGGTTTTCGCGCAACGTGGCTGGATTGCCAGCCGTCCATCTCGCCATCTACGACTCGCCGTCGATAGGTGCCAATGCCTTCGCCCTGCCTGACGGTACGGTGGTGTTTACCGATGCGATCTTGAAGGCGCTGCCCGATGACCGATCGTTTCTCGCCGTGGCGGCACACGAACTGGGTCATCTGGCGCATCATCACCAGATGCGCGAGGTCATGCGCCATGTCGGCTCGACTCTCATGATCAGTTTGGCATTCGGCGACGTGACTTCGTTGAGCGGGGTCAGCGCGGCCCTGCCGACTTTTCTGCTGAACAACCATTACTCGCGCGCGTTCGAAGCCGACGCCGACGACTTCGCCTTCAAGACGCTGGCGCAACAGTCGGTCGATCCCATTGCCTTTGCCGACGCCATGCATGCGCTGGAACAAGCGCATCCTGGCGAAGCCGGCGGAGGTGAGGTCCGCTACATGTCCAATCATCCCCTGACCGAAGAGCGGATTGAGAAGGCGCAAGCCGCTTCGCACCAATTCCAGCTAGGCAGGCACTAGGGCTGCTCTGGATAACTGCATCTGCGTCTGGCTGCGCGTAGGCTGGGATGACAATCCCAGCATCGCACAGTGCGCGTGCATGGCAATGCTGGGTTTGGCAACCCGCCTACACGCTGCGAGAAACGTGTCATGCCGAAAATGGGTAGCGGCTCCGTTGCGCACCTCGGCATTTGGGAGTTCGATCACGTTTTTCGCAGTGGGGGCTCGTCGTAAATTTCACCCTGTTTGCCAGCATCGACCAAACAGGGGAACTTCATTCGATGATCGAGCTGGAAATCCAGATCCTGTCCCATCGCCGCGAAGGCTTGCTGGTGGAACTGGGCCGCGCGGTGGCCGCCGGAGGTTTCGCGCTGCTACGCCAGCGCGTGTATCAGGACGAGCAAGGTGCGTGGCTGGTCATGGTCGTGCGTGGCGAGCCGGAGAAGCAGCTTGGCCTTGAGGAAGTGTTGGCCACGCATGATCGTGTGCTGAGCTTCGAGGCCACGTTGTTGGCACCGGGCGCCGTAACGCAAGCGGCAATGTCGCCAGCGTCACGCGCGGCCGATGTTGCGGCGAGTGGTTCGGCGCCGGCGTCGATCAGGCATGTCGGGCCCGATGTGCATAAAGTCGAGAGCATGCTGCCGCAACTGGCACGCGATTACCCGAAGATTTTTCCGTGGCTGCTCGCCTTGGAGCACGAGGTCGCTGCCGAAGCACGCGAAGCATCCCTGTTGCTGGCGGGGCGGCGCACCGGCATCTGGGTGTTCAAGCGTGACTACGAGGCAGGCGGCAAGCTGGGCCTGGCCGATGCGATCAAGCGCATCGCGGCGCCTGCCTTGCGCTTGCTGGTGGCGATCGATGTACGCGAGCGCCACTTTCATATCCAGGACTGCCCGTTGTGCCCACCTGGCGGCCATTCCGGTTGCAAGTTCTTCAGCGGCTATCTCGAAGGCATGCTCGGCGCGTCGTCCGCGCCGCAGGGTGTGCTCGTGCGCAATCTGCATTGCCGCAGCAACAACGGCCAGGGCGATTGCCTGCTTGAGGTTTTGCATTGACTCGCCACTGGAGGTAGTAGCCATGCCTGATCATCAGCACTACAACACCTTGCTGGTCCTGCTCTCGTACCTGATATCCGTGCTTGGATCGTTTGCCGCTCTGCAATGGGCCGTGGTCATTCCTTTGGCGAAAACCCCGCGTCAGCGTACGGCAGCCGTGTTGGCAGCTGGCGCGGCGATGGGTGTAGGGGCGATCTGGGCCATGCATTTCATCGCCATGCTCGCTTGCGACATGGGCATGCCGGTGACTTATGACCCCGTGCTCACCGCGCTGTCCGCCATCATTGCCTTCGGTGCCTGCTCGCTGGGCCTGTTCATTGCCAGCAGCGGCGCCTTCAGCTGGGCCAAGCTGGCCGCGGCAGGCATCTGCATGGGGCTGGGCGTTACCGGCATGCACTATCTGGGCATGGCTGCGATGATGATGGCGGCGTACTCAACCTACGACATGAACCTGGTGGCGACCTCGTTGCTCATCGCCATTGTGGCCTCGATCGTCGCCCTGTGGCTGGCTTTCCATCTGCGCGGCCGCGTGCAGATGATCGGCAGCGCGCTGGTGATGGGGCTTGCGGTTTGCGGCATGCATTACACCGGCATGGCGGCTTTCGATATCGATGAAAACGGCGCGCAGTTGCCGGCCGGTTTTGCCCACGGCATGCGTGGCGACCATCTGGGCGTGACCATTTTCGTCGTGTCCGTGGCGCTCCTGGCAACAGCCCTGGTCGTCCATTACAAGCGGCAGCAGCGGCGGGCGGCAATCACCATTTGATGAAGTTGCGGTTTCGAAACCGCAGGATCAGTGATGCGTGCCCATGGCTGCGGAGGCCGGAACATGTTGTTGCTCGTCGTCCTGCTTGGCCACAACGGTGTTGGCAGGCAATAGGCTCGCGGGCAGCATCCGGTCGAGTTTGCCCTTCATGCGCAACACCGCAACGCTGGCCATGTCCTTGTCGAGCAGCAGCTGCTGGCTGTCAATGGGCGGCGGCGCAGCGCCAGGCGCGCGGGTGAGCTTGGCCAGCGATGGTGCGAGTACCTGCGTCAGCGCGAAATAGGCGTCGTCATGAATGCCGGCGCGTTCCAGCAACAGGCCGGGCAGCATCCACGACGCCGTGTCGAAGCGTTGCGGCTCCTCCCGGTTGCGCGGATCGACCAGCAGCCAGGTACCCGCCTGCGCAAGCATGTCCTGGCCGTCGACGAAGCCGGTCGCGCGATACGCGGCGGTAAGGCCCGGCAGATGGTCGCCGTAGAACAGCAGCAAGGTGGGACGGTTGCGCACGGCGAGCAAGCCGGCCAGGCGGCCAAGTTCGGCATCCGCATGTTGCATGTGATACAGGTAGGTTTGCAGCTCCGTCTTGTCCTTGGCGTCGACGGCGGCAGGGACCGGAATCCTATCGCGCGCGGCGGTATCCTTCGGCGGCACGTCATACGGTCCATGCGCCTCCAGGCTGATGGCGAACAGGAACTGGGGTGGGCCGTAATCCTTCAATTGGGCCATGATCTCGTCGGTCATCGCGCTGTCGGCCATGTACTTACCATCCACCGGCGCGTCGCCAGGGAAGCTCGACTGCGACACGAAGCGATCGAAGCCCAAGGCCTTGAACGCGGTATTGCGGTTCCAGAACGTGGGATCGTTGCCGTGGATGGCCACGGTTTCATAGCCGTGCGCGCGCAAGCTGCGCACCATGCTTGGCGCGACCTTGTCGTGCAGTTGCAGATACGGGAACTGCATGTTGTTGAAGTAGCGCAGCGACAGTCCCGTGAGCATTTCGAATTCGGTACGGATGGTACCGCCACCATAGGTGGGTACGTGCAGCGGTCCGCTCATGCCTTGCGCGGCGAGGCGGTCGAGATTGGGCGTGAGCCCGGCGTTTTCGTAACCGCGCACGATGCGTGGATCGAAGAACGATTCGCTCTGGATGACCACGATATCGGGCAGGGCCGTAGCCGGATCTGCAGCTGCTTGCATGTGCGCACGCACCGCGTCGCCGGTGGTTTGCAGCAGATTGCTCACCGCGTTGGGATCGGCCTTCTGCTTGCTGCGCCGGTCCTGCAGATGGAACATCACCAGCGAGCTGACCAGGCCCGAATGACTGGTGGTTGCGGCGGCCGACCAGGGTTCCATCCACAGCTTCCGACCGTTGTAGAGATTGCCCCAGCCGGGCATGCCCAGCAGCAGGGTGATCAGGGTCACGCCGAGCAGCGTACCGATCACGACGCGCCGGCCGCCGGTGCGGGCCGCGAACAGCGGAGGCTCGTGGTGCCACATGGCCACCACCACCGCGACGCCGCCCAGCAAGGCCAGGTAGGGCCACGGGGAATGCGGCAGATAACTGCCCAGCACATGCAGGCCGCCCTTGTGCAACTGGTCCACCATACGGAAGTCGGCCGGCAGCAACGGCGTACCGAGATTGGCCACCTTCAGCGCATTTACACCGTACATCACGCCTTGCATCAGATAGGCGAGGCCGAACGACAACACAGTGCGACGGGTCAGCACCAGTAACAGCAACGCCAGCATCAGGCCCGGCATGGCGTTGGCCAGCGGGATGGCGGGTTGGGCGAGCAACTGGGACACCGCCACGCCGTCGCTGCCGTCGAGCAGGCCGGTGAGCAGGACGAAGGCGGCCATCATCGCCAGTACCAGGGCGGTGCGCGCAGCAGCGGATCGTTTTGACAGCAGGGTGGTGGAAACCAGGGTCATACAGCCCGCGACCTGTCGTTTCTAGGGGAGTGCGGACTGTAACGCGACTGTCATGAATCGGTTGTCATTTGGCCGGCAGGTATCAGTGCAGGTTCATGCCGGACTGTGCTGGTTTTCGCCATGGCGAAGGAAAGCCCCGTGGGCCGCCATCATGGAATGGCGGCCTTTTGCGTGTTCCGACAATGGCTTAGGTGAGTAGGTAGGCTGGGATGATAATCCCAGCGTCGCGCGGGTTGCATACATGGCAATGCCGGGGTTTGCACCCCGGCCTACGATTGCCATCCCCGCCTACGCCAGGCCCGGTAAGTCATGCCGCATCAGCCAGGGGGCGAGGCAGGGTGAATTTTCCCTGCGGCTCGCCGAGCAGTTCGCCATACCAGTGCGAGACGCTCGCTTGCGCGGCCACTTCGCCAAGAATGATCAAGGCGGGCGCGCGAATATCATGGCGTGCGGCAAGGACAGGCAACGCTTGCAGCGCGCCGGTCAAGGTGCGTTGCTGCGGCAACGAGCCACTCTCGATCAGTGCGAACGGTGTATCGGCGGAGCGTCCATGGGCAAGCAGTTGCCGGGCAAGTTCGTCGAGCTGGCTCACGCCCATGTAGATCGCAAGGGTCTGACGCTCACGCGCCAGGTCCGACCAGTCCAGCGTGTCCAGCGATAGCTGGCAGTGTGCAGTAACCAGGCGTACGGATTGCGCATGATCGCGATGAGTGAGCGGTACGCCACTGTAGGCGGCGCACGCAAGCGCAGCAGTAATACCAGGCACGACTTCGTAGTGGATGCCATGTTCGCGCAGGAATTCGAGCTCCTCGCCGCCGCGGCCGAACACGAAGGGATCGCCGCCCTTCAATCGCACCACGCGCTTTCCCTGACGTGCGTGTTGGAGCATCAGTGCATGAATGCTTGCCTGCGGCGTATGCATGGCGCCGCCGCGCTTTCCTACGGCAATGCGTTCTGCGTCGTGGCGTGCGAGGTCAAGGATCGGCTCGCTGATCAATGCGTCGTGCAGGATCACGTCGGCTTCGTTCAGTGCGCGCAGCGCATGCAGGGTAAGCAAGCCGGGATCGCCTGGGCCCGCACCGACCAGGATGACGGAGCCGGATGCCTGCTTCTCCCTACGATCGGTCAGCGCCACGGCAAGCTGCTTTTTCGCCTGGGCAGATGGTGAAATGAGCGATGAAACGTGCGCCGGAACGTCTCGCCGCCAGGCATAAAAACGCCGGTCTGCTGCAGGATCCCGCCGGCGTGCGCGAAGGCGCGCGCGGTAACGCAGTGCGAATTGCAGCAGCGATCCTCGCGTTGGATCGAGCAGGCCTTCGATGCGTTCCCGCAAGCGGCGCGCCAACATCGGCGCCGCTCCTGCGCTGGTGATCGCTACCAGCAGCGGGGAGCGATCGATCAAGGCCGGCACCTGGAAGCTGGAAAGCGACCGATCATTCACCACGTTCACCAGCCGCTGCCTGGCGTGGGCATCGGCGGCGATGCGCGTATTGAGCGGGCGTGAACGGGTGGCGGCGATCACTAGCCATGCCCGTTCGAGCCATTCGGCTTCATAGGAGCCCGCCTGCCAGGTGATGCGACCCTGCTTTGCCCATTCCCGCAATTCGGGCGTCAGTAGCCGGGCTCCCACGGTGATTCGCGCGCCGGCCTTCAGCAGCATGGCGACTCTTCGGGAGGCGACGTCACCGCCCCCCAGCACCAGCACGTGGCGGTCGCGAAGATCGGCAAACAGCGGGTAAAGCGGCATGGAACACGTCCGGAGGAAGGCAGGTGGGTCGGTCAAAACCTGTTCGGCGACTCAGCGCGGGTCTGCTTGCTCACATTACCTGAAGGCTATAGGGCGCCCAGATGCAATCCAAATCACGCGAAAACACTGAACAAGCTGCCACGCTAACGCTGCTGCCCGGCCATGGGAAATGGCTGCAGAGACCGAAGATATGGCCGTATGGCATAGGTCGCGCCAAGGCGCGGAAAGGATTTATAGATGTATAGACGTCCAAATAACGCTGTGTTAAGTTCGATCGAACGGCGAAGAGGCCGGTGTGCGTGGAGCTCGTGATGAAACGCCGTTCAGGGTGGGTCGTGGGTTGTATGTGCTTCGCCATGCGTCAAGCACACCCCTGCGCGCGTTTTTCTCCGGAGCCGATCTCATGACCCTCACGCAACTTCGCTACATCGTCGCCATCGCCGACGCTGGTTTGAACATCACCCTCGCAGCCGACAACGTCCACGCCACCCAATCCGGCATCAGCAAGCAGCTCAAGCAGCTCGAAGGCGAGCTTGGCTTTCAGGTGTTCACCCGTCGCGGCAAGAGCCTGGACGCGGTGACGCCGGCCGGGGCACAGGTGCTGGAGCGGGCCCGCACCATCCTGCATGAGGCACGCAACATCCGCGCATTGGCCGCCAACCTGCGCGAGGAGGCGCAAGGCGAGCTGTCGATGGCCACCACGCATACCCAGGCGCGCTTCGTCCTGCCGGAGGCCATCGCCCGCCTGAAACAGCACTATCCCGAGCTCAATGTGCATATTCGTCCACAAGGCGAAGGACGCATCATCGGCCTGTTCGAAAGCGGCGAGGTGGACCTGGTCATCGTCAGCACCAGCGGTCTGGCGCCGGAGGGTGGCATTGCGGTGCCGCTGTTCCGCTGGTACCGCCGCGCCGTCGTGCCGCAGGGGCATCCGCTGGCCAAGCTGGGGCGTCCCCTGCGGATCGAAGACCTGGCGGCGCACCCGCTGGTCAGCTACGAGTCCTCGCTGCAGCCCGAATCCTCGTTGCGGCGGGCGTTTTCAGCCGCGGACCTGATCCCGCGTATCGCCTGCACCTCGGCAGACGCCGACCTGATCAAGACCTACGTGCTGGCCGGGCTGGGCGTGGGCATCCTGGCCGAGATGGCGATCACTCCGGCCGACACGCGCGAACTGGTCACGCTCGACATCGACACGCTGCTGCCGGTCTGCACAAGCTGGATGGTGCTGCGCCGTGATCACGTGTTGCGCAGCTATGTCGCGCAATTCGCACGGCTGGTGGCGCCGCAGATCGATGAAGCGGAATTGCGCCGGGTGGTGGCTGGAAACGCACAGCCGAACTGGCCCGCGCCGCCGCTGTGGAGCGAGCTTCAGCAGCGCCATGTGCGGCGTACGGTGAATCGCGCCGCCTGAGCGGTCGGGGAGTAACCGCAGTCATTCCGGCGAAGGCCGGAATCCAGTCCAAATACTCGTCCGAAAGACACATCAGCTTTATGCTGAGTGCTTCGCACGACGTGTTGATACTGGATTCCGGCCTTCGCCGGAATAACTACGAGGTACTGTGGGGCTTCCCCTAGACAAGCCTACGAGCCCCACCGAATCGCGGTGAAGCTCGCATCACTTTGCATGGCTCAAACCAGCGCCTGGTTTTGCAGCCACTCCCACACCTTGTTGGCCGCCTCGTTCACCGGCGCCTGGCTGGTATCGATGCGCAGCTCCGGTGCCACCGGTGTTTCGTACGGATCGTCGATGCCGGTGAAACCCTTGATCTTTCCTGCACGTGCCGCCGCATACAGGCCCTTGCGGTCGCGCGCTTCGCAGATTTCCAGCGGAGTGGAGACGTGGATTTCCACGAATCGCCCATGCGCTTCCACCAGCTGCCGCGCTTCGCTGCGCGCGTTGGCATACGGCGCGATCGGTGCGCAGATCACTATGCCGCCGTGGCGGACTACTTCGCTGGCAACGAAGCCGATGCGGGTGATGTTGGCATCGCGGTCCTCACGCGAGAATCCCAACCCCTTCGACAGGTGACGGCGCACTTCATCGCCGTCCAGCATGGTCACGGGACGGCTGCCGGTCTCCAGCAAGCGCGCCAGGACGGCTTGCGCGAGAGTGGATTTGCCCGAGCCGGAAAGGCCGGTGAAGAACAGCGAAAAGCCCTGCCGCTGCTGGGTCGGGTGGCGCTCGCGCAGGATCTTCACCACGTCCGGAAAAGTGAACCATTCCGGGATCGCTTCACCGGTTTGCAGCCGGCGGCGCAGCTCGGTGCCGGAGATGTCGCGTACTTCGTCTTCCGGCTGTACTTCGGTTTGCGGCAGATAGGCGTCACGATTGGCGGCGTAGACCATCGCCGGGAAAGGCACGATCTCGATGTCCAGTTCGGCCTGGTGCCTGGCCAGCAGATGCTGCGCCGCATAAGGATCGTAGAAGGGCTTGCCTTGCGAGTCCTTGCCGGGGCCGGCGTGATCGCGCCCGACGATGAAGTGGCTGGCGCCGTAGTTCTTGCGGATGATGGCGTGCCACAGTGCCTCGCGCGGCCCGCCCATGCGCATCGCCAGCGGCAGCAGGGATAGAGTGGCCTGGTCGTGCGGATAATGTTCCAGCAGTGCGCGGTAGCAGCGCACGCGGGTGTAGTGATCGACGTCGCCGGGCTTGGTGCGTCCCACCGATGGCTGGATCAACAGCTTCGCGCCTACCTGTTCGGCCGCACGCAAAGTCAGCTCGCGATGCGCTCGGTGCATCGGATTGCGGGTCTGGAACGCCACGATGCGATGCCAGCCATGTTGGTGGAACCAGTCGCGCAATTCGCGCGGGCTGCGGCGCAATGAGGTGAAATCGTAATGCGCCGGTGGCTGGATGCCCTGCACGCGGCCACCCAGATACACCGATCCGGTACGATCCAGCAGCTCGGCCACCCCCGGGTGCGCACGATCGGTCGTGCCGAACACCTGGCGCGCTTCGGCGATGCGGTCGGGGAAATACACATCTTCCACCGTCAGCACCGCCAACGGCGTACCCTGCGTGTCGTTGAGGCTGATCTGTGTGTTGTCTGCCAGCTTGGAGGCAAAGGCTTCGTCCACGTCCAGGACGATCGGGATCGGCCACAATGTACCGTCTGCCAGCCGCATCTCGCTCACCACGCGATCGTAGTCCGAGCGTCCCAGGAAGCCTTGCAGAGGCGAGAAGCCGCCGTTTAGCAGCAGTTCCAGGTCGCACAACTGGCGTTGATTGAGTGTCCATTGCGGCAGCGACGCGCTGCGTCGCTTCAACGCTTCGGCTTCGGCGGCCGGAAGATACAGTTCGCGCAGCACACCGCCGTGCGGCGCGACCAGCGCTTCAAGTTCGGCCGAGACAAGCTCGGCAGCGAGGGCTTTCATAGGAGTTCCTCTAATCGGGACAGCGTTTGTTTTTGAATGCAATGAGTGTTGCCTACACGTCCAGATGCAATCCGCATTCGCGCTTGAAGCCGAAAAAGCGGGTGTCCTCCTCGCGCATGCCGGGTTCCCAGCGGCGCGTGGTATGCGTATCGCCAATCGAGATGTAGCCTTGGTCCCACAATGGGTGGTAGGGCAGGTCGTGACGGCGCAGGTAGATGCCGACGTCGCGGTCGGTCCAGTCGACGATGGGATGCACCTTCCAGCGTCCATGCCGGTTATCCAGCACAGGCGCCGCGGCGCGGCTCAGCGACTGCTGGCGACGCAAGCCCGCAAACCACGTGCCGGCGCCGAGATCCGCCAAGGCGCGCTGCATGGGTTCCACCTTGGCGAGCCGGTTGTAGCGGTCGAGTCCTTCGCGCCCCTGGTTCCACAGTTCGCCATGGCGTGCCTCCAGCCACGCCGGCGAGAGACTGGGGCGGATGACGTGGAGATTGAGTGAAAGGCGTTCGGCCAGCTCGTCGATGAACCGATACGTCTCGGGAAACAGGTAGCCGGTATCGATGACGAGCACCGTAATCCCCGGTACGCGCCGGGTCAGCAGGTGCAGCGACAGCGCCGACTGCGCGCCGAAGCTGGAGGAAAGCACGTGCCGGCCCGGAAGCTGTTCCAGCGCCCAGTCGATACGTTCTTCCGCGCCGAGCGCAAGTAGCCCGGCCTCGAGCTTGTCGCGTGCACGCGCGTCATGCGCAGCTTGCTCGGGCGTGGGCAGGTTCATGCGAAAACCTCTGCGTCGATGGCATGGTGTGCTGTCGGCAAGACGCCACTGCGCACTAAGAAGTCGCCGAAACGCTCTTGTTCGTTGCGTTCGGCGGCGTAGTGGGCGAACAGGCCATCCAGCTCGGCGAGGATCTCGGCTTCACCGATGTTTTCGCGCACCAGGCGATTGAGCCTTTGTCCGGCGAAGTCGGCGCCCAGGCGCAGGTCGTAGCGGCCGACGGCGCGGCCCACCAGGGCGATTTCGCCCAGGTACGGCCGCGAGCAGCCGTTCGGGCAGCCGGAGAGGCGCAGCAACATCGGTTCGTCACGCAGTCCATGCCGTTCAAGCAAGGCTTCCAGCTTGGGCAGCAATTGCGGCAGATAGCGTTCGCTTTCGGCCATCGCCAGGCCGCAGGTTGGCAATGCTACGCAAGCCACGGCATGGCGGCGAATGCCGCTGAGCCGGCGATAGCCGTCCAGTTGGTATTCGGCTACCAGTGCGTCGATGCGCTCGCGTTGGGCCGGCGGCACGTTGGCGATGATCAGGTTCTGGTTGCAGGTCAGCCGGAAATCGCCCTGGTGTTGCTCGGCAATCGCACGCAGGCCGCTCAAATGGGGGCGCCCGGGAAGATCGGCCAGCCGGCCGGACTCGATCTGCAAGGTCAGGTGCCAGCGGCCGTCGTCACCCTCGCTCCAACCGTAGCGGTCGCCGTTGTGATCGAAGCGGTACGCGCGCGAGGGTTGCAACGCGAAACCGAGGCGCCGCTCCAGCTCCGCTTTGAATGCACCAACACCCATGCGATCCAGGGTGTATTTCAGGCGTGCGTGCTTGCGTTCCTGGCGATCGCCGTGATCGCGTTGCACTTCAATCACAGCCTCAGCGGTGCGCAGCAGCTGTTCGGGTTCGACGAAGCCGATCACGCTGCCAAGGCGCGGGTAGGTGCTGGCATCCCCGTGGCTTGCGCCCATGCCGCCGCCGACCGAAACATTGAAGCCGAGCAGTTCGCTGCGATCGATGATCGCAACGAAACCCAGATCTTGCGCGAACACGTCCACGTCGTTGGTGGGCGGCACGGCGATGCCGATCTTGAACTTGCGCGGCAGGTAGGTCGGACCGTACAGCGGCTCGCTCTCTTCCTCGCCACCGGCGACCAGCTTTTCATCCAGCCAGATCTCATGGTAGGCGCGCGTCTTCGGCTTCAGATGCTCCGACAGGCGTTCGGCCCAGCGATAGGCGAGCCTATGCGCCGGCGTCTGCACCGGATTGGCGCTGGCGACCACGTTGCGGTTCACGTCGCCGCAGGCGGCGATCGTGCTGACCAGCGCCTTGTTCATGGCGGCAATCGAGCGCTTCAGATCGCGCTTGAGAATGCCATGCAGCTGAAACGTCTGCCGCGTGGTGATGCGCAGGGTGTGATTGGCCCACGTGCGCGCGATGGCGTCGAACGACAGCCATTGGGCGGGACTAAGCACGCCGCCGGCCAGCCGGGCGCGCACCATGAACTGGTAAGCAGGTTCGAGCTTCTGCTTGCGGCGTTCTTCGCGCACGTCGCGATCGTCCTGCTGGTAGCTGCCGTGGAATTTCAGCAGTTTATTGTCGTCCTCGCTGATCGCACCCGTCACCGGGTCGGCGAGGCTTTCGACCAGCGTGCCGCGCAGCAAGCGGCTGTTCGCCTTGATGCGCTCGAAGTCGGAAAGGGTCGCTTTGCTCATGACACGCCTCAATACACGTCGCGGGCGTAGCGGCCCTGCTGGATCAACTGGCTCAGCCAGGCTTCGGCATCTTCGGTCGTCCGGGCGCCCTGTTCGGCGACGATCGCGACCAGGGCCTTGTGTACGTCCCTGGCCATTCGATTGGCATCGCCGCACACGTACAGATGCGCGCCGCTTTCCAGCCATTCGTACAGCCGGCGTCCCTGTTCGATCAATCGATGCTGGACGTAGGTCTTGGTGGCTTGATCGCGCGAGAACGCCAGGTCGAGACGATGCAGCTGCCCGCTCTTCAGGGCCTGCTGCCATTCCACCTGGTAGAGGAAGTCGGAATGGAAATGCGGGTTGCCGAATACCAGCCAGTTGCGCCCTTCGGCGCCGCGCTCGGCTCGTTCCTGCACAAACGCGCGATAGGGCGCAACGCCGGTGCCGGCGCCGATCATGATGATGTCGCGATCATCCTGGGGCAGGCGGAAGCGCTCGTTGGCTTCGATGAACACCGGCACGTTCTCGCTTTCCGCACGGTGTGCGAGGTAACGGCTGGCAGCCCCCCAGCGCGCGTTGCCGTCCAAGGCGTAGTCGACGTGACTGACGGTGAGATGCACTTCGTCACCTACCACCGATTGGCTGGAGGCGATGGAATACAGGCGAGGCGCCAGCGGACGCAGCGCAGCGACCAGGGTTTCCGCTGTCCAATCGGCGGGGTGGCGGCGCAGCAGATCCAGCACCTGCCAGCGCGAGAACAGCGCGGCCAGCGTTTCGCGCGCTGTGGGCAAAAGGAACTCGCGCAACTGGGCATCGCCGCTGCGCTCGGCATGTGCCGCAAAAAAGGGGCGCGTGAGCTGGGTCAGTTCGCGATGCTCGGTCAGCCATGTCCGTAGCGCATGTTCTTCGTTGCCGGCGCGCACAGAGGTGTCGCCGTCGAGCTGCAGTGTGCTCAATACCGCTTCAACCAGCGCCGGCGATTGTGAGGGCCATACGCCAAGCGCGTCGCCGGGCGCATAGTGCAGGCCGGAACCGTCCAGTGAGAATTCGAGATGGCGCACGTCGCGATCGCTGCCACGGCCGGTAATGCGCTGGTTAAGCAACAGCTGTGCCGGAAAGGGCTGCTCGCGATGCCATGCCGGCGTGCTGCGCGCCGTACGCAAAGGGGTGACCTTGGCGAGCGGGGCTGAGGTTTTCAGTTGCTCACGGGCCTGCTGCAGCGCTTGTTCAGTCCAAGGCCGGGCCACGGTTTCCAGGTCGACGTCCGCTTCGCCGGCTGCAAAAAGGCGTTGCGCGCCGAGCGCCGCGAGGCGTTCGTCGAGCTGGCGGCCGACTGCGCAAAAGTTCGGATAGCTGGAATCGCCCAGTCCAAGCACGGCATAGCGCAACGCTTCCAGACTGGGTGCGCGGGCGCCGGCAAGGAACTCGACCAGGGCGCGCGAGTCGTCCGGCGGCTCGCCATCACCTTGCGTACTGATCACCACGTAGAGCAGGCGTTCCTGCTTCAGTTCACGAGTCGCGTACGCATCGGCTCGAACTATGCGCACGGCAAGGCCCGCGGCGGATGCCCGGCGCCCGATATCTTCGGCTAGGCGCTTGGCGTTGCCGGTCTGGCTGCCATAAAGCACAGTGAGCTTGGCTTGCGCTTCGGTGGGCGCTGCAGGTTCGGCGGCGGAACTTCTGCCGGGCAGCTGGCGTTGACCGGCCACACCCGCAAGATAGCCGGAGAGCCACAACAGCGTAGGCGCTTCCAGCCCGTCGATCAGACGCGCAACCAGGGGCTGCTTGTCTTCGGGCAACGGTGATAAGGTGGCGGCGGTCATTGATTTGCATCCCTGGACGTTTAGACGTCCATCTGAATGCGACGATGTTAGAACTTCGTTTTTTGGTGAAGAAATGATGGGCCGGCATATCCGCATGCCATTCCCTCCTTTCCTTCGCAGGAAGCGCGGAAGGCAGCATGGGATCCAGGACGCTCCTCCCCTCTCAAGGCGTTCCAACGGGGTTTTTTCTCACCTACCTTTCACAGGCGCCTGCAGCGGCGCCGGAGTTATCCATGCCGCGACGATCCAGGCCCGCTTTGGTCGTGTTGATTTGGGCCGCTTCGGTCTCGCTGGCGGTGCTGGCCCCGGCCAAGGCCAGGGCAGGTGACGATGACGGGCTTTACCAGTGGCCCACTCACTTCAAGACGGGGGATGGGACGGAACTGGGGCTGGTGCTGCGCTATCAGTACGACGTAAACGATTTTTCGCATGACAAAAACAGGTTCACCGATGCGCATACCAATCGCCGCAAGTACCTGGGCTTCTACGTGAAAAAGCCGGGCGTCTACGACGCCACCGTGTACTACGATTTCCAGTCCAGGCAGTGGCAGGATGTCTTTGCGCGCTTGCAGTCACAAGCGGTGTTGGGCAGCGACTACGGCGCCCTCCGTTTTGGGCAGAGCAAGACCCCGGTGAGTCTTGAAGGCGTCACCACTTCGACCCAGACCACCTTCATCGAGCTGGCCTTGCCCTCGCAGGCGGTCTATGAGAATCGCCGCGTCGGCGCCGATTGGGCAATCCAGCATGCACACTGGCTGGCCAGCCTGGGCTATTACGGGAAAAGCCTTATCGGCAAGAATCGTGGACATACGCTTGCGGCGCGCGTTGCCTGGGTACCGATTCACGAGGCGACGACAGTGCTGCACCTGGGCGTCGCCGCTTCGGAGGAGCATCCCTACGGCCTGGTCAACGCCCTTGGCGTGCAACAACCTGCTACGGCCAGCTTCAAGGCGACTCCAGAGGCGGGGCTTACGGGAGTCAATTTGGTCAGCTCCGGCACGCTCGGCGGCGTCAGCCACATCAATCGCCTGGGGCTGGAAGAAGTGTGGATCGACGGCCCCTGGTCGGTACAGGGCGAATACCTGCGGGCTCAGACCAGCTTCGAGCTACCCAAGCCCCATTATGACCTGGACGGCTATTACCTCTTCGGTAGTTGGGTCCTTACGGGCGAATCACGTCAATACCACGATGGCAACGTCAGCAACGTGATTCCCGCGCGCGCATGGGGCGCGCTGGAGCTGGCCCTGCGCTACAGCGAACTGAACCTCAACGATGGACGGGTGCTGGGCGGCAGGGAGCATGACTGGACGGCGGGGGCGAATTGGTACATCGGCTCGCATCTGCGTTTGCAAGCCAACTACATCCGTGCTTTCAGCAACCGCAGGGGTCTGGTGGTCGATCCACGCATCTTCGAATTGCGTGCCGAGGTTTTCCTGTAGCCCTTCGGGTGAAAACACGGTTTTCGAGCGGGCATATGGATAGGACGACAAGTGCTTTCAGACGTCCAGCCTTCCAAACCTATAGTGCAGCATGGGCGAACCTGCCCGAAGGAGATTGGTAGCTATGAGACGTCTACTGCTGGCTCTGGCAGTGCTGCTGTCACTGAGCGCAGGGAATGTTCCTGCTCAGGACGTTAAATTGCTGAATGTCTCCTACGACCCCACCCGCGAGTATTTCCAGGACGCGGATACGGCCTTCAAGGCGTACTGGGCCCAGCAGTCGGGGCAGGACGTAACGGTCACCACCTCCAACGCGGGCTCTGGCAAGCAGGCGCGCGCCGTGCTCGACGGCTTGCAGGCGGACGTGGTCACCCTGGCCCTGGCCTACGACATAGACGTGCTGGCGGACAAGGGTCTATTGGCGAGGGACTGGCAGGCGCGATTGCCGAACAACAGCTCGCCCTACACTTCCACCGTCGTGTTCCTGGTACGCAAGGGCAATCCGAAGCAGATCCGTGATTGGCCGGATCTCATTCGTGCCGGCGTGCAGGTCATCACACCCAATCCCAAGACCTCCGGCGGCGCGCGCTGGAATTTCCTCGCCGCCTGGGGCTGGGCCTTGCGTCAGCCGGGCGGCAACTCGCACAAGGCGCGCGCCTTCGTTACGGCGCTGTACAAGAACGTGCCGGTGCTCGATACCGGCGCACGCGGCGCCACCAATACTTTCGTTCGGCGTGGCATAGGCGACGTGCTGATCGCGTGGGAGAGCGAGGCGTTGATGGCACTGCAGGAATCGGGCAAGGACAACTACGAGATCATAGTGCCGTCCTCGACGATTGTGGCGGAACCGCCGGTGGCGGTGGTGGACGCGATCGTGGCCAGGCATGGCACAGCGCGAGTTGCGCAGGCCTATCTACAATTTCTGTATAGCCCGCAAGGCCAGGAGATTGCCGCCAGGCATTTCTTCCGCCCCCGCCTGGCTTCCGTCGCCGGTAAGTACGCCGCGCAATTTCCCGCGGTGAAGACCTTCACCATCGGCGAGCAATTTGGCGATTGGCGCAACGTGCAGACGAGCTATTTCGCGGACGGTGGCCTGTTCGACAGCATCCTCGAAGAGGCGCAATGACGGCGATGGCACGGTCTGTATTGCCAGGTTTTCGCCTCAGCACCGGCTATACCCTGCTGGTCTTGGGCAGCTGTGTGCTCCTGCCGCTCGCCGCACTGCTGTGGACTGCATGTGAACTCGGGCCCGAGGGCTGGTGGGCACAGATCGGTACACGCCGTGTGCTGGCATCGTTGAGGTTGAGTTTTGGTGCAGCGCTGCTCGCGGCGACCATCGATGCGGTACTCGGCTTGCTGGTCGCATGGGTGCTGGTCCGCTATCGATTCGCGCTCAGGCGGCAGTTTGACGCGCTGGTCGATCTGCCGTTTGCCCTGCCGACGGCCGTAGCAGGTATTTCCTTGACTGCGCTGTACGCGCCCAACGGCTGGCTAGGCAGCCGCTTGTTGCCGCTCGGCATCGAAGTCGCCTATACGCGTGTGGGCGTGTTGCTGGCGATGGTGTTCGTCGGCTTGCCGTTCGTGGTGCGTACGTTGCAACCGGTATTGGAAAGCATGGAGAGCGACCTGGAGGAAGCCGCCTATACGCTCGGCGCTACTTCCTTCCAGCGATTCTTCCGCGTGCTGCTGCCGCTTTTGCTGCCCACGTTGCTGACGGGCTACGCCTTGGCGCTGGCGCGAGCGATCGGCGAATACGGCTCGGTGATCTTCATTGCAGGCAACCGCCTGTTCCGCACTGAAATCGCGCCGTACCTGATCGTGCAGAAGATCGACTCGCAGTACGACTATCGCGGTGCAGCAGCCCTGGGTGCAGTGATGCTGGCGTCGTCGCTGTTGCTGCTGGTAGCGATGGCGTGGCTGCAGCGCTGGACACGGCGCTGGGCGGTGGTGCGCTGATGGCTGCCGTTGCTGCCGTGGTGTCGATTGGGCAGCCAGCGCGGACGACACATGTTGCACGCGTTGTGCTGGTGCTTGGCGCGCTGGTGGTGCTGGGATGGTTGATGGTGTTGCCATTGTTGGCGATATTCGCGGAAGCCTTGCAGCACGGCTTGGCGTTTTACCTACATGCCATTCGCGAGCCGGATACGCTTGGCGCGGTGCGGCTGACGTTGACGGTGGCAGCGATAGCCGTTCCCTTGAACATGGTGTTCGGCCTGGCCGCGGCCTGGTCGATGGCGTACTTCGAGTTTCGCGGCAAGGCATGGCTCGGCGCGTTGATCGATCTGCCGTTTTCGATCTCGCCGGTGGTCTGCGGCATGATGCTGATCCTGGTCTATGGGAAGAATGGCTGGCTGGGGTCCTGGCTGGAAGCCCATGGCTTGCAGGTGATTTTCGCCTTGCCGGGCCTGGTGTTGGCGACAGTGTTGGTGACACTGCCGTATGTGGCGCGTGAGTTGATTCCCCTGATGCAGGCGCAGGGCTCGGACCAGGAAGAGGCAGCGCTTACGCTCGGCGCCAGTGGATGGCAGATCTTCTTTCGCGTCACCTTGCCACGCGTTCGCTGGGCTTTGCTGCAGGGCGTTCTGCTCTGCAACGCGCGGGCGATGGGCGAATTCGGCGCCGTCTATGTGGTCTCCGGACACCTGCGCGGAATCACCAATACGTTGCCGCTGCAAGTGGATCAGCTAAGCCAGGAGAATTTTTCCGCCGCCTTCGCGGTGGCTTCGCTGCTTGCGCTGCTTACTGTTTTCACGCTCGCCATCAAGCGGCTGGTGAAGTGGCGGCACGGCGGCGAATGGAACGCCAATGATTGAGGATTCCCGCAGCATGGGTATCGAAATTTCCCGCTTGCGTCGCCGGTTCGGCACCTTCCTCGCGCTGGACGATGTCAGCCTGAGCATCGGTGACGGCGAGTTCGTCGCTGTGCTCGGCCCCTCGGGCTCTGGCAAGAGCAGCCTGCTGCGCATCCTGGCGGGCCTGGACCAGCCGGACGCCGGCAGTGTGCTTCGCGACGGGCGCGATTTGCTGGCGCTGGATGCACGACGCCGTGGCGTCGGGCTGGTGTTCCAGCACTATGCGCTGTTTCCGCACATGACGGTGGCCCAGAACGTGGCCTTTGGGTTGCGCGTGCGCCCGTGGCGCGTGCGTCCCAAGGCGCAGGCGATCAAGGCAACGGTCGAGGACCTGTTGCGCCGCGTGGAGCTTGAGGGCTTCGTGGATCGCTATCCGTCGCAGCTGTCGGGCGGCCAGCGCCAGCGCGTGGCCTTGGCGCGCGCCCTGGCGATCGAGCCACGCCTGTTGTTGCTGGACGAACCGTTCGGCGCGCTCGATGCGCAAGTGCGGGTAAATCTGCGCGGGTGGCTGCGCGAATTCCACCGTTCACTCGGCATCACCACACTATTCGTCACCCACGATCAGGACGAAGCCCTGGAAATGGCCGATCGCGTGGTGGTGATGAACCGTGGTCGCATCGAGCAGATCGGCGCGCCGGAGCAGGTCTATCGCCAGCCGGCCACGCCTTTTGTTTCGCGCTTCATTGCGCGCGGCCAGCGCTTGCCGGGTGAGGTGCGCGGCCAGCATCTGCATCTGTTTGGCCATGCGTGGCGCATCGAGAATTTCGCTGCCGCGGATGCCCATGAGGTCGCGGTCCATGTGCGTCCCGAGGATATCGTGCCTGCACCGGTGCCAGGCGATGGCCTAACAGCGCAACTGCTCAATCTCCGTCATGTGGCCGGCAGCGTGCGCGCCAGCTTGCGTGTGGAGAGCTGGGACGAGCCGCTTGAAGCAGAATGGAGCGAGCGCGATTGGGCTCGGTGCGCAAGCGCAGCCGATGATCGGCTCCATGTCCATTTGCAGGCTGTGACCGTCTTCGCGATGGACCGGGACGGCCGCGTGCGATTGCGGTCCATCGTCTATCCTCCCTACGCGAACTCTTCGATAGCGGTAGGCCCCTGGCGCAGGATCGAGGCTTGAGCGCTTATTCCCGACAGAGGCGCCATCTCGTGGGGCAGCACCGAACGGTTCTGCCGCGCAAGGGATAAGGCCCATAATGGCGGCATGGCTGCCATCCCCGTACCCACCGAATCGCCCGCGCTGCGGGCCTTGATCGATGACCGTTATGCCCAGCTCGTGGCTCGTTGCCGCACCGCCGGCGTGCCCCTGCACGACGACGCGGGCGTGGCCGAGCGCATCCGCCGCACCTTGCTGGCCAGCGATTTCGCCTTCGAAACCTGGCGCAGCCAGCCGCAGTTGTTGGCGCCGCAGGGGCTGGAGCGGCTGCGAGCCAGTGCGGACGCATCGGCGCGCATAGATTCGCTGAAGCCGGATGCCGACGAAGCGGTCTGCATGTCCACGTTACGGCGCTTTCGGCACGCCGAGGCCTTGCGCCTGGTGTTCCGGGACGTCAACGGCCTGGACGACCTGCCGGAAACGCTTTCCGCCACCAGCGTTCTGTATGAAGCCTTGCTTGGCGCCGCACTCGACTGGTCGGAGCGTTCGCTGGCCGTGCGTTATGGCCACGCGCGCGGAGAAGATGGGAGCCTGCAGCGTCTGGTGGTGGTCGGCTTCGGCAAGCTGGGCGGGAGCGAGCTGAATTTCTCTTCCGATATCGACCTGGTGCTGGCCTATCCGCAGGGCGGCGAGAGTGACGGTGCACGTGTGCTGGACAACAGCGAGTACTTCGTGCGCCTGGGACGCCAGCTGGTTCGCCTGCTGCATGAGCCCACCAATGATGGCATCTGCGCACGCGTGGACCTGCGTCTGCGTCCGTTCGGCAATTCCGGCCGGCTGGCTTTGCCATTCAGCGCCATGGAGCAGTACTACCAGCGCGAAGGTCGCGACTGGGAGCGCTACGCATGGATCAAGGCACGCGCAGTAGCCGGTGACCGTAATGGGGGCAAGCAATTGCAGGAAATATTGCGGCCGTTTGTGTATCGCAAGTACCTGGATTACACCGCTTTCGCGGGTTTACGCGAGATGAAAGCGTTGATCGATGCCGAAGTGGCGCGCAAGGACCTGGCCGACAACCTCAAACTGGGCCCGGGCGGCATTCGCGAGATCGAATTCATCGTGCAACTGGTACAGCTGATTCGCGGCGGCCGCGAACCGGGTTTGCGGGTGCGTGGCCTGTTACCAGCGCTTACCGCGTGCGAGGCGCGAGGACATATTCCCGCGTCGCGTGCCAAGGCCTTGCGCGAGGCCTATGTGTTCTTACGGCGACTGGAGAATCGCGTACAGATGATGCGCGACGCACAGACGCACGATTTGCCTGAAGACGAGCTGACCCGCGAGCGGCTTGCATTGGGAATGGATTATCCGGCCTGGGAGCCGCTGGGCGAGGAGCTGGCGAGATACCGGGACATTGTCGCCAATGAATTCGAGGCCGTGCTGATGCCTGAAGGCGGCGCCAAAGCCAGCGTGCCGGCTGCGGATGCGATCCTGTGGCAAAGGGCGTGCGATGAGTTGCTGGGCGGCGGTGAGATGGAAGCTTCCGACTTCGCGCCGGGCGCCGAAGCGGCTGAGGCGCTATTGAAGTTGTCGCAGGCCTCGCAGCTGCGCGCCATGTCCGCGCGGGCACGCGAACAGCTGGATCACCTGATGCCGCAATTGCTGGCGGCAGCCCGCGAAACTGCGGCGCCGGTACCGTGCCTGCTGCGTCTGTGTCGCCTGGTGCAGACGGTGGCGCGCCGTCCTTCCTATCTTGCGTTGCTGGAAGAACAACCATCGGCACGCAAGCGCCTGGCACAGCTGTTTGCCGCAAGTGCCTTTCTCGCGGAGCGGGTGATCGCGCAACCCTTGCTGCTGGACGATGTGCTCGATCCGCGCATCGACCAATTGCCGCTCAAGCGCGCCGACATCAGCGCTGAGATCGCCCATGTGCTCACCACGCTGGACGAGCGCGAAGCAGAAGCGGAACTGGAACGCATCAACGAGTTCAAGTCGAGCATCGCGTTTCGCCTGGGATTGGCTTTCAATGATGGGCGCGCGGATGCGGTGGCGACGGCGCGCAGACTGGCTGCATTGGCAGAGTCCGTGGTCAATGCCGTGGCCGCTCTCGCCGAACGCGAAGTGATTGTCGCGCATGGTCGTTTGCCAGGCGTGGGCTCGGGCTTTTCGATCCTTGGCTATGGCAGCCTTGGCGGAGAAGAATTGGGTTTTGCGTCCGACCTCGACCTGGTGTTCGTGTTCGATGGCCAGCGCGCGCAGGCCATGAGCGATGGACCGCGCCCGCTGGAGGGGTCGCGCTGGTATCAGCGCCTCACCCAGCGCGTGATGAACTGGCTGACGGTGCTGACGCGTGCAGGACGCCTGTATGAAGTGGATACGCGCTTGCGACCGGATGGCTCCAAAGGCCTGCTGATCGGCAGCCTGGAAGCCTTTGTCGCCTATCAGGAAAGCCGCGCCTGGACATGGGAGCACCAGGCCTTGCTGCGCGCGCGTCCCGTTGTCGGCGACGCGGCCTTGAACGCGGGGCTGGCTGAAGTGCGGCGTCGCACGCTTGCCGTGGCGCGCGATCGTGCGGCCGTGCTGGCGGAAGTCAGCAACATGCGGCAACGCTGGCGGGCAGAGCGGGATCGTTCGGATGCCGGGCAGATCGACCTGAAACAGGGGCGTGGTGCCTTGCTCGATATCGATTTTGCCCTGCAAGGCCTGGTGCTGGCGCACGCTTCGCAATCACCCCAACTGCTGTCGACCACCGCCAATGCCGGACTGATCGAAGTCTGTCGCGATGCGGGCGTGCTGGATGTTGCGCAGGCGAACTGTTTCACCCGTGCGCACGCGGAGCTGTTGCGCAGGGCTTTGTTCTGTACGCTGGATCTACGCCCGCGCATTGCGCCAAGAGATGTTCAGCTGGACGAGCTATGCGGCGAAGTGAATGTCGTAACGCGTGCGCTCGGATTCGATTTCTAGGCATAACGCCCAAATGCCCGCATAGGCTGGGATGGTCATCCCAGCCCATGAGGCCATGCAACTATGTTTGGCGGGCAAGGATGCGCTTGCGTAACGCTTCGGCGATAAACGCCGTCTCGCGCAACGGTACCTGTCGTGCCGACGCATCCTCATCGATATCGTACAACAAGCCCGCCTGGCGCAAGCTGCCATGAAAGCGCGCCAGCTTCGGCGGCAAGGTTTCCGCAACGAAGGTATGCACGTCGCATCCTACCGCGCAGGCCTCGCTCAACATGTTCACCGAATCCGGCGTCACCACCAGGCGGTCGGCCCAGCCGAGTACGCCGGGATAGGGATTGCTGCCATCGTCGGGACCGGTCCACAGCAGGCCGGGAACGCCACGCAGCGCGTTGCGCAGCAGCTCGGCAACACCCATAGGCGTGCGGCGCGAAGCCAACACCAGCAGGCTGCCGCCCTCGCGCTGTCGACGTGCCAGCAGGTGTTCTACGAGGCGCTGCGCATATTCGACGTCGATGCGAATGCCTGCGCGTGGCCCACCCAGCAGCACGCCCACGCGCGGGCGCGGCAGATAATCCAGCGCCGGGCTGGCTTCGCGACCATCCGCAAGCCAGGCCTCGTCGACCGGATTGAGCGATCCCAGCGGGTTCAATACGGTGGGGCCGACAAGGCCGTCATGCTTGGGCGCTATGACGGTGTCCCAATGCATGAGGTCAATGCGCGGATCGAGAATCTGCGCGGTATGGCAGTAGCCCTCCGTCAGGCGTCGCAATAGCCGCGTCAGCAAAGCCGCGCTGCGTCCGCAGCCGATGGCGAGGGATGGCCATGGCGGAGCAAAGGCCATCCGCTGCGCGGCGGGTAGGGCCAGTCGGCCGCCGAGGGTCAGGCGTGGTGACAGCCATGACCATGGCGCGCGCGGCGAAAGAACAAGGTGCCGCACCGGCATGCCCATTTTTTCGGCCAGCGCCAGGGCCTGGCGCTGGTTGCCGGCGGCCTGGTCGGTAATTACCCAGCATTCCCCCGCTAAGGGGTGAAGCGGTTCGTGGTTGGGAGCGCCGATTGTCGCCGGATCGTGCACAGTACGTTCGCCTCGCTCGCCGCTGGTACGCCCGGGTTGCGCTTAGACTATGGACTTTGTTTTCTGAGCCAAAGGATACCCATGAGCGAGAAGCTTGCCGAGTCGGCACTGGATCAGCTGTTCCGTACCGCCCGTACCTACAATGCGTTCCTGCCCAAGGAAGTGGGCGACGAGCAGTTGCACGCGTTGTACGAGCTGGCGAAGTTCGGCCCGACCAGCGCCAATTCCTCGCCCATGCGCCTGGTGTTCGTCAAGTCCGCGGCGGCGAAGGAAAAGCTCAAGCCGTTTCTCTCCGATGGCAACCGCGCCAAGACCATGGCTGCGCCGGTCACCGCCATCGTGGCGACCGATCACGCCTTCTACGAAAACCTGCCCAAGCTGTTTCCGCACGCCGATGCCCGTAGCTGGTTCGTCGGCAATCAGCCGCTGATCGACACCACGGCCTTCCGCAATGCCACTTTGCAGGGTGCCTACGTGATCGTTGCGGCACGTGCGCTGGGCCTGGACTGCGGCCCGATGTCCGGTTTCGACAATGCCGGCGTGGACCAGGCGTTCTTCGCCGGCACCACCGTGAAGTCGAATTTCCTGATCAACATCGGCTACGGCGACAGTAGCCGTGACCTTTTCCCGCGCAGCCCGCGGCTTGCGTTCGATGAGGCATGCCTCATCGCGTAAGGATTTTTCCTACCGATGGTCGCTGGCTTGTGCTGCAGCGGCGATCGGCGTAGTTGAACGTGAGAGTGCCTTTTTCCACCCACTTTTGATCGATGCAGGAGACTTTTTTCATGCGCAATCTTCGCTATGTATTGCTGGCCGGACTGCTCGGCACGGCGCTCTCGGCCCAGGCCGCCCCGGTCAGCTACAAGCTGGACCCGGGTCATACCATGGTGCTGTTCAGCTGGAGCCACTTCGGCTTTTCCCATCCGGTGGCCGACATCGGCATTACCGACGGTACGCTGGTGTTCGATGACAAAGACCCGGCCAAGGCCTCGGTGGAAGTGACCATGCCGCTGAGCAATCTGGACACGCACGTGCCGGCCCTGGACAAGCACCTGAAGGAACCGGATTTCTTCGATGCCGACAAGTACCCCACCATCACCTTCAAGAGCACCGGCGTGCAGTCGCTGGGCAACAAGAAATACAAGGTGACCGGCGATCTCACCGTACATGGCGTGACCAAGCCGGTGGTGCTCAATGCCACGCTCAACAACGTCGGCACGCACCCGATGACCGGCCAGCCGTCGATCGGTTTCAACGCCACCGGTCTGGTCAAGCGCTCGGATTTCGGCCTGGGCGCGTATGCGCCGAAAGTGAGCGACGAGATCCAGATCAATATCACCACCGAGGGTTCGGTGCCGAAGGCCGGGCAGTAAGGTTCAAGGGCGCCCTTAGCAGGATGTTGAGACAGTGCTTTCCTGCACGTTCTCAACGCACTTAAGTTCGGCGGATGTTCGAACTCGGTGCCCACGAATCAAGCACTTGCTGTGCTTGATTCGTGCCAGGCCATCCGTGGCCTGCGCTAACAAGCTGTTTCTCAACAGCCTGTTAGCACACGGCGAGGGGCGAGTGAACAGAGGCGGCATCGCGCCCTCGCTACTCGCCCCTTGTCCCTTGCTAAGATAGGCGGCCTGATAGCCTCACCCCGGAGCAACCTCCCATGTCGGGTCAGCCCGCCGCAGCCCAGAAGCTCATCCCGGCGAATGCCGAAAATCGTTACGAAGTGACGCGTTCGGACCTGCCGTTGTCGTGCCCGATGCCCGGCATGGCCCTGTGGAACTCCCACCCTAAGGTGTATCTGCCGATCGTGGAGGATGGCGGGGAGTCCGTATGTCCTTACTGCGGCGCACATTACGTCCTGCGCGACTGAATCCAGGCCCCGCCACGAGCATAAATCGCGCCAAACGGCACGATTGCTGCTTGGGTCTTTACGGATGAGAGTCGCTAACGAGGGAACCATGTCTGTTGCCGCCACACCGGCCAGAACGCTGACCGTTGTGCAGCTTATCCCCGCGTTGCACTCTGGTGGCGCGGAGCGCTCTGTGCTGGAAGTGGGGCGTGCGCTGGTGCAGGCCGGGCATCGTTCGGTGGTGATCTCGGCGGGTGGCCGCATGGTGGCTCAGCTGGAGGCCGAAGGCAGCGAGCACCTCACCCTGGATGTGGGCCGCAAGTCGCTGCTTACCGTCGGGCGCCTGGGCCGCTTGCGACGCATCCTGCGCGAATTGAAGCCGGATATCGTCCACGCCCGTTCGCGGCTCCCGGCATGGATGGGCTGGTGGGCACTCAAGGGCCTCTCGCCCAGGCCGCATTTCATCACTACCGTGCACGGGCTCAATTCGCCTGGCCGCTACAGCGCCATCATGCTGCGCGGCGAACGCATCGTGGTGGTCTCGCAGACGGTGCGCGACTACATCATCAGTCATTACCTGAAGCTGGATACCGGCCGCATTCGCATCGTCCCTCGCGGCATCGATCCGGAGGCCTTTCCCTATGGGCACCGGCCGGACGAAGGATGGCAGAAGGCCTTCTTCAACGAATTTCCCCAGCTTGCTGGCGCGCCTCTGCTCACCTTGCCCGGCCGCGGCACGCGCCTGAAGGGGCATCATGACGCGATCGAGCTGGTGGCCGAGCTCAAGCAACGCGGCATCGACACGCGCCTGCTGCTGCTGGGCGTGATCGAGCCGGGTCGCGAAGCCTATGCGCGCGAACTGAACGAGCTGATCAGGGGCCGCGGCGTGGAAAACCAGGTGGTGCTGACGGCACCGCGCGACGACGTACGCGACGTCTTTGCCATGTCCGCCCTGGTGCTGCAGCTTTCCAACAAGCCCGAAGCATTCGGCCGCACCGTGGTCGAAGCTCTGGCCTTGTGCCGACCCGTGCTCGGCTACGCCCATGGTGGCGTGGGCGAGCTGCTGGCCGAACTCTATCCCGCCGGCCGGGTGCCGCCCGGCGATCGCGAGCGTCTGGTTGAGCGTGCGGCGGAGCTGCTGCGCGTTGCGCCGCCGATTTCGCCGTTGCAACGTTACCGCCTGATCGACATGCAGCACGCTGCCCTGGCGCTCTACGAAGAAGTAGCCGGCTGATTAGCTGGCGTAGACTGGGATGCCAATCGTAGGCTGGGTTGTGAAACCCAGCATTGCCATGTAGGCAGCACACGCGATGCCGGGACTGCCATCCCAGCCCACCATTGCGCAGTGACAGCAGCTGTTGGGCTCGTTTATTGTCCTGTGTCGATCTGCCTTTGCGTCGTTTCCCGTGACCGATCAGCGTCCCTCCAATTTCTTGACGAGCAAGGGTTTCACCGCCTGGTGGCCATTGTGGCTGTTCGCGCTGCTGCTGCCGTTTGGCCGCAGTGCAGAGCTGAGCACCTTGCTGTGCCTGGTAGGCGTGGTGCTGCTGCTCCGTAGCCGGCGTGCGGCATGGCGCGACGACCCAGGCGCGTGGTTGTTTCTGGCCTTGCTCGCCTGCTATGTCGGCGCTGCACTGCTGTCATCATTCGCCGCCGTGATGCCCGGCAAAAGTTGGGGCACCACGGCAGGGCTACTACGCTATCTGCCGCTTGGGCTGTACGCCGCTTATGCGCTGCGCGACCAGCGATTCTTGCATGGGTTCTATACCGCACTGGCTGCCGTGATCGGCTTCTGGGTCCTGGACGCCTGGATGCAAATGCTCACCGGTTGGAGCCTGCGCGGACAGGCGGAGCCCGAGCGCATCTCCGGCTTGTTCGGAGCGGATGATCCCAAGCTGGGGCCAACGCTGGCGGTGTTGTCCCCGTTCCTGTTGTGGACCGCACGCCAATATGCGGGAAGAGCGGGATTGGGCGTCGCGTTCCTGCTGCTGCTCGGGCCGGTGATGCTGAGCGGATCGCGTTCCGCATGGATTGGCTTCGGGCTGGTGACCTTGCTGTTCATAAGGCGCGAAGCAGGTTCGCTTGTGCGATTTGTTGCAGTTTGCGCGGCATGCAGCCTGGTGCTGCTGGCAGCGGGCGGCATCGCCTGGAAGGCCTCCACGCGTTTCGATGCACGCTTTGAGCGCACCTTGCTGGTCCTGGGTGGCGGCGAGCAGTCCGTCAACGAGGCAACGACCGGCAGGCTCGACATCTGGCACACCGGTCTGCGCATGATCGAAGCGCATCCGCTGCTTGGCGTGGGCGTGCGTGGATTCCGTTATGCCTATCCACACTACGCCCCGGCGAATGACCACTTCCTCGTGGAGGAGAATTGCGGTGATGGCGTCGGCGCCTGCCATCCGCACCAATGGCTCATGGAGGTGCTTGCCGAAACCGGAGCGGCGGGCATGCTGCTGTGGTTGATCGGTCTGGTGGTTGCGTGGCGTGCCTGGCGCCGGGCGGGTGAGGCCGGTCGCGCGGGAGCGTTCCCGGTGACGGTATCGCTGGCGGCGATGCTGTTTCCGCTCAATGCCCACCTGGCTTTTTATTCAGCTTGGTGGGGCCTGTTGTTCGCCTGGCTGTTGGCGTTATGGTGTGCAGCGCTATATGCGAAGGAGCAGGGCGATGGCGCGTGAACCGCTCTCGGTGGTGCTGATCACCTATAACAACGCCGATACGCTGGATGCCTGCCTGCGCGAAGTGGACTGGGTGGATGAAATCGTCGTGCTGGACTCCGGTTCCAGCGACAGCACGGTGGCGATCGCGCGCATGCACGGTGCGCGGGTGGAAGCGCATCCGTTCGACGACTACGGTCCGCAGAAGCAGCGTGCCTACGAGCTGGCACGCAACGACTGGATCTTGAATCTGGATGCGGACGAGATCCTCTCGCCCGGCACGCGCGCCATCATCGAGCGCGCGCTGGAAGATCCCATGCATGCGGGTTTTCGGCTTCCGCGCCGCGAGCGCATGTTCTGGACCGTGCAGCACCGCTGGAGCCATCGCAACGGTCATCTGCGCCTGTTCAATCGCAAGCATGGCGGCATGAATGACGTGGAAGTGCATGCCGCGGTCGAAGTGCGCGGGCCGGTGAAGACTTTGTGGGGAGCGGATTTCGTCAACAGCGGCGATGGCGATATCGCCACGCGCGTGGAGAAGATCAACCGCTACAGCAGCGGCATGGTGGCGCACAAGCTACGTCGCGGACAGCGCTTTACCGGTGTACGCATGGTGATCTATCCGCCGCTGTTCTTCTTGCGGCAGTTTGTGTTGAAACGTTACTTCCTCAACGGCTGGGCGGGGTTTATCGCCAGCGTGCTGGGGGCGTTCTACGTATTCCTGAAATACGCCAAGTTGCACGAGGCGCGGCGAGCTGCACGCTCTACTTCCTCTCCCCTTCGCAGAGAGGATTGAGGGGCAACCTCAACCGTCGCTCAAGATGCGTACGAATTCGTCCGCGATCACCCGCGTACTGAAATGCCGATCCACGAAATCACGCGCCGCCACACCCATCGGCTCGCGCATCTGCACTTCGCACATCTTGAGGATCGCGTTGCGCCACGCGGCTGCGTTGCCCGGCGGCAACAATAATCCAGTAACGTTGGGCGAGAGCGTTTCCGGCACGCCGCCGATGTTGCTGCCCAGCACCGGCGCGCCGGCCGCCTGCGCTTCCACCGAAACACGGCCAAAGGTTTCCGTAGCGATGGAAGGAAACGCCAGCATGGAGATCGCGCTGTAATACGGGTGCACGTCGTCGATCCAGCCAAGCATGTGATGGCGGTGCGCGAATGAGCCGGCGTCGATGCGCTCGCCCAGCTGCTGCACGTCCGGACCGTGGCCCAGCCAAATGCAATGCAGGCGCGGTTCCTGCGCCATGGCGCCATCGAGGGCCTCGAGCAAGGTGAGGATGCCCTTGCTGTGATGGATGCGGCCGAAGTAGCCGAGCACGATGGCATCCTGCGGAATGCCGAGCCGGTGCAGGATCGCGTTGCGGCGTTCCGTGTCGGGCCTGCACTCTTGCATGTTCACCGGGTTGTACAGCACACGCACCAGTTGCTGCGGCACGCCGCGTTCCACATAGGCTTGCCGCGCGTTCGCGGACACGGCAAAAAAACGCTGAGCCAGACGCGGTACCAGATAACCCGAGGCCCGTCCCATCGGCGGCGTGCGATGACGAAACAGGGCAACCGGCACGCCGAGCAGGCGGCTGACCAGGATCAGCGGCCAGTATTCCTTGCCGAAATTGCCTACCAGCCAGTCGGGTTTCAGTTCGCGCGCGGCTTTGAACGTCGCGCGATAGCCGCGCAGATCGAACACGTTGCGGAATTTCGCCGGATAAAGTCTTACGCCAGCCCTGGCGAGCGCGTTGGCGATCAGCCCGTCCGGGTACACCACCGCGCTGACCTGATGCCCGGCTTCC
Organism: Dyella choica; assembly: GCF_003977665.1. Taxonomy (GTDB): domain Bacteria; phylum Pseudomonadota; class Gammaproteobacteria; order Xanthomonadales; family Rhodanobacteraceae; genus Dyella_B; species Dyella_B choica. The sequence goes on along the minus strand of NZ_RYYV01000020.1, from coordinate 41,188 downwards.
ACCAGGGCCTGGCCCAGCGCTACGAAATGCGTGGCGGCACCGGTGTTTTCGGGGTTGGTGCCGACGAAAAGAAATTTCATGCGCGTTTGTTCTCGTAGTCGGTGAATGCGCGCATAGCGAATTGCGGCAACATGTGATGGCGCGCGACTTGCACGCGCGGCAGGCGCCACAGGTCAGTGCCGAGGATCGCGCGGCCACGCTGTGTGGTGGTGGCAGCGGCGTAACCCGCAGCGCGTGTCGTCTCGGCCACGCGATCGTCCATGTCGCCGTACGGATAGCAGAATTGCGTGACCGGCACCCCCAGCACGTCTTCCAGGTCGGCCTTGCTGCCGGCGATTTCGTCTTGCAGCTGCGCGGCGCTGCATTGGCTGAGGCGCGGATGGGAACGTGTGTGCGCACCGATTTCCATGCCGCCTTCCTGCCACGCGCGCAGTTGCGCAGGTGCCATCAATGGCTTCTGGATGCCGAGCTTTTCCGCATCCCAGTGGTTGTAGCGGCCGATGCTGCCGCTCACCACATAGCAGGTCGCGCTAAAGCCATAGCGCTTGAGCACCGGCAGCGCGGATTCGAGATTGTCGACGTAGCCGTCATCCAGCGTGATCACTGCGATGCGGCCGTGCTTTTCGCCGCGCAGGTACGGCATCGCGTCGGACATCGAAAGTCCTGTATAGCCGAACCACTTGAGCAGCCACATCTGCCGCCCGAACGCGCCCGGACTCACATACAGGCTGCGCCAGCGCTTGAGGCCACGCGGTGCCTGCGCAATGTTGTGGTACATGAAAATCGGGTAGGCGGACATGAGGCTCAATCAAGCTTCAGCTGTGCGTATTGTCGCATTGGATGGGCCACCCCCGACAGCCGCATGGGCCGGGATGGCAATCGTCAATAAATGGGCGGATACCCTTCCGGCCGTGTCTTGAAGCGTTTGTGCACCCACAGATACTGCTCCGGCGCCTCGCGCACCATGTCCTCGATGCAGAGATTGACGCGTGCGGTATCGGCCTCGGCCTCAGCGCCGGGCATGTTTGCCAGCGGCGCGCCCAGACGCAGCACATAACCAGCGCTGCCCGGCAGGCGGCGATGGAAGAACGGCACGACCACTGAATGGGACAGGCGGGCCAGATGATGAGTGCCGGTGATGGTCGCGGCGATCACGCCGAAGAAGGGCACGAAAGCGTTGTCCTTGCTGCGCATGTCCTGGTCGGGCGCGTACCAGAGCGTGCCGCCGCTGCGCAGATATTTCACCGTGCCGCGGATGTCGTCCTTGTCGAACATCGCACGCGCATAGCCCAGGCGTGCGCGCAGCACGGTCCACTCGAATACCGGGTTGTCCATGCGCCGATACATGCCGGCGATGCGGATGCGCTGCGAGACCAGCCGCGCGCACAGTTCCAGATGCGAGAAGTGTCCGCCGACCAACAGTACGCCGTGCCCTTGCGCACGCGCGCTTTCCAGGTGCTCCAATCCCTCGACGCGGACTGGGATCCTGCCGATGGCGCGATCCGAGCCCATCCAGCCGAGGGCGAACTCGATCAGCATCAGTCCAATGTCGCGCAGATGTGCGTCCACCAGCGCCGCCTGCGCCTTGGCATCCAGTTCCGGAAAGCACAGCGCCACATTGGTGGCGGCCACCTTGCGTCGTGGCGAGGGCAGGCGCTCGATCATCCAGCCCAAGGCACGCCCGATCCCCATCAGCAGCGGGAACGGCAGCATCGCGATCAGCTTCATGACGCCCACGCCGAGCCACGCCGGCCAGAGGCTTGGTGCGAGCAGGGAGCGGGTGAAGGGGGGGCGGGGTGTTCCGGGCATTCGGACCATTGTAGCGGCTCCCCTCTGCTTCTTCAGAGGGAGCCGGGCGCGTGGCCCCGTATACTTCCGCGCTCCGGACTTCGAACCGATGCGACGTTGCGCTATCTCTATACCCTCCTGATGTACCTGGCTACGCCGTTGATCGTGCTGCGGCTGCTGACGCGTGGGATGCGCTATGGCAACTACCACCAGCGCTGGCCGGAGCGCTTCGGCATTTTCAAGGCGCCGGATCTGCGCGGCAGTATCTGGGTGCATGCAGTGTCGGTGGGCGAAGTGAACGCGGCGGAGCCGCTGATCAAGGCGCTGCGCCAGGATTACCCCAATGCGCCGCTGGTAGTCACTACCGTCACGCCGACCGGTTCGGCGCGCGTGCAGCAGTTGTTCGGCAACAGCGTGTTTCACGTGTACCTGCCGTACGACCTACCGTTTTCCGTGCAACGCTTTCTCAGGCAGACCCGGCCGCGGCTGGCTCTGATCGTGGAGACGGAGATCTGGCCGAACCTGTATTTCGGCTGCTACCGGCGCGGTATTCCGCTGATGATCGTCAACGCACGCCTGTCCGGCCGCTCGCTCCGCGGCTACGCGCCGATGCGCGCGCTGCTGCGTTCGGCCTTGCGCTGCGTGCGCCAGATCGCGGCGCAATCGCGCACGGATGCGGCGCGCTATCGCTTGCTGGGCGCCGATCCGGCCCAGGTCACCGTCAGCGGCAACCTGAAGTTCGACATGCCGGTGCCGGAAGGCGCACCGGAAGCCGGCGAGGCGTTCCGTCAGCAGTGGGGCCGTCTGCGCCCGGTGTGGATCGCCGCGAGCACGCATGAAGGCGAGGAATTGGCTGTGCTGGAGGCGCACCTGGAAGTGCTCAAGCGGCTGCCGGATGCCTTGCTGCTGATCGCGCCGCGCCATCCTGAGCGCTTCCGGCTGGTCGAACACGCGGTGCGCAGCTTGGGCTTTAGCATGACCATGCGCAGTACCGACCGCATACCAGGCGAGTCGCACCAGGTATTCCTGATCGACACGATGGGCGAGCTGATGCCGTTCTTCGCGGCGGCCGACGTGGCCTTCGTAGGTGGCAGCCTGGTGCCCATCGGAGGACACAACGTGCTTGAGCCAGCAGCGCTATCCCGGCCCGTGCTGGTCGGACCGCATACTTTCAACTTCGAGGAAATCACCCTGGCCTTGATCCGCGGCGGCGGCGCCAAGCGGGTGTTGCTCAGTGAAGCACTGGGTGGCGCCGTGCTCGACCTGCTGCAGGATGGAACGCGCTGCAAGCATATGGGCAGGCAGGCGCGCATCGTGTTCGACAGCGAGCGCGGAGCGGTCGGGCGGGTGATGGGGTTGATCGACCGGATGCTGCAGGAATGAAAAAGGCCGGGATGTCCCGGCCTTTCTTGCAACCATCGATACCAATTACTGCAGCAGCGAATTGGCTGCCTGCAGATCTTCGTAGCTGAGGGTGCCCGCCTGTAGCTTCAGCGCCAGGCGATCGAGCTCCAGTTGGTGCCGGGAGGCCGCATAGCTGCTTTGCGCCTGGGTCAGGATCTGAATGGAATTGAGCACGTCCAGCATGATCTGCGTGCCCACCTGGAAGCCCGCCTTGGTGGCGTCCACCGATTTCTGTCCCGCTTCCACCGCAGCCTTGCCCGACTCTACTTTGCTGATGTCGGTGAGCACCGAGTTGTAGCCGTTGAGGGTGCCCTGGATGGTTTCACGCCGTACCAGCTCCAGGTCGTCCTGAGCTTCGTCGCGCCTGTAGATGTTCTGGCGCACCTGCGACTGGGTCAGTCCGCCGGAGAAGATCGGCACTGACAGGGTGACGCCGATGGTGTTGCCCCAGCGATCGTTGACGCCTGGGCGCAAGTCGTTGTAGCTGCCGTTTTCCAGCCACGAGGTGCTTTTGCCGCGGCTGAGGGTGGCGTTGATCGTCGGCAAGTGACCGGCACGGGCCGCGTTGACGTTGTGCTCGGCGGCATCGACCGACAGCTGTGCTGAGGCCAGGGTCGGGTTGTTCTTGATCGCGTTGTCCACCCAGGCTTGCGGATCGGCCGGTGAAGGAGCATCCATCGGCAGGTCGGGGCGCAGCTTCTTCAGGTCGCCTACGGGCTTGCCAGTGATCACGCCTAGCAGCTGACGGTCGTTGGCAAGCGTGTTTTGCGCGCTGACGGTGGTTGCCTTGGCCAGATCGTATTGCGACTTGGCCTGGTAGACGCTGGTGACGGCGGAAATGCCCACCTTGTATTGCTGCTCTGCCTGGTCGTAGGTGATGCGCAAGGCTTCTTCGTTGGACTGGGCAACGGCCAGCTGTTCCTGGTCGTTGAGCACGGTGAAGTAGGCCGAGGCTACGCGAAAGAACAAGTCCTGCGCGGCTGCCTCATAGGTTTTTTCCCCCGCATCCGCGGTCGAATGGGCGGCCTGCAGGCTCGCGATCTTGGACAGGTCGAGGATGACCTGGTCCACGCTGGCCGATATCGTGCGCGTACGGCTATGACTGGCGCTGGGGCCGTTGGCACCGGAATTGCCGCTGCCGGTTGCATTGCTGCCGCTGAGGCTATCTTGCTCCAAGGCAAATTTGCCGTTGATTTGCGGCAGCAACGCTGCACGCGCCTGCGGAACGGCTTCATGGATATCCAGACGGGTGGCGTCGGCCTTGGCCAGCACAGGGTCGTTCGCACGCGCCTGACGGTATGCATCCAGCAAATCCTCGCCGTGGCTGGGCAGTGAGACTGCAGCCAGGGACAGGGCAAGGGTCAGAAGCTTCAAGCGCATGGTTTCGCCTCGTGGGTTCGGGTCGATCGGGTCAGAAAACGAATTGGCGGGGAGGTTGGGCGTGCGCGAGATAGGGCAGATCAGTCTCGAACAGGCTTTCTTCGCGATAACGGCCATTGCCTTCATGCGTCAGCACCACTGCCTGCTGCACCGGCGACTCGCCGCGAACGACGAGCAAGCGGCCGCCAGGATTGAGCCAGCCAAGGAAACGGTCGGGAATACGGTAGACGGCGCCAGTGACAACCATGGCATCGAACGTTTCCTGCGGCTGCCAGCCGCTGACGGCTTCGGCGGTAATCAACTGCACGTTGCCGATGCCCGCGGCCTTCAGGCGCTCGGCGGCAGCGGCGGTGAGATCCGCGTGCATGTCCACGCTGGTCACGTGGGCGGCAAGGCTGGCCAGGCAGGCGCTGAGGAAGCCGGAGCCGGTGCCGATTTCCAGCACGTTATCCTCGGGCTTCAACTCCAGCGCCTGCAGCACGCGGCCCTCGATGATCGGCTTCATCATCACTTCGCCGTGGCCCAGCGGCAGGTTCATGTCGGCAAAGGCCAACTGGCGATGAGCGGGCGGGACAAAGTCTTCGCGCCGGACCTGACGCAGCACGTCAAGCACGCGACCATCCAGCACCTCCCAGGGGCGCACCTGGTTCTCAACCATGTTTTGACGCGCCTGATCGAAGTTCATCGCCATGGGAAACAAGCCTATGTGGATCGAAAAAAGGTCAAAAAGGATAAGCGTTTAGACCCTGTTTCGACAATGGTAAGGGTGCGGTGCGGCATGCCTTGTTCGAAGTGCCGGAAGTCATCGCGGCGATCTGACGTAAGTCATGCTTTTGTCCTGTGTCCGCGGACATTTACGCGCTTTTCCGAGGGCTCTGGACGGTACTCAGGCCCACCCCGGTGGGAAGCTGCGAGAGCGCCGCTTCGATGCCCGCGCCGAGGCCGGGATCCAGCCGCTCGATGCGGGCGAACAGCCGCTCGCCACGTGGTCCGGCCGTGACACACCACCAGGCCAGCCAGCGGCACAAACGATGCTTGTCGATGGTATCCAGCGTAGGCAGTACGGCGCGGATCGCGAATACCTGTCTGCGCGCTGTCCGGCCGTCCTCAAGCCACCCCGAGAGCAGGCGCTGGATCTTGCGGTACGGCGCGCTAAGCGCCATTTCAGGGGTAGTTGCGCACATCGGCTGGATATTTCGGTATCATTCGAAAAATAAGTAAACCGAACCGTATAATAAATTGGGTCTTTTGATTTGTGAAGGTGCATCCATGAACTCCATCCCGCTGACCAAGCCGCATGGGCCAGGGCGCCCTAAGGACATGGAAAAGCGCGCGGCGATCCTCGACGCCGCCAAGGCTCTGTTCATACGCAATGCCTTCGCCGGTACCAGCATGGATGCGATTGCCGCGGAGGCGGGCGTATCCAAGCTGACTGTCTACAGCCACTTCGGCGACAAGGACAACCTGTTTCGCGAGGTCATCCGCTCGCGCATCCAGGATCTGCTCCCTGAACAGACCTATCAGTTCGACCCGGACGCCGACATCGGCGACATCCTCAACCGCATCGCCCTCATTCACGCGCATCTGGACTGCGATCCGGAAAACGTCGGCACGTTCCGCGCCATCCTCAGTGACTGCCGCCAGGGCAATCCGCGCTTCGGCAAGCTGATGTGGGAAGAAGGTCCCATGCGCACGCGTGCGCTGATGGAGCGCCTGCTGCAGCAGGCGGTGGATGCCGGCAAGCTCGACATCGGCGACGTGCCGCGCGCCGGCGTCCAGTTCATCTCCCTGATCAAGGGCGACATGATGATGCGCCGCATGTTCGGTTGCGCCGACTGCGCGCAGGCTTACGCCAAGGAAGTGGAGGAGAACGCCCGCGCCGGCGTGGCCATGTTCCTGCGCGCCTACGCCCCCCGAGCCTGATCTCACTCGTTTCTCACCCCGCTTCGTGGTCAAATAGCGGGGTTGTTGTTAGGAAGCGGGGGTGCCGACCACCTGTCGGCTGAGAGAGTCCCTTCGAACCTGATCCGGTTAGCACCGGTGTAGGGAGCTTCGCCGTACGGTCACCATCGTGCGTTGGCGCCATCGCTTCAGTTGCTGGTACGCGAATCCGTTCGCAACACCCCGCACATCCATGTGCGGACTCCTCAATAAAGCGCGCCCTGTTGGGATGCCGCTTGAGCACTGGACGAATGCCGATGAATGCCTTGCCCTCCGATCTCGTGCGCGCCGCGCAAGAACTCTCCGAAGCCGTGACCCGCCCCATTCCGGGCTCGCGCAAGATCCACGTGCAGGGCAGTCGCCCTGACCTGAAGGTGCCGATGCGCGAGATCACGCAGGCGCAGACACCAACCCTGTTCGGTGGCGAGGCCAATCCGGCCATTACCGTGTACGACACGTCCGGTCCGTACACCGATTCGGACTACGCGGTTGACCTGGCCGCCGGCCTGCCTGCCGTGCGTGCGGCATGGATCATGGAACGCGGCGACGTGGAACAGCTGCCTGGGCTCACTTCCGCCTTCGGCCGGGAGCGTGCGGCGGACGCGAAGCTGGACCCCTTGCGTTTCGGCCATGCGCGTGCGCCGCTGCGCGCCAAGCCGGGCGCTAACGTTACGCAAATGCACTATGCGCGCCGCGGCATCATTACGCCGGAAATGGAATACATCGCCATTCGCGAAAACCAGCGCATCGAAGCGCTCAAGGACAGCGCCTTGCGCAGGCAGCATCCGGGTGAATCCTTTGGCGCAGCGCTGCCCAAGCTGATCACGCCGGAATTCGTGCGCGATGAAGTGGCGCGTGGTCGCGCCATCATTCCCGCCAACATCAATCACCCGGAATGCGAGCCGATGATCATCGGCCGCAACTTCCTCACCAAGATCAACGCCAACATCGGCAACTCCGCGCTGAGTTCGGGCATTGCCGAGGAGGTGGAGAAACTGGTTTGGGCGATCCGCTGGGGCGCCGACAACGTGATGGATCTTTCCACCGGCAAGAACATTCACGAGACGCGCGAATGGATCATCCGCAACGCGCCGGTACCGATCGGCACCGTACCGATCTACCAGGCGCTGGAGAAGGTCGGCGGCGTGGCCGAAGAGCTTACCTGGGAACTGTTCCGCGATACGCTGATCGAACAGGCCGAACAGGGCGTGGACTACTTCACCATTCACGCCGGGGTGCTGCTGCGCTTCGTACCGCTAACCGCCAAGCGCGTCACCGGTATCGTTTCGCGTGGCGGTTCGATCATGGCCAAATGGTGCCTGGCACATCACCAGGAGAATTTCCTCTATACGCACTTCGAGGAAATCTGCGAGATCATGAAGGCCTATGACGTGTCCTTCAGCCTTGGCGATGGTCTGCGCCCTGGTAGTGTGGCGGATGCGAACGACGCTGCGCAGTTCGGCGAACTCGACACGCTGGGTGAACTCACGAAGATCGCGTGGAAGCACGACGTGCAAACGATGATCGAAGGCCCTGGGCACGTACCCATGCAGTTGATCAAGGAAAATGTGGAACGGCAGCTGGAGAAGTGCCACGAAGCCCCGTTCTATACGCTGGGACCGCTGACCACCGACATTGCACCCGGCTACGACCACATCACCAGCGCCATAGGCGCGGCCATGATCGGCTGGTTCGGCACCGCCATGCTTTGCTATGTCACGCCGAGGGAGCATCTGGGTTTGCCGGACAAGCAGGATGTGCGCGACGGCATCATCGCCTACAAGATCGCCGCGCATGCCGCCGATCTGGCCAAGGGGCATCCCGGTGCACAGGTGCGCGACAATGCACTCAGCAAGGCGCGCTTCGAATTTCGCTGGAACGACCAGTTCAACCTTGGCCTCGATCCGGACAAGGCGCGCGAATTGCACGACGAAAGGCTGCCGCACGATGCGCACAAGTCCGCCCACTTCTGCTCGATGTGCGGTCCCAAGTTCTGCTCGATGAAAATCACCCAGGACGTGCGCGACTACGCCGCCGAACATGGCGTGGACGAAAGCGCTGCGCTGGACGAAGGCATGGCCGAGAAGGCTGCGGAATTCCGCGCGCAAGGCGCGGAGGTTTATCACAAGGCGTGATTTACGAAGCGTCGCCCCGGCGAGAGTCGGGGCGACGACGGCTTGGGATGCAAGTCAACGCCGCTTCGATCCCGGTACGCAGAAGAACAAGAACAGCGCTCCCACCGCCAGTGCCCGCCATAGGTCAATCGCTATGGGATGGACAGCGGTGGCAGGTGCATGCGCGAGCTGAAAAATGGCGACCAGGAAAAGCAGGGCTAGCGTGATCTGGTAGTAGCCCCGTCGCGTCCGGACTGCGCGCGCTGCACGAGTGGCTGGAATCTTCATGGACGGCATTCTCCGGCGCCCTGCATAAAGTTGCGGTATGGCAGGGGCAGGGCGCCGTATAAATCGCATAAAGAATCCGCAAAAAGCCCTAGGTTCGCGGAATCCGTTCCTGGTATTCCGCCTCCATTCGCGCATGCGTCGCCCAGAACGCAGGCGGCTCGCGCCCACTGAGACGATCGGCCAGGATGCCCAGGTGAGTATGCCAACCGCCGGCGACGCCGATCAGCGCATCGTAGGACGCAAGCCGCGTGTGGGTGAGCACCAGCAGAACCTGGTCGCCGCGCGGAGTGAGCTCGAAGCGCACCTCCGAGCCCGCGTCGCCGTCTGCTTCACTGCCAAATGTATAAGCCAGCAAGTGCGGCGGTTCGTAGGCCAGTACGTGGCCGTGCATGCGTATTTCACCCGCGTGCCGCGCATATTTTTCGGGCGGCGGATCGAAGTGCCCGGTAAGCCTGCTGTTGTTGAACACATGCTCGGTTTTACCGCCGACCACCGGTTCGATCCGTCCGGAAGAAAACCATTGTCCGCGTTTCTCCGAGTCGGTGAGATAGCTCCACACGCGCTCGATGGGGCCCGGAAGCAGACGTTCGAAACGGATCGAAGTGGGTTCGGTGACAACGCCGTAGTCGTTCATAAGGATCACCTGCTTGGGTCAATGAAGATGGCGCCGCGGCTTACTTGTCTCTGCGGCGCGGTTTTTGGCGGGCGGATTGGGTGTTAGCTGTGTCCTCGGCGTGCAGCAGCGCTGCGAGCGCATCCAGTCGTGATGTCCAGAACTGTTCGTAGTGGCGTATCCATTCCATGCCGGCGTGCATCGGCATGGCATTCAGATGGCATAGGTGCGTGCGCCCCTGCACGGTCCGCTCGATCAGACCGGCGCGTTCCAGCAATTTGATGTGCTTGGATGCTGCGGCTAGCGACATGTCGAAGGGCGCGGCCAGTTCACCCACGCTGAGCGCCTGTTTGGCCAGGTTGCCTAGCATGGCGCGCCGAGTGGGGTCGGCCAGCGCCTGGAAGACATAGTCGAGCTGGGCCGCCAAATGTTTAACCATAAGGTTGAATTTATGCCTGGTCGCGATGCTTGTCAACCTTTTGGTTGAATATGCCCCGTCGGGCCACCGTGCGGGCTCAGCCTGAGGGCTGAGCTTGCGCGCGCAAATACTCGGCGGGACGACGCCCGACGAGCTTGCGGAAATCGTGAATGAAATGCGCCTGATCGAAATAGCCGAGCTGCAGCGCGAGTTCCGCCCACACTACAGGCGTACCAGTCTGCAGTTGTGCAATGGCTTCGTGGAGCCGGTAGCGGTTGATCACCCACTTGGGGCCAACCCCCGCGTACTGATTGAAGAGGCGCTGCAACGCGCGCTTGGCGAGCCCGGTTCGTTGAACCAGCGCTACGACGGAGGTCAGACTACGGTCGGTGGCGATATCGGCGACCAGTTCGCTGACGAGTCCGATGTTCGGGTCCGCGGTGGGTAAGTGAGCAAGCAACAAGCGCTCGGCTACTTCCGCCATCGCATCGACGTTCGCGCCGGCAAGGATGTCTGATTCAAAGCCTGCTGCATCGGCACCGAAGACCTGCCTCGGATCGAGCGACCGATCCTGCAACCGCGACACGGGGGCTCCGTAAAAGGGATGAAAACCGCCGGCCTTGAACTTGATGCCGAACACCTGGCCCTGTCCTTTGAGCCGACGCATGAAGCGCCCGGTATGCAGGCCATAAAGGGCCGTGCATCCGTGCTCGACCACGAACTGCACGTTGGGGTGAGGCAGGGTTTCCTGCTGCTGCGCCGGAAGGCCGCGCAAATCCCACGCTACATGCCAGTAGTGCTCAACCAAGCCAGCAAGGGCGGATGACGGCGCCCGACGGGCGTGCTTGAACTCGCCTTGCCCCAGCCGTTGATGCAACACGCCGCGCGGTTTGCCCATGTCGATCTTCATCGTATCCGCGTCCAGTCCGAGTTGTCGCGTTTTTCCAATCGCCCCCGGCGCAGTTGTACTAACGTTGCGGCAGGCAATCGAATCGGAGCACATCATGCAGGCAAAAGGGCAATTCGCGGTGAAACTTGTGCCGCAGCCTTCCGCTCCCGGCATCGAGCCGGCCAGGCTGGGACGGATGACGATCGACAAGCAATTCCAGGGCGACCTGGATGCGGCCAGCCTTGGCGAAATGCTCTCGGCCATGGGGCAAGTGGAAGGCTCGGCGGGTTACGTGGCGATCGAGCGTGTGAGCGGCACACTGCAAGGCAGGAGCGGCAGCTTCGTGCTGCAGCATCACGGCATCATGAATCGCAGTACGCCGCAATTGTCGGTCATGGTGGTGCCGGATTCGGGAACGGACGAATTGACCGGCTTGAGCGGGTCGATGCAAATCCTGATCGATCAGGGCAGGCATTCCTACGTCTTCGACTACACGCTGCCGTAAATCGGCGCGTAGGCTGGGATGACAATCCCAGCATCGCGCGGGTTGCATGCATGGCAATGCTGGGTTTGGCAACCCAGCCTACGATAAACGGTCAGGCTCGAGGGCGGCGCCAGTCAGGCGAATTACCAACCTGCGACCACCAGCTTGCCGATCGTGCTGCCCGACTCCAGCCGCCGATGCGCCTCGCGCAGATTCCCAGCATTGATCGGGCTCAAGGTCTCGCGGTGAATGCCACGTAATTGGCCTTCATCGATAAGCGCTGCCACACGTGCCAGGATACGCCCTTGCTCGGCCATGTCCGAGGTTTTAAAGCGTGAGCGTGCGAACATCATTTCCCAATGGATGCCTATGCACTTGGCCTTGTAGGGATCGCCGATGTTCACCGGCGACTTCGGTTCCACGATCAGACCCACGTGGGCTTGTGGCGCAAGCAGTTCGCCCAGTTCGGCCCAGTAGTAGTCAGTGTCGGCAAAATTGAGGGCTGCGTCGATTTCGTTGAATCCAAGCGCCTTCAGCTGCATCGTCAGCGGTTGGCGATGATCGATCACGTGCTGCGCGCCCATTGCGCGGCACCATGCCTGCGTTTCGGGACGCGAAGCAGTAGCGATCACGGTGAAACCGGCGCGGCGCGCAAGCTGGATCGCGATCGAACCTACGCCCCCCGCACCTGCAATCACCAGTAACGACTTGCCATCGCCGCCTTGCTCGGGCGCGTAAGGCATGCGCTGGAACAGCAGTTCCCATGCGGTGATCGCGACGAGCGGCAAGGCCGCAGCGGCGGCTGCATCCAGCCGGCGTGGGCGATGCGCGGCCAACCGTGCATCCACGGCCTGGTATTGAGCGTTGCTGCCTGCTCGCGTGATATCGCCAGCGTAATACACCTGATCGCCCAGCTTGAAGCCGTTGACCGCGGCGCCGACTGCTTCAACCGTCCCGGCGGCATCGAAGCCGAGCACGCGCGGCTGCACTTCCACTTGCGGCTTGGGTGCACGCAGTTTCGTATCCACCGGATTGACGGATACGGCCTCAACGCGCACCAGCAGATCATGCGCGCCCGGTTCCGGCTTGGGCAGTTCAACGTCCACCAGCGCTTGCGGGTCGTCGATCGGCAAGTAACGGGTGAGGGCAACGGCTTTCATGCTGATTTCTCCTGGTGCTGGGGTTTGCTTGATGGGGTCAAGGGAAGCGCGATTACGCTTCATGGTCTGCGCAAAGACGCGCGCTCAGGCGTGGAAGCGCGATGTCGCGCTGCCGCGCCCATAGCGCCACCAGCAGCCCCACGATGGTGAGCAGGGCCGCTACCCAGGTCAACGCGGCCAAGCCAGGGCCGTGCGCTACCACAACGCCGCCTAGCCACGCGCCGAGCGCATTGCCGAGGTTGAACGCGCCGATGTTCAGGCTGGACGCCAGGCTCTTCGCGCCTTCGGCCTTGTGCAGCACCCACAATTGCAGGGGCGGCACGGTGGCGAACCCGGCAACGCCGAGCAATCCGACGAACAGCACCGCCAGCACTTTGCTGTGCAGCGCGAACGTCATCACGCCCAGCACCACGATCAGGGCCGTCAGCGTCAGCAGCAGGGCGCGAGTCAGATCACGATCGGCCAGCTTGCCACCCAGCAAATTACCTGCGATCAGGCCGCCACCGAACATCAGCAGGATGGGGGATACCGCGCCCTGCGCGAAACCGGTTACTTCGGTCAGGATCGGCTGGATGTAGGTGAACACGGTGAACACACCGGCAAATCCGAGCACGGTCATCAGCAAGCCGAGCAGCACCGAAAGATTGCCAAGGGCGCGCAACTCGGCGCGTACCGCGATGCGCTCGCCATGTTCGTGGCCGGTGGGCACCAGTCCGGCGATCACCAGCATCGCCCCCACCCCGAGCGCCGCAACCGCCCAGAACGTGGAACGCCAGCCGAAATGCAGCCCCAGCCAGGCTCCCGCAGGCACGCCCAGCAAGGTGGCGATGGTCAGGCCGGTAAACATGACCGAGATGGCCGAGGCGCGGCGATCGGCCGGCACCAGGCGGGTGGCCACGACCGAGCCCACACCGAAAAAGGTGCCGTGCGCGAGCGAAGTGATCACGCGCGCCAGCAGCAACACCGCGTAATTGGGTGCGATCGCGCAGCATAGGTTGCCCAGCGTAAAGATCGCCATCAACCCGAGAAGCACCGCCTTGCGCGGCAGGCGGCTGGTGGCGATGGTCAAGACCGGGGCGCCTACGAAGACCCCTAGTGCATAACCGGAAATCAGCAGGCCGGCGGCGGCGATGCCTACCTGCAGGTCGGCTGCTACCTGGATCAGCAGGCCCATGATCACGAATTCGGTGGTGCCGATGCCGAAGGCGCCGGCGGCCAGCGCGTACAGCGCTAGCGGCATGGAGCGGGAAGCCGGGTTGGCCATGCGATGGAGTCCGTCGAAAAACGATGCGGTGCAGCATAGGGGCTTGCATCTTCTGTAAAAATCACCATGATCACGAATCACTTTCAATAAATTATTGAAAATGGACCGAGTCAGTGACCTCATCCTGTTCATGCGCGTGTTGGACCAGGGTTCGATCAGCGCCGCCGCGCGCAGCCTGGATCTTTCCGTCGCCGTAGCCAGCCAGCGCCTGAAACGGCTGGAACAGGACCTGGGCGTGCGGCTATTGCATCGAACCACGCGGCGACTGCATCCCACCCCGGAGGGCCTGGCCCTGGCCGAACAGGGACGCACCCTGGTGGAGGATCTGGAGGCACTGACTTCAGGGCTGCGCCAGAGCGCCGCAGATGCAGGCGGCACCTTGCGGCTTACCGCATCGGCGTCGTTCGGGCGCCAATATGTCTCGCCGCTGCTGCCTGCCTTCATGGCGCGCTACCCGCGCGTGCGCCTGAGCGTGCACTTCAGCGACGAGCTGCAGGATCTGGTCAGCGCCGGCTTCGATCTGGCCATCCGCATCGGCGCCCTGCGCGACTCGCGCCTGGTGGCGCGCAAGCTGGCGGCGAATCGACGCGTGCTGTGTGCCTCGCCGGACTACCTGCGGCGCTTCGGCCTGCCGAAAACCGCGGAGGAGCTCGCCAAACATGAGTGCCTGATGCTGGTGGGCAGCGACGGGCGCCAGGACATCTGGCGCCTGCACGATGCGCAGGGCCGGCTACATGCGGTGAAGGTGAATGGCCGGCTGGAATCGACGCTGGGCGAACTGTTGCGCGATTCGGTGCTGGCGGGGCTGGGCATCGCACAGCATTCCACGTGGCACGTGGGTGACGACTTGCGTACCGGGCGCTTGAAGGTGGTGTTGCCGGAGTATTCGATCGCTGAAACCGGCATCTATGCGGTGATGCCACAGCGGCGACTGGTGCCGCTGCGGGTGCGAGCGTTCGTGGACTTTCTGGCGGAACAGTTTGGGGACGTGCCGCCGTGGGAGCGAGGTTTGGACGGCTCCCTCACCCCGCAAGGGAGAGGGAGCGCCTAGGACTTCAGCTCTTAGTCTTGCAGCGCTCGATGCCGGCGAGGATTTCAGCCTTGGCTTCGGCCGCGCCCACCCAGCCTTCCACCTTTACCCACTTGCCCTTCTCCAGATCCTTGTAGTGCTCGAAGAAGTGGCCGATGCGCTCCAGCCAGTGGCCCGACACGCCCTTGATGTCCTCGATGTGCGCGTAGCCCGGGAAGATCTTCTTCGACGGGATCACCACCAGCTTCTCGTCGGCACCGGCCTCGTCGGTCATCTTCAGCATGCCGACCGGATGGCAGCGGATCACCGAGCCCGGCACCAGCGGCAGCGGCAGGATCACCAGCGCATCCAGCGGATCGCCGTCACCGCCGAGGGTGCCCGGAACGTAGCCATAGTTGCAGGGATATCGCATGGGAGTGGAGAGGATGCGATCCACGAAGATCGCGCCGCTTTCCTTGTCCACCTCGTATTTGACCGGCTCCGCATCCTTCGGAATCTCGATGACGACGTTGATTTCGTTCGGCACGTCGCGGCCGGCGCTAACCATATCCAGGCCCATGGGGCACTCCTTACATCTTAAGCCAAGCGGAAACAGCCGCTCAGCATAAGGCAAAGCTTGTCGCGGTGCACCAAGGAGCGGAGGCTGCCGGGCTACCCGGCCTCCGTGGAAGGGCGGCTCAGGTGCGTTCCATATGATCCAGGCACTGCCCGAACAGGCGCATAGCCTCCCGCAACTCGTTTACCGAGAGACCGCAATAGCCCAGCAGCAGGCCCTGGCGATCCGGCGCATGCAAATACAGCGGGCTCATCGGATGAAGGCCCAGGCCGTGCTCATGGGCATAGTCGACCAGCGCCGCTCGGCGTGGCGCGTCATAGTCGCGCAACCACGCCACCATATGCATGCCGGCGGGCGTATCGTCGATCTCGACACGGTCACCCGCATGCTCCTTCAATCCGGCGATCAGCGCTTCGCGGCGCGCCTTCAGCTCCTTACGCGCCAGGCGCAGATGCCGCTCGAAGCCGCCGTTCTCCATGAATCGGGCCAAGGCGGCCTGTTCGATCACCGGACTGGCCATGTCGCCAAGGTATTTGGCATTGAGAAAGTCCGAACGCAGCGCGGCGGGCATCACCATGTAAGCGAGGCGCAACCCGCCGAACATCACCTTGGAGAAGGTGCCCACATAGATCACGCGGTCTTGTTCATCGAGCGAGCGTAGTGCCGCCAGCGGATGGGAGTCGTAGCGGAATTCGCCGTCGTAATCGTCTTCCAGGATCCAGCATTGGTGCTGCTCGGCGTAATGCAGCAGATCAAGCCGGCGTTGCATGGAAAGCACGGCGCCGGAAGGAAAATGATGCGAAGGCGTCACATAAACCAGGCGCGGCGCTTGCGAGGGAAGCTCTTCACAGACCAGGCCGTGCTCATCCGTGCGCACCGCAACTACATCGGCACCGTGCGCGACCAGCGCCTGATGGGCCAGGAAGTAGTGCGGCTCTTCCAGCACCACGCGATCGCCTTCGTTCAGCAGTACGCGCGCGGTCAGATTGATCGCCTGCTGGGTGCCGCTGACGATCAGCACGTCGTCAGGTTGCGCTTGCACACCACGGCGGCGCGCCAGGTAATCGCAGGTCTGCTTGCGCAACGCTCCCAATCCAGCGGCTTCGATGGCGTTGAGCTGAGTGTACACCGCCGCTCGCGCGAGCTCCCGCCCCCACGCATTGTTGAGCGTGGGGTTGATCATCGGGTAACCATACGCCAGGTTGTAGCGCAAGCCGCGGTGGAGCCGCGGGATGTCCCAATTGCACGCCGCGCGGGCGCGTTGCACGTAACGGGAGGGCGCTGGAATGCTGGTGTGGACGTGATGCGCCAGCGGCCTGGCTTGCAGCTGGCTGACGAAGCTGCCCGAGCCGACCCGGCCGTCGATGAAGCCTTCTGCGCGCAGTTGCTCGTAAGCGGCCAACACTGTGGTGCGTGAAATCTCCAGCTCGTGCGCCAGCTCGCGCGTGGGCGGCAATTGCGTGCCCGCCGTGATACGGCCGTCGAGGATGGAAGTTTTCAATGCGCGCGTCAGCTGATCGTAAAGCGGACCTTGGCCGTCAAGTTCTAAATACACACCGCGCCCTCCCAATGGCTCTACGAAAATAAGGCGAATTGGCTATGGAGGGAAGGTGCCGACCTGCCTAGTCTGAACACGTCGCAGGGCTTGCTAACGAAATCTTACCGGCCCTCCCCAGACCGGCGAACCCGATTGCGACGACGTCTCCCTCGCTTCCCACACCCGCGGGGCGGTTCGTCCCCAACGACCGTTCCGCGGGGTCTTTTCGGCTGGGGTTCCCTTAAGTTCTGATCGAGTGGTGGTTATGTCGGTATCTATGGATTCGAGTGCGCCCGGGAATCTGCGCGCGCAGCGCACGGTATTGTTCGCCGTATTCGTCACGCTGGTGCTGGCCACGGCGGACCTGATGTTTGCATGCACGTTCTGGCGCGAGCTGTATGGCGTGCCGCCGATGCGCATCCTGCAAGGCATCGCTGCGGGTTTGCTGGGCAAGCGCGCATTTCTCGGCGGCGGCAGCACGGCGGCACTTGGTGGCTTGCTGCATTACGTCATCATGGGCGGGATGGTGGCTGCGTACTACCTGGTCAGCCGGCGTGCTACCGCGTTGACCGAGCGGCCCTGGTCGTATGGGAGCTTGTACGGTCTGGCGCTTTTCGTCGTAATGAACCTGATCGTCGTGCCCCTGTCAGCAATGCCGAAGACACCACCGGTGCCGAGCTGGATCGCCAGCAGCATCGTGATACACGTGGTCATCGGCCTGACCATCGCCTTGAGCGCGCGACGGGCCGGTAGGCTGGGATGACAAGCCCAGCATTACGCGGGTTGCTTGCATGGTAATGCTGGGGTTTGCACCCCAGCCTGCGACTCAGCGCAAGGCCTTCTGGAACGGCCGCTCGCGCAACCACTTGGTGGCTATCCACTTTTCGCCTTGCTGCACCGGCAGTCCCGCGTGCAGTGACGCCTCGTCGCCCGTGTCATAGGCGAAATAGACGGCCGCGCCGCGCAGTGCCGTCACGGTTAGCCCTACTTGTGGAAACGCCGTGCCGCCGCCGGCCTCGGGCGTATTCAGGTACATCACCAGGCTGGCAATGCGCTGGCCGCCCCTGGCGGTGATCGCGGCGAACCCGGCCTGATCGGGATTGAACCAATCGTAATGCGGTTCGTACTGCTGGCCGGGGAGGTAGTGCAGCACCTGCAGGCCTTCGCCATGATCGACCGGGATGCTCAGCATGCCTGCGATGCGTTGTTCGATGCGCTGGATCAGCGGTGTTTCGTTGATCGCGAAAAACATGCCTTCGCTGGTGCGGCGCGCATCGAGCTGCTGCTTGCCCGAAGTGTCGACGGTCCTGGCGCGTTGCAGGCGTGGCCTGGCCTGTTCGATCAGCGCGTCGCACTCCTCGGCGGAAAGAAAATCGTTTAGCAAACGCAGCGCGGGTGAATCCATGCTGAGTCCGACATGGACGGTGTGGCCGTTGACTACCACCTGCGGCGCTTCCGGATGCCGTGTGCGACGGCCCTGGTTTTTCGGCGGGGAGGGCTGGGTGTGCGCATCGAGTGCCGAAATCGGCATGTTCAGCACGGAGGCGACGATGCCGCGGCTTTGCCGTGGGTCATAGCCGGTGTCCTGCATCATCTTCAGCACGGTGTCGACGCTGTGGCCGGCACGCGTTGTGGTGAGGATCCATTCGCGCAGTTCGGGTCGTATCGGGAGGTGCGATTTCATGCGGGCGATTTTAGCCCGGGCATGGGCAGAGTGTTTCAACCTTGTCGCAACCGTCTCCCTCCCCTACGTGTAGTAGGGGAGGGAGACGATGCAGCGTTACTTCAGCCTGTCCCACAGGAATTCATAGGCCAGCGCATGCATGTACGCCGACTGCTTGTTGTCGGCACCTGCTCCATGGCCGCCCTCGGTGTTCTCAAAGAACCACACGTTCCGGTGGCCCATGCCCTCCATCCTTGCCGCCATCTTGCGCGCCTGCACCGGGCCCACGCGATCGTCGCTGGTGGTGGTGTAGAACAGCACAGGGGGATAGCTAACGTCGGATTTGACGTTCTGATAAGGCGAGAACGTCTTGATGAAGTCCCATTGCTTCGGATCGTCCGGATTGCCGTATTCGGCGATCCATGAAGCACCGGCGGAAAGGTGCACGTAGCGCTTCATGTCCAGCAGCGGCACCTCGCAGGCGATTGCACCGAACAGCTGCGGATACAGGGTAAGCATATTGCCCATCAGCAGGCCGCCGTTGCTGCCGCCTTCGGCACCCAGATGTCCCGGTGAAGTCATGCCGCGCTTGATCAGGTCGTCCGCCACCGCGGAGAAATCTTCGTACGCGCGCAGGCGGTTCGCCTGCAGTGCAGCCTGATGCCAACGCGGACCGTACTCGCCGCCGCCACGGATATTGGCGATCACATACACGCCGCCGCGTTCCAGCCACGAGCGGCCGATACTGCCGCTGTAGAACGGCTGCAGCGATACCTCGAAGCCGCCATAGCCATACAGCAGGGTGGGATGGCTGCCGTCGAGCTTGATGTTCTTCGGTGCAATTTCGAAATACGGCACCTTAGTGCCATCCTTGGAGGCGACGAAGTGCTGGCTCACCTCGAACTTCGAAGCGTCGAAGAATGCCGGGCTTTGCTTGAGCACCTGCGCCCGGCTTTCGCCCAACACACCACGTTCCAGCGAGGTAGGGGTGAGGAAACCGGTGACGATCAGCCAGTATTCATCGCTATGGTCCGGATCGGTGTCGACCAGCACCGTGCTGAATTTCGGAGCGCCGGGCATCTCTTCGCGCGCCCAGTGGTCGTCGGCTTTCGGCGTAAGCACGTCGAGGCGGCTCTTCACGTCATCCATCATGTCGAGGATCAGGTGATGACGCGTCCAGGAGTAGCTCGACAGGGCCGTATGCTCGTCCGGCACGAACAGCGTGGTGAACTGGCGCTTGCCGGCCAGAAAATCATCGAACTTGGCGGCGATCAGCGCGCCGGACGGATAAGTGACGCCTTCGACCGTCCATGCCGTGCGCAATTGCACCAGCAGCCATTCACGATGCGCATCCACGTTGGCGGCATCCGTCGGCACCTCCAGATGGATCAGTTTGCCGTCCTTGAGCTGATACGTGTCGCTATGGAAGAAGTCGTGCGTGACGCTGACGAAATCGCGTTCGAAACCAGGCGTGCGATCGTGGTAGGCGCTCACCGATAGATCTTCCATCTTGCCTTCGTACACGGTGGTGGCGGCACTGAGCGGTGTGCCGCGTTTCCACACCTTCGCAATGCGTGGATAGCTGGAGGTGGTCATCGAGCCTGGACCGAAATCGGTGCCGACATAGATGTGGTCGTCATCGATCCAGCCAACCTGGGTCTTGGCCGCCGGCAGCCGGAAGCCATCTTTCACGAACGATTTGGTGGGGATATCGAACTCACGGACCTCCACCGCGTCGCCGCCGTCCGGCGACAGCTGCAGCAGACAACGCTGGTAGTCGGGCTTCAGGCAATCGCTGGCCTTGAACACCCAGCGCTTGCCTTCGACCTTGTTCAGCGCATCGATATCCAGGAGTACTTCCCACGTCGGTTCGCTCTTGCGGTATTCCTCCAGCGTGGTTCGGCGCCACAGGCCACGCGGGTGCGCCTTGTCCTGCCAGAAGTTGTAGAGGTATTCGCCGCGGCGTTCCACATAGGGAATACGCGCGTCGGAATCGAGCACTTCCAGAATGCGGTCGCGCGAGTGCATGAATTTGGAGTTGTCGGCGAACTGCTTCTGGGTGATGGTGTTCTGGGCCTTCACCCAGTCCATCGCTCGTGCGCCGTGGATGTCTTCCAGCCACAGATAAGGATCTTCCGTGCCGGCGGCGGCGCCGGGCGCCGGGGTGTCTTGGGCTTGGCTCATGCCGCCCATTATGACGGTGAGGGCCAGAGCCAGCCTTATCGATGCTTTCAGACTCATGTTTCCGCTCCTTGGTGGGGCACGAGGAGAGTCCTCGCGCGCAACGCTCAGGATGCATGTCCCGGCGGAAAACGCCAGTGGGGAAAGTAGGGAAGCCCCCTATGCGTCAAGTTCGAGCCGGCTGCGGATCATGTCCGATCATGCCAGGGGGCGCGGTGCGGGCCGGCTTGAGCGAACGGGGGCTCAGCTCCGCCAAGGCGCGGGCCATGCGTCGCACGGCTTCTTCGAGTTCACTCTCGTCGAGGTAGCTGAATCCAAGCCGTAAATAGGGCTGTTCGCGTTGATGGAAGTCGTAACGTCTGGCGCCGAAGAACTGCACGCCGGCGCGTTCGCCTTGCTCGCTCCAGCGATCGATGGGGATGGTTTCATCGACGTGCGCCCATAGCCCCATGCCGCCCTCGGGAACCCGGAAATGCAAGGCGCTGCCGAGGTGGCGCCGCAGGGCTGCAACCAGTGCGTCGCGCCGTGCGGCATAGGTTCGGCGCACGCGTCGCATATGGCGCAACAGCTCGCCGTCTTCAAACAGTTCGGCGATCGCGCACTCCATCGCTACATCGCTGCGTGGATCACTGGCTGCGCGCAGATGGGCAAGATGCTCGAATACGGCCGGCGGCGCATGAATGAAGCCGGTGCTGATGCCTGGCGCGAACAGGTTCGAAAGCGAGCCGATATAGATCACATTCGCACGGTCCTGTCCTGCGGCAATCGGCAGGACGGGTTTGCCGGCGTAATGGAATTCGTGGTCGTAGTCGTCTTCGATGATGGCGAATCGATGCGTCGTGGCCAATGCGGCGAGCCGTTCCCGGCGCGCCGGGGACATCACGCACGTGGTAGGGAACTGATGGTGCGGCGTGACGAAAACGGCGCGTATGCGTTGATGCTTCAGAGCGTCTTCCAGCGCCTCCACATTCAGCCCCTGATCGTCCACGGGCAAGGGCATCAGTTGCGCGCCGGCCAGGCGCAGCACGCTCCATGCAGGCGGATAACCGAAGGCTTCCACCGCCACGACGTCGCCGGGCTTGAGCAGCATCCGCGCCACCAGGTCGATGCCCTGTTCGAGGCTGCGCGTCACCATCAGGCCGTCGGTCGTGGCAGGCAGGGCGCGGGTGCTGCGCAACATGCTTGCCAGTTCTTCGCGCAAGTGGTGATGACCGCAAGGATCGGCATATCCGACCAGTGAACGGCCGCGTTGCAGGATTGCGCGCCGGAACGCGCGAGTCAGCGCTTCGGCTGGAAACAGACGTGTATCCGGCAGGCTGTGCGCGATCATCAAGCTGCCCGGTGGCGGCAGCTTGACGGTGGGTGTGGCGTGGATGGACCCGGCGAGGGCGTAGGTGGGGGCATCGGCCAACGTGTCTTTCGCAGGCGCGGCGGTGCGGGCAGCCGGTGGTAGAGGGGATGCAACGAAAGTGCCGCCGCCGACGCGCGTTTGCACCAGGCCTTCCGCGGCCAGTTCCTCGTAGCCGGCCACAATCGTATTGCGGTTCACCCTGAGCTGTTCGGCCAATTCGCGCGTGCCGGGCAGCGGCTCCCCGGCACGCAGGCGGCCCTCACGAATGGCGTCGGCAATCGCACGGGCGAGCTGCAAAAACATCGGCAGCTCGCGTTGGGGATCGAGTGCAATGGTCAATGCCCAGCGGCGCATGGCTTAGGTGGCCTCTGATTTCTCCAGGACTATAGCGCGGACCGGACTAGCCGGCATCGCAAAAGTGGCGCTTTTGGCCGCGTGTCCCAGCTACCACGCTTGGCCCGTACGTCCCCACAGCTGATTCCAGCCCCACAACGAGAATGAAGGAGCATCCCATGCGTCGCATTATGATGACGGTCGCTGTTTGCATGGCCGGTCTGGTAGCCGAGCTGCCCTCGGCAGCGGCGGCGGACCACTATCAGGTCCGCAGCTTCGGTTCGCTGGGCGGGTCGTCCAGTTCGGGCGCCAGCATCAACCGATTTGGACTGGTCAGCGGCGTTTCCAATTTGCCAGGTGACCAGCGTGTGCATGCCGCGATCTGGCTGAACGGTTCGGCGTTCGATCTGGGCACGTTGGGTGGCGCCAATAGCGCCATCAACTGGCCGGTAAAAAACGATTATGGCGTGCTCGTCGGGTTCTCCGAAACGGCGCAAATGGACCCATTGGGCGAGAGCTGGAGTTGCTCGTTCTTCTTCCCGGTCCCCACCGGCCACAGCTGCCGCGGCTTTGTATGGCGGTGGGGTCATATGCACGCCTTGCCTACGCTTGGCGGTAACAATGGTTTCGCCGCGGGCGCCAACAATTTCGGTCTGGCCGTAGGGTGGGCGGAAAACACGGTGCACGACCCAACCTGCGATCCTGCTTCCAGCCAGGTGCTGCAGTTCAAACCCGTGGTATGGGGGCCGGGAAATGACGACATCCGCGCCTTGCCGCTGATCGGCACCGATACCTCCGGCGCGGCGACAGCCATCAACGATCGGGGGCAGGTCGTGGGTATTTCGGGCTTGTGCGATCAGGCCATAGGCCGCTATTCGGCGATCCATGCGGTGCTATGGCAGAACGGCCAGGCGATCGACCTTGGAAATCTTGGCGTGCCGGCCTGGAACACGCCCATGGCGATCAATGAGCGCGGCGTCGTCGTAGGTTTTGCGAATATCGCCAACCCTGGAGGTGCGGCGAACTTCAATCCACACGCCTTCATTTGGACGCCCGCCGGCGGCATGCGCGATCTGGGTACGCTGCCGGGCGATGCCACTAGCCAGGCCTTGGGCATCAACGACCAGGGCACCGTCGTTGGCCAATCCTGCAATGCGAAGAATGTCTGCAACGCGGTCGTGTGGCGCAACGGCCGCATCGTCAATCTCAATTGGCCCGGCGTTACGAGCGGCAACAGCGATCCGTTGGTATCTGCCAACGATATCAATGATGCCGGCGTGATAACCGGGCAGTCTTGGAATGCCGCGGCACAAGCCGGCTCCGCCTTTGTCGCCGTGCCGGATGGTCTTTGACCCGCATCGCCCTCCCCTGCAAGCAGGGGAGGGCGCCATGCAGGGTGCTGGCTACAGCAAGGGAATCAACAGCAGCGCGACGATGTTGATGATCTTGATCAGCGGGTTGACCGCCGGGCCGGCGGTGTCCTTGTACGGATCGCCCACCGTATCGCCGGTGACCGCGGCTTTGTGCGCATCCGAGCCCTTGCCGCCGTGATTGCCGTCCTCGATGTACTTTTTGGCGTTGTCCCACGCACCGCCGCCGGTGGTCATCGAGATGGCCACGAACAGGCCGGTGACGATGGTGCCGATCAGCAGGCCGCCGAGCGCTACGGGGCCGAGCGCGAAACCGACGATGATCGGCACCAGCACCGGCAGCAGCGAGGGGATCAGCATTTCCTTGATCGCCGACTTGGTCAGCAGGTCCACCGCACGCGAATAATCCGGCTTGGTGGTGCCTTCCATGATGCCGGAGATTTCGCGGAACTGGCGGCGCACTTCTTCCACCACCGCGCCGGCAGCGCGGCCCACCGCCTCCATCGCCATGGCACCGAACAGGTACGGGATCAGTCCACCGATCAGAAGGCCCACGATCACACGATGATCGGAAAGGTCGAAAGAATAGACCGTGCCCGCATGATCCAGTGACAGCCGATGCGTGTAGTCAGCAAACAGCACCAGCGCGGCCAGGCCGGCCGAGCCGATCGCATAGCCCTTGGTGACGGCCTTGGTGGTATTGCCCACAGCGTCGAGCGGATCGGTCACACCACGCACCTCCGGCGGCAGTTCGGCCATTTCGGCAATGCCGCCGGCGTTGTCGGTGATCGGGCCATAGGCGTCCAGCGCCACTACCATGCCGGTCATCGACAGCATGGCGGTGGCGGCAACGGCAATGCCGTACAAGCCTGCCAAGGCATAGGCACCCCAGATCGCCGCACACACCGCCAGCACCGGCAGCGCGGTGGATTTCATCGATACACCGAGGCCCGCGATGATGTTGGTGGCATGCCCGGTGGTCGACGACTTAGCCACGTGGCGGACCGGCGCGTACTCGGTAGCTGTGTAGTACTCCGTGATCACCACGATCACGCCCGTGAGCACCAGGCCGATCAGCGCACTTCCGTACAGGCGTGTGACGCCCAGCGTGGCGTCGGCCATCAATTTCTTGGTGATGGGCCAGAACGCAATGGCCGCCAGCACCGCGGAAATCACCACGCCCATGTACAGCGCGTTCATGATCTTCGCGCCACGTGCGCGCACGAAGAAGGTGCCGATCACCGAGGCGATGATCGATGCGCCGCCGAGCAGCAACGGATACAGCACCGCGTTCGCCCCAGCTTGTTCGCCGACCACGCCGCCCAGCAGCATGCTGGCGATCAGTGTCACTGCGTAGGTTTCGAACAGGTCGGCAGCCATGCCGGCGCAGTCGCCGACGTTGTCTCCTACGTTGTCGGCGATCACCGCAGGATTGCGCGGGTCGTCTTCCGGAATGCCCGCTTCCACCTTGCCGACCAGGTCCGCGCCCACGTCCGCACCCTTGGTGAAGATGCCGCCGCCAAGGCGCGCAAAGATCGAGATCAGCGAGGAGCCGAACGCCAGGCCGATCATGGCGTGCAGGGCGCGGCCATCGTCGTAGCCCACGTGCTTGAGCACTGCGAAATAGCCGGCCACGCCAAGCAGGGCCAGCCCTACCACCAGCATGCCGGTGATCGCGCCGCCGCGGAAAGCCACGTTCAAGGCGGATGCCAGCCCGGCACGCGCCGCTTCGGCAGTACGCACATTGGCGCGTACCGAGACGTTCATGCCGATATAGCCGGTGGCGCCGGACAATACCGCGCCGATCAGAAAGCCGATGGCCGTGCCCCAGTCCAGGGCGAACCCGATGATCACCAGCAGCACCACGCCCACAAGCGCGATCGTGCGGTACTGGCGGTTGAGGTAGGCGCGCGCGCCTTCCTGGATAGCCGAGGCGATTTCCTGCATGCGTGCGTTGCCTGGCGATTTCGCCAGCACCCAGCGCACGGATAGAGCCCCGTACAAAATCGCCACGACCGCGCAAGCCAACGCGATCCACAAGCCATACTGCTGCAGCATCGGTGCCTCCCTCGTTTGTGTCGACCGTCCAAGATGGAGCGGTTCAGGTCGAGTATAGGCAGAGCTTGCGTGATGACTTGTTGTGCAATGCCGCAGCGAGTGGGGTTCTCCATTGCATGAGGCAATGCGATGGCGGCGTAGGCTGGGATGGCAATCCCAGCTCTCTGTCGGGTTCCTGAGGCTGGGATTGTCATCCCGGCCTACGCAGGCTAGCGGACGAACGCCAGCAGCTTCTTTGTCACCGCCACATTCTTCAGCTGCACATACTTGGGCAAACCTTCCCGCCCATACGGCGGCGGCGCTTCGCCCCGGATCAGCGGCGATAGATAGCGTCGTGCGGCAGCCGTGATGCCGAAGCCGTCACGGCTGATGAATTTGTCCGGCATCTTCTTTTCATGGTTGGCGATCTTGTCCAGCGGCGCTGCTTCCAGCTTCCAGCGATACGGTGCGTCGGAAGTACGCACGATCACCGGCATCACGGCGTTCATGCCGGCCAGCGCGTAATCCACCGCGGCCTTGCCCACGGCATAGGCCTGGTCGGCGTCGGTCTTCGAGGCCAGGTGCCGCGCGGAACGCTGCAGGTAATCGGGCAAGGCCCAGTGATATTTGTAGCCGAGCTTCTCCTTCACCAATGCGGCCAGCACCGGTGCCGCGCCGCCCAGTTGCGCGTGGCCGAACGCATCGGTAGAGCCGGCGGCGAGGAATTGTCCATCGGCGCTGCGTATGCCTTCGGAGGCCACCACTGTGCACCAGCCCACGCGCTCCACCGTGGCCTTTACCTTGGCCAGAAAGGCTGCCTCGTCGAATACGCGTTCGGGGAACAGGATGATGTGCGGAGCCGCGTCGGGTCCTTCGCCTGCAAGGCCGGCGGCGGCGGCGATCCAGCCGGCGTGCCGGCCCATCACCTCCACGATGAATACTTTGGTTGACGTGTCGGCCATGGAGGCGACGTCCAGGCTTGCTTCCAGCGTGGAAACGGCGGTGTATTTCGCCACCGAGCCGAAACCCGGACAGCAATCGGTGACCATCAGATCGTTGTCCACCGTCTTGGGCACGCCGATGCAGCGGATGTCATAGTCCATGGCCTGGCCGAGCTGCGAGATTTTCAACGCCGTGTCGGCCGAATCATTGCCGCCGTTGTAGAGAAACCAGCGGATTTCGTGCGCACGGAAAATCTCGATCAGGCGCTCGTACTCGGCACGGTTGGCATCCAGCGACTTCAGTTTGTAGCGGCAAGACCCGAACGCACCGCCCGGCGTGTGCCGGAGCGCGGCAATGGCGGCTGCCGTTTCCTTGGTAGTGTCGATCAGTTCTTCGCGGAGCGCGCCGAGGATACCGTTGTGCGCCGCATACACCGGAACGCGATGGGCGCGTGCCGTCTGGATGACGCCGGCGGCAGTTGCGTTGATCACGGCG
Organism: Dyella choica; assembly: GCF_003977665.1. Classification (GTDB taxonomy): domain Bacteria; phylum Pseudomonadota; class Gammaproteobacteria; order Xanthomonadales; family Rhodanobacteraceae; genus Dyella_B; species Dyella_B choica. Next base: position 13,950 of record NZ_RYYV01000020.1, on the reverse strand, counting down.
GTGACGCCGCCGGATTGGGCGTACAGCAGGCGGCCGGTGGCGGAACGGGTTTTGGACTTCATAGGGCGCTCTCCGAGGGCATATGACATTTCGACGTCAATCGCGGATCGCATATATATCAGCGACTTGGCGTGAATTCGGGGCGTTCGCGGTTTGACGCCACCCCCCGCAGACGTTACCTTGATCGGCATTCATCTGAGGAATCCTGGGGAAACTGGCGCAGTGTGCGACAGGACACGGGATCTTGTGGAGACATATGCGACTTGTCCTTCTTGGCGCGCCCGGCTCGGGCAAGGGTACCCAGGCAGCACGGCTCAAGGCCGAGCTTGGCGTGCCGCACATCTCGACCGGTGACATGCTGCGCGCGGCGGTGAAAGCGGGGACCCCGCTTGGCATGAAGGCCAAGGCCGTGATGGATGCCGGCCAGCTGGTTTCCGACGACATCCTGCTCGGCATGCTGGAGGAGCGGCTGGCGGAGCCGGACACCCAGCCGGGCTTCATCCTCGACGGCTATCCGCGCAACCTCGCGCAGGCCGACGCGCTCGACCACCTGCTGACCAAGATCGGCCAGCCGCTCGATGCCGTGGTGAAGCTGGAAGTGCCCAACGAAGCGATCATCAGGCGTTGCGAAATCCGCTTTGCCGCGGAACACCGCAAGGACGACGACCCGGTGGTGGTGCGCGACCGCCTGAAAGTCTATGCCGAGCAGACCGCGCCGGTGGCCGATTTCTACGCGCGCCGCGGCAAACTGCAAGTAGTGGACGGCGTGGGCGAGCTGGATGAGGTCACGGCCCGAGTAAAGCGCGCGCTGGCGAACGAGGCGGCGGCGGCGAACGGTTGAGTCGCTGACCCTTCCCTCCGTTGGAGGGAGCCGGGCCAGAACAGCACACGGGCTATTCATGCGTCTGCACATCCTTGGTATCTGCGGCACCTTCATGGGCGGCGTCGCCGCCCTGGCGCGCGAACTCGGCGAAACGGTGGAAGGTTCCGACGCCAACGTCTATCCGCCGATGAGCACCCAGCTAGAAGCGCTTGGCATCGAGCTGATGCAGGGCTACCACGCCGAACATCTGCAGCCGGCGCCGGACCTCGTCGTGGTCGGCAACGCCATGGTGCGCGGCAATCCGGCAGTGGAATACATGCTCGACCAACGGTTGCGCTACGTGTCCGGTCCGCAGTGGCTGGGCGAGCGTTTGCTGGTCGAGCGCGAAGTGTTGGCAGTGGCCGGCACGCATGGCAAGACCACCACCACCAGCCTGCTCGCACATCTGCTCGATAGTGCGGGGCTCGCGCCCGGTTTCCTGATCGGCGGAGTGCCCGGCAACTTCGGCATTTCCGCTCGCCTGGGGCAGGGCAAGCCCTTCGTTATCGAGGCGGACGAATACGACAGCGCATTCTTCGACAAGCGCTCCAAGTTCGTGCACTACCGTCCGCGCATTGCCATCCTCAACAACCTCGAATACGACCACGCGGACATCTTTCCGGACGTCGCTTCGATCCAGCGCCAGTTCCATCACCTCGTACGCACGGTGCCCGGCAACGGCAGATTGATCGTCAATGCGCACGACAAGTACCTGGCCGAAGTGCTGGCGATGGGCTGCTGGACGCCGGTGGAAACCTTCGGTATCGGCAAGGGCGATTGGCAGGCGACGCTGGTCGTGGCCGATGGCTCCCGCTTTTTGGTGCAATACAAGGGCGAGCACATCGGTGAAGTGCGCTGGCCGTTGCTGGGCGAGCATAGCGTTATGAATGCGCTGGCGGCGCTTGCAGCTGCCGCGGCTGCCGGTGCCGAGCCACGGGCCTTGCTGCCGGCGTTCGGTACTTTCCAGAGCGTAAAGCGGCGCATGGAAGTGGTCGGCGAAGTCGATGGCGTGCACGTCTACGACGATTTCGCCCATCACCCCACGGCCATCGCCACCACCCTTGCCGGCCTGCGCGCGAAAGTGGGCAAGGCGCGCATCCTGGTGGCGCTGGAGCCGCGTTCGAATTCCATGCGGCTGGGCGCGCATGCCGAGGCCCTGGCCCCCTCGCTGGCCGATGCCGATGCCGTGGTGTTCCTGCATCGCCCGGAACTGCCGTGGGATGCAAGGCGCGTCACCGACGCCCTGCATGGCCGTGCCAGCACGGCACCCAGCGTCAATGACTTGCTTGCTGCGCTGAAATCACAAACGCGTGCAGGCGACCACGTGGTCTTCATGTCCAATGGCGGTTTTGAAAACGCACCCCGCCGCTTCGTCGAGGCGCTGCATTCGTAGGCTGGGATGACCATCCCAGCATCGGGAAGCGGCAAGAAAGCTGGGATTGGCATCCCAGCCTACCTTGCCCCTCTTTGCGTAGACATAACCGCACGCCGATGTCCCCCGGGTTGATCAAGATTTCCCCAGCACGAAATTCAAATTAGTTCTATTTCCTTTTTCCAAGCATTGAAGCAGGGTGCTGCGAAGCAGTAATGGTCGTTTGTGATCATCACTGCCGGCCGCACGGTGTTCCTGTGTGCGGTTTGAACTTCATCTCGATCGAAATGCATGTTTCCAGCCAATAGGGAGATAGTCATGAAGGCGTCGTGGATAAAAATTCCGCTACTAGTGTCCGTTTTGGTCGCATGGAGCTCTAATTTTTCCGCTTATGCGCGAAGCAATGCCAATGCTTCGATTGCGCAAGAAAAATTGTGTGCGGCAAATAAGGTCACGCAAACAAATGAAATTGCAGCAAGGCTGGCGCCTATTAAATCCATCAAGGACTTGAATGCGTATATCGCGCGGACTCCCGCTGCAGATTCGCCGCTTGACTACCTAAGTCCCGAGGCAAAAAACCGTTTTATATCCAGTCTTCAATTCAATGGGAAAGGGATAACATCGTTCAGCTATGCCGATCTCGAAGCGGAGTTGACGCCATCGCAGATATACAAACTGTTGAGCCTCTTTGGAATGCAACGGACAGTGCCCTTCATGAAAGGCGCGCGGGTGGTCGATGATACCGACAAGATGATCATGGCGGTGCCAATGGGCGATCCATGCGGTGGCGGTCGCGGGACCGGCCAGTCATCGAAAAGAAGCTGAGCTAAGGGCTGCTTTGCGCAAGGCGGGTTTGGATCCAGCAAAACAGGTGGGGTGCCAGCACGTGTCAGCGGCGGAATCAGCCAATCGGCGCATCGAAGCGTGGAGCACGTGATACGTATTCCCGTTGCGCCGCAAACCACACACCCAAGCCAAAACCCAGTGCAAGCAATGCGAGCAGTCCGCCACCCAGCGCATAGCCCAACGTACCCACCAGCCAATAGCCGCCCCAATACACGGCCATGGTGCCAAACACCACGACCAGATTGACGATGGTGCGGCCGGTCGTGCCCTCCGGGCCGATCAGGTGCAAGGCGAGTGCGGCCAGGCTGGCCGCCAGCGAAACGATCGCCGCCACGAACAGCATGTGCCATGGATCCGGAGCATGTACCAGCCAGGCGCCGAGCATGGTGTACACCAGCGCGGTGAGCAAGCTGATCGGCGCCAGGACGAGCAGTGCTTCCGAAATGGTTCGCTGGTATTCGGCGCGCGTTTCCGGCGCCAGCGTGAGATACAGGTCGGCCATGTTCGGCCGCATGCGCACCATGCCGACGTTCAATTGCGGGTAGCGCGAAATGCTGAGCATGATGGCGTAAGCGCCCACAACCACCGGATTGAAATGTTGGCGGTGCATGATCGCGATGAAATAGAAGCAGACAAGCATCGAGACCAGGACGATGCGCAATCCGATTGCTTCCGGGTTATCGTTCGGCAGCAGCAATCGCCTTACCAGGAGCATGCGTCGCTGAAAGCCGGGGCTGCGCTGGTAGGCAGCCAGTGCGCGCCGCATCGCCCGCTCCGCAAGCTGCTCATACAGCGCGTTGATGCGTTTGCCGAACGCACCCATGCGCCGCGGCTCGCCGGGTGCGCCGCGTGTTTGCATGCGACTCAGGCTGGTGCTTTCCAGGGGCGATGCGTCTGCTTGCCGGTCTTCGATCCGCAACAGCGGCGCAATGCTGAATCTCAACAGCAAAGCCACGATCGCCAGCAGCAACCACGGCGTGAGCGGTGAACGCAGGGCCTCCTTGAAAAAATCGGCCACGAACGACGGCATCCAGCCCAATACGACGAACACGGGCCAGATGAACGCGCCGCTGCGCGGGTTGCTGCCCATCATCACGCCGGTCGCGGCGATCAGCAGCAAGCCGCAGGCAAGCAGTGGAAGATGCGGCACTCCTCCCATGGCGGCCACGACCAACGGCAACAGCACCCACATCACGAGATCGATCACGCAATATTCCAGCAAGCGGCGGCGAAAATTCGGCAGCAGAAAGCTCTCCGCCGCGCATACGCCGCGCAGGTTGTAACCCTGGCCGGTATGCCACATCCACGTCGCCACACCGAACAAGGAGGCCGCAAGGACACCGAATTCGTCATCGCCGAGCAGCCATTGAACGGCGCAATACAGCGCCGCCGCACGTAGCAGATTGGCCAGCACCGCCAGTACAGGCATGCGCCGGAACAATTGCAGCCAGAGCTGCCACGCGACGTTCATGCCAGCTCCACGAACAGGTCTTCGAGTGTGGGCGTCTCGACGTGCATGGTGGCGTTCTCGTGCGTGGCGAGCGCGTGCAGGCTGTCCATGCAGGGATCTTCGACCAGCACAATCGCGTGATCGCCTTGCACATGCGACTTCAGGCTGCCTGCCACCATGGGCGCCTGCGTCCAGCCTTCCGGGCGTGCCAGCACTACGCGCTTGAAACGTTCGCGCAATTCGGCCAGCGGCCGGGTGAACTGGATGCGGCCGTCGCGCAGCAGCGCGATGTCCGCATCGGCGCGTTCGAGGTCGGCGGTGATGTGGGTGGAGAAGATCACCGTCTTGCCCGGCGCGCGCATCAGAGTAAGCAGTTCATTCATGAAGGCGCGGCGGGCTTGCGGATCGAGGCTCGCCACCGGCTCATCCAGCACCAGCAGATCCGGGTCGGGTGCGATCGCGCGCACGATCGCCAGCTTCTGGCGCTGGCCTTGCGAGAGTTCGCCGATTTTCTGCCTGACGTCCAGCTCCCAATTCGCCAGCAGGCGTTCCACCCTTTCGCGATTCCAGCGTGCGTAGAAGGCCGCGGTGAAGTCCAGATAGGCACGCACCTTCATCCATGGAAACAGGTCGAAGGTCTGGGGTACGAAGCCGATGCGGTGCATGCGCTCACCGCCCGGTTCCAGCATCGGCTCGCCGAACAGTTCGACCCCGCCGCCATCGATCGGAGACAGCCCCAGCAGGCAGCGCAACAGGGTGGTTTTGCCTGCGCCATTGCGGCCGAGCAGCCCGATCACGCGTCCGCTGGGCACGCTCCAGTCCAGCGACTTGAGCACCTGGCGCTGCTTGAAGGATTTCTCCAGGCCACGGACCTGCAGGACCGCCGGCATGGCGTGTGCGGCCGGCATGGGGGAAGGTACGGTAGTGGCGAGCGGGTTGGCGGACATCCTTGCACGGTTCCCTCAGGTTCGACCAAAGCACTGTGCCTTGCGCGATAGGGCGCGTCCAGTGGTTAAGATGGGCGCCATGGCTGCCCAGATTTCCAGCTTGGACGTCCCCCTGTTTCCACTCGGTACGGTGCTGTATCCGGGCGGGCAATTGCAGTTGCGCATCTTCGAGCCGCGTTACCTGGATCTGGTGCGTGAATGCACCACTAACGGAACGGAGTTCGGTGTCTGCCTGATCCTGGAAGGCGCCGAGGTTGGTGCACCAGCCCAGCCCGCCGCCATCGGCACGCTGGCGCGTATCGTCGATTTCAGCCACCGCGCGGACGGACTGCTCGGCATCTCCGCCGAAGGCGGCAACCGCTTTCGCGTATTGCGAACACGGGCGCGTCCGGATGGCCTGGTGCGCGGCGACGTCCAATTGTGGCCAGATGAGATGCCGCAACCGGTACCGGTGGAATTTGCCCTGTTGCAGATCATCCTTGAGCGTTTGATCGAAACCATGGGGCCGCATTGGCGACATGCGCCACGTACGGCTTACGAAGAAGCCGGCTGGCTCGGCTTTCGTCTGGCGGAGTTGTTGCCGCTGGCGCGCGAAGAGCAGCAGCAAATGTTGGAAATGACGGATTCATTGCAGCGCTTGGCTGCGTTGCGCGATATTCTGCCGCGTTTCCAGAAAGCCTGAGGACTTCATGGATGCTCCGATCAATTCTGCGCAGGCATCACCGGCCCTGTCTGTCCGCATACCTTCGGTCCGTCGTCTCGACAGACGGCCAGTCTGCCTTCGCCGACGCCCCTGTGGCCTGCGAACAGACAAAACCGGCGCCACCTACGCAGAATTGATCGGAGCATCCATATGACCAACCTGGCCGGGAAAACCCTGTTCATCACCGGCGCCTCGCGCGGCATCGGCCTTGCCATTGCGCTGCGCGCTGCGCGTGACGGCGCCAACATCGTGATTGCCGCCAAGAGCGGCGTGCCCAATCCCAAGCTGCCCGGCACCATTCATACCGCGGCCGCTGAAGTGGAAGCCGCCGGCGGCAGGGCGCTGGCGTTGAAAGTCGACATTCGCGAGGAAGACGAGGTGCATGCGGCGGTCGAGCAAGCGGTGGAGCGCTTTGGCGGCATCGATATCGTGGTCAACAATGCCAGCGCGATCTGGCTTGCCGGTACCGAAGGCACGCCGATGAAGCGCTTTGACCTCATGCATCAGGTGAACACGCGCGGCACTTTCATGGTGACCCAGGCATGTCTGCCGCACTTGAAGAAAGCGAGCAATCCGCACGTGCTGATGCTCTCGCCGCCGCCGAATCTCGATCCCAAATGGTTTGCGCCGCATACCGCCTACACCATCGCCAAGTACGGGATGAGCCTTTGCGTTCTCGGTATGAGCGCCGAACTGGCGCCTCTGGGCATCGCGGTGAATGCCTTGTGGCCGCGCACGGTCATTGCGACGGCAGCTATCGCCATGATCGACGGCGTGAAACCGGAACAATGCCGCCGCCCCGAGATCGTCGCCGATGCCGCCCATGTGCTGCTGACCCAGCCGGCCCGTCAATGCACGGGACGCTTCGCGATCGACGAGGAGGTGCTGCGCGAAGCGGGGATACGCGATTTCGACACTTACGCCTATAAACTGCACACGCCGCTCCTACCCGATTTGTTCCTGAACTGACACGTTCAAAAAGCAGGCTGTCATCAGGCGGCCGCTGTCTGGTGCTTAGATACGCACCTTAATGCCATTTCGGCTGAGGAATGGCACGGATTTTGTTTGCGTAATTAGCGATCCACCGAGAAATTCAGGTGTATATTCCGTGAACGACGCCGGGTTGTATCGGCGGATGCTGGCCACGGGCGCGGGGGCGAGAGCCTGTCAAGGGATGTGACAGGCACCGCGGTCAGCGGTTTTGGAGGGAGGCGTTGCGATGAATAACGATACGTCGATCCGCTGTCTGGTGTGGTTCGGGGAGCCGACAAGTATTGAAAGAGCGCGATTGGCACAGGCTGGTTGGCATACGCGTGTAGGAGACGTGAGCGCGCAAGGAGGCGGCGTTGGTATCCGGCGAGGGGATACTGTGGTAGCGATGGCGGACGTGCGCCAGGCCGGCATCGAGACCTTGCGCAGCATGGCCAAGCTGATGGCCGATCACCCACGCATACCGTGGCTTGCACTGTTATCGAACGACACGTCCGTGCAGGCGCCGGAGGTGGAGCGCGTGCTTCGCGCCAGCATCGATTTCTTCACCGCGCCGGTGGACATGCACCGCTTGGTCGAGACCCTCGGCAAGCTGGCGGGCGATGCTCCGCCACAGGTTTCGGCGTATGCCGATGTGCCGGGCATTACCGGCAACAGCCCGGCGATGATGGCGGTGGTGGCGAGCCTGCGTAAATACGCACCGGTGGATCTGCCGGTGCTGGTTACCGGTGAAACGGGTACGGGCAAGGAAGTGGCTGCGCGTGCGCTGCACAAATTGTCGCCTCGCCGTGATCGCCCGTTCGCCGCCATCAACTGCGGCGCATTGCCGGCCAATCTGGTGCAGTCGGAACTGTTTGGCCACGAGCGTGGCGCTTTTACCGGCGCCAACGCGCGCCGTGTCGGGCATTTTGAAGCAGCCGCCGGCGGCACGGTATTCCTGGACGAAGTGGGCGATCTGCCGCCGGATGCGCAAATCAGCCTGCTGCGCCTGTTGCAGGAAGGTACCCTGGAGCGCGTTGGTTCCACCCAATCGATCAAGCTCGACGTGCGTGTGCTCGCTGCGACACACGTGGATCTCGAAAAGGCGGTGGCGCAGGGCCGTTTCCGCGAAGACCTGTATTACCGCCTCAATGTGCTGCGCCTGCGCATGCCTGCACTGCGCGAACGCGCCGATGACGTGCTGCCACTGGCGCAGATCTTTCTCGACAACTTCCGCAAGCAGCACGATTGCCACGCCCGTACGTTCAGCGCGCTGGCGCGCAAGGCGTTACGCGACTTCTCGTGGCCGGGCAACGTGCGTGAACTGCTCAATCGTGTGCAGCGTGCGGCAGTGGTGGCGGAGGGCGCCCAGATCAGCGTGGCCGATCTTGATCTGGAAGACGTCGTCGCGCCGAAAGCTGGGCATTCCAGCCTGGGATTGATGCGCACTTCGGCAGAGCGCGATGCAGTGTTGGCATGCCTGCGCGAATCGCGATTCAACATCAGCGAATGCGCGCGACGTTTGAAAGTGTCGCGAGTGACGATCTACCGGTTGTGCAAGAAACATCAGCTGGTGCTTGAAGATACCCACTGAGCAGGCTGGGTTGTGAAACTCGGCATCGCCATGCATGAAACGCTCGCGATGCTGGGATTGGCATCCCGGCCTGCAACGGCCGAACGTCGGAACATGGATGGCTCCTTGACCGACAAGATGAGTCGGTGCGTCCGGCGGCATGCTCATGCCGCATCGGCTATGCAAGCCCCTTAAGGTCTTGGGAAGGGAAGGCCCCCGGCCCGCAGGGGACGAGCCGGGGGCTTCCACATGGTGCCCGGCGGCATGTCGCCGGGTTACCGCCCTCATTGCCGTCTTGCGACGGCGCACTCTTTTCGCCCCGCCATGACGAGTCGGAGACATCGATGGCGAAGCGGTAGCTCTGCATGTTGTCGGTGCCAGCCGCTCACCCTTAGCGCCGAGCCGGGTGCGGTGACCGGACGATTGGCGGGACACGTCGCCACGTTGCGGGTCACCACGATTTCACCAGGCGTGGCGCCCTGCCAAAGGCGAGCGACATCGACGAAGCCCGGACCGTGGAGCATGCCAAGCAACCCTGTACGCACCAGCGTCGCCGGGGTCTGGATGTGATGATGCACAAGCTGACGTGTGTCCATGGGCTGGTCCCCTTCCTCTGTCACTAGGTAGATGGCAAGTCCTATGCCAGCTGCAGAAAACCCTTGAAAATGAAGGTTTAGCGTGTGAATGGGCAGGATCGGACAAAGCTTGGAACATGCACGCCTGTTACAGTCGGCGTGCAAGCTGGATCGCGACGAATGGCGCCGCGTGGCGATTTGAAGATGGTGTAACGGCTCTGATACAGCTCGCGTTGCGGTAGACAACGCGAGCGTATGTTGGCGGCAAATGCTTGCTGCTAGGATGCCGTTTCCCCCGTTTTCTTGCCTTTCCATCCTCCTGGCGCGGCTACGGCCGAGCTAGGGGTCATGCATGTACTTAAAACATTAAGGAGTCTTCGGTGTCGTCCCTCGTCGATCTTGGCAAGCGCTATTGGTTACCCGTTTACAAGCCGCGCGAGCTGGTGCTCGATCGAGGCAAGGGGGCTCGTGTGTGGGATACCGAGCAGCGCGACTATGTCGATTTCGGCGCGGGTATCGCGGTGAATGCCTTGGGGCATCAGGACCCGGACCTGGTTGCCGCGCTGATGACTCAGGCGCAGAAGCTCTGGCACAGCAGCAACGTGTTCTACACCGAGCCGCCGCTGCATCTGGCGCAGGAATTGGTCGAAGCATCCGGTTTCGCCGAGCGCGTGTTTCTGTGCAACTCCGGGGCCGAGGCGAATGAAGCGGCCATCAAGCTGGTGCGCAAATGGGCGGCAGCACAGGGCAGGGGACCGGAGCAGCGGGTGATCATCACGTTCCGCGGCTCTTTCCACGGCCGTACGCTGGCGACGGTTACCGCCACCGCACAGCCGAAGTACCAGGAAGGCTACGAGCCGCTACCCGCCGGTTTCCGCTATCTGGACTTCAATGATGCCGCCGCGCTGGAAGCGGCCTTTGCCGCGGGCGACGTTGCTGCCGTCATGCTGGAGCCGGTGCAGGGCGAAGGCGGTGTACTGCCGGCGGCACCCGGGTTTCTCAAGCGTCTGCGAGAGCTATGCGATGCGCACGGCGCGTTGTTGGTGCTGGATGAAATCCAATGCGGCATGGGCCGCACCGGAACGCTGTTCGCACACGTGCAGGACGGCGTGACGCCGGACATCGTGACGCTCGCCAAGGCCCTGGGCTGCGGTTTCCCGATCGGCGCGATGCTTGCCGGGCCGAAGGTCTCGCAGGTAATGCAGTACGGAGCGCACGGCACGACTTTCGGCGGCAATCCCATGGCCGCCGCTGTCGCGCGCGTCGCATTGCGCAAGCTGTCTGCGCCGGAATTGCTGGCGAACGTGCAGCGACAGTCCGCCAGGCTGCAGGAAGCGTTGAGGTCGATCGGTGCCGAGCTCGGCGTATTTTCCGAAGTGCGCGGGCGCGGGTTGATGCTGGGAGCGGTGCTGGCGCAAGCCTATCGCGGCAAGGCGGGCGACGTACTCGATGTGGCGGCGGCGCATGGATTGCTAATGTTGCAGGCAGGTCCGGACGTACTGCGCTTCGTGCCACCGCTGAACATCAGCGATGAAGACTTGTCCGACGGCCTGTCGCGTTTGCGCAACGCCTTGCATGTGTTCGTAGCGCAATCCGTGGCCCATCAGTAGTCTCAGGGACTATCACCATGAAATACCTGCATAGCATGGTTCGAGTACGCGATCTGGATGCCTCGCTGCGTTTCTACTGCGAGGGCCTGGGGCTGAAGGAAGTGCGCCGCATGGACGTGCCGCAAGGCAGGTACACGCTGGTGTATCTGGGCGCGCCGGAAAATCCCGAAGCGGAAGTCGAACTGACCTACAACTGGGGTTCGCAAGAGGACTACGGCTCGGCGCGCAACTTCGGGCACCTCGCGTTCCAGGTCGAGGACATCTATGCGACCTGCGAGCATCTGCAGTCGATGGGCTACACCATCAGCCGCCCGCCGCGTGATGGCCACATGGCATTCGTGCGTTCACCGGATCTGGTCTCGATCGAACTGCTGCAAGACGGCCATCTGCCGCCGCGTGAACCTTGGGCATCGATGCCGAATGTCGGCCATTGGTAAACGCGTAGGCTGGGGCAATCGTAGGCTGGGTTGTGAAACCCAGCATTGCTATGTGGCGACTCGCGCGATGCTGGGATTGGCATCCCAGCGTACGCGCTAGGCTGGGGCGAGCCGATCGACCAAGGGCGGGCGTATCAGCCAGCCCGTGCCATCCGCATGGCGATGCGCGCCATATCCAGCGTGGCCGCGATGTCGTCTTCGCTATGCGCGGAAGAAAGAAAGCCGGCCTCGAAGGCACTGGGCGCAAGGAACACGCCGTGTTCAAGCATACCCTGGAAGAAGCGATTGAACATTGTCGTGTCGGCTGCGGTGGCCTGCGCGTAGCTGCTTACTTTCTCGTGCGTGAAGAACAGTCCGAACATGCCGCCCACGCGGTTGGTGCTGAATGGAACACCTTCGCTATCGGCCACTGCTTGCATGCCGTCGGTCAGTAAGCGTGTGCGCGCGGCCAGCGTGTCGTAGAAGCCTGGCTCCTGCACCAGTTCCAGCATGGCCAGGCCGGCTGCCATCGCAACGGGGTTGCCGCTCAAGGTGCCAGCCTGGTAGATCGGGCCGGCTGGCGCAATTTGTTCCATCAGCTCGCGACGCCCGCCGTAGGCGCCGACCGGCATGCCGCCGCCGATGACCTTGCCGAAGGTGGTGAGGTCGGGTTCGATGCTGTAAAGCGCTTGTGCACCGCCTAGTGCCACGCGGAACCCGGTCATCACTTCGTCGAAAATCAGCAATGCGCCGTGGCGCGTGCAAAGCTCGCGCAATGCTTGCAGATAACCGTCCTGGGGCGGAATGCAGTTCATGTTGCCGGCGACCGGCTCGATGATCAGGCCGGCTATTTCACGGCCATGCTCAGCAAACAGCGCATTGGCAGCCGGCAGGTCGTTGTAGGGCAGGGTCAGCGTGAGATCGGCATTGGCCGCGGGCACGCCCGGCGACGTGGGCACGCCGAAAGTCAGTGCGCCCGAGCCCGCCTTCACCAGAAAGCTGTCGCCATGGCCGTGATAGCAGCCTTCGAACTTCACGATCTTGCTGCGGCCGGTGGCTCCGCGCGCCAGGCGGATGGCTGACATGGTCGCTTCCGTGCCGGAGTTGACCATGCGCACCATCTCCACCGACGGCACCAGGCGCGTAATGGTTTGCGCCATTACGACCTCGGCCGGGCAGGGGGTTCCGAACGAGAGGCCGTCCCGCACCGCGCGCTCGACCGCCTCGCGCACCTTCGGATGGTTGTGACCCACGATCATCGGGCCCCAGGAGCCGACATAGTCGATATAGCGCCTGCCCTCCACGTCCCAAAGATAGGGGCCGTCCGCGCGCGCGGTGAAAAAAGGCTCTCCACCGACGGACTTGAAGGCGCGCACCGGGGAATTCACTCCGCCGGGCAGCAGCTTCAGGGCACGCTGGAACAATTCGTGGTTGGTCATGGCAAGGACTCGATTCAGGTGGGGGCTTCCGCGATACCGGGGTCGCGGCCGAAGTGCACCATTTTCCGGGCGATGTCCGCGGACCGCCAGCCTGGGGATGTTCCGACTCATTTCACGCACAAGGCTTGCAGGGAATGCCGCCGTGTCCGGAACCCGCGTTGCAGAGGCCGGTTCGACCGCTTTCGCATAACCGGAGGAGTTGCGAGAATGCGCTATTCACTCAGATCCTGCGAGTCTCCATGAACCAAATCTCTCCCGAAATCACCCTGCGCAAATGGATGTGCGTGGTTTGCGGCTTCATCTATGACGAGGCCGAGGGGCTGCCGGATGAGGGCATCGACCCCGGTACGCGCTGGGAAGACGTGCCCGATACTTGGACGTGCCCGGACTGCGGCGCGACCAAGAGCGACTTCGAAATGGTCGAGATCGACTGATTCCGCCGCGCGCTGCCCGCAAATCGCCCGATTTCGCCAGCGCCCTGGCTTTTCCCTCTGCTGCAATGTCCTCGTGCAAAACCCCACCCGAGGCACGGCCATGCAGCAATTCATTCCCTTCGAAGACGATTGGGATGCGCTGGAAAAGATGCATCCCGAAACATTGATCCCCTACCGCGTCGGCTTGGTGCCCATGCATGGAGCCGGCCCGGCGCAAGGGGATGTGACCGGCGAGATGCATGCCTGTTTGCCGGATGCAGCGAAGTAGCTGCCGCTGACGGTTCCCGTTGCATGGACAGCTTGGCCGGCCGGAGCCTTAGGGAGCTCGGCCTTGCCGTTCCGCTGGCGACATTCGCCCGGCTTTGCTTGCGTCTCGTCTGCCGCGCGCAAATTTTCTCACCGATCGTGCTCAGGCCCCTTCACAGGACTGTAAAGGGGCGCTATGATTTCACCCCCTTCGACGACACAGCCCGTCGCGAAGGTTCCCCTCAAAACTCCGAAAACATTTTTGAATTTGGGTGTTGACGGAAGCTTGAAGAGATGTAGAATGGGCGGCTCACCCGGGACGAAATGCTTCGGGGCGAACTTCAAAAGAAGCTCGCAAGTGATTGAGATCTTTGACAGTGTGCGCAGGTGACTTGTGTGGGCGTCTTGCGGCAGATGGATGATTGTCCATTAATTGCAAGCGTCTAACCTAAGAGTCAATTCAAAAGCTTGACGTTTTAAGGTTAGGACCAACGCTTCGGAAAGATAG